>DASSTE010000092.1:0-27811 GCA_035708085.1 Gammaproteobacteria bacterium | reverse complement strand
GTCCACATGCCGAGCGCCGCCTGAAAGATCACCAGCGCGAGCAGCAATACCGGCAGGCCGGTCGGCTGATCCGCATCGCTGCGCCCGCGAAGCCGCTTTACCACGGCCCAGATCGCCAGCGCCAGGATCAGCATGCCCAGGGTGCCGGCGAAGTAGCGGTGGACCATTTCCTTCCACGCTTTCGATGGCTGCACCGGGCGATTCGGGTACTCCTGGTCAAGCCGGCTGATGACCGCGTGCGACTCCGGAACGGTAATGTGGCCATAGCAGGCTGGCCAGTCGGGACAGCCGAGGCCGGCGTCGGAGATGCGGGTGTAGGCGCCGAGCAGGACGACGACGAACGCCAGCAGGAAGGCGATGAAGGCGATACGGCAATACCAGCTTTTATACATGACTTAACCGATGTGCGAATACTTGAGCAGACGTCTTAGGTCCGCGAGGATGCCGGTCGGATCAGTGTCCGCCGGATAACTCATCATCAGCCGGCCGCGCGGGTCGACCAGATAAATGCGTGCGCCGAGGGCGTGATCGTCGAGAAACTGGGCTAGGAATGCACGGCCTTGCGGCCCGTCGGCATAGGCGACCGCCAGATCCGGATGCGCGCGACGCAGCGCCGCCGCCTGTTGCGGATGATCGGTAACGATGAACAGGCGCTGCACGCGGTTCATTTCGGCGCCCAGGGCGAGGCGAATCTGGCGCGTCATGTAGAGCGCCTTCTTGCAGCGTGGCGGGCACGCGGGCGTACCGGCGTAAACCAGGCTCCAGCCGCGCTTGAACCAGTCGGCGGGCAGCGTGCCGCCTCCCAGCAGCGGCAGCGGCGCGCTCTCGACGACGCGCGGCGGCGTAATCAAATGGCCGTGATTGACGGTCGAGGCCGGCCGCCACACGTCGATGTTCACGTACCAGACCACCGCCGCGACGATGGGCGCGAGCGCGATCGCGACGATCAGCGACGGTATCAGGCGGCGCTGCAGCTTACTCGCGGGCTTCGTGTTTCTCGCCATGTAAATTCAGGGCAATCCAGGTGATAAGGACGGTAAGCGCGAGGCCCAGCCACGTGGCCATGTAGCCGAGGTGGCGGCCGGGGCCGAAGCGCGGCCGCGGGTTCCAGTCGCGGACGAACCCGTCCGGCTCGCCGGGAGCGAGCCAGACGCTGCCGGCGATCACGCGCCGGTGCAAGACGTCGGCCAGGTCCGCGCGCGTCGGATAAAACAGCGTCTTCGGCCAGCCTTTGGGCGGCGGTCCGCTCGAGCCAAGCCTGAGGCCGGGCTCCGGCAGGTGGGTCCACAGGCCGGTCACGGTGCGTTCGCCGGAATCGGCAGCCAATGCGGCCGCGTCGTGCCTGGCGCCCGCCGGGATCCAGCCGCGGTTCACCATGACCCAGGCATCGGTGCCGTCGAGACGGAACGGGGTCAGGACGTAATAGCCGCGGCGGGAATCGTGCATGATCTCGTTCACCAGCACCTGGTGAGCGATGTCATAATGACCATGCAGGCCGACGCGACGATAACGCGCCACCGCCGTATTATCGCGCACGGCGCGGTTTAGATCGACCGGCGGGGCGTGGGCGCCGCGCTCGATCGACGCAATCATCGCGCGCTTCTCGCCGGCCCGGTGCCATTGCCAGTTCGCCAGCCAGGCGAATCCGGCCACCAGCACGATCATTCCCAGCGTCGGCCAGAGATGCGGTGCGAACCGCCATTTGCCCAACTTCATCGGCACGTGATAGCGTTGACCGCTTGCCTGTCGGAGGAACCATACATGCTCGGCCACCTCATCGTCATCGCCGTCCTGGCGGTCATCGTCATCTCACTGGGCTCGGGCATGTTTTATCTGGTCAAGGACAGCAGCGACTCGAAGCGGACTGTCCGGGCGCTGACGATCCGCATCACGCTGTCACTGCTTCTGATCGGCCTGCTGTTCGTACTCTACGCGCTCGGGCTCATTCAGCCGCACGGGATTTACCAGCGTTAATAACGACTGCCCAACTACTTTGTTCAGCGCGGCGCTATATCCAGTAAACGAATACGTAGAGGCATAGCCAGACAACGTCGACGAAGTGCCAGTACCACGACACGGCCTCGAAGCCGAAGTGGTGGTCCGCGGTAAAGTGCCCTTTAAGGACGCGAATCAGAATCACCGTCAGCATGATCGCGCCGATCGTCACGTGCAGGCCGTGGAAGCCGGTCAGCATGAAGAACGTGGTGCCGTAGATGCCCGTGTGCAGCGTCAGGTTCAGGTTCAGGTATGCGTCCATGTACTCGTGCGCCTGCAACGCCACGAACGAGAATCCGAGGACCACGGTCGCGAGCAGGCCCAGGATCACCTGCAGCCGCTTGTTCTCCTTCAAGCCCCAGTGCGCGATCGTCACCGTCACCGAGCTGCTGAGCAGAATGACGGTATTGATGGCCGCGATGCCCACCGCATCCATGACCTGGAAGTGACCGCCCAGCTGGGCCGGGCCGTTGCTCGGCCAGCCGGCCGAAAAGCCGCTCCACAGCATCGCGTGGGTCGGGAACTTCGCGCCGCTGCCGGTGCCGCCGAGCCACGGCAGCGAGAACTGGTGCGCGTAAAACAGCGTACCGAAGAACGCCGCGAAGAACATCACCTCGGAGAAGATGAAAAAGCTCATGCCCCAGCGATAGCTGCGGTCGACCTGCGCGTTGTTGAGGCCGTGCTCGCTCTCTTTGATGACGGTGCCGAACCAGCCGAACATCATCACGAGTACGACGGCGGCGCCGGCAGCCAGGACGATCTTGCCCATCCAGAAGTTGTCGAGCCATAGCGCGCCGCCGAACACCAGCGTGAACAGCCCGATGATGCCGATAATCGACCAGGGCGCGGCGTGCGGAACGTGATATTTCTCTTCGACTAGTGTTGTCTGCGACATTACAAGATCCTTACGGGGCCAACAGCCAGGCAACGATATAGACACCAACGTAAAAGGCGACCGCAACGCCTACGACAATGATCGCGGTGCGCATCGCCCGCGCGCGCTGCGGCTGATCGGGATGGCGGTCCACCATATGCATCAATCAACTTCCGGGGCAGTCTCGAAACTGTGGTACGGGGCCGGTGACGGCAGCGTCCATTCGAGGCCGTTGGCGCCCTCCCAGACTTCATCGGTGGCTTTCTTGCCGCCGCGCACGCACGCGATGATCACGCCGAGGAAGATCAACTGGCTCAGACCGAAGACGAAAGCACCGACGGTGACGATCTGGTTCATGCTGGTGAACTGCACCGCGTAGTCGGCGGTACGGCGCGGCATGCCCGCGAGCCCCAGGAAGTGCATCGGGAAGTACAGCACGTTGACCGAGATGACGCTGATCCAGAAATGGGTCTTGCCCCAGAACTCGTTGTACATGTGGCCGGTCCACTTGGGCAGCCAGTAGTAGATCGCGCCAATAATGGCGAAGGCCGACCCCGTGACGAGCACGTAGTGGAAGTGGGCCACGACAAAGTACGTGTCCTGGTACTGGAAGTCCGCCGGCACGATCGCAAGCATGACGCCCGAGAAGCCGCCGATCGTGAACAGCACAATGAAGGCGAGCGCGAACAGCATCGGCGTCTCGAACGTCATCGAACCGCGCCACATCGTGGCCAGCCAGTTGAATATCTTGATGCCGGTCGGCACCGCAATCAGCATCGTCGAGAACATGAAGAAGATTTCGGCCGACAGCGGCATGCCCACCGTGAACATGTGGTGCGCCCAGACGATGAACGACAGGAATGCGATTGACGCCAGTGCGTAGACCATCGACGCATAGCCGAACAGCGGTTTTCGGGCGAACGTAGGAATGATCTCGGAGATAATGCCGAACGCCGGCAGAATCATGATGTAGACCTCGGGGTGCCCGAAGAACCAGAACACGTGCTGGTAGAGCACCGGGTCGCCGCCGCCGCCGGCGAAGAAGAAGCTGGTGCCGAAGTACTTGTCCATCAGCAGCATCGTGACGGCGCCCGCGAGCACCGGCATCACCGCGATCAGCAGGAACGCGGTGATCAGCCACGACCAGACGAACATCGGCATCTTCATCAACTTCATCGTCGGCGCGCGCATGTTGAGAATCGTCGCGATGACGTTGATCGCGCCGGCGACCGAAGAAATGCCCATCAGGTGAATCGAAAACACCAGGAACGGGAACGCCATACCGGTTTGCAGGGACTGCGGGGCGTAATTGGTCCAGCCCATCGCAGGCGCGCCGCCCGGCATGAAGAATGTCGAGAGCAGCAGGATGAACGCAAACGGCATGATCCAGAAGCTGAAATTATTCAGCCGCGGCAACGCCATATCCGGTGCGCCGACCATGATCGGCAGCATCCAGTTCGCGAGCCCGACGAAAGCCGGCATGATGACGCCGAAGATCATCACCAGGCCGTGCATCGTCGTCAATTCGTTGAAGAAATACGGATCGACGATCTGCATGCCCGGCTCGAACAGCTCGGCGCGGATTCCCAGCGCGAACAGGCCACCGATCACGAACATCACGCCACTGAATACAAGGTACAGCGTGCCGATGTCCTTGTGATTGGTGGTCGTGATCCAGCGCATCCAGCCCTTCGCCGGCCCGTGGTGGACGTGGTCGTCGTGTGCTGCCGCTACTGTGTGCGCATTCATACCTGGTCCTCGTTCGAATTAGCTGGCCGAGCCGCTATGGGCTGGCGGATTGGTCTGCGGCTTTTCGCCCGGCGGAGTCGTCTGCGGCGGCGGCTGCGTCGCGTTGGGGGCCGGCTGCCGGCCGCGATTGATCGTCGCACCGCCCGCCTGCGGCTTGTTGGGCAGGTGCCCGCCGTGCGCCTTGACCCACTTGCGGAAATCCGCCGGGGTTTTCGCGACCACGACGATCGGCATGAAGGCATGGCCTCGGCCGCACAACTCGGCGCACTGACCGCGATAGGTGCCGGGCTTCTCAACCTTGATCCACATCTGGTTGATGTAACCCGGAATCGCGTCGGTCTTGGCGCCGAAATCCGGCACCCACCAGGAGTGGATCACGTCGCCCGAGGTGATCATCAGACGAATTTTCTTGCCGGTCGGCACGACCAGCGGATGGTCGACATCACGAATGTAATGCTTGACGTCGAACGGGCTGAGCCTGGAGCCCATCATGCGGGCGCGGTTGCTGTCTTCGGCAAGCTTGCTGTAGTAGGAAATGCCGTTGTTGACGTAGTCGTACTTCCACAGCCACTGATAGCCGGTGACCTTGATCGACATGTCCGGCTTGCTGTAATCCTCCATCTTGACGAGCACGTTGACCGCCGGCACCGCCATAATGATCAGGATGATGGCCGGCACGATCGTCCAGGCCATTTCGATGTAGATATTCTCGTGGAAATTCGCCGCCACCGCGCCACGGGATTTGCGATGGAAGATGATCGAAATCAGCATAATTCCGAACACCACGACGGCGATGCCGACGCAGATCCAGAACGTGTGCATGTGCAGCCCGTAAACCCAGTGGCTGATCGGCGTCACGCCTTGTGGCAGATTGAAGGCGGAGTCCGCGCTCGCGGCGCCCGAAGCCAGCGCGAGACCCAGTCCGGCGACGGCCGCGATGGTCCGCTCAAGCTTGCTGATTGACATGCGTTGTTACTCCCGGCTCCCGCGATTCAACCTGCCGTGCGGCGGGCATGCGGTTACATCGCGTTAGAAATATTTCAATATTCAGTTCAGATCGGGCGTCCGGTTGATCGGCCCGATCAGCTCATCCAGGCGATCTTTCAGCGCCCGGCGCTCGTTTTCCGTCAGACAGCGTCCGATTTCGCACAACGTCCCGTGGGACTTGATCAACAGCCGGCTGGGGTACCATGAGCCGCTGCCCCGCCGCTCGACGCTCGCCCAGTGGCGCTGAAAACAGATACTGCTCAAGCGGCCCCGGTCGCGCGTTTCGATCTTGATCTCCGCCTCGCTCACGGTCACGACTTCGCGGTAGCCGTTGCGGCGGATAAGCACCCGCACACACGCGCCGACCGCCAGCCATTCCAGGACGGCGAACACCAGGATCGGCCAATAACCGAACCAGGCAAGCACCGTCGCCACCGCCAGTGAAAACAGAACCCCGGCGCAATAAAGCCCCGTCAGCCCCAACGTCGATAACGACTGGTTCGGAGCTATGACTATGCAATGAACCGGCGTCTCGGATCCGTCCATACGATCCGCCATCGCTCGCTCTATTCCGGTACGAGGGTATCAGCCCGCGTATGCTACTTCATAGCCTTGGGGCGTGCAAACGGCGTGCCGGCGCCGCTCCCGCGGCCGAATCGACCGCTCGGCGCCGGAACTCCGCATCTACTGGTAATTGCGCGGCGGCTTAAGTAGTCTCCCGAGCCATGGGGATGCGATTTCTAACCTGTTTCGCCGCCGCGTTTTTGCTGACGCTGAACGCGTCCGCGGCCGATCTCGTCTCGCAGCGTGCGGCATTCAAAAAGGCCTATGCGTCGATCGAGGCCGGCAAGCTGTCGCTCGCGTCGGACAAGCTCAACAGCCTCATCCATTATCCGCTCTACCCCTACCTGCGCTACGCGTACCTCGATCGATACCTCGACGTCGTGCCGCCGCAGGCGGTCGCCAATTTCCTGGTCGATTATCCGGGGCTGCCGATCGACGCACAGCTCCGTTACCGCTGGCTGCGCTCGCTTGCCCAGAACGCGTCGTGGGGCGCGTTCCTGCATTACGACGACGGCAGCAGTGCGACGGCGCTGGTGTGCGCCCGCGTCAGCGCGGCGCTGCTCGGCCCGGACGCAACGAAGCTCACGGCGGCACAGCGCAAGGACGTGGTCGCCAAAGCCGAGCGCCTGTGGCTATCCGACAGCAGTCAGCCGAAAGAATGCAACCCGGCATTCGACTGGCTCGCCGCGCACGACCTGCTGACGCAGGGCATGATCCGCGCGCGCTTCGACAAGGCACTGCGCGCGCATCATCTCGATCTCGCGGCGTATCTCGCGGCCAAGCTTGACGATACGGCGCAGCAGCGCGTCGCGCGCTGGCAGCAGATGGCGTCCGATCCCGGTGCGGCGCTCGCAAATGTCGATCTGGACGATAATCCATGGACGCGCCGGCTGCTGACATTCGGGCTCCAGCGCCTCGCGCATGACAACCCGATCGCCGCCAAAACCGACTGGCAGACGCTGAAGACGCGTTTCAGCTTCGATGCCGATGACCGCGGCGCCATTGAGCGCGCGATTGCGCTGTGGGAGGCGCGCCAGCACCTGCCGAACGCTTACCAGGATCTGGCCGCCCTGTCCGGCCGCCACATTCTGGTGAAGCAGTGGCGCATTCGCACCGCGCTCTGGCACGGCTGGTGGCACACGGTGTTGAAAGGCATTTACGATCTGCCGGCGCGGCAGCGGCGCAGCCGCCAGTGGCAGTACTGGCGCGCCCGCGCGCTGGCGCAGACGAACCACAAGCAGCAGGCGGACGACATCTATCGCCGCATCGCGCAGTACGCCGGCTATTACGGCTTCCTCGCCGCCGACCGCCTCGACCTGCCCTATGCGATTTCGCCGCAGCCCGGCGAGCCGGACCAGCAGCGGATGCACAAGCTGGCGCAGCGGCCGGGCATCGTGCGCGCCCATGAGCTGTTTGCGGTCGGCATGCTCAATTTCGCCGACGACGAATGGCAGGCCGCGACCGACAATCTCTCCACCGCCGACCGCTGCCAGGCGGGTCTGCTGGCGGCCCGATGGAAATGGCACGCTGCGGCGATCCGTACGCTCGCGCGCGGCGGCTGCTGGGACGACATCAAGCTGCGCTATCCGCTGGCCTACCGGGACGCCGTGCGCACCCGTGCCAACGCGCTGGGGCTCGACCCGGCATGGCTGTACGGGCTAATGCGCAGTGAAAGCCTGTTCGCGGCCAACGCCGTGTCCTACGCCGGCGCCCTCGGACTGATGCAGCTGATGCCATCGACCGGCCGCACCGTCGCGTCGCGCCTCGGCATCGATATCGATGACGACGACATGCTGCTCGACCCGAAACTCAACATCAAACTCGGCAGCGCCTATCTCGGCCGCGTGCGCGCGCACTTCGGCGACAATCCCTGCCTCGCCACCGCCGCCTACAACGCCGGTCCCGGCAACGTGCGCGAGTGGCTGCCGATCGCCGGACCGATGGCCGCCGACGTCTGGGTCGCCAACATCCCGTTCGGCCAGACGCGCACCTATGTACGCCGGGTGATGGCTCAGACGGTCGTATTCGACTGGCGCATCGACGGCAAACCCGAGCGTCTCTCCGCCCGCATGGGCGAGATTCTACCGCTCGCGAACACGCCGGCCGCGGCGCTGATCACGGCGGCGATACCGGTCGGGGAGTAACGCGGCGGCCTTTTGTCGGCGCAAAGCCGCCTCGCATCGGACCGGCCACGCTTTTTTGCATAAGCAGGCGCTAGACTGCGCGCCAACTTATCCACCTGGAATCCCGACATGTATCGCATTCTGCTGGCGGCGGCGCTGCTTGCCGCTTCTTCGAGCCTCGCGTTCGCGAGCGATATCGACAACCTCGACGCACTGATGCAGAACCAGTTCCACGGCCTGTCGGCGGACCTCGGCGCGGTGCTGCAATTCAAGCAGCTTGAGCCTGCGGCGCCGGAAGGCCTGACCGGCTTCAATTTCGGCTTCGACGTCAGCGCCACCCGGATCGAGCATGACGCGGCGTGGCGGGTTGCCACCAGCGGCAGCGACGTCAGCACGGTGCCGATGGCGCGGGTGCACCTGACCAAGGGGCTGCCGGGCGGCGTCGATATCGGCGGGTTCTACAGCACCGCGCCGGGCACGAACATCAAGGCCTACGGCGGCGAGTTGCGCTATGCGATTCTGGATGGCGGCACGCTGGAGCCTGCGATCGGCCTGCGCGGCACCTATAACAAAATCACCGGTGTCGACCGGCTCGGTTTTCATACCGAAAGCCTGGAGCTGTCGATATCGAAAGGCTTCGGGCCATTTACGCCCTACGCGGGTGCCGGCCGCGTCTGGGTGTCGAGCACGCCGGATCCGTCGACGGGACTTAAAAACGAGAGCTTTGGCGAGAACGAGCTGTTTGCCGGCTTCGACATCAGTTTCGTAGTCATGGATTTTGCGCTGGAGGCCGACCGGATCGGCAACAACCTGACGTACTCGGCCAAGCTCGCGTTCGGGTTCTGACGCGTGGCAGCCTCGGGCGGATGAAGGTGCCCGCCCGAGGCGCTACAATCAGCCCATGCACTTTCGCACCATCTGCATTCTCGGCGGCACCGGCTTCGTCGGCCGCCACATCACGGCACAATTGGTCGATGCCGGCTACCACGTCCGCATCCTGTCGCGCGATCCGTTCCGGCACCGCGATCTGACGGTGCTGCCGACGGTCGAAATCGTGCGCACGGACGTGCACAACCCGGCCGAGTTGTTGCGCGAGTTCGACGGCGCCGATGCGGTGATCAACCTGGTCGGCATCCTCAACGAGCGCGGCCATGACGGCAAAGGCTTCGAGCACGCCCACGTCGAGCTGACCCGCAAGGTGCTCGATGCCTGCCGCCGCCGCGGGATCAAGCGCCTGTTGCACATGAGCGCGCTGGGCGCCTCGCCGGACGCGCCCAGCCACTACCTGAGAACCAAGGGCGAAGCCGAGGCGCTGCTGCCGATGACGCCCGACGGCAATCCGGCGACCACCGTGTTCGCGCCGTCGGTAATCTTCGGCCCCGACGATACGCTGATCAATCGTTTCGCCGACCTGCTCAAATTCATCCCGGTGCTGCCGCTCGCTTGCGCCGACGCGCGGCTCGCGCCCGTTTTCGTCGGCGACGTGGCCGAGGCTTTCGTCCAAAGCCTGACGCGGCGCGACACCATCGGCCGCCGCTACGCGCTCTACGGCCCGGACGTGTATACGCTCAAGCAACTGGTGCAATACACCGCGCGCCTGATGCGCGTACGCCGCATCGTGATCGGCCTGCCCGACTGGGCGTCGAAGCTGCAGGCGCAAGTGCTGGAGTACGCGCCGGGCAAGCCGTTTTCGATCGATAACTACCGTTCGTTCAAGGCCGGCGGCGTCGATGTGGAATCGGGGCTGGCGGAGTTGGGCATCCAGCCCAATTCGCTCGAAGCCGAAGCGCCCAATTACCTCGCCGCCGACAATCAGCGCGGCCGCTACAACCGCTACCGCTCGGCTGCGGGCCGCTTCAAGCAGTCGCCGCCGGCCCGATAATTCCCGCGCTGGCAGGAATTCTGTATTCGGGTTGACCCCGCCCGCCCCTGCTGCTTTCCCTGCCTTAACAATAAGTGTAGACTCGAAACCACAACCATTCCGGGACAGGGAGTCGCGGCAAAATGGCAACAGGGACGTCAGCAGTCAATCCGGCTTGTCGCCAGGCCGAGCCCCCATCGTCGATCACCGCACGTGTGCGCGCATTGCGCGGGCGATTGCACATCTGGCGAATTCGCCACTGGATCCGCGATCGTCCCGAAGCCATTCAGGCCGTGGCCGGTGACACGTACCGCCACCTGCATTTCGCCGCGACCGGCAGCCGTCACATCCACTTTGTGCGAGAGGCGGGGCTGCGCGATAACTGGTGCTTCTTCGAGTGGCTGCAGGAACATGACCCGGCCGCCGCGCGGCTGTTCCGCCATACCACCACCGGAGGTCCACTCGCCAGGCCCACCAGCGGTACTTCACTCCTGATCCCGTGGCTCTGGGATCCGGTGCGCGAACGCAAGCCCGCGCTGTACCGGCGCCTGCAAGCGCTTGAAGCCCGCTATGAGCGCGCGGGCGTTCCCATCATTAATCCGGTCAGGCACCTCTCGAACGCGATCAAGTCGAGAGCCCTCGCCACGCTGCGCCACGCCGGCTTCACGGCAGCGCGGGCATTGCCTCTAAGCGGCCACAGTACGTTTGACGAAATCACCGCGGCCGTCGGGCTCCCGTTCATCGTGCGCAACGACCACGGAAGCCATGGTTATGTACAGCTGGTGCATACGCCGGGCGATTTTCAGCAAGTCGACTGGAGCCGGCTACCTCATCCGGTTGCGCTCGAATATATCGACACCCGCTCGGCCGATGGCCTGTTTCGCAAATATCGATACCTTGTAACCGGCGACAGCGGTATCAATCGCCACCTCATCATCGCGCGTCCGTGGTGCGTGCATGCCGGCGATCGAGTACGCGAGCGAGCGTACGTGGACGAGGAAGTGGCCTTCCTGAACGAACCCAACCCGCACCGCGAAGCGCTCGTTCGTGCCGCGAGGGCGCTGAAGCTGGATTTCGTCGCGTTCGATTACAGCGTTACTCGATCGGGGAAACTGGTGATCTGGGAACCCAATCCGTTCCCGGGCCTGTGGAGCAATGCCAACCACACCGATCGCTACTTCGATTACCAGCGTGCCTGGATCGACAAGGTATTCCGGCACGTACTGCGATTCTACCTGCGCCGCGCAAATCTGGATGCGGCCACCTGAGGAAAGGGTCATGGACGACTACATCACGACATTCGAAGCCCGCGGCGACCATTACAACCAAGCAGCGAAAATTCATCCGCGGGCACGCGATCTGGAACGGCGCATACTGATCGATCTGCTGCAGATAGAATCGCATCACCTGATATGCGACGCGCCGGCCGGTGGCGGCTATCTCGCCGACGGTCTATGCCCACTGGTGCAGCGCACCGATCAGATTATCTGTGTCGAACCGTCGGCGACCTTCGCCGCCGGCGTCGATCCGGCCTACGTCACACATGTTGCGCCCCTCGACCGCCTGCCCCTGCCGGATTCGACGGTCGATCGGGTCGGCAGCCTCGCCGGACTGCATCACCTGGGGAACAAGAGCGCATTCGTGCACGAGGCGCACCGCATATTGAAACCCGGCGGCCGGATAGCCTTTGGGGATGTCCTCGACGGCACACCGGCGGCGCGCTTTCTCAATGGCGCTGTCGATCGCTACACCACCACCGGCCATCGCGGCGTCTTTCTGCGTCCCGGCGAATGCCAGGCGCTGCTACGTGCGGCGGGATTCCAGTCGACCCGGGTCGTGCATCGCCGCTACTGCTGGAATTTCGACTCCGAAGAGCAGATGGTGCGGTACTGTCACAGCTTGTTCGGCATGGTCCGAGCCAGCTATGAAGAGGTTCGCGCGGCACTGGTCGAGTCTTTCGACATCCGGCATGACCCCGACAAGGTACGGCTGCCGTGGTCGCTGGTGTACGCCGCCGGCGTCAAGCCGGTGTTGGCTAGGTCTTCCAGACGTGCCCGCCGCGCGGCAGGCTCCAGGGCGGCCAGTGCCTTGACGTCGGCATAAAACTGCTCGAGACGGCCGCCGTCGCAGCGCAACAACTGCTGGAACGCCGGCTGCCAGACATTGTAGGTCGTCACCACCGCGAGGCTCGCGTTGTTGAGCGGGTGCGTGAACCACTCCTGGTAGATGGGCTGATCGTACTGCGCGACCAACGCCGCGTGCTGTTGCTTCAGCCACTTGAACGCTGCCGCCTTCTCACGCCGCTTCACGGCGGCGCTCGTCGGTGCCGCATAAATTTTCCTGAGTCGTTTTCGCAGCTTGCCGACCAGCGCCTGGAAGGCGTGCGTCTCGGCCTGAATCCGGTGATACGTCTTCAGTTTGTCCCGCTCGCCGTGCGCCGTCAGCCATCGTTCGATGCCCACCGTTTCGATCGTATCGGCGAACGATTCGTTGAACTGCGCGGCACCTTCTATATAAACCTGCTGGTGCGCCAGCTCATGGAAAATCAACCCGGCAAGCGACACGCGCGACCAACGCAGCATGTTGCTGAACAGCGGATCGGCGAACCAGCCGAGCGTCGAATACGAAGGCGCCCCGCCGAGATAGATATCCTTGCCCTGCTTGCGCAGCTTCGCCGCGAACGCCGCCGCGTCGTCCTTGGCGAAGTATCCCCGATACGGCACGCAGCCGGCGAACGGATAACACCACTCGACCGGCGCCAGGGAAAACGGCGGCGCCGCGTAGACAACCCAAACCGGGAAGCGCCGATCGAGCTTCACGTAAGTCCGGTAGCTGTCGTTGTCCGGCAGATGCAGCTTCTGGCTCGCGAACCGGCGCACACGCAACGCGAACTCGAGCTTCGCCTTCGTCGCCGGCGGCGTATCCGGATCGGCGATCACATCCGTGATGTCGCGGCGATTGGCGAGAATGCTTATCTCGCCGCTGATCGCCTGGACGTAATAGCCGAGCGTGGCGCAGCCCGTAAGGGTGAGACTTACGAGGGCGACGGAGAGGATGCGGCGGATCATGCGGAGCATTGTAGCCCGTCGCTTTGCTAAGCTAGCCGAACAGCCGCTGTAGGAGCCTGTCATGAACAACAAGGATGTCATCGCTGTCGTCGGCGTCGGTCCATCGCTTGGCAGCGCCGTTGCGCGGCGTTTTGCCGGGGCTGGTTTTGCCACCGCCCTGTTGGCACGCGGTACATCAACCACACGCCCGTTGGCGCGGGAGTTGCAGCACGCCGGCCATGAGGCTGCTGCACTCGAGATGGATGCGACTGTGCCCGATTCGGTCGAACACGCCTTCGCTGAAATCGGCTACCGCTTCGGCTCATCGCCAAGCGTGCTGGTCTACAACGCCGGCACTTTTGTGATTGGGCAGGTTGCCGACATCGCCCCGAACGATTTCGAGCGCTGCTGGCGCATCAATTGCATGGGAGGCTTTTTGGCGGCGAAGGCTGCACTCGGGCCGATGCTCGATGCCGGCCACGGGACGATCATCTTTACCGGTGCAACCGCGTCGCTGCGCGGTGGCAAGGGCTTCGCCAATCTTGCTGTGGGGAAATTCGGGCTGCGCGCGCTCGCGCAGTCGCTGGCGCGCGAGGTCGGGCCGCAGGGGATTCACGTCGCGCACGCCATCATCGACGGCCAGATCGATACACCCACGATCCGCGAGCGCCAACCCGAGCGCGAGACGCATACGCTGCTGGCGCCCGACGCCATTGCAGAGACTTACCTGGCTCTGCACCGGCAAGACCGGACGGCATGGACGCTGGAGCTCGATTTACGTCCCGCGGTCGAATCGTTTTAGTAAACTCAAGAGCCCTTCGGACAAGCTCAGGGCAAACGACGATGGACTACCCCGAATACGGACGAAGCCGCCGGGTTCGCAGCAGCGACAACGTCGCCGCACTGGTGGCGTACGTGCTGCACCTGGTCGGCACGATCACGGCCTTGCCGAGCATCATTGCCCTCGTTATCAACTACATCAAGCGTCGCGACGGCGACGCGATCGCGGACAGCCATCACGCCTGGATGATCCGCACGTTCTGGTGGGCGGTGTTGTGGTGGATCATCGGCGCGCTCACCTGGATTTTTCTCGTCGGCATCGCGATCGCGGGCGTCGCCTGGCTATGGTTCATTTACCGCCACGTGCGCGGCCTGCTTTACCTGCTCGACGACCGGCCGATGCCGGCTTAGAGGCGCTTTATGGACCTGACCGTCGCCATCGTCGCCGTGCTGGGCGCGGGCATGCTGGCTCAGTGGCTGGCATGGCGCCTCAAGGTACCCGCGATTCTGTTTCTGTTGATTGCGGGTGCGATCGCCGGACCGGTGCTCGGCTGGCTGCGGCCGCACCAGCAGTTCGGCGATGCCGCGGTCGAATCGATCATTGGCCTGTGCGTCGCGATCATCCTGTTCGAGGGCGGCCTCAATCTCGAACTGCACAAGCTGCGTGAGGCGGGGAGCGGTGTGCGCCGGCTGATCTATTTCGGCATCCCGTGCAGTTTCGTTTTCGGCTTGTCCGCCGCGCATTTCATCGGCGGCCTGACGTGGCCGGTCGCGATCGTGTTTGGCGCGATCATCGTCGTCACCGGTCCGACGGTGGTCAATCCGCTGCTGCGCCACGCGATGCTGAACCCGCGCACGGCCTCCTACCTGCGCTGGGAAGGCAGCGTCAATGACCCGATCGGCGCACTGCTGGGCGTGCTGCTGGTCGAGTTCTTCGTCTCCTACGGCGGCAATATCGAAGGCATCGGCCCTGCGGCCGCAAGCGTGGGCATCGCGCTCGGCACGGCGCTGGTGCTGGGCGCGGGGCTGGGCTACGCCACCGGACGCGTCTACGAGCGCGGCTGGATTCCCGAATATCTCAAATCCCCGATCCTGCTGGTGCTGGTACTCGCCGCCTACGCCGCCGCCGACGCCGCGCAGAATTCGGCGGGCCTGCTGACCGTAACGGTGATGGGCATCGTCATGGGCAACATGGGCCTGACCAGCATTCAGGAAATGCGCCGCTTCAAGGAATACATCAGCCTGCTGCTGATCGCAGTCGTATTCATACTGCTCACCGCGAGCTTGCAGACGCGCAGTCTCGGCTGGATCGACTGGCGCGCAGCGGGACTCCTCGCCATCGTGATTTTCCTGGTGCGCCCGGCGGCGGTCTGGCTCGCGACGCTCCGTGCGGGCGTACCGTTCAAGGATCGCTTGCTGATCGGCTGGATCGCGCCGCGCGGTATCGTCGCTGCGGCGACCGCCGGCGTGTTCGCACCGGCGCTCGCGCGCGCCGGCTACGGTGACGGCTACGAAATCACGCCGCTGATCTTCACGCTGATTTTCGCCACCGTGATCCTGCACGGCTTCAGCATCGGGCCGCTGGCACGGTTTCTGGGCCTCGCCGCTGCCAAGCGCAACCGGATGTTGATCGTGGGCGCTTCGCCATGGACGATTGCGCTGGCCGAAACATTACAGAGCGCCAACGTGCCGCTCCTGCTGACCGACAGCGCATGGCACCGCCTCAAGCCGGCGCGCCTTGCGGGCGTGCCGGTGTTTTACGGCGAAATTCTGTCGGAAATTGCCGAGTCGTCGCTGCAGCTCAACGACATCGGCACGCTGCTGGCCGCGACCAGCAATGACGCCTACAATGCGCTGGTTTGCACGGCGTTCGCGGCCGAACTCGGCCGCAGCCAGATTTTCCAGCTGCCGATGTACGCGGCCGACGAAAACGACCCGAAAGGCGTGACGCGCACACTGCGCGGCCGCGTGGCGTTTCACGAGCAGGCGCTGTACGAGGATTTGTGGCGCGATCATGCCAAGGGCTGGAAATTCCAGAAGACACGGCTGACGGAGGCCTACGATTACGAGGCCTACAAGGGCGAAGCCGATCCGGACAGCATCGTCCTGCTGGTCGTCTCCGCGGACGGCGAAGTCGCCGTGCAATCGCCGCAATCGCCGGTAACGCCGAAGGTCGGGGACACGGTTATTTCATTCGTTCCGCCGTCCGCGGCCGCCGGTCGGGAACGCGATTCAAAACAAGCTCTTGCCTGACAGAAAAACCCATGACAGAAAAACTGACATTGCGCGGCGGCGCGGGCGATATCGAAGCGCTGCTCGACAAACCGGCCGGCGAGACGACCGCGGTGGCCCTCGTCTGCCACCCGCATCCGCTGTTTCAGGGCACGATGCACAACAAGGTGGCGCATATGCTGGCGCGCGCGCTGACCGATCTTGGCGCGCTGGCGCTGCGCTTCAACTTTCGGGGCGTCGGCGCGAGCGCCGGGGCCCACGACCGTGGCGATGGCGAAACCGACGACACCGTCGCGCTCGCTCAATGGCTGCGCGAGCGGCATCCCGGCCTGCCGTTGTGGCTGGCCGGCTTTTCGTTCGGCGCGATGGTCGCCCTGCGGGCGGCGCCACGGCTCGAACCGGCCGCGCTGGTCACGGTCGCACCACCGGTGGATCGAGCTGACAAGCTGATACGTCCACCCTGCCCGTGGCTGCTGCTGCAGGGCGACGACGACGACGTGGTCGGCGCCCAGGCGGTGCTGGCCTGGGCGCGGGCGCTCGATCCGCCGCCGAATATCGCCACGTTTCCCGGCGTGGGTCATTTCTTCCACGGCAACCTGAATGCGCTGCGCAAAACAGTCACGGAGCGGCTGCCAAACCTTATATCTTAGGGTTTATACTGCCCTGACCTGAACAGGGAGGTGCGCGTCCCGACATGAAGTTGCCGCATTCCAACTCGATTCTGCAGCTGACGCTGGCGGCGTTCATCCTGGTGACGCTGCCGCTGGCGATCGGCCTGATCGTGGCAACGACATCGGTGCGGCAGCTCGCCGACCAGGGCCAGCAGGCCGTCCATACCGCGGCCGACACGGTACGCTACAGCCAGCTGCTGGTCGAGGACCTGACAGGCCTGGAGCGAAGCGCGCGCCAGTACAGCGTGCTGCGCGACCCGACCCTGTACCAGATCTATCTGCGCCGCCATCGCGCGTTCCTCAAGACAACCGGCGATTTCGGCCGCCTCAATCTCAACCCGGACATGCGCCACCAGCTCGAAAAGCTGACCCTCGGCGAGCTATCGATTTACTACAACTTCAATTCCCGTGCGCCGACATCGGCCACGTCGCGCACCGCGCTGGCACAATTTGTCCCGCTGCACCGGCTCGCCCGCAAACTCCTGGCCGCGGGCACCCACTCGGTCGGTACCGAGGTCCACAAGATGCAGACGGCTGCAAACCGACTCGACCACAAGCTCGACTGGTTCGTGATCATCCTGGTTCCGCTGGTGCTGCTGGTTGCGGCGCTCGCGGTGGTGCTGATCAGCCGGCCGATCCAAGCCATCGACGACGCCATCAAGCGGCTCGGCGACGGCGACCTCGACCGGCCCGTGGCGATCCGCGGCCCGCGCGACCTGGTTGAGCTGGGGCGGCGGCTGGACTGGCTGCGCAATCGGCTGAACGAGCTGGAACAGCATCGCGTGAAATTCCTGCAGCACATTTCCCACGAGCTCAAAACGCCGCTGACCGCAATCCGGGAAGGCACGCAATTGATGACGGACGAAGTCACCGGCCCGCTCAACCCCGAGCAGCGCGAAGTCGCCGACATCCTGCACGCGAGTGGCCTGCAACTGCAAAAGCGCATCGAAGATCTGCTCAATTTCAGCAGCCTCGAAGATGCCGGCAGCGGCGCGCCGCAACCCGTCCAACTCGACCGCGTGGTCGCGCGCGTCGTCGGCGAACAGCGCGTCGCGATCAAGGCACGCCAACTCGCGGTCTTGCCGGACCTGGAACCGGCCACGGTGGTCGGCGATCCCGAGCGCATTCGTTTGGTGGTTGAAAACCTGTTCATGAATGCGGTCAAATACTCGCCCGAACGCGGCACGATTCGCTTTCACCTGCGCCGCCGGGAGAACACGATCGTACTTGACGTCGAAGACCAGGGGCCGGGGGTTGCGCCCGCGGAACGGGAGAAGGTCTTCGAAGCGTTTTATCAGGGCCGGCCACCGGAAAATGCCGGTCATGTGAAAGGGACGGGCCTCGGTCTCGCGATTGCGCGCGAGTACCTCAGGGCCTGTCAGGGCACGATAGAAATTATCGATGCCGCCGCCGGCGCGCACTTTCGGGTGACGCTGCCGGTGGCCTGAAACAGTATTCTAAGGAAAGGGAACGCGAAGGACATGCGGACGCTATGTAAACTGTCCACCGCCCTGCTGTTGGCGGGCACACTGGCCGGCTGCGCGACCTGGCACTGGCATTGGCCGGCGTGGATGCGCGGCAGCCACGCTTCTGCAAACGCCGAACCGGCGATGCCGCCCGACAGCGTCGCCGGCATCCTCTATTTCACCGCTGACGTGCTGGCGCTGCCGCAGGCCAAACAGAAGCAGGCCTATGAGAACGCTCGCAAGCACTACGAAAGCGGGCGCAGCGCGGCCGACCGGATGCGTCTCGCACTGCTCGCCACCCTGCTACCGGAACCCATGCACGACGCCGCACGCGCGAAGTCGCTGCTCAAGGGCTACAGCTGGAAAACCACCCACCCCGGCTACGCCGGTCTGGCAAAGGTGACGCTGCACGTCCTCGACGCGCAACGCGAATCGGACCATCAGCTGGCGCGCACGCGCACAAAGCTGACCGATGCGCAACAGCAGAGCGCGCACCTGCAAAGCCAGCTCGACGCGTTGAAGGCAATCGAAAAGTCGCTCGGCGAACGCCGCCGTGGCGGCGATGGGCATTAGTGAAGACGTCAACATGGATCGTAAAACGCGCATTTTGATTGTCGACGACGATCCGTCGCTCAGACGGCTGCTCGCAATCCGGCTGGCGGATGCCGGCTACGCCGTCGAGTCGGCCGGCGACGGCCACGATGCATTGGCGATGATCGCGCCGTTCCGCCCTGACCTGGTACTGACCGACCTGCGCATGCCGGGCATGGACGGCATGGCGCTGTTCAGTGAAATCCGCGACCACCACCCCGGCCTGCCGGTTATCATTCTGACCGCGCACGGCACGATCCCGGACGCCGTCGAGGCAACCCGCAACGGCGTGTCCGGCTACCTCACCAAGCCGTTCGACAGCCACCAGCTCCTCCGCGCGGTCGGCGATGCCCTGCGCCTCGCGGCCGGACCGGACGCCGACGCGGATTCGCCGATTGATCGCAGCTGGCGCGCGGACATCGTCACCCGCAACCCCGCCATGGAAACGTTGCTGCGCCAGGCGGCGCTGGCCGCCGGCGGCGAAGCGCCGATCCTGATCCAGGGTGAGACCGGCACCGGCAAGCAGTTGCTCGCGCGCGCCATTCACGGCGCGGGACCGCGCCGCACGTGCCCGTTCGTGCACGTCGATGCGGCCGTCATTCCCGAGACGCTGCTCGAAGCCGAATTCTTTGGCTACGACATGGGCACTGTCGGCGGCCAGCGTCGCATCCGCGAAGGCCGCTTCAGCGCGGCCCACGGTGGAACGCTGTTCATCGACGAGATCGATGCATTGCCACCGGTGTTCCAGGCCAAGCTCCTGCGGGCGCTCAAGGAGCGGCAGGTCTGGCCATTGGCCGCCAACGAAGCGCTACCGGCCGACGTACGACTGATCTCGGCCACCCGCCGCGATCCGGCCCGCGCCGTCGAACAGCGCCGCTTCAGCCAGGATCTTTACTACTCGATCAACGTCGTGTCGCTGGCGATCCCGCCACTCGCGGAGCGGCGCGAAGACATTCCGCTGCTCGCCGCACATTTTCTCAAAGCTGCCGCCGGCCGTGCCGGCAAGACCGTCACCGGCTTCTCACCGCAGGCGATGGAACTGCTGATCGGCGCAACGTGGCCCGGCAACGTGCGCGAACTGCAGAATGTGATCGAGCGCGCGGTCGCACTGGCCGACACGCCGCTGATTCCGGACAGCTCCATCCGGCACGCGCTGCACGGCAAAGCCGGCGCGCTCACGTCGCTCGCCAATGCCCGCGACCAGTTCGAGCGCGACTACCTGGTGCAATTGCTGCAGATCACCGAAGGCAACGTCAGCCAGGCTGCGCGCATCGCACAGCGCAACCGTACCGAGTTCTACAAGCTGCTGCACCGGCATCGGCTCGATCCGGTCAACTTTCGCAGCGAAACCGCCGACTGATCACGCTTGGGGCGGTATAATCACGCCATGCGCATCACTCTCGGCCAAGTCGGCATCACCTCGTTCTTTATCGGCATCGTCATCGTCGCCCTGATGATCTGGATGGGCGTCAGCGGGCACCAGTGGCCGCAGTGGCTGCTGGACCTCACGACGTTGCTCTGAGCACTCCTTAATCAGCTAACTCAACATCCAGTCGACCGCCGCGCGGCAATGCAGCTCGGTGGTGTCGACGCGCGGAATCTCCGGTGCATCCTGCGGCCGAATCAATAAGCCGAATTCCGTGCAGCCGAGAATCGCCGCCTGCGAACCCGCTTCGTACATGCGCCGCATGATCGCAACGAAGCATTCGCGCGATGCCGCTTCCGTCCGCCCCTTCACCAGTTCATCGAAGATGATACGGTGAATGTCGTCCTGCTCCGCCGGGCTTGGCACAGCGACTTCAAGACCATGACTTTCAAGGCGCTCGCGATAGAACGGCTGCGCCATCGTGAAGCGCGTGCCGAGCAAAGCAGCGCGCTGAAAGTTTTGTGCGAGCAGTGCCTCGGCCGTGACATCGGCAAGGTGAATGAGCGGAATCGATATCGCCGCCTCGACCGCCGGCGCGACGCGATGCATCGTGTTGGCGCAAATCAACAGCGCTTCCGCCCCGGCGTGTTCGAGCCGCCGTGCGGCATCGGCAAGAATCGTTCCGGCGGCATCCCAATCGTCGGCGTGCTGCAAGCGCGCGATATCATCGAAATCCACGTTCCACAGCAGCAATTGCGCCGAGTGCAGGCCGGCGAGCCGCTCCGCGACCATCTCATTCAACCGGCGGTAGTAGTGCGCCGTCGATTCCCAGCTCATGCCGCCGATCAGGCCGATGGTTTTCATGTCCGTTCAGCCGGCCGGGGACACGATGTACTGCTCGAGCTTGCCGTTCGGCAGCGCGTCGGTCGTGATGTTCAGGCTGACGTGGGGGAACTTGACCCGGTAGTGGCGAATCATCATGCCGCCACGTTCGTGCGCGGAGCGCTGCACGAAACTCGTCGGCTGGCCCAGCGGCGCGAGGCTGGACTGATAGTCCTTGCGCGCCGTGGCGCTGAAGTAGCTGTTGGCATCGCCCGTGAACAGGTTGCGATCGAGTTCGCCGTGCTGCAGCCCGGAGAAGATCTGACGCGCCTGGGCCAGTGCACGGGTAGTCGCGGGATCGTGGGCCGCGAACAGCGCATCTGCGATCTTGCCGGCGATCAGGCTTGAGGTCGTGACCGCAACCTGATTGGTCAGCACCACTACCGCGATGCCGTCGTCGGGGAAAACAAGGTTCTCGGCAGTGAAGCCGGCAACCTCGCCGTCGTGCATCAATACGCGATGGCCGTCCATCGACTTGATGAACAACCCCAACCCGTAGCCGGAACCCATGCCGTTACGCAGCCGGACTTCGGTCTGCATCGCCCGGTACGAAGCCGCTTTCAGCAGGCTCTGGTCGAGCATCGAGATGTCCCACCTGGCGAGGTCGCTGGCGGTCATCGCCAGATAGCCGCCGCCGTACACCCAGTTCGCGCCCACCTTCGCGGCCGGGCGCAGCGGGCCCAGCGCGTAGCGCCGGTACCCCTGTGCGTCGCCGGACGGCAGTGCGTGCAGGTTGACGTCGTACACGCTGGTCATGTCCAGTGGCTTGAACACGTGTTCTTGCAGGAAATCGAACGGCGACTTGCCGGACACCTTCTTGATGATCGCGCCGACGATCAAATAGCCGGTGTTGCTGTACTGCCATTTCGTACCGGGCTCGAAGTCCAGCGGCTTCTTGCCCCAGGTGTTCAGGATATCCGCGACGGTGGTGGCCTTGTGCATGAAGGGCATCACGTAGTCCTGGGGCCATAGATCCCTGTAGCCGGACGTGTGCGACAGCAGTTCGCGAATGGTGACGTCGTCGGCACGCGTCAGATCCGGGAAGAAACGCGACACTGTGTCGTCAAGGCTCAGCTTGTCCTGCTGCGCCAGCATCAGGATGGCGGTCGCGGTGAACTGCTTGCTGATGGAACCGATGCTGTAGCGCATGTCCGGCGTGGCCGGCTTTTTCGGGTTGAGGCGAGCGTTCCCGTACGCCTTGGCATAGACAATGTGGTCGTGCCTGACGATCGCGATCGAGGCGCTGGGGACACCGGTAGCGTTCAGTGCGCTGGTGGCGATGGCGTCGATCTTCGCTGCAAGCGCATCAGGCAGCGCAGTACCGGCGAAGGCCGGGGCGCTTGCCACCGCCAGCAGCAGGATCGAAAGGGGGAAACGGGAACGCGAAGTCAGATGCATGGGTGTCGCCCGACAAGAAGACGACGCAAAACCTATCACCCGAAGCTTACCGGAGCAACCAATGAGCCGAAGCAGAGGGGCGGTCTTGATCCATCCGCGCCAGCAACGGCTTTCCGGCTCCTGTTATAGTTGTCGAGGTCGATCGAATGGAGCCTGTTGTGTCCACGCCATCCACCAACGAAACTCGCCACGCCCAGGTGCCGCCGCCTGAGGACGTTGCCTATCCCGGCACCATCGCCATTCATGTGGACGCCTCCGATACGTCGCAGGGGATTTTCCGCGTGCGCGAGACGATTCCTGTCAAACCCGGGAGGCTGACGCTGCTGTATCCGAAGTGGATTCCCGGCGACCATTCGCCCAGCGGGCCCATCGCCATGCTGGCCGGGCTCGACGTGAGTGCCGGTGGCAGCACGCTCAAGTGGACGCGCGACAAGTACGACGTCTATGTATTTCATGTGGACGTGCCCGGAGGCGTGGCCGCGGTCGAGGTCGATTTTCAGTATTTATCGCCACGGCGCGGCGACTTCGAGATGACCGATCGCATGCTGATGCTGGAATGGGACAAGATGTCCCTGTATCCGGCCGGCTATTATTCGCGCGGCATTACTTTTGAGCCGCGCGTCTCCCTGCCGCAAGAATGGCAGTTCGGCACCGCGCTTGAGCAGGTCTCGCAGTCGGGCAACACCACCACGTTCAAGCCCGTGAGCCACGAGGCGCTGGTCGATTCGCCGATCTATGCGGGCCGGTACTTCAAACGCGTGGACCTGAACCCGGATGGCGACGCCCCGGTGCACCTGAACGTCGTGGCCGACGCGCCGAAATACCTGGAGATGACGCCGGAGCAACTGAACATGCACCGTGCCCTGGTCGCGCAGATGCTCAAGCTGTTCGATTCGCATCATTTCAGCCATTACGATTTTCTGTTTTCGCTATCCGATCATCTGGCCGGCAACGGCCTCGAACACCACCAGTCCAGCGAGAACGGCCTGCGCGCCGATTACTTCAAGGAGTGGAACGACCATGCGCCCGAGCGCGATCTGCTGGCGCACGAATTCGAGCATTCCTGGAACGGCAAGTTCCGCCGCCCGGCGGACTCCTGGACGCCCAACTTCAACGTGCCGATGGGCGATTCGCTGTTGTGGGTCTACGAGGGCATGACGCAGTACTGGGGTTTCGTGATCACGGCGCGCGCCGGCCTGTGGACGCCGGAGGAGTTTCGCGAGGCGCTCGCGATGGTGGCGGGGAATTACGACCGCAACCGCCCGGGCCTCGGCTGGCGCCCGCTCGCGGACACCACCAACGACCCGACCACGGCGCATCGCTCGGCGCTGCCGTATCGTAGCTGGCAGATGAGCGAGGAATACTACAGCGGCGGCCAGATGCTGTGGCTCGCTGTGGATGCGAAAATTCGCGCGCTCACGCAGGGCGGCAAGTCGCTGGACGATTTCGCCCAAGCATTCTGCGGCATGGACAACGGCAGTTTTGTTCCCCGGATGTATACGCGCGATGACGTTATCACGACGTTGAACGGGGTGGCGAATTATGATTGGGCCAGCTTCCTGCAACCGTTCGTGGATGAGCGCAAGCCGCCGCTGTTGAAAGGCATTGCCGCGTCGGGCTGGAAACTGGTTTACACCGGCGAGCAGGGTGAGTTCCAGAAGCAGCACGAGAAGCGGCGGAAGTCACCGCGCCACGTATTCAACTTTGCCTGGTCGATCGGGCTCACGTTGACAAAGCACGGCCGGATCCACGACGTGCGCTGGGACGGCCCTGCGTTCAGGGCCGGCGTCAGTACCGGCGCCACGGTCAAGGCGGTGAACGGCGAGTCCTACAGCAAGGACGTCATGCAGCAGGCGATTATCGAGGCGGCGGGCGACGACAAGGCGCCGATCGAATTGCTGCTGAAGTTCCAGGGCGGCTATCGCACCGTGCAGGTGGATAATCACGATGGCTTGCAGTATCCGCACCTCGCGCGTGTCGACGACGAGCCGGATTACCTGAGCGACATCATCACGCCGCGCGAGTAGTCCCGCGCGCGGGCCATCCTACGGTTGCGCTATCGGCTCACCCGTCTTCGGATTGAGAATCAGCCGGCGCATGTTGATCCTGCTGAAGTCGAACAGGTGCGCAAGCGTGCCGGCTTTCGCATCGAATGACTGATCGCCGATGCGGCCGAGATCCCAGTTGTCCTCGATGAAGCGCAGGATCGAGGTCTGGTCGGTCAGCGAGTGATCGACGAAGTTCTGCCTGGCCCACGGCGAAATCACCAGCAGCGGCAGCCGCGGCCCATAGCCGCAACGATCCGGGTAGGCGCCGTCGAGCGGCTCGCCGCACATCGCCTTGCCGAGCAGCACGTCATGCTTCGGGTCGGCGGAATGGTTGACGATTGGTGGCATGACGTGGTCGTACCAGCCATCCGAATCGTCCCAGGCAATGATGATTGCCATCGACGGCCAGTACTTCGACTGCTCCAGCCGGTTGATCGTCTTCACCAGGAAGTGCTGCGCGTCGATCGGCCCCGAGTAGCCGGCGTGGCCGTCCTGGTAGCCGCGCGCCTTGAGATAGCTCACCGCCGGCAGGTTGCCGTGGTCGAGCGCGTTCCAGAAATCCTCAAGACCGTATTGATGATTCGCCGGGCCGTCATGGCCGATGCGCCCCACGGATGTCGGCGGCAGGTGACGTGGATTCGCAGTCGATTGATAGTACTGGAACGGCTCGTGGTGCGCGACGTAATCGTGCACGCTGACACCGGCAGCATTTTTATGCATTGAGTCGCACACCGGCGTGCCATTCCGCTGCCTGGCCGTCGGCCGGAAGCCGCCCTGGAACCAGCCCCACGTCACGCCCTTCGCGTCCAGCAGATTGCCGACATTGCGGCCGCTGAACGACGCCGTCTTGTAATGCGCACACTCGTCAAACGCGGGATCGGGATCGGCGATCATCGTGCCGTTGACGACATGCTCTTCGATCTCCGGCGCCGCACCGTGCGTCTGGCCGGAAATCAGGTTGATCGCGCCGGGTGTCGACGGGCCGAACGTCGAGCCGAAGAAGTTGTCGCTCATCGCGAAGTGCTGCGCGTAGTTCCAAAGCGCAGTCACGGTATTGCCGTCGTAATAGCCCATGACCACCCGCGGATTGCAGCCGGGCGCGGCATGCTTGCGCGCTACCGCCAGAAAGCGATCGACCAGGCCGCCGTGATAAGCGTATTGCTCCGGGGTGTAACGGTGATCCTGGTCGCAAGTCACGGCCCGGTCGCGATCGAGCCGGAACGGCGCGACGGCGTTGGGGTTGTGCTTGATCAGGGCAGGCGTAAGGCCGTTGACGGTCGGCGTGTCCGGCAGCGCGTGAAACGACGGCTCGCCGGGCGGATTGGTCGCGTGCGGATAAGTCGCGAAATAGTGATCGAACGACACGTTTTCCTGGAAAATCACCACCACGTGCTTGATCGGCGTTTGTGTCGGTGGCGTCTTGGCATAGGCGCCAACAGTGACAGACAGGAACAGGACGGCAACAGCAAATTTCATTTTTCAAGCCCCGTCGGCATCTGAATTCAAGGCTCGCAGCGATGGCAAGCACGGCGATTATGCCTTATTCCAGCGGTCGCACGTCCGGAAGAAATATTGCCAGCAGCCCCAGCAACGGCAGGAACGCGCACACCTGGTAGACGAACACGATGCCGAAATGGTCGGCAATCACGCCCAGCACCGCGGCGCCGATGCCGCCGAGGCCGAAGCTGAAACCGTAGAACAGACCGGACACCATGCCGATGCGGTGGCTGAGCATGTCCTGCGCATAAACGATAACCGCGGGGAACGCCGACGCGAGAATCAGACCGATCATCACGCTCAGACCGACCGTCCAGCCCAGCCCCACGTATGGCAGCGCCAGGGTGAACGGCGCACAGCCGAGGATCGAAAACCAGATCACCCGCCGGCGGCCGATGCGGTCGCCCAGCGGGCCGCCGATCATCGTGCCCACCGCCACCGCGAACAGAAATACGCTCAGCAGGTTCGCGGCGCTGTGCGCCGACAACCCGAAGCGGTGGATCAGATAGAACTCGTAGTAGCTGCTGATGCTGGCCAGGTAGAAGAACTTGGAAAACATCAGCACCAGCAGCACGGCGATCGTGCGGCGCACCACCGGCACGGGAAACAGCGGCCGATCGTCGTCCCGCCGCTTGCGCACCCGTTCTTCGACGTGCCGGCTGTACCAGCGGCCGACCTGCAGCAGGATCACGATCGCCAGCAGCGCCGCCAGCCCGAACCAGCCCACGTGCGAGCGCCCCAGCTTCAGCACGACCACCGCCGCCAGTACCGGCCCCAGCGCCTGGCCCAGGTTGCCGCCGATCTGGAATAACGATTGCGCGAGCCCGTAGCGCCCACCCGATGCCATCCGCGCCACCCGCGAGGATTCCGGATGGAAAATCGAGGAACCACAGCCGATCAGGGCGACAGCCAGCAGCAGGACCGGGTAAGTCGGCGCCACGGAAAGCACCAGCAGCCCGGCGAGGGTGAAACACATCCCCGCCGGCAGCGAAAACGGCAGCGGATGCTTATCGGTGACCATGCCGACCACCGGCTGCAACAGCGACGCAGTCAGCTGGAAGGTCAGCGTGATCGCACCCACTTGCAGAAAGCTGAGATGAAAGCCGCCCTTCAGCATCGGATAGATCGCGACGATGACCGACTGCATCATGTCGTTGAGGACATGAGAAAAGCTGACCGCGCCGATCACGCCGTAAAGCATAGGGCGACGTGCGGGCGAATTGTGGGCCGTGACCGGCGGTGCAGCGCCTGCTTCAGGAGCGGCGCGATGTATGTCCATGGATGACTGTGATTACGAGTTGGAGGCTTAGGAACGCAAGAGCGCCGGAGCGGGCAGCGGCATCATACTCGCAGTTCGCCCGGGCAGACAGTACCATCCGTCACAGTTCCGTCCGCGTGCCGACTGGAGTTTGGTCCGCCACAACGTTATGCTCCACCGCTTCGCAAGCCAACCGACAGGCACTGTATGAATTTCGCGGCCAGGTTGATTCGTCGCAAATCCGTCGAGCAACTTCAGGCCGAGGCGGAGCAAAGCCATGATTTCCGCCGCACCATGGGCGTGTGGCAACTCACCGCCATTGGTATCGGCGCGATCGTGGGCGTGGGCGTCTTCGTACTGGCGCCACATCAGGCCGCGTTGAACGCCGGCCCCGCGATCGTCATCAGCTTCCTGATCGCCGG
>DASSTE010000091.1:0-32232 GCA_035708085.1 Gammaproteobacteria bacterium | reverse complement strand
CGCGCCTCGGCCACATCGCCCTTGTACGCATCGAAGATACGCTCCAACCCCCCGCGCATATCGATCTTCGGCTCCCAGCCCAGCTCGCGGCGCGTGTGCTCGACCGACGGCACCCGGTTTTCGACGTCCTGGTAGCCCTTGCCGTAATAATCGTCGGCCGGCACATCGATCAGGTTCACATGCGCGGCGCTGGTCGCATATTCCGGCATCTCGCGCGCGATCTCCATCATCATCTCCGCCAGCTCGCGGATCGAATGACTGTTGTCCGGATTGCCGATGTTGTAAATGCGCCCGCTCGCGACGCCGTTCTTGTTCTCGATGATCTTCATCAGCGCGTCGACGCCATCGTCGATGTACGTGAACGCCCGCTTGCGCGCGCCACCATCGACCAGCCGAATATCCTCACCGCGCACGATGTGGCCCAGGAACTGCGTCACCACGCGGGAACTGCCCTCCTTCGGCGTGTGAATGCTGTCGAGGCCCGGGCCGATCCAGTTGAACGGCCGAATCAGCGTAAAGTCGAGGCCGACCTTGTCGCCGTAAGCCCAGATCACGCGATCGAGCAACTGCTTTGAACAACTGTAAATCCAGCGTTGCCGCTCGATCGGCCCGAGAATCAGTTCTGATTCGTACGGATCGAACGCAGGATCGCGGCACATGCCGTACACTTCCGACGTCGACGGAAAAATCACCCGCTTCTTGTACTTCACGCACTGACGGACGATCGGCAGGTTCGCTTCGAAATCCAGCTCGAACACGCGCAGCGGATCCTGCACGTAAACGGCCGGCGTCGCGATCGCCACCAGCGGCAGTACCACGTCGCACTTGCGCACGTGATACTCGACCCACTCCTTGTTGATCGTGATGTCGCCCTCGAAGAAATGAAAGCGCGGATTGTCGAGCAGCACCTCGACCCGATCCGACGCCATGTCCATGCCGTACACATCCCAGTCGGTCGTCTCGATGATGCGCTTGCTCAAGTGATGGCCGATGAAGCCGTTCACGCCGAGAATCAGAACTTTCCGCACACTACTCTCCTAAACACACAGGTTCCGCGCCATAGCGCGATTCAAAATCGGTTGCCGTCAGCGACGACCCGTCCAGTTCGCAGGCAAGCACCCGAAAGCGCCGGCCATCCCGGCAATCGGCGTACAAGGCGCCCGCCTCGGCGTACAAACACGGCGCCGCGTCGGCATGCCGCGCCGGCTCGTGCCGGTAAAAACTGCGCAGCACCCGCAGCGGTTTGCCACCGAGGGTCGTAAACGCGCCCGGATACGGCGGCGCCACGGCGCGCACCAGGTTATGCACGGTCCCGGCCGGCTGCATCCAGTCGATCGTGCCGTCTTCCGGCCGCCGGCGGCCGAAATAGCTGCCTTGCGTCAGATCCAGCGGCCGCCGCGACGCCGATCCATCCAGCAGGCCCGGCAACGCCCGCGCCAGCGTCATTTCCGCGGCGCACGTCACCTTGTCGAACACCTCTTGTGCCGTGTCGTTCGGCAAAAGCGGCACTGCCGTCTGATCCACCAGCGCGCCCGCATCCGGCTTGACAGTCATGTAATGCAGGCTGGCGCCCGTTTCGGTCTCGCCGTTCAATACTGCCCAGTTCACCGGCGCCCGGCCACGGTACTTCGGCAGCAGCGAGCCATGCATGTTGAGCGCGCCGCGCGGGGCCAACTCGAAAATCGACGCCGGCAGCATGTGCCGATAGTAAAACGAAAACAGAAAGTCGGGCGCACACGCCGCGACCTGCTCCGCCAGCGCCGGCAACTCGTCCGCGGCCGGCGTCACCACCGGAATGTCATGCAGCCGGGCGAGCGCGGCGACGCTCGCGAACCAGACATTCTCGTCCGGGTCGTCGGCATGCGTCACCACCAGCGGCACCTCGACGCCCTGCGCCAGCAGCACGGCCAGGCAGCGCGCACCGACATTGTGGTACGCGAACACGATCGCCGATGTCATTTAGCGTCGTCCCGCTCTTCGAGTATGCCTCTGATCAGGTAACGCGGCCGCTGCTGCACTTCCTGGTAAATGCGGCCGATGTACTCGCCGAGCATCCCGATGCCGAACAGCAGGATGCCGATAAAGAAGAACGCGATGGCGAACAGCGTGAACACGCCGCCGACGTCGGGACCGTGCAGGATGCGGTCGACCATCAGCCAGACAAACAGCGCCAGCGACGCCAGCGAAATTATCACGCCGAGAAATGAAAATATCTGCAGCGGGGCAACCGAAAACCCCGTCACCAGATCGAAGTTGAGCCGGATCAGCCGGTACAGCGAATACTTCGACTCGCCGGCCTCGCGTTCACTATGCTCGACCTCGATCTCGACAGGATTCGCCGCGTATAAATAGGCGAGCGCCGGAATGAACGTGTTGATTTCGCGCGTGTTGTTGATCGCGTCGACGACGCCCCGGCCGTAGCCGCGCAGCATGCAGCCCTGGTCGGTCATGCGCACCCTGGTGATGCGGTGGCGGATGCGGTTCATCAGCTTCGACGCTCCGCGCCGCCAGGCGCTATCGTGGCGGCTGCGGCGGATCGTGCCGACGTAGTCGTAGCCCGCGTCCATGCTGGCGAGCAGCTTGCCGATTTCCTCCGGCGGGTTTTGCAGATCGGCGTCGAGCGTCACCACCTTGGCGCCGCGCGCATACTTGAAGCCGGCCATAATCGCGGCGTGCTGGCCGAAATTGGCCTGCAGATAAATGATGCGCGTCTCGCGCGGGCGCGCCTCGAATTGCCGGCGCAGCAAGGCCGCCGAATTGTCCGCGCTGCCGTCATCGACGAGGATGCATTCGTAGCTGCGGCCGAGCGCATCGAGCGCCGGGTACAGCCGATCGAACAGCGCCGCGAGACCGGCCTCTTCGTTGTAAATGGGAATGACGACCGACAGTTCGACCGCCGACTCGGCACGGTCGGTGGCGCGGCGGCCAGGGGCAATGTCCGCGTGGACGACCATCAGCCTGCGCCAAGGATGTCGCGCAGCGCGTCGCAGACGCGGTCGACGTCCGCCACCTGCATCGCCGGAAACAGCGGCAGCGTGACAGTCTCGCGGCCGATGCGCTCCGCGTTCGGGAACTGCCCTTTGCGATAGCCCATATCGCGATACAGGCTGAACAGCGGCACGGCCGGATAGTGGCGGCCGATGCCGATGCCCTGCGCATGCATCTTGTCGCGCAGGCCGGCGAAGTCGAGCCCGATCCGGTCGAACGGCACCAGCGGCGCAAACATGTGCCAGCTGTGGCCGTCATCGCCCTCCGCCGGCAGTCGCACCGGCGAACCATTGCCAAGGTTGTCGAAGTAACGTTTGACCAGCGCGCGACGCTTGCCGTTGAACTCGTCGAGGCGCGCGAGCTGCGACAGACCGATACGCGCGGATACATCGGTCATGTTGTGCTTGCCGGCGGCGACCGACACATCCATGCCGCCGTCGGCCAGCTTGGTGATGCCGTGAAAGCGCAGCAGTTCGAGCTGGCGCGCGGCGTCGGCGTCGGCGACCGAGACAGCCGCGCCCTCGATCGTCGTCATGTTCTTGTTGGCGTGGAAGCTGAAGCAGACCAGGTCGCCAAACGATCCGATTCGCTTGCCGTTGTAGCTGCTTCCGATCGCGTGCGCGGCGTCCTCGATGACGCGCAGATCGTGCTTCTCCGCCAGCGCGTAAATGCGGTCGAGGTCCACCGGCAGGCCCGCGAAATGCACCGGCATGATCGCGCGCGTTTTCGGTGTGATCACCGTCTCAACCGCATCGAGCAGCAAATTGCGCGTATCCAGATCGACATCGACGAATACAGGCTTCGCGCCGACCCGCACCACCACGTTGGCGCTCGCCGCGAACGTCATCGCCGGCACGATCACCTCGTCGCCGGGACCCACGCCCGCCAGCACGAGCGCGAGTTCGAGCGCACCGGTTGCCGACGTCAGCGCGCGCACCTGGCGGTCGCCGCCGACATAGTCGGCCAGCGCGACTTCAAACCGCTCGACTTGGGGGCCGGTCGTGATCCAGCCGGATTTCAGCACTTCGACCACGCCGTCGATCGTTTCCTGATCGAGCGTCGGGCGCGTAAAAGGCAAGTAATCGGCCATCAGCTCCTCGCCACGATGAACACACCAACAATTATGATACCGATTCCCACGAGGCGAAGCGGTGTCACAGTTTCGCCGAGGAACGCCCAGGCGGCGACGGCGGTCACGACGTAGCCGATCGACAGCATTGGGTAGGCCATGCTGACCGGAACCCGCGACAGCGCGAGAATCCAGACGACGACGCTGATGACGTAACAGCCAAGGCCGCCGTAGATGTAGGGTTCCGAAGCAAGCCGCCAGCCGGCCGCCGCAAGCGCATGCCAGTCGAGCCCGATCGCGCCCATCCGGTTGACGCCGGCCTTGAGCAGAAACTGCGCGAACGCGTTCAGCAGAACGCCGGCCAGAATCAACAGGAAAGCCGTTATCGTCATCTGGGCCTGCTTGCTTTCGCTACTATTACATGCTGCGGATCGCGGGCTATCACCCGCATGAGGAGTCCGGTCTGCCGCAGCGCATGATAATCGTCGCGCGACATAATCGCGAATGCGCGGGAATCTGCCCGCCAACGCTGTTCGAAGGTCGCCATGTCGGCGATGTAGCGCCCGGGATTCTGGCGCCGCTGGATGCCGAACGCCAGCTCGCCCTGGTAGTCCACCGGAATCACCGTCCGCTTGAGATAAAACGGCAGCGATTGCTCGTATTGCTTGACGCTGTAGAACGGCGCCCCGCGGGTGTCGATGCCGTCCAGTTGCGCGACGAGATAACGGGTCGAATATACCGGCGACAGCGCCTGGCCGCCGCTGGTCAGCACCTGCACCGAGACCAGCCAGCCGAGCGCAATCAGGGTAATTGCCGCGGCAGGGCGCCGACGAATCAGTCCGAATCCCACCGCGCCAGCCACGATCAGTACGATCGCGGCGCCGATCGCCCAAGGCACCATTCCCGCGTACAGCGTCGCCGGTACGGTATCGCTGTGCAAATGCGGCAGATACCGGATGGCATAGATCAGGCAGGCGGCGCCCAGCGCAAGGGTGATCGCCGCCGCGCTCACCAGGCTTTTGCGCTCATGACGCGCCAGTTCGCGGCCGATCAGCAGCGCAAACGCCGGCATCAGCGGCAGGATATAGCTCGCGAGCTTCGAGTCCGACGCGGAGAAAAACAGAAAGATCACCACGACCCAAAGCCACAGGAACCAGACCGGATCGAAGCGCTTATTATCGGAGCGGGTCACCGACACCGCGCTTCGCACCAGCGCCGCCCCGCCCTGCCACAGCCACGGCAGCGTGCCGAGTATCAGCACCGGAATAAAGTAGTACCAGGGGCCGGTGCGATGCGCGATCGGCGTCAGGTAGCGCTCGAAATGCTGGACGACGAAAAAGAAATGAAAGAAATCGTGATTGCGCAGCGAAACGACGACGAACCATGGCGCCGAGATCGCCACGAACAGCGCCAGCCCCGGCAAAATGCACAATCGCTTCCAGATCGCGAGATCGCGCCGGGTAATCGAGTAGAGCACGAACGTGACACCGGGGATCGCGAGCGCCACCAGCCCTTTCGTCAGCAGCGCCAGCGCCGCGGCCGCCCAGGCTGCCAGCATCCAGCGCAGCAAATGCGCCTTGTCGTCGGGGCGATTCTGGGCAATCAGGAACGCGAACAGGCTCGCGCACATGAAAAACGCGAGCCCCATGTCGAGCGTGTTGAAATGCCCCATGAAGATGTAATAGAAACTGCCGGCGAGCATCAGCGCGCCGTAGCGGCCGGTACGCTCGTCGAACAACTTCGCGCCGGCAATCCAGGTCATCCCCAGGCCGAGGAAACCGGCCAGCGCGATCCACAGCCGCGCGGTCCAGTTGTGCTGGCCGGCAAGCTCGTAAATCGTCGCGGTGATCCAGTAATGCAGCGCCGGCTTCTCGAAATACTTGAAGCCGTCGAGGTGCGGGGTGATCCAGTCGCCCGTTGCGACCATCTCGCGGGGGATCTCGGCGTAGCGGCCCTCGTCGGTCTGGAACAGGTCCCGATACTGCAGATTGCCGAACCAGACGATGGCCACGAACAGGCACAAAAAGGCTGTCCGCCACGCCGAATTCTGCATGAAAAAGTCCCCGGATCCGATTCAGGCGCAGATTATACGGATTGCGGCCGAATTCAGCAGCCGCGCCGACATTACCGTCCTGTCATCCGGCCCCGGGGGTTACCGGACCCGCGCGCGATAGCTCTCGTCGCTCAGCCAGTCGCAATAGTCGGCCAGGATCAGCGCATGATCGAACGCCAGCTCGGGCGGATTCGCGGGGTCAACCGGCTGCCAGTCCTTGGCGTCGTCGCCGGCCTCGGGCTCGCCGGTAGCGGTCGCCGCAAACACCACGCTGATCGTAGGCCCGCGCGGATCGCGCCCCGGCGCCGAATAGCAACCGATCAAGGCCTTGAGTTCGACCTGGAGGCCCGTCTCCTCCTGCGCCTCACGCACTGCCGCCGCCGAGACGGTCTCGTCCAATTCGACAAACCCGCCCGGCAAAGCCCAGCCATAAGGCGGATTGTGCCGCTCGATCAAAACAATCGGCGTATCGGGACGATCCTCGAGCCGAATGACGACATCGGCGGCAACGAGTGGGGTTTCGGGGCGGGCCATGGTGCAACTCCGTTTTGCGCTATAGTTAAATGCGATTCTGTCACAACAAAGGGGGGAACGTGAACAAGCGCAATTTTTCCGGAGTTACTCTGAGTTGTCTGGCCGCGGCAGCAACTGTTCTTATCCTGGCAGGCTGCGCTTCAAGCCCTCATCCCGCCCCTCTCAACGCAGCGGTTGCCAGCGAGGGACAGCCGTGTTTACCGGGGCCATCAACAAGCTCGGCGAGTGGAACAGCAGGGGAAGCCATGCCGAGCGTCCCTATAGCGCCCCAATACCCCGCCTCCGCTCTATTTCACGGCATTGAGGGTTACGTGACTCTGGAATTCACGATCCGCAAAGACGGCCGAACCTGCAACGCCAGGGTGCTGAATTCCAGGCCGGCCGGCCTTTTCGATCACGCGGCGATTCAAGCGCTGGCGCGGTCGAAGTTCAAACCGAAAATCGTCAACGGCAAGCCGGTCCCGTCTCGGGCGACGTACAAATATACGTTTTGTCTGCCTGATAATGATGACCGCCAGCATGCTCAGTCGCGGCCGGATGCGTGCGTTGACTCTAACAGCAACCGGAACACAACCCGTTCCAGTCAAGAACTTCAGCAAGAAATGGTGTCCTTGCACGACATACCACCTCCTTGCAAGTCAAAGATTTCTACATCAGGCGCGGAAGGAAAATCGGACTCATCGCGAAGAGTGCAAAAGGCTGTGCCGGTGGCGCCAATCAAGCCGAAGTATCCAATTACTGCCGCTTATGCAAAGACCGAGGGAGTGGTATTAGTAAGCTTTACTGTAGAGCCCGACGGCACTACATGCGATGCAAAAGTTGTCTATTCACACCCGGCAGGTGTGTTCGAATTCTCAGCTTTAAGAGCGATAACAGAATCCACGTTCAGCCCAAGGGTTGTCAACGGTAGCCCCGTCGCCTCCCGCGGTACGTATCAATACAACTTCGAATTGCCTGGCAACCCCGGCGGAAAAAAAGCATTCACCATTCCGAAAAGTCTGGCGTCGGCCCCCCCAGCTTATCCGGCAGTGGACATTCTGAATCATGTTACAGCTCGCGTGACCCTCTTCTTTACCGTCGACACGCAAGGCTATACGCACAACGCGGTCATCGTTGATTCGGAGCCGGCGGGAGTTTTCGACAAAGCGGCTACGAAAGCGTTGCTGCGCACCAAGTTCAAAGTAAAACGAGTGGATGGGAAACCGGTGTCGTCTAAAGCTCGCCACACATACGAATTTCACATCAAGCCACATGCGTAAGGTGGGCAATGGCGCAACTCCTTTTTGCGCTCCAGTTCCATCCAGTTTTGGCCAGTTCGGAACCAGGCAACAACAGGGGCGGCGATGAAAAAAGCAATCGTGGGGGCAGTCATAGGTATGATTAGTGGTTGCGCCGGCACGCCCGTGATCGCCGCTCAGCACAGCTCCGCCAAAGTCACGTCCGAAGCGGAAATTATTCACCTCGTACGCCCTGCTTTCCCGGCAAAAGCCCGCCTCCGGTGTCTCACAGGGTTGGTCACAGTGGAATTTACCATCGGGACCGACGGTCGAGCTGATAACGTCACTGTGACAAAGTCAAAACCTGCGGGTGTCTTCGATCAGAGTGTCCGAGGAGCAGTGAAGCTATCCAGCTTCAAACCACGCATCGTAAATGGAACCGCCGTGCCTTCCCGATTTCGGTATACCTATCATTTCGACCCTTCCGATTCCAATGGTCGGGATCCTCACGACGCGATTCCACTCGCTCCGGCAAAGCCAAAGTACCCGAAGTGGACCTCTCGACGTTTTACCGATGCACTTGGGTTAGTAGCGTTTCGATTTACAGTCCGCAAAGATGGACATGCAGATAATATCGTGTTGATGAAAGATAAATCTTTTTTTAATGTTCCCAAAGGGCCGGTCACCAAGGCGTACATAAATACGGCCAGGAAAGCGCTCGAAAAATCGGTATTCGCGCCACAGTGTCTCAATGCCGAACCGGTACCGTCCCAAGCCGGCTTCGCATACATGTTCATGAGGGGAACCGTACAGCTTCTCGAACCCAGCAAAGTCTCGTTCAAGCATCTCTCATACTCGGACCTCGATGACTGAAACCACTGTTAGCCTCGTCGTAATGTCCAGCTCTTGGTCCCGCCCACTTGCGTAGGCGAAAGGCCGTCCCCTGTCCCGCCATTACACGTACCAGTTCAGCATCAAGCCGCGAAGTCAGGCGTCGCCGGCTGTTATAATCACCTCCTTTCCCCCAAGGAGGCCCGCCGTGGACAGCGCATTCCTCGAACAACTCGAAAAACAGCTTCAATCGCTCAGGGATGAGGGTCTGTACAAGGAGGAGCGGGTCATTACCACGCCGCAGGGCGCGGCGATCGAGACCACGGCCGGCAAGGAAGTCATTAACCTCTGCGCGAACAACTACCTCGGACTGGCGAGCCATCCGGAACTGATCAAGGCGGCGCATGCGGCGCTCGACGAGCACGGCTTCGGGATGTCGTCGGTGCGCTTTATCTGCGGCACGCAGGATGTGCACAAGGAACTCGAAGCCCGCCTGAGCAAGTTCCTCGGCACCGAGGACACGATTCTCTACTCGTCCTGCTTCGACGCCAACGGCGGGCTGTTCGAGACGCTGCTGGACGAGAACGACGCTATCATCAGCGATTCGCTGAACCATGCGAGCATCATCGACGGCGTGCGGCTGTGCAAGGCGCAGCGCTTCCGTTACGCGAACAACGACATGAACGAGCTGGAGAGCCGGCTCAAGGAGGCCTCCGGCTGCCGGCGCAAGCTGATCGCGACCGACGGCGTGTTCTCGATGGACGGCGTAATCGCCAATCTCGGCGCGATCTGCGACCTGGCCGACCGCTATGGTGCGCTGGTGATGGTGGACGATTCGCACGCGACCGGCTTTATCGGCGCGAATGGCCGCGGCAGCCCGGAGTATCGCAACGTGCTGGGCCGCGTCGATATCATTACGACGACGTTCGGCAAGGCGCTCGGCGGCGCCTCGGGCGGCTGCACGTCGGGGCGCAAGGAGATTGTCGCCTGGCTGCGGCAGCGCTCGCGCCCGTACCTGTTTTCGAACACGCTGATGCCGGCGATCGCGGCGACCACGCTGCACGTGCTCGACATGCTGGAATCCGGCAGCCAACTGCGCGACAAGCTGCGCGACAACAGCCGCTATTTCCGCGATGGGCTGACGAAGCTGGGCTTCGACCTCGTGCCCGGCGAACATCCGATCATTCCGGTCATGCTGGGCGATGCCAGGCTGGCGAGCACGATGGCCGACCAGCTGCTCGACGAGGGCATTTACGTCATCGGCTTCTCGTTCCCCGTCGTGCCGCGCGGCGCGGCGCGCATTCGCACGCAGATGTCGGCGGCACTGGAACGAGTACATTTGGACAAGGCGATCGCAGCATTTGAGAAAGTAGGTAAACAACTTTCCGTAATCGGTTGATTTCTATATATAAGTCATCGACAAGTTTTATTCTCCTCACCTGCCCTCTCCCCGAGGGAGAGGGAACAAGAAAGGCATTTATGCGCGCACTAGTCAAAGCGAAGTCGGAACCCGGCATCTGGATGGAGGATGCGCCGATGCCGGCCATCGGCCACAACGACGTCCTGGTCAAAATCCGGCAAACCGCGATCTGCGGCACCGATATTCACATCTACAACTGGGACGACTGGGCGCAGCAGACGATTCCGGTGCCGATGACGGTCGGCCACGAATTCGTCGGCGAGATCGTCGAACTCGGCAGCGAAGTGCAGGGGCTCAAGGTCGGCCAGCGCGTTTCCGGCGAGGGTCATGTGACCTGCGGGCACTGCCGCAACTGTCGTGCCGGACGCCGCCATTTGTGCCGCAATGCGCGCGGCATCGGCGTCAATCGGCCCGGCTGCTTCGCCGAATACCTGTCCATTCCGGCGGTCAACGTGTTTCCGCTGCCGGACGAGATTCCGGACGAGATCGCGGCATTTCTCGATCCACTCGGCAATGCGACGCACACGGCGCTGTCGTTCGATCTGGTTGGCGAGGATGTGCTGATTACCGGTGCCGGGCCGATCGGTTGCATGGCTGCGGCGATCGCGCGTCATGCCGGCGCGCGTTACGTGGTGGTGACGGATGTAAACGATTACCGGCTCGAGCTCGCGCAGAAGATGGGGGCGGACCGGGCGATCAACGTCGGCAAGCAGTCGCTCGACGATACGATGGCATCGCTCGGGATGACGGAGGGTTTCGACGTCGGCATGGAGATGTCCGGCAGTCCTGCAGCGCTGCGGCAATTATTGAAGACCATGGTGCACGGCGGCCATGTCGCCCTCCTCGGCATCCCGCCGGGCGATACGGCAATCGACTGGAACGACGTGATCTTCAAGGGGCTGATCCTGAAAGGGATTTACGGCCGCGAGATGTTCGAGACCTGGTACAAGATGGCAAGCATGCTGAAAAGCGGGCTGGACGTGTCGCCGATCCTGACGCACCGGTTTTCCGCCGATCGGTTTCAGGATGGGTTCGACACCATGCGGTCCGGGAAGTCCGGAAAGGTCGTATTGAATTGGGGATGATGGCGGGGGCTAACCCACCGCCTCGATACGTTGTCGCGGCGTTGCGCTACCTCTCCATCGGCATTGCGCAGAAGCAGTAGGCATACACTCCGTTCGGGTCGTTGAAGCGGCGGATCTGGCCGATAAACCCTTGCAGCCGCGCGACCATTCCCTGCGCCGGCGACCATGACTGTGCGGGCAGCAGCGAACCTGCCAGACCTTGTGCCTGCGTCGTAAGACTCATCAGTAACCGGCTGCCGAAGCTCTGCGGCGGCTGGATGTAGTGCACGGTGTAGCCTTGCGCGACACCGGCCAGTTGCGCCGCCGCCTTGATCGCAGCCGGCAGGTCGCCGAAGGCGTCAATCAGGCCCAGCCGCTTTGCATCCGCCCCGCTCCAGACGCGTCCCTGGGCGATTTTCTTGACGTCGTCGATGCTCAGGTGCCGGTGCTTGGCCACTTCGGAGACGAATTCATCGTAGCCGTGGTCGATCGTGAGCTGGAATATCTTTTTGGCTTCCTTGCTCATTGCACGCGTCGGTCGGAAGTCGCCCGACAGGCCGGTCGTGCCGATGCCGTCGTTGTGAATGCCGAGCCTGGCGAGCGAATCCTGGAACGTCGGGAACATGCCGAGGATGCCGATCGAGCCGGTGATCGTGGTCGGGCTGGCGTAGATCCGATCGCCGGCCATGGAAATCCAGTAGCCGCCGGACGCGGCAACGCTACCCATCGAGATGATCACCGGCTTGCCGGCCCGCTTGGTCAGTTCGATCTGGCGCAGGATCATTTGCGAGGCGAACGCACTGCCGCCGGGACTGTCGACGCGCAGCACCACGGCCTTGACGTTGTCGTTGTAGCGGGCCTTGCGGATCAGGCGCGACAGCGATTCGCCGCCGATCGCACCGGGCGGCTGATTGCCGGCGAGGATGTCGCCCTCGGCGACAATCACGCCGACTTCATTCTCGCTGATGCCGGTTTGCTGAGCGATGCCGGTTGCGCGCAAGTAGTCGCGAAAACCGATCTGGTTGAAGCCGTGCCCGCCTCCGCCGACGCCGACCACTGCTGCGATGTCACCGCTCATCTGGTCGCGCGTCGCCAGCTTGTCCACCAGCCCCGCGTCGAGCGCCAGCCTGGCGCTGTCGCCGCCGGCGGCGGCAAGGGCCTTGGGCATGTCATTGACGTACGCGCCGATCGCCTCCGGCTTCAGCTTGCGCGCCTCGGCGACGTCCTTCTGATAGCTGCCCCACAGCACATTCAGCAGCGCGCCGTCGGCCTCTTTCGCGGCCGGCGACATATCGTTGCGGGTAAACGGTTCGACATACGATTTGTACTTGCCGACCCGGAACACGTTCCAGTCGATGGCAAGCTTGTGGATCGCGTCCTTGAAGTACTCCTGGTACACGCCGAAGCCGGTAATTGTCACGGCGCCATGTGGATTCAGCAGCACTTTGTCCGCCTGCGCGGCGAGGTAATACTGAGACTGGTCGGGCGAATCGAGCACGGCGAATACGGGCTTGTGCGCCGCTTTGAACTCATGGATGGCGGCACCGATCGTTTGCAGCTTCGCAAGCGGCGCCGGCGCCATATCGCGCGGATCGATCACCAGCGCCTTGATGCGCGGGTCGGTTTCGGCCGCCCCGATCGCCGCGGTAACATCCCGCAGCCGCGTCTGCGGGCGCACGTCCCGGCCCAGCAGCCGATCGATCGCGCGGTCGACGGGATTACCGCTGTACTGCTCGACGAGTTCCCCCTGCGGATTGATCACCAGCGCCGCCGATACCGGTACCTGCGGCCGGCTGACGCTGATGCTCGCGAGTACCAGCGCGAAAAGCGCCACCGCCGCCAGCACGATCAGATCGACGATGACGTCGAGTACGCCCCAGATCCCCCGGAGGACCCGCAAGAAGATTCGCCCGGCAGCCATTCGCATTCCTTTTGTCGGCCAGAAAAAAAGCCCCTGCAGTGCAGGGGCTCTAAGGTAGCACAAGCTCAGGAATTGCGGCTAAGGCTAATCCTCCTGGAAGTAGTACAGCCCCAGCCCAACGCGCTTGAGATCGCCGGAGAACATCTGGATGCGTTGCCGGCCGACTTCGTGTTCGCTCAGCCATTTGTCGAGCCGTTCCAGGAACTGCCGGCTTTCCTCGCGCGCGAACTCCTGGAATTCGGCCGCCGCCTGCGGGTCGAGCTTGTCGTTGGAGACGATGCGCTGGAAGCGATTGTCCTGCTCGTCCTCGGACCAGAAGTTGTGATCCATCGTCAGGATCAACTGGCCGACGGCGCCACCCATCAGGCTGATCTTTTCAAGATCGTCAAGCTGCGGCGTATAGGCGCGCGTCACCAGCTTGAGCGAACCGTCTTCGTTGTACGACACCGCCTTGACGCGTTCCAGTTCGTCGAGAATCGCGCGCGGCGGCGCATCGCCGCTGTGCCGACGCACCAGTTCGGAAAAGCTGTTCTCGCCGCCGTCGAACGGCAGGTTCCGCGGCTCGCCCTTCTCGTCGAGAAAACGCTCGTCCTCGATCCAGCCATTGATCACGCGGGCGGCGCGGTTATAAACCACCGGGTTGGGAGCATCGTGCGGCATGTTGAGCGCACCGACGCGCGAGACTTCCTTGCGCGACAGGCCGGTGATGACGGCGATACGCGAATCGGTCTGCTTGCGTCCCGGAATCCGGAACTCGTTGCTGGCAATGTCGACGTACACGCCCTTAAGCACTTCGGAGAAGGCTTTATAGGTGACGCCGCTGCGCAACATGATGCGCACCAGCGGTTTGAGGACGCGAATCAGCGCCTCGTAGATAACATGATGGCTTTGTCTGGTGTTGGTGTTCATGGATGTGCCAAGGGGGGGTGGGATATCGGCGCCACTTCAGGCCGCGGCAAATATTATAAGCAAGAGACACCGCGCGGCCGGGGTGGTTCCCGCCAAACGGGCATTGACATTACCGTTCGGCGGTCCCGGATGGCCGTTTATCCTTCCGACAGGACGTTCCCCATCAGTAAGTCATTGAGCCGCTTGACGAAAGCGGCCGGGTTGTCCAACTGGCCGCCTTCGGCCAGCAGTGCCTGTTCATAAAGCAGGCTCGCCCAGTCATCAAAACGCTCGCCGGCATCGTTTTCCAGTCGCTTGACGATCGGATGAGCCGGATTGATTTCGAGGATCGGGCTGGCGTGCGGCACCTCCTGGCCCGCCTCCTTCAGCAACCGCTCGAGATTGAGGCTCAGCCCCTCATCGGATGCCACCAGGCAGGCCGGCGAATCCGTCAGCCGCCGCGACAGGCGGACTTCCTTGACCTTGTCGCCCAGGCTGGTCGCCAGCCGGTTGCAGACGCCCGGCAGCGCCTTGTCGTCGGCTTCCGCAGCTTCACCGAACGCCTCGGCGTCCAGTTCCCCGCGGCTCACCGACTGGAGAGGCTTGTCGCGGTACTCGTTCAGGTGTGCGACCAGCCACTCGTCGACGCGGTCGTGCAGCAGCAACACCTCGATGTCCTGCTTGCGGAAGATTTCGAGATGCGGGCTGTTCTTCGCGGCCGCAAAGCTGTCGGCGGTGACGTAGTAAATCGCCTTCTGCTCCGGCTTCATACGCTCGACGTAGGCGTCCAGCGACACGCTCTCGGTCTCGTCGTCGTTGTGCGTCGAGGCGAAGCGCATGAGCTTCGCGAGTGCCTCGCGGTTGGCGAAGTCCTCCGCCGGGCCTTCCTTGAGCACGCGGCCGAACTGTTGCCAGAACGTCGCGTATTTCTCCGGCTCCTTGTCCGCCAGGTCCTGCAGCAGGGCCAGCACTTTCTTGACCGAGCCGCCGCGAATCGTGTCGAGAATGCGGTTGTTCTGCAGCGTCTCGCGCGAGACGTTCAGCGGCAGGTCGCTCGAATCCACGACGCCGCGTACGAAACGCAGGTAGTGCGGCATGACGGTTTCGGCCGCGTCGGTAATAAACACGCGCTTGACGTAAAGCTTGACGCCGCGGCGGCTGCCGCGATCCCACAAATCGAACGGCGCGCGCGCCGGAATGTAGAGCAGCGAGACGTATTCCTGCGTGCCTTCGACGCGGTTGTGCGTCCACGCAAGCGGCTCGTCGGAGTCGTGCGCGACGTGCTTGTAGAACGCCTTGTAGTCGTCGTCGGAAATCTCGTTGCGCGGCGTGAGCCACAGCGCCTGCCCGCTGGTGACGGTCTCCCACTCGTCGGTCTTCTCGCCCTTGTCGTTACGCTTCGGCATCCGCACCGGCAGGCTGATGTGCTCGGAATACTTGCGGACGATTTCGCGCAACCGCCAGTGATCGAGGAACTCGTCCTCGCCGTCGCGCAGATACAGCGTGACGGTCGTGCCGCGGGCATCGCGCTCGACCGTTTCAAGCGTGTAGTCGCCCTCGCCTGTCGACGTCCAGCACGTGGCGCCGTCCTCGCCGGCGCGGCGCGTGGTCAGCGTGACCTTGTCGGCGACGATGAAAGCGGAATAAAAGCCGACGCCGAACTGGCCGATCAGATGCGCATCCTTCGCCTGGTCGCCGGACAGCGCTTCCATGAAACGGCGCGTGCCGGAGCGCGCGATCGTGCCGATATTCTCGATCACCTCGTCGCGGCTCATGCCGATGCCGTTGTCGATGACGCTGATCGTGCGCGCGTCCTTGTCGAAGTCGACGCGGATCGACAGCTCGCTGTCGCCGCCGTACAACGAATCGTCGGCCAGCGCCTCGAAGCGCAGCTTGTCGCAGGCGTCGGCGGCATTCGAAATCAGCTCCCGCAGAAACACTTCCTTGTTCGCGTACAGGGAATGAATCATCAGGTGCAGAAGCTGTTTGACTTCCGCTTCGAAGTGGCGGGTTTCCGCGGCGGCGGCTTCGGCCATCGTGCATCTCCTTGGAAGAATCTGGGTTGGATGCTATTTAATGGCGCGGCCGCCCAATTTCAACCGCCGTCGAGCAGCTTCCTGATGTCGTCCGGCGAATGCCGGGCCAGGTTCTTGTCGATCTCGCGCACGATGCGCTCGCGCGTGGCGGCACCCAGGTGGTCACGCAACTCGCCCAGCAGCGCGGGGGCGGCGGCGACTATCAGTTCGTCAAAGCGGCCCCGGTGGCGCGCGTCGTCGAGATAGCGGGCGATGTCGCGCGCAAAGCCTTCCGTGTGCTTGTCGTGGGCCGGGGTCGTCGGCCCGCTCGCGCTGCGCGCCGTCGGCGTACGCTGCTGGCGGCTGCCGGCCTCGCCGGTGCGCAGATCGCCCTCGTGCAGGCGCGACTCGGGGTGCGACAGATCGTCTATTTCATTCAGTTCCCGCCCGTGCCCCGCGGTCTCAAAAATCCGCGCGCGGGCACTGTCGGCGACGACAATCCATGTGCTGGCCATCTTGACTACTCCTCCTGTGAACAGTTGTAACCACCAAAGGCGGGGTCGGAATGCGGCGCGGCGTGCCACGCCGGGCGCAACTGCAGCGGCAAGGCGGGCGATTGCCAGGCGGCGCCCGCACCGCGAAGGAGCTGGAACGCGAACGCCCAGCCCGGCCGGCTGCGCAAATGGCCGGTATTGAGCAGATGACGCACATCCTCCTGGACGTCCTTGCGGCGCAGCAACGTCGCGTGCCAGCCCGGCAGCGCCACCCATGGAATCCGCGACAGCGGCCCGCGCTCCGCCATCATCGCGGCTTGCAGCGGGATGAACATGAATGTCTGGACGCCCGGAATCGGGCATAGTGTCTGGTCGCGGAGCAGCGGCGCGCGGTCCACCATCGAGCGCAGAAACGGCATGTCGGCGTGATCGTGGAACGCGGGACTTTCGAGGCGAATCATCGTCAGGATTTCGCGCGCCTCCCAGCCGGCCACGAGACCGTAGTCCTCCTGTCCCGCGGGCGGGTAGTAGACGCGCGACGGGCGCAGCAACGGACTGCTCTGGATATAGCGATCCACCGGCGGATGCGGATTCGCGGCGAAATAGGCACGCGCGATCATCGTGCCCTCGCTGTCGGCCACCACGGTGACGGGCTTGCCGGTCGCCTGGTGCAGGCGGTTGACCTGGTAGGCGAGATAACTCGCGCTGACGCCGAGCGACTGGTGCGTGTCGCGCGGGCTGTAGGGCTTCGGGTGGCCGGTGTCGTCGATGCCGTTGTAGGAGTAATACCAGCTCGCGATGCCGGGGCCGAACAACTCGTACTGGCGGCCGTCGTAACGCGTGCTGAAGCCGTTGACGAAAACCACCGGATAGCCATTCGAAGCGGTTGCCGGCTGCGCCGCCGGCCGGCTCTTGAGCGACTTGGCCGGCTGCTTGCTGCCATGCTTGCCCGAGCCGCGGGAGTTGCCATACAGCCAGCCGCCGCCGGCAACAAAAATGCCGAGCACGATTACGATCGCGATCGGCGCGAGCGGGATGGTGTAGCGCGGCTCGCCCGCTGCGATGACCGTGATCACGATGCGCCGCCACAGGAATGCGTTCACCGCCCCGCAGGCGCCGGCGATGATTACTGTCAACCAGGGGGGACTGAACGTGATCGCGAGCGCCGCCAGCATCAGCACGACCCACGCCAGCAGCACGTGCGGCATCGTGCGCCACGGCAGAATGCGCCGCCACCACTCGCCGGTGACGATGCCGGCCGGCATCACCAGCGCCATGACCAGCGACGCGATGATCGCCGCCAGCAGGAACCAGCCGTCGCCGGTGACGCCGGCGGCGAAGGTCATCGTCGCCCAGGGCGACATCACGACGATTGCAATGACGACGTAAAGCAGGCTGCGGCGCCACAGCCTGAACATGCCGGGCCGCGGGTAATCGCGCGGCCAGGCGGCCGCAATGACGAGCGTATCGAAAATCGACCGGAACGCCAGCAGCGCAATCAACTGCCAGGCGACGCTGCCCCACGACCACGCGTAGGTCCACACCCAGCGCAAATCGTGGAAGGTGCCGAAGGGTGCGGGCGCGGACAGTTGCGGCGCGAGCGGCAGCGCCGAGACGAAGCCCAGCGCCTGGAGAACGACGGCTTCCACCACCGCCGCGCCGATCGCCAGCACGAACAGGGCGATCGGAAACGGCGCGCGGGAATGGGAGTTGGGATTGACGACGGTCCTTGTCGTCTGCATTACCGCTCCTTGGTCTTGATTGAATCTTTATCCTAACAGCTAATTCGACGAGACGTACTTCTCGCGGCGCAGGTGCGGATTCTGGAAACCTTTTTCCTTCAGATCGTTAACCGCCGCGTCGATCATGTCGGGATTGCCACAAAGGTAAACGATGTCGCGCTCGGGATCGACATCGAGTTCCTGCAGCGTACGCTGCACATAGCCGCTGCGCTCGTGCGGCCCCGGCGCGTCCGGCATGTGGCGGCTGTAGCAGGCGACGAACTCGAAGCCATCCTGCTGCTTCGAAAAATTGAGGAAATCCTCGCCGAACAAAAGCTCATCCGGCCCGCGCACGCCGAGCAGCAGCATCGCCGAATACCCGGCCCCATCCAGGCGCTCCCGCAGGCGCGGCAGCATCGCGCGGTACGGCGACACGCCGGTGCCGGTCGCGACCAGGATGTAGCGCGCCGGCGGATCCTCGCGCAGCACGAAGCGGCCGAACGGCCCGGTCGCCTCGACCGTATCGCCCGGCTCCATCGCGTACAGCAGCTTTGTCGCGCGCCCGTTCGGCACGTTAGTCGCGGCGATGCGAATGTGCTCGTCGCTGCCCGGCATCGTCGCGATGCTGTAGCTGCGCCGGAGCATCATGTCCTCGTACGGCAGGTGCAGCGTGATGAACTGTCCCGAGACGTAATCGAGCGGCTCCCCGTCCGCGCGCGCAAAATCGAGTTGCCGCACGCGCGGCGTAACCATGCGGCTGGACTGCAGCACCAGGGTGAATTTTTCGCGACTCATGAAAGATGATCTTTTACTTGCGGACAGGCTAAAACGGTGTATTTTGACATAGACCAGACACAAATCCGAGCCGGCGCCGGCCCGGTACCAACAACAAGGAGGGCACCATGAAGATTGCCATTTCCCTGATTTCGCTGCTGCCGCTGGCGTTCACCGCCGGTCTCGCCTCGGCGGCTCAATACTACCAGCCCGACCAGCTTTCCAACGTGATCCAGGGCCCGCAGCGCAGCGTGGCGCACAAGCTGCGCGACAAGTATCGCCACCCGCACCAAACCCTGGAGTTCTTCGGCCTCAAGCCGGACATGACGGTAGTCGAGCTGCAGCCGGGCCCCGCCGGCTGGTACACCGAAATTCTCGCGCCGTACCTGAAGGACCATGGCCAGCTTATCGACGCCGCGCCGCCGCTCGACAGCAAAAGCAAATTCGAGCAACACAGCGCGAAGGCGTTCCGCCAGAAGCTGAAGGCGGACCCGGAGGTCTACGGCAAAGTCAAAGTCGTCTCGTTCGCGCCGCCGAAGCAGGTCGACCTCGGGCCGGCCAACAGCGCCGACATGGTCCTCACTTTCCGCAACGCGCACGACTGGCTGGAAGAAGGCGCCCTCAAAAGCGTGCTGCAGGCTGCCTACAAGGTACTCAAGCCGGGCGGCGTCCTCGGCATCGTCGGCCACCGCGCCAATCCCAATACCGATCCGATGGAGGACGCCAAGAAGCTGAGCCGGCTCCCGGAGGCCTATGTCATCAACGTAGTGCAGCAGGCCGGCTTCAAGTTGGCTGCCGTTTCCCGGATCAACGCTAATCCCGCCGACCCGCGCACGACGAGCATCTTCTGGTTACCGCCAACCCGCCGCACCGCGTATCCCCCAAACCTACCCAAGGAGAACAGCCAAAACAGCCGCATGGAGCAAATGGTGAAGGGGATCACGCACATGCTCACGCCGGTCTTCGACCACATCGGCGAGAGTGACCGGATGACTTTGAAGTTTATTAAGCCGAAGAACGGCGGCTGACGGCTTGTCGCCCCTCTCCCTCAGGGAGAGGGTTAGGGTGAGGGGTGTTGATTGACTCCCCCTCATCGTCGCCGGAAACTACGACAGCGTCGTGAGGCGGTGGGGTAGCTTCTTCCGAGGGTCTCTGAGGACAGGGATGTCCGAGGGAAGCCCCCATGGATGGGTTCACGGCGTCCCTCGGAAGGAGCTACCCCATCGCCCTCACCAACAACCGGTCAGCCGCCAATCTTCTCTTCAACCCGCAACAACAAAGAAGCAAAAAGATCCCTCAACACCCCACGCATCTTCTCGAACTTCGGATTCGATAAAGCCGCCTTTGGATCGTCCTCGTCCATATAGAGCCGCTCGCACATTTCTATCTGCAACGCGTCGACGCCATCGATCTGCCCGTAATGGTCAGTAATGTAACCGCCCTTGTACGGATCGTTGTACGACACCTCGAGATCGGCCTCGCGAAATCGTTCCGCGACGTAATCGATCAGCCAGTCGTCGCTACTCCTGCCATCGCGATTGCCGAGATAAATGTCCTTCTCCAGCTCGCCGTGCAGCAGGCTGGCGCGCGACGCCACGCTGTGCGCATCGATCAGCACGATCCGGCCGAACTTCTTTCGCTTCGCCTCAAGCAGCTCCGCCAGCTTGGCGTGATAAGGCTCGTGCACCAGCCGCTTGCGGCGCTCGACCTCCGCCGCATCCGGCGGCTTGCGCCAGATCGCATCGCCCCAGAATGTCTTGTCCGCCACGATCCCCGTTTCGAACCGGCCGGGATACAGCGGCTGGTTCTGCGGCGGCCGGTTCAGGTCGGCGACAAAGCGACTCCAGGTCGCGTATAGTGTAGTGACACCGAGCCGCGGCAGAAAATCGTACAAATGATGCAAGTGCCAGTCGGTCATCGGCAGCGCGCGTATCGAATCCGAAGCGAAGTTGGCGGCGATGTCGTCGGGAACATAGGTGCCGGTGTGCGGGATACTCACAACAACGCGCACTTCCTCGGCCGTCGGCTCGCGGACTTTAAAGGGAATTACGTCAGACATCATGGCAGTTGAAGAAAGGGTTCATCTGGATCATAGCATGCAGTCTCGCGATCAACCGGCGCCGCAGGTAAAGGTGCGCTCGCTGGTGCTGCGCGACTGGCCGCGAATGCTCGCCGTGCTGGCGCTGGTGACGCTTGCGACCGGCATCAGCGTTGCCTGGATCGACCTGCCGCTCGCCAAGTTGATCGCCGCGAAGCTCGGTCAGGGCTCCACGCGGTTCGTAGTGCACGCCGAGTTCCCCGACGTGCTGGACGTATTCGTCGCCGTCATCACCCTCGCCAGTTGGGCCGGCTACATTCTGCTGCGGCGCAAGCACATCGGCTGGCGCGTGGTCTGCTGCCTGCAGGTGATCGGCACCGCACTGCCGTTCGGCTATACGGCCAAGGACATTCTCAAGGCCATTTTCGGGCGCGTCGATACGCGCTACTGGATGGACCATCCCTGGCATTTCGAATTTCACTGGCTCCATTCCAGCGACTACTTCTTCGGTTTCCCGTCCGGCCACATGGCCGTGTTCGGCGCATTCGTGTTCGCAGTGATGCACTATTTCCCGCGGCTGCGGCCATGGGGCTGGGCCGCACTCGTGCTGTTGGGCGCGGCGCTGGTCGTGTCCGAATATCACTTCCTCGGCGATGTGATCGCCGGTGCGTATGTCGGTTACGCGGCCTTCGTCGCGGCGCGCGAGTTGCCGGGGACTGTGCCGAAGTATTAGTCGCTAGTCGCTAGTCGCTAGTCGCTAGTGGTCAGCAGGCGTCTGACGGTGGCGTCGAATTCAGGCTGCGGGTTGGGTGTCCCGAGCAGCTCGCCATGCTCTACGCGTTCTTGCCCGCCTATGTAGACGGCGGCGAGATCCGCGCGGCTGCCGGCGATCAGCAGTGCGTCGAGAACCGTTTCCTCGTCGTGTCCGGCTAGCGCCGGTGAATTCTCGTCCAGCACGACCAGGTCGGCCGGCTGCCCCACTTCGATCTTTCCGCCGATGCCGCCTACTGCTGCCGCGCCGCCCTGCGCCGCCGCTGACCAGAGTGGCGCGCCCAGTCCTCGGGGCGTCGCGAGCCGTGCGCGTTTCCGATCCGCCAGGCGCTGGCCGAATTCCAGCCAGCGCAGCTCCTCGATCGCGTCCGCGCGAATGTTGCTGTCGGAGCCAATCGCAATGCGGCCGCCATTCGCCACATGCTCGCCGGCGGCAAAAAGGCCATCGCCGAGATAGGCCTCCGTCAGCGGACACAGCACGACATTCGCATCGGCATGCCGGATCAGCCGGCTCTCATCGGCCGTGGCATGGGTGGCATGCACCAGGTTCCAGTGCCCATCCAGCGTCGCGTGCCGTGCCAGCCAATCGATCGGCGTCGTGCCGTAATGCTCGCGGCATTGCTCCACCTCGCCCGTCTGCTCACTGATGTGGATGTGAATCGGGCAATCCGGCCCCAGCAGATCGCGGGCCGCCCGGATCAGCGCCGGCAACTGCGCCGCCGGCACGGCGCGCAACGAATGCGGCGCAATTCCGAGCCGCGCGCTGCCGCGCAGGCACTCGAGCAAGCCAAGATAATCGTCGAGCGATGCGTGCACAAAGCGGCGCTGCTCCGGCTGCGCCGCTTGTTCAAAACTGCCGTTCTGATACAGCACCGGCAACAGCGTCAGCCGAATCCCGGTTTCGGCTGCGGCATCGATGACGGCCTCCGCCATGTCGGCGCCATGCCTGCCATCCGGCAGGCCGTGCAGGTAATGAAACTCCGCCACCGTCGTATAACCGCCGCGCAGCATGTCGGCGAATGCCTGGCGGGCGATTATGCGCGTGTCGTCCGGCGTCACCCGGTTTGCGAGCCGGTACATGGCTTCGCGCCAGCTCCAGAACGAGTCTCCGCCAAGGCGTGCTTCTGCGAACCCTGCAAGCGCGCGCTGGAAGGCGTGGCTGTGCGCGTTCGGCATACCGGGCAACGCGAAAAATCCGTCCGCCGGGCCGCTTGCGGGTTCGATGGCGGCGATCGTGCCGGCCTCGTCCACCTGCAGCGTCCGGTCGCGCTCGATTCCGTTTGGCGTCAGCACGTACTGGAAGGTGAGTCTGCTTGTCATTATGTGTATCCTAGCCGCCCGTGTACGATCTCATCATAAAGAATGCGCGCATCTACCCGATGACGGACAGCGCCGCGCAGTCGGAATACCGCAGTATCGCCATCGAAAACGGCCGCATCGCCGTGCTCGATCCGCCTGCCGATGCACCCGCCGCGGAAACCGTCGACGCCGCGGATCGTATCATGCTGCCCGGCTTCGTCGATTGCCACACGCATGCGCTCTACGCCGGCGAACGCATGGCGGAACACGCGGCCAAGCTGCGCGGCGCGAGCTATGAAGACATCGCGCGCGCGGGCGGCGGCATTCTGTCGACAGTGCACGCCGTACGTGCGGCGAGCGAACATGATCTGGTGGCCGAGACCCTGCCCCGGCTGCAGGCACTGCAGGCGGAAGGCGTCACTACCTGCGAAATCAAAAGCGGCTACGGCCTGACACTCGACGACGAACTGAAAATGCTGCGCGCGATTCGCGCATTGGGCCGCGAAATCGACATGGACATCGTGCCGACGTTTCTCGGCGCGCACAGCGTGCCGGCGGAAACTGAACGGCAAGCGTACATGGACCTGGTCGTCAACGAGATGCTGCCCGCGGTCGCCGAAGCCGGCCTGGCCGGAACCGCAGACATCTTTTGCGAAAACATCGCCTTCGACTGCAGCGATCTCGAGCAGCTGGCAAATCGTGCCGACCGACTCGGCCTGCGCCTGCGCGCGCATACTGACCAACTCTCGAACATGGGCGCCACGAAACGCGCGGCCGAACTCGGTGCGCTGTCGTGCGATCATCTCGAATATGCCGAAGAAGCGGACGTGCTGGCGATGGCTGAATCCGGCAGCATTGCCGTACTACTGCCGGGCGCGTTCTATTTTCTGCGTGAAACGCGGAAGCCGCCGATCGAACTGTTTCGCCGCCACGGCGTACCGATCGCACTGGCCACCGACGTCAACCCAGGCTCCTCTCCGATCGCCAGCCTGCTCGCGATCATGCACATGGCCGGGATTTTCTTCGGCCTGACGCCGGAAGAAACCTTGCAGGGCGTGACGAGCCATGGGGCGCGCGCCCTCGGCCGCGACGACATCGGCACACTGCAGCCGGGTACGCAGGCGAACTTCACGCTCTGGAACGTGCCCGCGCCGGAAATGCTGTGCTATCAGCTGGGCGCTCTGAAGCCCGATGCGGTCTACTTACGCGGCAGAATGATTCACTACTCTTGACTCCCTCTCCCTCCGGGAGAGGGCTGAGGTGAGGGAGAGTCGATCAACTCCCCCTCATCCTGACCTTCTCCCCGGGGGAGAAGGGACTGGAAAAAAGGCAATGACAGCTACAAATTCAACTCTCCACCTCACCGGCCACGACCTGACTCTCAGCGACCTGGCCGCATTCGAACTACAACGACCGCGCGTCTCGCTCGGCGACCAGGCGCGCGAACAAATGCAGGCCTCGCTGGCGACCGTCGCCGAAGTGGCGCGCACTGGCCGCGTCAGCTACGGCATCAACACCGGCTTCGGCGCGTTCGCGAGCACCCGCATCGAGCCGGACAAGGTGATCGAGCTGCAGTACAACCTCGTGCGCAGCCATTCCGCCGGTGTCGGCGAACCGTTTGCGGACAACATCGTCCGCCGCATGATGCTGCTCAAGGCGAACAGTCTCGCCGTCGGCGCGTCGGGCATTCGCGCCGAGGTCGTGGATACGCTGCTCGCGCTGTTGAATGCCGACGTCATCCCGGTTATTCCCAGCCGCGGCTCGGTCGGCGCATCGGGCGATCTCGCGCCGCTCGCGCACCTCGCGCTGGCGCTGATCGGCGAAGGCGAGGCACGCCACAACGGCCACATTCTGAGTGGGCCGCATATGCTTGAAGCGGCGGGCCGCGAGCCGGTGCAACTACAGGCAAAGGAAGGGCTTGCGCTGTTGAACGGTACGCAGGCGAGCGCTGCGCTGGCGATTGAAGGTCTGCTGCAGGTCGACAAGCTGCTCGCCGCGAGCATCGCCATCGGGGCGCTGACAGTCGAGGCGCTGGCGGGAAGTTATGCGCCGTTCGATGCACGTATTCACCAGGTGCGCCGGATGCCGGGGCAGATCGCAGTCGCGGAACAGTTTCGCGCGTTGCTGACCGGCAGCGACATCTGGGAAAGTCACCGCGACTGCGGCCGCGTGCAGGATCCCTACTCGGTGCGCTGCATGCCGCAGGTGCTGGGCGCGGTGCGCGACACGCTCGCGCATGCAGCCGGCAAGCTCGCGCTGGAGGCCAACAGCGTGTCCGACAACCCGCTGATATTCGACGACGACGTGCTCTCGGGCGGCAACTTTCACGCCGAACCGCTCGCGATGCTGTCGGATTTCATGGCCATCGCCGCCTCCGAAATCGGGGGCATTTCGGAGCGCCGCAGCGACCTGCTGGTCCGCCAGGTCAACCCGAAGCTGTCGATGTTCCTGACGGTCGAGCCGGGCCTCCAATCGGGCTTCATGATCGCGCACGTCACGGCCGCGGCGCTGGCATCGGAGAACAAAACGCTCGCCCACCCGGCGAGCGTCGACAGCATCTCGACCTCTGCCGGCCAGGAAGATCACGTCAGCATGGCGCCATGGGCCGGCATCAAGCTGAACCGGATCGCCGACAACGTCGCGCGCATTCTCGCGGTGGAACTGCTGGCTTCCGCCGCCGCACTCGACGCGCAGCGGCCGCTGAAAACGACGCCGCAACTCGAAAAGCTGCACGCGCTGGTACGCGAGCATGTGCCGCCGCATACCGGCGACCGGCGCCTCGACAAGGACATCGAAACGCTGGCCGCGTTGATCAAGCAGGGCGAGTTGACCCAAGTTTTTCCGGCCTACTCATCGTTGATTAACGCCACCTGATATAAGGCCGAAAAAGCGTGACGAGCGTCGCACGACAAGCGACGACCGTTGCTACACTCCCGGCAACAATCACGCACGGGAGAATCCAATGACGAAGACCTTCGCCTCGCGGCTGCTGTCGATCGCGCTATTGTCGGCGCTGACGCTCACGCTTGCCGCCTGCAACGGCTCCAGCGGCGACACTGCCACGCCCCAAACCGGCACCCTGAACCTCGGCATCACCGATGCGCCCCTCGACAGCGCTACCGCCGTCGTTGTCGCGTTCAGCGGCGTCGAAGTGCACGGGCCGGACGGCACGAAGACCTTCAAGTTCGATTCACCGAAAACAATCGACCTGCTGAAGTACCAGGGCGCCAATGCGGCGACATTGATCAGCGGCGCCACCCTTGCCGCGGGCGCTTACCAATGGATCCGGCTGGACATCGATGCCGCCGATTCGTACATCATGCTCGACGACGGCACGCGCCACGACCTTGCCATTCCCAGCGGTGCCGAGACCGGCCTCAAGCTCGTCAGCGGCTTTACCGTTCCCGTCGGCGGCGCGGCCGATTTCACCATCGACTTCAACCTGCGCAAGTCGATCAATGCGCCCACCGACCCGTCGACCACTGCCTACAAGCTGCGGCCCGCCCTGCGCCTGGTCAACAACGTCAAGGTCGGCACGATCAAGGGCTCTGTCGCCAACACGCTCACCATCGGCACACTGTCGATCGCGGAGGCCACCTGCGGTCCCGCCGTTTATATCTACTCGGGTGCGAACGCGATTCCCGGCGACGTCAATACGAGCACGACGGCCGGCGTACAGCCGCTCGACAGCGCAATGCTGACGCTGAACAACACGACCGGCGCCTACGATTATTCGATCGGCTTCGTCGCCGCAGGCGATTACACGCTGGCCGTGACCTGCGCCAAGCTCGATACGCCGGATCAGGCCGATACGCTGAAGTTCTCGACGACGAAGACGGTAACGGTCACCGCCAACGAGACAACGACGGTCAACTTTCAGTAGAACGCGCCGCTTCCTCTTTTTCCCAGCGGCCGAACACGCGGCCGTAGGCGACGACATAGACGCTCTGCAACACCGCACCGGCGTAGAACGGTATTGCGAACCAGCCGGCACCGATCAGGGTGCCGGCGATCGCCGGCCCGATTGCCTGCGGAATCTGGAATGAAGCGGCGTTGGCGCTGGTGGCCAGGCCGCGCCGCTCATCCCCGACCAGCGACACCACCTGCGCCCAGCGCGCCCCCAGCGAGCCGCCGCTGGACGCCACGCGCACCAGGTAAATCAGTGCCGCCAGCAGGAAGAACGGACTCAACGGCAGTACGGCGAACATAGCCACACCGATGCCGCGCGTCACGACCACCGAGCGCACGATGCCGAGCCAATCGATCAGGCGGCCGGTGAAGAGCGATGCGCCGCCGGCAGATGCAAAAGCCAGCGCCATGACCGGCGCAATCTCCTCCGGCCCGATGCCGAATTTCAGCGCAAACCAATAGCTGATCAACGGGCTGGTCAGGCCGATCGCCAGGCCGTTGGCCGCGTTCATCTGCACCAACCGGATCAGCATGCGGTTTTCGCGCCGTTGCACCGGGCTGCCCCGCTCCTGCCGGGTCTGCTCACGCCGGCGGCGCTTGCTGGCCGCGCGCGCCGACTCGGCCGCGCCGCTCAACAGCCAGATATTGACGCCGGCGCCAATGACGATGATTCCGAACAATGGCCGATACGCCCCCGCTGGGCCAAGCGCATCGCGCCACACGAACGGCAGCATCGCGATGCCCGCGCCGATCGCCATGCCGAAGAAACCCAGCGCGGCGTTCAGGCTGTAAATCCGCCCGCGCCGCTCAGGTCTGACCGCCTCCGCCAGCCACGATTGTTCCGCCGGCGAGAACGGGCCGGCGGAGCCCGTCTGCCCGCGGCCGAACCCCGCGAGAATAATGGCGATAATCAGCACCCACGGCTGGTGTGCGAACAGCAGCAACAGCCCGCAGATCAGCGTCAGCCCCTCGTTGTAAACCAGGAACGGCTTGCGCCGCAGCCGGTCGCTGACGATGCCGATGGCAATGCTGCCGAACGCGGCGAAGAACCCGGCACCGCTCAGCGTCGCGCCGATTGCGGCGCCGCTCCAGCCGAGCGCATGGAGGTACAGGGCGAGGTCGACGATCAGCAGGCCTTGCCCGACACTGCGGGCAAAGCGCGCGCCGAGCAACCGGCGCGTCGTCGGGTGGATGTCTCTGAAAGTCAGCCGCGGCATCGGCCGGCGGCTTAATGTTGTTGTTGCGATTCGCTGATCAGGCGTTGCGCTTCGCGGACCTTGATGACGCAGTTGTCGTATTCATCGAACTGCTGCTGAATTTTGGCCGCGCCCAGCAGCGCTGCCGCCTTGGTGTAGTCGACCGTGCCGCCGAAACCTTTCGACCTGGCGAAATTCAGCGCGTCATACGCCGCGTTGAGGCCGTTCGCGCACGCGGCCCGTTCACCGGCGGTTGTCGGTTCGGACGAGCAGCCCGAGAGCGCGGTCAGGGCGACCACAATCAGCGCCGGGGCGATGATCTTCGGCGGCATATTGGCTCCTTGATCAGGGGTATCGGTCGAAGGCGAATCATAGCAGCCGCAGTATCAGGCGGATACGGCCGCCCGGCCACAACGCAGGTTCGCCGGCACGGCCTTGTCGATCAGCCGCGGCGAAGGCAGGTTCAGCTTGCTCATCAAATCGGCATATTCCTGTGCCGAACCGACCTGCAACCGCGGGTTGTGCGCCCGCTCCTCGCCGATCGTGCTCACCGTCCAACCCTTGTAATCGTGACCCGGGTAGACGAACGTCTCGTCCGGCAGCCTCAGCAGCTTGTTGAACAGACTGTCCCAGGCCGCGAATGCATCGCCGTTCTGGAAGTCGGTACGACCGGTGCCGCGAATCAGCAGCGTGTCGCCGGTAAAGACCCGGTCGTGCACGCGATAGCAATAAGAGTCATCTGTGTGGCCGGGCGTATAAATGGCATCCACTGCCACATCTCCGAGGCGCAGCGTCTCACCATCGCGCAACCGCTCGTGCACGCACTGCGCGCGGCTGTGTTCACCGGTGACGATCTTCGAACCATGCGTATCGGCTAGCCGCCCCGCCGCCGTGACGTGATCCGCATGCGTGTGCGTCTCCAGCGTCACCACCAGCTTCAGATCCAGCTCGGCCAGCAGTCGGTCGTAGTTTTCCACCTGCTCCAGCACCGGGTCGATCATCAGCGCCTCGCCGCTCGCGCGATCGGCGATGAGATACGTGAACGTGCTGGAGGCGGTATCGAAAAGTTGCCGAAAGAGCATATCTACCATGTTACAGGCACCGGATAACGCGCAATTTGCGCATCCGGCGTAAGGATAGTCAAACCATGAACGATAGCCTGGCAGACAAGCGCGCGATCGAACGGGTCATTATGAGGCGTGGGTAACTGGCTTACTTGAAGCGCCGAGGCCTCATCCAGCGCGAGTTCGGCAACTTCCAGGGCTTCTCGATATCGGGGAACGTAGCGAACAGCCGGTTCCGACAACTCAAGTTTGCCAAGCCCCTGCTTCAGAGCAATTTCCCATGCAGATACGACGCTGAGGAACACCTCATTATCCGGATCGATGATGAGCGACCGTCCCCTTTCGGAGAGCTGCGCCGGGTCACTTACCGCCCATAGAAAGGTGCACGTATCAAGCAGCAACCTCACTCGCGGCGGCCTTCGAACAGATCGAGCAAATGCTTGGGCAGCGGTTCAAAGAAAGACGGACACAGAGTCGCCGTCCGGCCGCCCACCCCCAACTGCCGCGGCTTCCGGGCGCCGGCCGGCAACGGGCAGATCTCCGCGATCGGCTTGTTGCGCCGGCAAAGCACAATCTTCTCGCCGGCCTCCAATCGCGCCAGGTACGCCGAAAGGTGAGTTTTGGCTTCATGAACGTTAATCCGGATCATAGTTCAAAAGTAAACTACGTATAAGACCAAGTCAATTATTGGCCGGTTCCAGCTCCAGCCATGAAAAGCGTGCTTCATTCCTGGCGTTCGATGACTTCGTTGCCGTCGATATTGAAGCGCGCTTCATAGCAGAACAACTGCCGTCACGCACTTAGGCGGGAGTGCGGTCGATATTGCTGGACCACAACCCGTCGCCGACTTCGATTTCTCGCGGCTGCGGAACTCGAAGCTCGTACCGTCATCGAACGCCAGCAGCATCTGGCTTTTGGCCGGGCTGCCGCGAACGTGCAGAAATACGCCGACGACGCGGCGGCCTACGATGTCTCCCCAACCCTCTTTCATTTCCATACTGAATTCTCCTATTTTCGTACAGTTTTTCTCGGTTCATCCCCGCATACGCGGGGAACGCGCGGATCGTGACCACCGCGTCGGGCGTGGCCATCGGTTCATCCCCGCGTACGCGGGGAACGCGCGCGTACTCGTTTCGCAGCTACACGCAGTCGTCGGTTCATCCCCGCGTACGCGGGGAACGCAACAGCCGTTCACCCTGTTGGCCTGCTGTTTTCGGTTCATCCCCGCGTACGCGGGGAACGCTGGTTCAAGAGCGAGATCGGCGCCGGGACGATCGGTTCATCCCCGCGTACGCGGGGAACGCGCTCACTCCAGTCAGCCCGAACTTCGTTATCGAGGTTCATCCCCGCGTACGCGGGGAACGCGTTTAAGATTTTCGTTGCCGCATCTTCGATCACGGTTCATCCCCGCGTACGCGGGGAACGCTTCAGCACACTAAACTAAAGGTGTAAGCCATGCGGTTCATCCCCGCGTACGCGGGGAACGCATCATTGACCGCGCCAACGACTATGCCGACCGCGGTTCATCCCCGCGTACGCGGGGAACGCGTGGTGGATTCCGCTGGCGGTCACGGTGATTACGGTTCATCCCCGCGTACGCGGGGAACGCCTTCATGCTGCTGCGCGCCGACCAGGTAGTTACGGTTCATCCCCGCGTACGCGGGGAACGCGCGTCCGGCACATGGAACCGCTGACCCGCCACCGGTTCATCCCCGCGTACGCGGGGAACGCCGCGCTTGTTTTGGCTTTTGTTTCTGCTGCCGCGGTTCATCCCCGCGTACGCGGGGAACGCACGAGGGCAACAGCGCCACCGTACGGCTCCAACGGTTCATCCCCGCGTACGCGGGGAACGCGTTGAGGCCAACGAGCACGCAATCCTTCGTGTCCGGTTCATCCCCGCGTACGCGGGGAACGCCACGATAGCCGTAGCCATACTGTCACCCCTGTCGGTTCATCCCCGCGTACGCGGGGAACGCTCGAGCAGGCTCTTGCCCATGTCGTTGATGGCCGGTTCATCCCCGCGTACGCGGGTAACGCAAGACGTGGAGATTGACTGGCTGACTACCAGTCGGTTCATCCCCGCGTACGCGGGGAACGCGAACTGCGCCCGGTCACCGCGCAACCCACGGTCGGTTCATCCCCGCGTACGCGGGGAACGCGTGGCGAATTGGCGCAGGTTCGGGTCGATCACCCGGTTCATCCCCGCGTACGCGGGGAACGCGAAGTCGCTTGTACGGTTTCCCTGTACGGGGACGGTTCATCCCCGCGTACGCGGGGAACGCCTACACCATTGCGGGCTTGAACCGTAGGCGTTCGGTTCATCCCCGCGTACGCGGGGAACGCTGCATCCGGTCGGACTACGGCCGGCTGATGATCGGTTCATCCCCGCGTACGCGGGGAACGCGTAAGGAAACAGGGGCCGGGCAATCCGGCCCCGCGGTTCATCCCCGCGTACGCGGGGAACGCAGCCCAAGCCGCCCCGCCAATCGCCCCCTGTACGGTTCATCCCCGCGTACGCGGGGAACGCTATCGGCGTAGAAGTTTTCGAAGGAACGCCACCGGTTCATCCCCGCGTACGCGGGGAACGCGTTTATTACGACATTAATAGTGCCTATGCTTATGGTTCATCCCCGCGTACGCGGGGAACGCTTGCCGTCATTCGATTTGCTCATGCTTTACTCCGGTTCATCCCCGCGTACGCGGGGAACGCGTCGAAACGGCACCGGCCAAGCCTGATAAATTCCGGTTCATCCCCGCGTACGCGGGGAACGCGGCCCGTCCTGCTTTTCCCCGCCGGTTAGCAGGGGTTCATCCCCGCGTACGCGGGGAACGCTCGGGCTTTCGCTACGGGCCGGCCGCGTCACGCGGTTCATCCCCGCGTACGCGGGGAACGCGTATTGCGACGACTGGCCGATCAACGCGTTGCCGGTTCATCCCCGCGTACGCGGGGAACGCACTGCTACTCC
>DASSTE010000090.1:0-5788 GCA_035708085.1 Gammaproteobacteria bacterium | reverse complement strand
ATTTTGTCGAACAGCAATTGATACGTCGGGATTTCGAATCTCCGCCACCCTCAGCCTCTTCGTAATTATCAGGGGTCGGATATCCCGAAAGAAATGGCGCGCCCGGAGAGATTCGAACTCCCGACCACCTGGTTCGTAGCCAGGTACTCTATCCAGCTGAGCTACGGGCGCGTTGTGAGGAACTGCGAATTATCCAAGAATCGGCACGGTGCGGTCAAGGAAAATGGCGGAGAGGGCGGGATTACTTGCGGGCTGTCCTGCCCGCCGCCCTTCGGGCCAGCGCCTTTGCGCTGTTCAAAATCGCTCCCGACGATTTTGTCGAACCAACCATTTATACATCGAGGGTTCGAATCTGGTTTACTGGGCGCGACGGCCTAAATTCGGCCTGCGCTCAAACCATGCAATTTGGCGGAGAGAGAGGGATTCGAACCCTCGATACGGAAGTTACCGTATACACGCTTTCCAGGCGTGCGCCTTCGACCGCTCGGCCACCTCTCCGTTGAAAAACTTATCGCCGCCTACAGCGGCGGCGCTTCGCGCCGCTCAGGCGTGCGCGTTATTCCGGGCATCCTGCCCTCCACCCCTGCGGGGCCCGCCTGCGGCGGTTCAAAATCGCTCCCGGCGATTTTGTCGACCGCTCGGCCACCTCTCCGGAAATCAGGGCGCGGAAGCCTAACCTATGGCTCGCCACCGCGCAAATCAGCCGGCCTTGGCCGGCGGCTGCCCCGGCCTGATGACCTGGGGCGGGTAAACCGGGCACTGCGCGAGTGAGGTCGGGCCGGTCTTCGAAACATTGCCCGGCGGGATCTGGTAGTCCGGGTCCGGGGTCAGCGGCTTCAGGCCGTCGGGAACCGTCGGCGGCGCGTGCGCCTGCGCTTCGCGGTACGACAGCGCGTCGCGGCACGGCTGAGATGCGCAGCCGGCCAGCGCGAACAGGCCGGCGAGAATGGCGATGGTCATAATCGGTTTGAACATCAATAATTCCTGGTTAAAGACAACCGGCCTCTCGCAACGCGGCGCGCACGGCGGGTTGATGTGAGCCGGCCAGCGGTATCAGCGGCAAGCGAATTCCACCGTGCATCAACCCCATTTCCGTTAACGCCCATTTTACCGGGATCGGGTTCGTTTCCACGAACAGGGCCTTGTGCAGCGAACGCAGTTTGCCGTCGAGTTGCTCGGCTTGCGTACGATCACCCGCGCGGGCGGCGGCGATCATTTCGTGCATCAGCCTCGGCGCGACGTTCGCCGTCACCGAGATCGTGCCATGCCCGCCGGCGAGCACGAATTCCATCGACGTCGAATCGTCGCCGCTGTACAGGTCGAAGTCGTCACCACAGCGGGCACGCAGGCCCTGAACGCGTGACACGTCGCCCGTCGCTTCCTTGATGCCGACGATATTCGAAATCCGCGCGAGCCGCTCGACCGTCTCCGGCAGCAGGTCGCACGACGTGCGGCTGGGCACATTATAGAGGATCATCGGCGCGGACACCGCTTCGGCGATGGCACGAAAATGCTGGTAGAGACCTTCCTGCGGCGGCCGGTTGTAATACGGCACGACCAGCAGGCAGGCGTCCACGCCCGCCTTGACCGCCTCGCGCGTCAGGTTGAGGGTCTGGACGGTGGAATTTGAGCCGGTACCGGCGATGACCGGCACACGGCGGCGCACGATCCTCACGACGGTGCGCAGGTATTCGGCATGCTCCGGGGTCTTCAGCGTTGGCGATTCGCCGGTCGTGCCGGTCGGCACCAGCGCATCGGTGCCGTTCTCGATGTGAAACTCGATCAGGCGCTCGAGGGCCGCTACATCGATTTCGCCGCTCGCGGTCATCGGCGTGACCAGCGCGACCATGCTGCCCTGAAACATCGCGGGATTCCGCTCCGGGTAAAAGCCCGCATGGTAGGCTGCCGGCACCGCGGTAGCAAGCCCGTGGCGATGCAGCTAAACTGTTCGCCCGCACTGTTTGAAAACACCAAGCACAATGAAGCAATTTCTCGTGGTTTCCGTGCTGGGCAAGGAGCGCCCCGACCTGCTGCGGGAAATCACCCGCGCCGCACTCGACAGCGGCTGCCTGGTCAAGGACAGCCGGATGATCCTGCTCGGGCAGGAATTCGCGCTGCAGTTGCTGACAACGGGCAAATGGGATGCGATCGCACGGCTGGAAACGACGCTGACGCGGCTGGCGGATCAGCTTGAGTTGTCCATTACCACGCGCCGCAGCGGCGAGCGCACCGCGCGCCATGACCGCATTCCGTACGCTATTGATGCGATTGCCGCCGATCAGGCGGGCATCATTCATCATCTTGCCGATTTTTTCATCACTCGCGAGATCGAAATCTCGGAGTTGAGCACGCGCGCCTATCCGGCCCCGCAGACCGGTGCGCCGCTGTTCGCGATCCAGATGGTCGTCGCGATTCCGGTGAACATGGCAATCGCCGATCTGCGCGAAGATTTCATGGACCTGTGCGACCGCATCAACCTGGATGCGATCATTGAACCGCTAAAAAACTAAGGAGAAAGTCATGAGTAAAGTCAGCGTGGGCAAAAAAGTACCGGCATTCGTGCTGCCGGCCACCGGCGACAAGTCGCTGGGACTCAAGGACTTCGCCGGCCGGAACCTCGTGATCTACTTCTACCCGAAGGATGCGACGCCGGGCTGCACGACGGAGGGCCAGGAATTTCGTGACCTCAGCCCGAAGTTCAAGAAGCTCAATACCGCCATCGTCGGCGTGTCACGCGACAGCGTGAAATCGCACGAAAAATTCAAGGAAAAGCAGAATTTCCCGTTCGACCTGATTTCCGACCAGGACGAAACGCTGTGCCGCATGTTCGACGTCATCAAGGAAAAAAACATGTACGGCAAGAAGGTAATGGGCATCGAGCGCAGCACCTTTCTGATCGACGGCGACGGCGTGCTGCGCCAGGAATGGCGCAAGGTCAAGGCGCCGGGGCATGCGGCGACGGTGCTGGAGGCGGTCGCCGCGCAATAGAAGCAGCGGAACATCGCGTCCACACCCTCACCCTGCCCTCTCCCTGAGGGAGAGGGTTTTGAGAGTTATTCGTTCGCGGCCTTCTGCCTGATCTCTTCCGGCTCCGGCTCGTACCCGAGCGACGGCGCAAGCCACTTTTCGGCTTCGGCCATGGTCAGCCCGGTGCGCTCCGCATAATCCTCGACCTGATCGCGGCCGATCCTGCCGAGGCCGAAGTAGCGCGACTCGGGGTGCGAGAAGTAGAAGCCGCTGACTGACGCCGGCGGATCCATCGCGAAGTTTTCCGTCAGCATGATGCCACTGTTGCGCTTCGCGTCGAGCAGGCGCCACAGCGTTCCTTTCTCCAGGTGATCCGGACAGGCCGGATAACCGGGCGCCGGCCGGACGCCCTGGTAGCCTTCTGAAATCAGCGCGTCGTTGTTGAGCTTTTCATCCGCGGCGTAGCCCCAGAACTCGCGCCGCACGCGCGCGTGCATCAACTCCGCAAACGCTTCCGCCAGCCGGTCCGCGAGCGACTCCAGCAGGATTGCGCTGTAGTCGTCGTGATTCGCCTGGAATCGCCGGATGTGCTCCTCGATGCCGATACCGGTCGTGACCGCGAAGCCGCCGAACCAATCGTCGATGCCGCGTGGCGCGACAAAGTCGGCCAGGCAATAATTCGGCTTGCCCGCCGGCTTTTCGTGCTGCTGGCGCAGGAAATGCACCGGCGCAACGATCTGCTGGCGCGACTCGTCGGCATAAACTTCGATATCGTCGGCACCGACACGATTGGCGGGAAACAACCCGATGACGGCACGGGCCGTCAGCCATTTACCGGCAATAATCTTGTCGAGCATTGCTTCGGCATCGGCCAGCAGCTTGCGGGCGGCCTCGCCCTTCTCCGGGTCCTTGAGAATCTTCGGGTAGCTCATCTTGAGCTGCCAGACGTGCAGGAACGGTGTCCAGTCGATGTATTCGCGGATGTCCGCCAGCGGGTAATCGTTGAATGCCTGCACGCCAAGCTGCTTCGGGCGCGGCGGCGTGTAGGCCTGCCAGTCGATCGGCGTGGCGTTCGCGCGCGCCTGCGCCAGGCTCAGCATCCGCTTTTCTTCGCGCTTGCCGCGATGCTGCCGGCGGACCCGCTCGTAATCGTCAGCAACTTCAGCGAGAAAGGTCTCGCGCTCGCCGCCGAGCAGTTTCGACACGACGCCGACCGCGCGTGACGCGTCTTTCACATACACGACGCCATGGTCGAAATTGGGCGCAATCTTGACCGCGGTATGCGCCTTCGATGTCGTCGCGCCGCCAATCAGCAGCGGAATCTCGAAACCCTCGCGCTTCATCTCGGACGCGACATGGGCCATCTCTTCCAGTGACGGCGTAATCAGGCCGCTCAGGCCGATGATGTCGGCATTGACCTCGCGCGCCGCGGCAAAAATCTTCGCCGCCGGTACCATCACGCCGAGGTTGATCACCTCGTAGTTGTTGCACTGCAGCACCACGCCGACGATGTTCTTGCCGATATCGTGCACGTCGCCCTTGACCGTCGCCAGCACTATCTTGCCCTTGCTGCGCGCTCGCTCGTCCTTCTCGGCTTCAATATAGGGCAACAGCCAGGCCACCGCTTTCTTCATCACGCGCGCGGATTTCACTACCTGCGGCAGAAACATCTTGCCGGAACCGAACAGGTCGCCGACAACGTTCATACCATCCATCAGCGGCCCTTCGATCACGTCGAGCGGCCGCTCCGCCTGCAGGCGCGCTTCCTCGGTGTCGGCTTCGACGTACTCGGTAATGCCATGCACCAGCGCGTGCGTCATACGCTCGCTGACCGGCCCTTCGCGCCAGGACAAATCCGCTTCGCGCTGGTTGCCGCCGCCCTTGATATCTTCTGCGACGGACAGCAGCCGCTCGGTCGCATCCGGGCGCCGGTTCAGCACGACGTCCTCGACGCGCTCGCGCAGATCGGCGGGAATGTCCTCGTACACCGCAAGCTGCCCGGCGTTGACGATGCCCATGTCCATGCCGGCGGCGATCGCGTGATACAGGAACACCGAATGAATCGCTTCGCGCACGCCGTTGTTGCCGCGGAAGGAAAAGGATACGTTGCTGACGCCACCGCTGACGTGCACGTCCGGCATGCGGCGCTTGATCTCGCGCGCCGCCTCGATGTAGGCAACGCCGTAGTCGTTGTGTTCCTCGATGCCGGTCGCGATCGCGAATATGTTTGGATCGAAGATGATGTCGTGCGCGGGAAAGCCGACCTCCTCGGTCAGCAATTTATAAGCTCGCTCGCAAATCGCCACCTTGCGCTCGACGGTACCGGCCTGGCCCTGTTCGTCGAAGGCCATCACGACGACCGCCGCGCCGTAGCGCCGCGCGAGCCGCGCCTGTTCGAGGAACGGCGCCTCGCCCTCCTTCATGCTCAGCGAATTGACGATCGCCTTGCCCTGCACACAGCGCAGCCCGGCTTCGATAATCTCCCATTTCGACGAGTCGATCATCACCGGCACGCGCGCGACGTCCGGCTCGGCCGCGATCAGGTGCAGGAAGCGGGTCATCGCAGCGAGGCCGTCGAGCATGCCTTCGTCCATGTTGACGTCGATCACCTGCGCACCGTTCTCGACCTGCTGGCGCGCGACGACGACGGCTTCGTCGAGGCGGCCTTCCAGGATCAGCTTCTTGAACTGGGCGCTGCCGGTGACGTTGGTGCGCTCGCCGACGTTGATGAAGTTGGACTCGGCCGTGATCACCAGCGGCTCGAGCCCGCTCAGGCGGGTGTGGCGCGCGGGAGACGCGCTCATGCCGCCGCCGCCCGGGG
>DASSTE010000089.1:0-16917 GCA_035708085.1 Gammaproteobacteria bacterium | reverse complement strand
TCAAATCTGCAGGCTTGGTTCCAGTCTCTCGGACATCGTCCGGCATGTTGATTCGGCTGAGTTACGCCGGCGCGAACAGCTAAGATCCCACGCATCCGCGGACCGTCGGTAGTAAAAAACAGACCGTCGGGCGGATGTCGGTTGAGTCGAGCAAATCTCTACCGTACGGTGGCCGGCCCCGGCGTCGTCCAATTACAGGGGGGCCGAACGCCGGGGCAATCCAAAATCAAATCTTAGGAGAGTATCTTGACCAAGCTGATTAATCTGCTTGCCGTTGCCGCGTTTGCCGGCTTCGTTTCCTTGCCTGTCGCGGCTCATGCCGATTCCTTCGACGCCCCGAACGTCGGCCATCAGGGCCTGTTTCTGAACATGGACATCGGTCTGACGAGCGGCAAGTACAGCGTTGACTCGGACGACACAAGTGGGAGCATCGACCTCAAGGGCAACGGGGCTGAGCTGGACTTTCGGATTGGCGGCTTCATCACGCCGCATCTCGCGCTGACCGGGGACATCAGTGCGAACGCTATTTCGGATCCGGATTGCGATGCCGAAGGAATGAACTGCGACGCCAGCGGCAGCTCCGTCAGCACCGCGCTGATCGGCCCCGGCCTGACGTACTACTTCGACAACAATCTTTTCATCGGCGTGACGCTGGGCAGCGGCAAACTGAGCTATGACGTAGACAACGCGAGCATCGACTCGGACCGGGGCTTCGGTTACCAGCTTCGCATCGGCCACGAATGGCAGGTCAACGACGACTGGGGCCTGGGGATCGTCGGTGGCGTTACGCACGTCAGCGCCGATATCAATCTGACGGTGCCGACCATCTCCTACGGCAGCTATGGCCTTCCGTACTATGGCACCACCGAAGTGAGCGCCAGCGCTACTTCAACCAGCTTCTTCGTCGCTTTTACCGCTTCATTTAACTAAGAGAAAGCACCTGCGCATCGGTTGGCATAGCCGCTCGATGCGCAGGTGAATCATCCTTCTGATTCGTCGAATATCAGGACTCCGGTGGCGGTTTTGTTTTCACTTCAGCCGGGACGTTGGCAGTCGCGACACCGGCGCGGAACGCCGCACCGCCACTTGTCGCGTAGCCACCGTGGCGAGCAACGCAATCACAATCACCGCGAGCGAACCCCAGATGCCCGGCTGGAACACCATCAGCACGACGATGCCCGCGACCACCCAGACGCCCAGCGCTATATGAAACAGCGGGGCAGGATCGCGCAGGACTGCTTCCAGTTGCGGCGACAAGGTGCTGTCGCATTCGGCCAACAGGCGGCCGAGCGTCGCGGCGCACTTTTGGCCCGACGATTTACTCCATGCGGCAAGCGCGATGACGGCAACCAGCGAGACGGCCATCCAGCCCCAGGGCTGACGCGCCAGCACCAGAATCGTGCCCATGTAAATGCCGCTCAACAGGATCAGCGCGGTGGCGGGCGCGAACAGACGCGGAATCCAGCGCGTCGCCTTCAAAATTTGCCGCGCTTCGTCCGGCGTCGTCGCTGCACGGTTCAGCATGGCGATGGTTGCCTGCAGGCCGATCGCCGCCACCATCAGCAGCACCGCCAGAATGTGTACCAGTAACACGAATTCGAAGATCCAGGACATGGCTTTGCCTCTTCGTATTGTGATCGTCTGCCATGATACCCGGATCGGGGTGCGATGGTTCATGCCGCGCCCGCATGGTCTTCAACCGGCCGATCACCGATAATGGCGGCTCCCATCCGATCACGAACGCCAGTGGACAACACTTCCTGCGACTCAATCCCGTCGCTGCCGGCCGACGAATATCACCTGATCGTGTCGCCCGTGCTGCAGGCGACGGCGGAAATTGCGGCCGCGCGCGGCGATCCCGATCTGTATAACGATATGGCATCGATGCTGGCGCTGATGGCGCTGGTGCAGGCGCTGGGCGACTGTTATCTGCAGCAACGCTCGGATGAGACCGCCGCCGTCCGCGAGGCGGTTGAAGCGGCGCCGACCGGCGCCTGCCTGATGGTACTGAACCGCAGCGAGCTGGACTCGGACCAGATCGGCGATTGCGTCGGCGCGTTGCAGGCGGCCACCCGGCAGCTTGTCGCGGCCCAGGTGCTCGGGCGCGAGCAGAAACTGGCGCGCGAAGCCTGGCAATGTCTGCTCGACAACGATCGCGCCGGCGCCGTCACCCGGCTGAAACGCGCTACGGTCGGAATCGTCACGGACATCGACCAGTGGGAGCGCGCGCGGGGCGAGACCTAAAATTAGCGGCGCATAAAAATAAACGGCCTTTTTTCGTCCGAACCGCGTATAGTGGCGGTAGTGTGGGATGTCCCGCACGCTCTGCTTTACGGATTCAGCCTTAAAACCCTGACCTCGCACGGCAGGGTTTTTTATTATTTGTTCAGGTATATGTTCATGTCCAAGTCTATTTATGTCGGCAACCTCCCTTTCAGCGCCACGGAAGATGAAGTTCGGGAAATGTTTGAGGCGCACGGTGAAGTGCAGTCAGTCAAACTGATCGCCGACCGCGATACCGGCCGGCCCCGCGGGTTCGGTTTTGTTGAAATGGAGCAGGCCGAGGCCGAAGCGGCCATCAAGGCGCTGAACGGCGTCGAGAACGGCGGCCGTCCGCTCCGCATCAACATGGCGGAAGAAAAGAAGCCGCGCGCTGGCGCCGGCGCTGGTGGTCGCGGCCGCTGGTAAGCGCCTCGCATCATCCGCTGCGCTGAGTAGCGCAGTAAAAGGGCGGCCCAAAAGGCCGCCCTTTTTCATGGCTCGGCCGGTCGGGCTGAATTACCCTTCAAGCAATGGATGATCTGAACGAACCCGCAGCGGAGTGGATCCGGCACGGCACGCCGGCTTTCCGCCGGATGAACCTGGCGCTGTGCGCGGCCGGGATTGCGACGTTTGGCTTGCTGTATTGCGTGCAGCCGCTAATGCCGGGCTTCGCGCACGAATACGGCGTCAGCGAGGCGGGCAGCGCCTTGTCGCTGTCGCTGACCACCGGTGTGCTGGCGTTTGCGATGCTGTTTGCCGGTGGGCTGTCGGACACCTACGGTCGCAAGTTCGTGATGGCAGTGTCGCTGCTGTCCTCGGCGATACTCGTCGTGCTGACCGCGCTCGCGCCGACGTGGTACGCGCTGCTGGGGCTGCGCACGTTGCTGGGCCTGACATTGAGCGGCCTGCCGGCCGTGGCGATGACCTACCTCAGCGAGGAAGTCCACGTCGAGTCGATCGGCCTCGGCATGGGGCTCTACATCAGCGGCAACGCGATCGGCGGGATGTCGGGGCGGCTGATTGCCGGCGTGGTCGCGGAATATTTCGGCTGGCGCGGTGGCGTCGCGGCCGTCGGCGTAGTCGGCCTGATCGCCGCGCTGATCTTCTGGCGCAACCTGCCGCCGTCGCGGCACTTCACGCCACGACCGTTGCAGCCGGCCGCCCAGATCGGGCGCTTCGCCGGCATGTTCCGCGACCCGGCGCTGCGCTGCCTGTTCGCCGAAGGCTTCCTGCTGCTCGGCGCGTTCGTCACGATCTACAACTACATCCCTTACCGCCTGCTCGCACCGCCTTACGACCTGAGCCAGGCGCTCGTCGGCCTGATCTTCGCGGTCTACATCGTCGGCATGTTCAGCTCGCCGTGGATGGGCCAGTTGGGCGGTCGACTCGGGCGGCGCAAGGTGCTGTGGAGCACGTTTACGCTGATGCTGATCGGCCTGGCGCTCACGCTCGCCGCGTCGCTGTGGCTGGTGCTGGCGGGACTGGTAGTGCTGACGTTCGGCTTTTTCGGCGGCCATTCGATCGTCAGCAGTTGGGTCGGCCGGCGCGCCGCGACCGTCAAGGCGCAGGCGTCGTCAATGTACCTGTTTTCCTACTACATGGGCTCCAGCATCGCCGGGGCGAGCGGCGGCGTATTCTATGCCAGCGACGGCTGGAACGGCCTGATCGGCTTCGCCGGCGTGCTGATCCTCGGCGGCCTGCTGATCTCGTGGCGACTGCGGCACATCCCCGCGCTTTACGGCCCGGATACGCCCACGCCGATGAGCCAGGGGGCTATGCCGTAGCGGCGCTTGCGCCGGAGCGAATCGGGCCCGCATACTTTCGAGCCGTCATCCGCCGGGAGCGAGAGTATGGCCAGGGGCACGCACGATTACGACGACGATCTGCGCAATGCCGACATCAAGATCAGCATTAACGGCGAACTTTTCCCCCGCGCCGAAGCCAGGGTTTCGGTGTTCGACAGCGGTTTCGTGCTGGGCGACGGCGTCTGGGAAGGGCTGCGCCTGCATGATGGCGGATTGCCGTTTCTCGCGTCCCATCTCGATCGGCTTTACGAGGGCGCGCGGGCCATCGATCTCGATATCGGTCTGACCCGCGAGGAGCTTATCGAGCGCGTGCTCGACGTACTGCGCGCGAACGACATGCGTGATGGCGTGCACATCCGGCTGATGGTCACCCGCGGCGTCAAGGCGACCCCGCACCAGGACCCGCGCTTCGTGATCGGCCCGGCGACGATCGTCATCATTCCGGAGTACAAGCAGCCGCTACCGGCGACGGTCGAAGCCGGTATCCGGCTGTTCACGGTACACGTGCGCCGCGGTGCGCCGGACGTGCACGACCCGAAACTCAACAGCCACTCGAAGCTGAACTGCATTCTCGCCTGCATCCAGGCGAACAAGGCCGGCTACGACGAGGCGCTGATGCTCGATCCGCATGGCTTCGTGTCGACCTGCAACTCGACCCATTTCTTCATCGTGCGCAAGAACGAGGTCTGGACCTCCACCGGCAAGTACTGCCTCGGCGGCATCACGCGCGGCAACGTGATCCGGCTGTGCCGCGAGAACGGTGTTCCGGTGTTCGAGAAGGACTTCAGCCTGACCGACGTCTACGGCGCCGGGGAGGCGTTCGTGACCGGCACGTTCGCAGGCGTCGTGCCGGTGCGCGAAATCGATGGCCGCCAGGTCGGCGACGGCCGCGGGCGGATGGTCGAGCGCCTGCAACAACTCTATATGACGCTGGTCGCACGCGAGAGCAGCACGGGGCCGCGCGTGTGAGCGACGGCATGCGCATCGCAATGTGGTCAGGGCCACGCAACATCTCGACTGCGATGATGCGCGCCTGGGAAAACCGCGGCGACACGGCGGTGGTCGACGAGCCGCTCTACGCGCACTACCTTGTCGCGACCGGCGCGAAGCACCCGGGCCGCGAGGCGGTCATCGCCTCGCAAAGCAGCGATTGCGACGCGGTGACGCACGCGCTGAACGGGCCGATTCCAAACGGAAAGCCGATCTGGTACCAGAAGCATATGACCCAGCACGTGCTGCCCGGGATGAGACTCGATTGGCTCGCCGGCCTCACCCACTGCTTCCTGATTCGAAGGCCGGAAGAGGTGGTAGCGTCGTTTACAAAAAACCGGCCGGACGCGGCGCTGTGGGAGTTGGGATTCGAGCAGCAGGCGCGGCTGTTCGACTACGTCTGCGATACGCTTGGCGCCGCGCCGCCGGTGCTCGATGCGGCGGATGTGCTGAAGAATCCCGGGGATCTCCTGCGCGCGCTGTGCGCACGTCTCGGCATAAGCTTCACCGAACGTATGCTGCACTGGCCCGCCGGCGGGCGCGCGAGCGACGGCGTCTGGGCGACCCACTGGTACAAGACTGTCGAAGATTCGACCGGTTTCCAGGCTTACCGGCCGCGCGACATCCATCTGACATCGTTCCAGCAGCGGCTGGCCGATCAATGTCGTCCCTTTTACGAGCGGCTCGCCGCGCAGCGCCTCGTAACCCCCTGAAGTGCCGGGAAAATTTACACTTTCCCGATTTTGGATTCGAGGCCACTTCGCAATCCGTTGATTACATAGAAGTAAATTTTCTGGCACGTTTCTTGCTTTGGTTTCTACGTAGGAAGTGTCGATTACTTCATGGAGGAACGATCATGAAAACTGGACTTCTGCCTGCCGGAGCCTTGTTGGCGGCGCTTGCCTTCGCACCGCTTGCCCACGCCGGCACGTTTCATTTTCAATTCAGCGGGGCGGGGGTCAGCGGCTCGGGCATGCTGACGATCACGCCGGATACCAACAGCGGCGACCCGAGTTCCGCGTTCACGATCACGAGCGTCAACGGGACGTTCTCGGACGCGAACATCAGCATTTCCAATGCTTCGATCACGGGGGTGAAGGCACTCGAACTGGTCAGCCCACAACGCGATCCACCGGTACCGGCCAGCCTGAGCTTGTTTCCGATAGCGAACAACCTGCCAATGCAGGATGCACACACTGGCGGCCTGACGTACGACAACCTGTTCTTTCCCGACGGGTCTCCGGTCGATTGTCCCGAATACCCGTTCGCGGGCGGTTTTCTGGACGTGTACGGCGTGATGCTGACGCTCGATAACGGCGACATCCTGGATTTCTGGAGCGACGGCGAAGGGCCGGGGATGCCGCTCACTTATGGGGTCGGCGTTATCGATCCAAGCGACGGCGGCACCGTGCTCGATTACCAGTTCGGCGGTGTCGCGGCGACAGCGGCCGTTCCGGAACCGCAGTATCTGTGGCTATTGGGCGCCGCACTGCTCGGCTTTTTCGCGTGGCGGCGGCGGAGCCCCTTCCGCGCCAGCGCCCGGTCGGGGCGCGGGCGTTACTGAGCCGGCTTGATCGCGTGCAGCGTGATGTCGAACACCAACATGCCCTTCGGCGCACCGGGACGTGGATTGTTGCCGTAGGCCAAGTCGGCAGGGATCCAGAAACGCGCCTTCTCGCCGACCACCATTAGCGGAATGCCTTCCTGCCAACCCTTGATCAAGCGGTTGAGCGGGAAGGTCGCCGGCTCGCCGCGCGCGACCGAACTGTCGAACATTTTGCCGTCGGTGGTCCAGCCGGTGTAGTCGACCGTGACGATGTCGGTCGGCTTCGGATGCACGTCGCCGGTGCCGGGCTTGAGCACCTTGTAGGCCAGGCCTGACGGTAGCGTCGTGGCATCGGCCGGCGGGGCGGCGACATCGGCGGGAGCGGGAAGGCTCTTTTTGGCACCGCAGGCTGCGGTCACGCTGAAGAACCCGATGGCGAAAATGAAAAGAATGCGTTTCATTGGCGGGTTGTCCCTGGCAGGCGCGGTGAAGGCAGACTCTAGCACAATGTTGTAGCATTGCCCGCCATGCGCGGGATATTCGGTTGGCTCGGGGCGTTCATCGTCGGCTCGCTCGGCGGCTGGCTGGGGACGCGCATCGGTCCAGGCATTGCCTTTCTGATCGGCTGCGTCGGCGGCGGTGTCGGCCTTTATTACGGCCGCAAACTGTTCGACGGCTGGCTCGGCTGACATGGATCCGATCGCCGATCCTGCGACGGCTGCGCTGCTGCTGGTCGACATTCAGCCGGACTTCATGCCGGGCGGCGGGCTCGCGGTCGCCGATGGCGACGCCATTGTCGCGCCGGTGCGCGAACTGATGACGAGCGATCGATTCGGATGCTGCGTCGCGACCCAGGACTGGCATCCGCCCGGGCACATTTCATTCGCGAGCAGCCATGCCGGACGCAGGCCGTTCGAGTCGATCCCGCTGTATGGCCACCCGCAGACGTTATGGCCCGACCACTGCGTGCAGAATACCGCCGGCGCCGAGCTGCACCCCGATCTGCCGATCGAGCGCATCGATGCGATCGTCCGCAAGGGTGCGGACCCGGCGGTCGATTCCTACAGCGGTTTTCGCAACAATTGGAATGCGGCGGGCGAACGGCCGCCGACGGGGCTGGCCGGCTATCTGCGCGAGCGCGGCATCGAAACGCTGTACCTGTGTGGGCTCGCGCGCGATGTCTGCGTCGCCTGGACCGCCGAGGACGGCGTCGCGGCCGGTTTCGAGGTTTATTTTCTGTGGGAGCTGACGCGGCCGGTCGATCCGGCCTCGGACGCCGCCGTGCGGCAGCGCCTGACCGAGTGTGGCGTCAGGATCGTCTGAAAAAGGAAGGGGCTCCGAGGAGCCCCTTCACCATCTCGCCTTATTTCTTGTAATTGGCTTCGATGAACTTCGCCGCCGCGTCGTGCAGGCCGTCGTGCGCCTTCGGGTTCAGATAAACCATGTGTCCCGACGGGAAGAAGTGGAAGCTGATGTTGTCCTGCAAATCCTTCGGCAGATTGAGCTGGTACATCTCGTACTCGGCTGCGAAGAACGGCGTGCCGAGGTCGAAGTAGCCGCCCATCAGCAGGACGTTCATGTTCGGGTTGTGCTTCAGCGCCGCGGTCAGGTCCGGCATCACGTTGGGCGTGCCCGAGCTGGCGTAGCCCGAACCCGGCTGACGGTGCTTGAAGCTCCAGCCGCCCCCGCTGCTGTAGATCTGGCGGTAGGCCGACGGCCGATAGTGCATATCCTTGCCGAAGTGCAGCGTGTTGCGGATGTAGTCGTTGAACTCGGCGATGGTCGGCGCGTCGATCGACGAATCCATCGGATCGTAGCGGCCGCGCTCGCCCATCGGGTCCATCGCCGGACCGCTGTAGCGCGAGTCGAGCCGGCCGGTGATTCGGTCGGCATCGCCCAGCAGTTCGTGCGCAAATTGGCCGCCGGCGATGCGCAGATCGTCCTTCAGTATGTACTTGACCGGCAGGCCGGTGTACTGATGCAACTGCTCGGCGACCTTGCGCTTTTGCTGCGGGCTAATCGTGTTGCCGAGGTTGAGCGCCTCGAGGTAGTCGGTCATCGCGTAATGCTCGACTTCCTTCAGGAACGGCACCAGATCCTTCGGCTGGTTGGGCAGCTTGTGGTGATACCACGCCGTCGCCGCGTAGCTCGGCAGGCCGGTGGCGTAGGAGATGTTGACGCCCGGGTTGCCCTGCGGACCGTCCACGCTGATGTCGAAATTCAGAATCGACGACAACAAGACGACGCCGTTCAGGTCGATGTTGTGCTGCTCGAGGTCGTACGAGAGCACCGCCGAACGGGTTGTGCCGTAGCTTTCGCCGAACAGGAACTTGGGCGAGTTCCAGCGGCTGTGCTCGGTCAGCCAGCGCTCGATGAACTGCGTGAAAGCCTTGGCGTCCGGATCGATCCCCCAGACATCCTTCGGCTTGCCGACGCCGCCTTCCTTCTTGCCGATCACGCGGCCGAAGCCGGTGCCGGGCGCGTCGATGAACACCATGTCGGTGGCATCCAGCAGGCTGTCGTCGTTATTGACGAGCTGGTACGGCGCCGGCGGGGTCAGGGTGCCGTTGCCGACCACCACGCGCTTGGGGCCGAATGCCAGCATGTGCAGCCAGACCGTCGAGGAACCGGGGCCGCCATTGTAGAAAAAGGTAATCGGGCGGTGGTCCTGATGGTCCACCCCGGTCTTGATGTAGGCGACGTAGGACATGCTTGCGTACGGCTTGTCGTGCTTGCTGCGGTCCTTCAGCACCATGATGCCGGCGATCGCTTTGTAGCGGATGCGATTGCCGTCTATCTCGACGGAGCCGTTGGTCACCGACTGCTGGTCCTTGGGCGGCTGCACCTTGGAAGCCGAATTCTGGTCGTGCTGATGGTCATGGCCGCCGCCGGCGGCGAGGGCGGGGCCGGCGATCAGCGCCAGCGCGACGCCTGCGGCGCGCAGAGATAAGTTATTCACTCGCAATCTCCTGTTCGATTTCAAAAGCGATCGGCTGGCCGCCGATATGTATGCTTCAGAGTCCACGCGGGCGTGTTGGTTCCCTGCACCGCTGGATAATGCACGGCGCGAATGGTAGATTCTAGCCGCGTCACCTGAACATAAACACTATGCCACTGACCCTGGACGCTTACGAGTTCAGCGTCTTCGCGCTGCCCAACCTGCTTGTGGCCGCGGCGACACTGCTTTGGGGACTGCTGATGCGCTGGCGCATGTCGGAGTCGCCGGCGGGTGTGTGGGCGCTTGCGGTCGCAGTAGCGGTCGCACTGTGGCAGGTGGCCTACGCGATGGGTTACATCGCGCGCACGCCGGATGTTGCGCAGCCGTGGATCGCGCTGGGCCAGGTCGGCATCATTTTCATCGGCCCGAGCCTGTACGAACTGCTCCGGCGCCTGCTGGGGCTTTCCGGCTGGCGGGACCGGCTGTCCGGGCCGATCTGGATCATAGCCGGCGGGCTGCTCTACACGCTGCTCGCGACCGACGACTTCCTCGGCGCACCATACCATTACGCTTGGGGCTATTACGCCGATTACCATCTCGGTGGCACGCTGCTCGGCGCGAGCCTGTGCGCAACGCTGCTGTTCCTGTTCGTCTGCTCGCTCACCACCTGGCGCGCGTCGCCGCGCGACAGCGGCCGCCGCCATCGCGCGCGCATCCTGCTTTACGGCTTCTCCGTGTCCTTCCTCGGCGTGTTCGATTTTGCCGCCTGCTGGGGCTTTGCGCTGTACCCGTTTGGCTACGTGATGGTCGCCTTCACCGTCGTCACGATCGGCTACGCGGCGTGGCACCATCGCGTGGTCGCCGTGAGTTCGCACGCGGCGGCGATGCAGGTGCTGAAGACGCTGTCGGATGGCGTGCTGGTGCTGGACGATCTGGGCGCCGTGTCGGTCGTGAACGAACAGGCGGCCCTCTTGCTGGGCCGGCCGCACGACGACCTGATCGGCAGAACGATGAAGGACATCCTGCCGGCGCTGAACGTCGACCGCGAGCCGCGTGGAGACCAAACCTCCGGAACGGTCGACGCCGAAGTCACTTTGACCGGGCGCGATGGCATCAAGCGCACGCTCAACGTGAAGGTCAACATGATGCGCGACGCGCACGGCGATGCGCCGCTGACCGTCTACGCGCTACAGGACGTGACGCGCTACCGCGAGGCCCTCGAGCGCATCCGCAAGCTGGTCTGGTTCGACCAGGCGACGGGGCTGCCGAACAAGCGGCACCTGGACGACAAACTCGACCAGGCGCTCGGCCGCGCAACATTGACGCAGGGCGTGGCCGTCTGCGCGCTGCGGCTGGAGCACATCCGGCGGCTGGCGGACGTGCCGGGGGCGCCCGCCAATCCGCTGCAGGCGGAAATCTCCGCACGCCTCAAGCACTTCATCGCCAACGTGCCGCCGGGCACGGTCACCGCAGCGCGCACGCAGAGCCACGAATTCGTGCTGCTGTTCGAGCGCATGGATTCGGTGGGCAAACTGACCACGCAGCTCAACCGTTTGAACGCATTACTGCGCGAGCCCATCGACATCGGCGGTCGCAGCATTCAGCCGGTGCTGTGGCTCGGCGTCAGTCTGTATCCGAATGACGGCGAGACCGCCGCGGCGTTGCTCGAGCGCGCCGCGGCCGCGATGGACCAGGCCGCCGAAGATCGGGCGTCGCACGCGCATTTCTTCAATGCCGCCGCCAACGCCGCCGCACTGCAGTCGCTGGCGCTGGACTCGCGTCTGGCGCGGGCAATCGAGACAAATGAGTTGCAGCCGTGGTTTCAGCCGATCATCAACACCGACACCGGCACGATCGAGTACGCCGAGGCGCTGGTCCGCTGGCGCGACCCGGAGCGCGGCCTGCGGCTGCCGGATGAATTCATTCCGGTCGCGGAGGAAAGCGGCTTGATCGTGACGCTCGACCGCTGGATGCTCAGCGCCGCCTGCGCCGAAGCGGCACAGTGGCACGGCCAGACGCCGGCGCCGCGAGTCGCCGTCAATGTCTCCGGCGCGCATCTGGCCGCCACCCGCGGCGCGGATCTCGCCGCCGCGATCGGCACGATTCTGGAACGCGACGCGCTCACACCGGATCGGCTCGAACTCGAAATCACCGAAACGCACGTGGTGACGGCAGACAAGCCGATGCTCAACAACCTGCGCCGGCTGCGCGACCTCGGCGTGCGCATCGCGGTCGACGATTTCGGCACGGGCTATGCGTCGCTGAATTACCTGCAGCAATTCCCGCTCGACAGCCTCAAGATCGACGCCAGCTACACGATGGCGATCGGCCGCGACCAGACGCGCACCGCGCTTTTGCAATCGATCCTGACGCTCGCCTCGCAGCTCGAACTCGAAGTCGTGGCCGAGGGCGTGGAAGCCCCGCACCAGGCCGCGTTCCTGCGCCGCTACGGCTGCCACCTGATGCAGGGTTACCTGTTCTGCCGGCCGTTGCCGGCGGACGAGTTCCGGCACTTCGCCGAAAGCTGGACCGGGCACACGGACATTACGCTGCGGCTGTTGAGCGAGGGCTGAGCCATTCTTGTCATACCAGCGCAGGCAGGAATGACAGTTCACTCAGAGAGATCCCTCATTGTTTTGACCGCAGATCGGCGATGCGTTGACTGGCTGCGACGGCGCATCCCCCTGCTGCGCGGCCAGCGTCGGCACCGTCTCCGCACGCGGCGCGTGTTTGTCGAACTGCGGCCGGATGCGCGCCTCCGTCGCCTGCTCGAAGCCGTACCCGATGCCGATCAGCTTCGGCTCGCTCCACTTGCCGGCGAAAAACACCACGCCCACCGGCAGGCCGTGCACGTTGCCGGCCGGCACCGTGATCGACGGGTACCCCGCGACCGCGGCCGGGCCATACCCGCCGCCGCCGTAATTGTCGCCATCCACCAGGTCGCTCACCCAGGCCGGACCCGTCGCCGGCGCCATTAGTGCGTCGAGGTGATGCGCCTTGAGCGCGGCATCGATGCCTTCGGGGCCGGCCAGCTGCTTTTCCTTCTCCAGCGCCTTGCGGTACGCCAGATCGGTAAGCGGCCCCTTGGCCTCCGCCTTGATAAATAAATCCTGGCCGAACCAGGGCATCTCTTTATCCGCGTGCGCCTTGTCGAACGCGATCAGGTCGGCCAGCGTGTGGACCTTCAGATTCGGGCGGGTCGCGAGGTAGGCGTTGATGTCGTGCTTGAACTCGTACAGCAGTACGGTGCTCTCCGCCTTGCCGTAATCGTGCAGGTGCGGCAGCTTCACCGGCATCACGGTCGCGCCGGCGGCACGCAGCGCGGCCGCGCTTTCGTTCATGATCTCGTCGACGTGCGGGTTGAATCCGGCCAGCGCGCAGACCATGCCGATGCGCGCGCCCTTGAGCGCGCCGGGTTTGGCGAACTGCGTGTAGTCGGTGGCGTGGCTGTCGGCCTCGGCAGTCGCCGGATCGCGCGGATCGCTGCCGGCGATCGCGGTCAGCACCGCGGCGGCGCCCTTGACGGTACGCGCCATCGGCCCGGCGGTATCCTGGCTGTGCGAGATCGGCACGATGCCCGCGCGGCTGACGAGGCCCACGGTCGGCTTGATGCCGACGATGCCGTTAATGGATGACGGACAGATGACCGAGCCGTCGGTTTCGGTGCCGAGCGCGACCGTCACCAGGCCCGCCGAAACCGCCGCGCCCGAGCCGGCGCTCGAGCCGCAGGTATTGCGCGGCAGGACGTACGGATTCTTCGTCAGCCCGCCGACGCCACTCCAGCCGCTGGTCGCGTAGCTCGAGCGGAAATTCGCCCACTCGCTCAGGTTGGTCTTGCCGATCAGGATCGCGCCGGCCGCGCGCAGCTTGGCAATCACGGTCGCGTCCTGTGGTGCGGGCGGGCCCACCAGCGCCAGCGAACCGGCGGTGGTCATCATCGGCCCGCGCGTGTCGATGTTGTCCTTGACCATTACCGGAATGCCGAATAGCGGCCCGTGCGCGTTGCCGAGCGCCCGCGCCCGATCGCGCTCGGTGGCGATCTCCAGCGCGTCCGGGTTGATCTCGATGACCGAATTGATTTGCGGGCCGTGCTTGTCGATCGCATCGATGCGCTGGAGAAAATCGCGCGTCAATTCGACCGAAGTGACCTTGCCGTCGCGCAGCGCGGCCTGCAGTTCGGCAACCGTCTTGTAATACGGCTTGAAGGCCGGCTGTGGCGCGACCGGTGCAGCTTCAGGAGCGGGACGGGGCGCAGGTTGCGGCGCGGTGGCGCAGCCGGCAAACGCCAGCACGGCAACGAGTGAGGCCAGTTGAATTTTCACGGTTGGCTCCTCTGTTATGATTTTAACGTTGCCGCCATTCTACTCCGACATGGATTCATCGACCTCTGCTGGGCTGGACCGCGTCCACGCCGACCGTCCGCGTCTGGCGGCGCTGGCATGGGCGCATTTCCTGAACGACGGCGCAGCCAACTATCTGCCCGGCGTGCTGCCGGCAATCCTGGTGTCGCTGAACCTGTCGGTGACCTATGCCGGGCTGTTCATGGCGGCGCTGCTGATCGGCCAGGCGCTGCAGCCTTTGACCGGCCTGCTTGCCGATCGTATCGGCGGGCGATTGTTCATCGTCGTCGGCCTCGCAGGCGCGTCGATCGGCGGTGCCCTGGTCGGGCTCATGCCGAATCGCTGGTCGCTGCTCGGTCTGCTCATTGCGACCGGCCTGTGCAACTCGCTGTTTCATCCGCAAAGCCTCGCGGCCGTGCGCGCGATCGGCGGCCGCCGCCACGGAGGCTCGATGTCGATCTTCCTGGTCGGCGGCGAAATCGGCCGCGGCGCGTGGCCGGTGATCGCGAGCTGGCTGGTCACCGCGCGCGGTCTGCACGCGCTGTGGCTGATTGCGATTCCGTCGCTGCTCACGCTGCCGGTGTTGTGGCGCTATGCGCCGGCGGCTGCTCCGCGCCCGCGCGAAGCGACGCCGCTGCACTTGCGGGCGCACGCCGGCCCGCTCGCGCGCCTGGTCGCGTTCTGCGCGCTGCGCTCGGTGATGATCCTGAGCGTCGTCACCTTCCTGCCGGTACTGTGGCACCAGGGGGGTGGCAGCCTGACCGGCGGCGCGAGCTTCATCACGGTGCTGCTGCTGGTCGGCATTATCGGCAACCTCGGCGGCGGGCGCGCCGGCGACCGGATCGGCCGGCGGCCGGTCATCATCACCGCGATCGTCGCGGGCGTCGCGCTGCTCGCGGGCTTCATGGGCGCCTCCGGCCTGCTCGCCTGGGTGCTGCTGGCGCTGCTCGGCGTCGCGCTGTTTTCGACGCTGCCGCTGACGGTGCTGATCGCGCAGGACATCCTGCCCGAGAACCGCTCGATGGGTTCCGGGCTCGCGCTGGGCTTTTCCAATGCGTTGGGCGCTCTCGGCGTTGTTGCGCTCGGGCCGGTCGCGGACGTCTGGGGCGTGTCGATGGCGCTGTGGGCGGCGGTGATCTGTGGCGGGCTCGCGATCCCGCTCGCATTGTCGCTACCGCATGGCGGCCGCGTGGTGGAAGCCTGACATGGCCGCACCCGATCGCCAACTTCCGACGCGCGCGCCGTTTCATCTCGAAGCGACGGTACGCGTGCTGCAGCGGCGGCCGGCGAATCGCGTCGAGATATTCGACTACGGCCTCTACCGGCGCCTGTTCAGAACGGCTGCCGGCCTGGCGCTGGTGCAGGTGGAAAATCATGGCGCGCTCGATGCGCCGGACGTGCGCTACGCGGTGCTGCACGGCGAAGCGGCGCCGGCGCAGCTCGAGCCGACGCTGCGCAACGTGCTCGGGCTCGATATCGACCCGCTGCCGCTACAGCGACTGACGGAATCGGAAGCGGCGATGCGACCGACCGCGCTGGCGCTGCGGGGCATGCGCCCGCCGCGCTTCGCCGAGTGGTTCGAGGCGTTCGGCAACGTGGTGCCGTTTCAGCAGGTGAGTCTCGAAGCGGGGATCGCCATCGTCGGCCGATTCGTCGAGCGCTTCGGCGAGTGGCTCGACTTCGACGGCCGCCGCTATTACGCCTTCCCGGCACCGGCGGTGGTGGCCGAAGCCGGCATCGATGCGTTGCGCGGCTGCGGGCTGAGCCGCACGAAGGCAGCGACACTGGAGCGGATCGCCGCGGCGATCGAATCAGACGAACTGAGCGAAGCGCGGCTTGCGGCGATGCCCACCGCCGAGGCCACGGCGGCACTTACGGCGCTGCCGGGCATCGGCCCGTGGAGCGCGGGCCTCGTGCTGTTGCGCGGGCTGGGCCGGCTCGACGTTTTTCCGCCCGGCGATGTGGGCGCGATGCGCGGCCTCAACAAGTTGCTGCGCCTGGATTCCGATGGCGACGGCCTGGCGCGCGTCGCCGAACGCTTCGGCGATTACCGCGGCTATCTGTACTTTCACGCACTGGGGCGCAGTCTGCTCGACAAGGGGCTGATTCGACCCGCACCCGCGCCCACTTAAGCCAGCCGGGTTTATTCCGTCATCCAGCGAAGGCTCATTGCTTCCGGGGAAAACGCAGCAACTATATTCTCCCGTAGTTAGGCTAATACGCTGACATTGAATAGGGGCGGCTGGCTGGCGCCACGCCCCAACTCTTGTTCGGCTGCGCCTGCATCGCGAAGTGCAGCGTGCCGCCGGCCCGGATGTCGGCGTCGCTGATCCAGGTCCGATCCAGCGGCTTACCGTTGAGCGTGACTGAGCCGACGTACGGATGGGCGGCGTCCAGGTGATCGACGATGACGGTGAACGTCTTGCCGTTCGGCAGATGCAGCACGGCACGCTTCACGAATGGACGGCCGATCACGTACTGGTTGCTCGCAGGCGTCACTGGATAAAAGCCGAGCGCGGTGAAGATCAGCCATGCCGACATCTGGCCGCAGTCGTCGTTGCCTGGCAGACCCTTTGGCCCGGTGTGATACTGGCTGGTGACGATCTGCGTGAGGCGTTTTTGCGTCATCCACGGCTGGCCGGCGTAGTCGTATAAATACGCAATGTGCTGGCTCGGCTCGTTGCCCTGTGCGTAATAGCCGATCAGGCCGGAGATGTCTTCGACGTTGGCGAATTCCTTCGGGTCCACCTTCGCGTCAAAGACGTCGTTGAGCTTCGCGACCAGTTTGTCGTCGCCGCCGAGCGCGCGAATCAGGCCGCCGATATCCTGCGGCTCGTACCACGAATACTCCCACGCGTTGCCTTCCGTATAGTCGGTGTTGTAGCCGGCCTTCGCCGGGTCGAACGGCGTGCGGAATTGGCCGTTGCTCAAGCGCGCGCGCACGAAACCGGTTTTCGGGTCGAAGACGTTGTGCCAGTTGCCGGCGCGCCTGTAGAATTTCGCCGCAATTTTCTTTTGGCCCATCGCGTCGGCCAT
>DASSTE010000088.1:0-11871 GCA_035708085.1 Gammaproteobacteria bacterium | reverse complement strand
GGCTCGCCGAGCACGGCCTGCGCATCGTGCCGCGGCGGGCGAACAACTTTCTGCCGCTCGCGGATGGCCGTGCGCTGACGCTGACCGGCGAAGCGCAGGCCGATCAGCGCGAGGTGGCGCGGTTTTCGAAGCGCGATGCCGAGGCATTGCCAAGCTACGCCACGATGCTGGACGCTGTCGCGGATCTGTTGCGTGAACAGATACTCAAGACTCCGCCGAACAGCGGCGGCGGTATTACCGATCTGCTGCGCGCTGTTTCCCTCGGACGGCGCTTCGAAAAGCAGCCGATCGCGACGCGCCGCGACGTGCTGGCGCTGTTCACCAAGAGCGCGGGCGAGATGCTGGATGCCTGGTTCGAATCGGATCCAATCAAGGCGGTGTTCGGCTTCGATTCCATCGTCGGCAACTTCGCCAGCCCCTACACGCCCGGCTCCGCCTACGTGCTACTGCACCACGTGTTCGGCGAAGTTAACGGCCGTAACGGCGTCTGGGGGCACGCAATCGGCGGCATGGGCGCCATCACGCAGGCAATGGCGGCTGAGGCGCGGCGGCTGGGCGTCGAGGTGCATACCGAGACGCCGGTCGCGCGGGTCGATGTGCGGCATGGCCGCGCGGCCGGGGTGACGCTGGTGGACGGACGCGAGTTTCGCGCGCGCGCTATCGCGGCGAACGTCAACCCGAAGTTGCTGTACCTGGGGCTGATGGACGGCGCGGAACTGGATACCGATTTCGTCGAGCGCATTCGTCAGTACCGCTGCGAGTCGGCGACGTTCCGGATGAACGTGGCGCTGTCGGAACTGCCGCGGTTTACGAGTTTGCCGGACGGACCGCAACCGCAGCACAGCGCCGGCATCATCATCGCGCCGTCGCTCAAATACATGGATGCTGCATGGCGCGACGCGACGGATGAAGGCTGGTCAAGCCGGCCGGTGGTCGAGATGGTGATTCCGAGCACGCTCGACGACACGCTCGCGCCGCCGGGGCAGCACGTTGCCAGCCTGTTCTGTCAGCATTTTCGCTACGACTTGCCGCAAGGGCGGCGCTGGGACGATGAGCGCGATGCTGCGGCCGATCGGATTATCGACACCGTCAATGACCACGCGCCGAACTTCAAGGCGAGCGTGCTCGGCCGGCAAACGCTGTCGCCGCTCGACCTGGAGCGCAAATTCGGCCTGATCGGCGGCGACATTTTCCACGGCGCGCTGAGCCTGGATCAGTTGTTCAGTGCGCGCCCGGTGCTGGGCCACGGCGATTATCGCGGCCCGATCGCGGGCTTGTACATGTGCGGATCAGGCGCGCATCCCGGCGGCGGCGTGACGGGTGCGCCGGGTCACAACGCGGCGCGGGAAATTCTTCACGACTTCCGCTGGCGACGGGTTCGATAACAAATACCCCTCCAGCTTCCCCCTCCTCGCTTTCGAGCAAAGGGGAGAGCGCCCTTTGCCGCCGTAGGCGGGAAGGGGGTCGCAGGGGGAATTCTTCTATGTCAGGCGTTAATTATCGCGATTGCGTTTGAATAAACCTGGTCTTCCGAAGGCAGCACCAGATTCGCCGCATCGGCCAGTGGAATGAAGCTGTCCTCCCCCGCAACGCGCCGTTTCTGCACGCCGGGCGCGGCATGTTCGTCGAGCGCCGTGAAGATTTCTTCCGCAATACCTCCGGTGCGGCGACCCTCGTCGACGACCAGCACTTTGCCGATGTCGTTGGCGTGCTGAGCGATCTGCTCGACGTTGAGTGGCTTGAGCCAGCGCAGGTCGAGCACGCGAATCTTTTTCCCGGTTTCGTCTTCGATACGCTTGGCGACTCGCAACGACATGAGCACGCCGTTGCCATAGGTGACGATCAGCAGGTCTTTCGCCTTCGGGTTGTACACGCGGCCTTCGCCGAGCGGCACGGCCCGGTCCGGCGTCGGATAATCGAACAGCCAGCCGCCATCCTTCGGCTCGTGCAGGTCTTTCGTCATGTAGAGCGCGATCGGTTCGAGGAACGCGACAACGCGCCCGTCGATTTTGGCGAGCGCGGTGCAGGTGCGCAGCATCATAGCTGCATCGTCGCCACGGCTGGGGCAGGCGACGATCAGCCCCGGGATGTCGCGCAGCGCGGTGGTGCTGTTATCGTTGTGGAAGTGGCCACCGAAGCCCTTCTGGTAGCCGAGCGAGGCGATGCGCGCGACCAGCCCATTGCGGTACTGGTTGTTGGAAAAGAACTGCATCGATGCCGCTTCGCCGCGAATCTGGTCGCAGGCGTTGTGCAGATAGGCGAGATACTGGATCTCCGGGATCGGCAGCAGGCCCATGTAGGCCGCGCCCTGCGCCATGCCGAGAATGGTTTGTTCGTCGAGCAGCGTGTTGAACACGCGCGCCGACTTGAAGGTTTTCATCAGACCGGTAGTGACGGTGTAAACGCCGCCTTTTTGCGCCACATCCTCGCCGAATATCGTCGCTTCCGGATATTTCGCCATCAGGTCGGCGAGCGCCCGGTTGATCTGGATGGCGAGATGGCGCGGTGGGTCGTTTTCCGGCAGGCGCCCAGCGAAGGCTTTGTCGCGTGCGTCGCCATAGTCGGCGCGCGTCGCTTCCGCGTTGACCTCGTGTGGATGGTAGGGTGCGAGCGGCGCCATGACCGCTTTCGCGCTGGTCAGCTTGGGCCGACCTGCGGCCTTCGCAGCCGCGGCGGCGACGCGCCCGCGAGCCGCTTCATAATGCTTGAGGATTTCTGCCGGATTCAGCAGGCCGGTTTCCAGCGCCGTCTCCGCGCTCATCAGCAGCGGGTCCTGCGCCTCGATTGCCTCGACCGCCTCGACCGAACGGTATTCGGTTTCGAAATCGGTGCCGGCATGGCCGAGCAGCCGCTTCATGCGCAGGTGCAGGAACACCGGCGCACGGTGCGTGCGACACCAGTCGATCGCCTCCTTCGCGACGGCATAGGTGTCGACGAGATCGAGGCCGTCCGCCTGGAAATATTTCAGCCCGGGACGTGTGCTGAAGTTGGCTTCGATCCAGCCGGCCGGCGTGCTGACGGAAATACCGGTGTCGTTGTCCTCGCAGACGAACACGATCGGCGCCGGCAGCTTTTGGAATGCCGTCCACTGTGCGGCGTTGAACGCGCCCAGCGCGGTGCTGTGATTGGCGCTCGCGTCGCCGAAGCTCGCCAGGACAATGCTGTCCGCCGGCACGGGCAACCCCGCCTTCAGGCGGTCCGATTGCGCGATCGCAATCGCGGTGCCGACGGCCTTAGGCAAGTGGCTCGCGATGGTGCTGGTTTGCGGCGGAACCCATAACGGCACGCTGCCCCAGACCTTGTGCCGGCCGCCGGAGATCGGATCCTCGGCGCTCGCCGCGAGTGACAGCGCCGTGTCGTACACCGGGTCGATCCCCGGCACGTGGCGCGCCCGCTCCATCATGAAACCGCCGCTGCGGTAATGCAAAAAAGCGGGATCGGTGTGGCGAGCGACACGCGCCACCGCCGCGTTGCATTCGTGGCCCGAGCTGCCGATCGTGTAGAAGCCCTCGTTGCGTAACCGCATCGCGCGCGCGATCAGGTCGAGGTGCCGGGAGAGCAGTTGCGACTCGAACAGTTCGAGGAAAACCGCGCCGGTCAGCGGGCTGCCGGCGACGAGCGGCGCTTCGAGTGCCGGCCGCGGCGGCTGGTCCTCGTCCCAGGATTCGACGAAGGCCGTGAAGTTGTGATCGACGATTTCGGCGCGGTTGATCGCCCGCGCGACGGATTTGTTGGCGGCGCTCATTTAAAAAGCCGACACTCCAGTAATTTCCTTGCCGACCACCAACTGATGGACTGACTCGGTGCCTTCATAGGTGATCACGCTCTCCAGATTCAGCGCGTGGCGGATCGGGCAGAACTCGGTGGTGATGCCGCTGCCGCCCAGCATGTCACGCGCCTCGCGAGCGATGTCTAGCGCCATGCGGACGTTGTTCCACTTCGCCATCGACACCTGCGTCGGATGCAGTTGGCCCTGGTCCTTGAGCTGACCGAGGCGGATGGCAAGCACCTGCGCGGTGGTGATGCGCCGCGCCATGTCGGCGAGACGGAGCTGGACCAACTGGGTGTGGTCGAGCGTCTTGCCGAACAACTCGCGTGTCTTCACGTATTCGCGCACTTCGTTGTAGCAGGCCAGTGCCGCACCGATCGCACCCCAGGCGATACCGTAGCGCGCCTGCGTCAGGCACGACAGCGGTCCCTTGAGACCCTTGACGCCCGGCAGCATGTTGGCTTCGGGTACATGCACGTTGTCGAAGTACAGCGCCGAGGTGATTGACGCCCGCAGCGACATCTTGTGATGCACTTCCGGTGCGTCGAAGCCCTTCATGTCCTTTTCGACGAGGAAGCCGCGCACGCCGTCGTCGGTCATCGCCCAGACGACCGCCACGTCGGCGATCGAGCCGTTGGTAATCCACATCTTGGCGCCATTCAGCACCCAGTCGCCTCCCTGCTTTTTAGCGACCGTCTTCATGTTCGATGGGTCGGAGCCGCCGTGCGGTTCGGTCAGGCCGAAGCAGCCGATCGCCTCGGCGGCAGCCATCGCCGGCAGCCAGCGCTCTTTCTGCTCCTCGGAGCCGTAAGCGTGAATCGGGAACATCACGAGACTTGACTGCACCGATGCGAAACTGCGTAGTCCGCTGTCGCCGCGCTCCAGTTCCTGGCAGATCAGCCCGTACGCAGTGCCGGACAACCCGGCGCAGCCGTAGCCTTCGATCGAACTGCCGAGAATGCCGAGCTTGGCCATTTCCGGTACCAATTCTTTCGGAAAGCGCGCGGCCTCGAAGGCCTCGGCGACCACCGGCAGGGCCTGTTCGTCGATAAAGCGGGCGACGGTGTCGGCCACCATCTGCTCGTCTTCGCCCAGCATCGCGCGCACGTCGTACAGATCGGAAGGGTTCAGCGATCTCACCTAAATCTCCAGAAGGAAGAAGTCGTTCGAGTAAAACCGCTATGATAGCCGAACGATCCGACTATTCCGAGCGAGGCTATGTTTAGAAGCCTGATCTTTGCGCTGGTTTTTATCGCCGGCTACAGCGTCATGTCGATCGAGTTGCTCGGCGGGCGCATCCTCGCGCCGTACTTCGGCAACAGCATTTACGTCTGGGGCAGCATCATCACCGTCTTCATGCTGGCGCTCGCGCTCGGCTATCTCGCCGGCGGCCAGCTGTCGCTCAGGCGCCCCAGTCTGCGCAAGCTGGGGCTGGTGTTCGTGCTGGCGGCCGGGGCGATCGTGCCGCTGGTGCTGTTCGCCGAGCCGGTCATGCAATGGATTTTTGCGAGTATCTATGATCCGCGCTACGGCTCGCTGTGCGCGGCGCTGCTGCTGTTCCTGCTGCCGACGTTGATACTCGGCGTCATCTCGCCCTATGCTATTCGCCTGCTGGTGGCGACCACCGCCGAAAGCGGCCAGATCGCCGGGAAGCTGTATTTTGTGTCCACGCTCGGCAGCGCGCTTGGAACGCTCGCGACGTCGTTTTACCTGGTGCTGTATTTCGAAGTGAATCACATTCTTCTTGCGCTGGCCGGCATCCTGCTGTTGGGGGGTGTTGCGGCGTGGACGGCCCGCACGCCGAGCGCGGCCCCGGAGCCGGCATGAGGCTGCACCTGTTCGCGTTCGCTGCCGGGCTGCTGCTGGCTCCCGCACTGCTGCACGCCCAGGTCATCTACAAGAAAACCTCGCTGTACCGCAACATCGTCGTGACCGACGACGGCCATATGCGCTGCCTCAAATTTTCGGTGCACCGTCACGTGCCGCTGGAGCAGTCCTGCATTTATGACTTCAACCGCGACGAAATGGTGTTTCCGTACACCGAGTACGTGATGAGTGGCGTGATTCTCGATCCGCATCCGCAGCGCATCCTGATTGCCGGCCTCGGCGGCGCCGTGCTGCCGTACGCGCTGCACGAACTGTATCCGAAGGCGCGGATCGACACGGTCGAAATCGATCCGGCGGTGGTCGACGTCGCCAAGCGCTTCTTCGATTACCACCCGATGGGCACGCAGCACGTCATCGTCAGCGACGCGCGCGTCTATATAAAGCATGCGATCGCGCGCCGCGAGCACTACGACATGATCATTCTCGACGCGTTCAACGGCGACTATATTCCGCCGCACCTGATGACGGTCGAGTTTTTGCAGGAATGCCGCAAGCTGCTTCCGCCGGATGGCGTGCTGGTGGCGAACACTTTTTCATCCAGCGACCTCTACGACAGCGAATCGGTGACCTATAAAAAGGCTTTCGGGTGGTTTCTGAATGTGAAGGGGTTGAGTGGCAACCGGATTATTCTGACGCGCAAAGGCGGACCGGTGTCGCCGGCCGAGCTGCAGAAGGAAGCCGCTGATTATCCGTACGACCTGCGGCGGTTCGGCATTGATATCGATCATATCGCCGGTTTGGCCAGCGACAAGGTGGACTGGAATACGGATGCGCCGGTTTTGACCGATCAGTATGCGCCGGTGAATTTGTTGAATGGGCCGCGTGGCCGGACTCATTAGGCTTTGAGCCGCCGCGGCATAAAACCTACTCCCGAACAGGCAACAGAAATGTCTGCCCCCGATACCGCAACACCACCCCATCCGGCGTAATCGAAATTACTTTCGGCCCATCGGCAAGCCTATCGCCCTCCACATACCGATGCATGTTAATCATCACAAAACGCTTGGCCGGATCGGGTGCGTAAACATGAATTTCCATCTGCAGTTCCGGCAGTTGATGCTGAACTGACTGGGGCAGCGTTTCCAGCGGCGGCGCATCATTCGGCGCCGCCACTGACGGCTTCGCGGTGGCGGTCGATGCAGCAGCCGTTCCGGTTTGCGCTGCTTCAGGCACGGGCGCGGGCGCCACAGGCTCGGGCGCCGCACTGGCGCCCGGCGCCGTCACGCCCAGCGCCGCTTCTCGCGCCAGCGAACGAACATGGTGGGGTGTTGCCGGGGCGGCCTGTGCTGGCGCTTTGGCGAGATGGGAGGAAGCCGTGCGTCGCGACGCATTGAACCAGACGGCAATCAAGCCAACGTTCACGCACAGCAGCAGCGCGACGATGACCGCCCACGGCGTACGTGCGTGCGCCAGCCCCGGCGGCGGACCGGCATGGCTCAGCCGGCCTTCGAGCGTCTGTTCGCGCTCCTGCTCGGAGCGTTTAAGAGCATCAAGTAGCAGACTCATGACGATCCCTTCGTTAATCCTTTCGTCAACCTTGGAATACCCGCGCGGTTCAGCACGCTGTTGAGTTCGATCAGCGTCTGCTCACCGGCGATGCCGTCAACTTGCAGGCCGCGCGTCTTTTGAAACTGCCGTACCGCGTCGGCGAGCGCGGCGTTGTAGGCGAGGCCGCTGCCGGGCGGCGAACCGCCATCGACTTTGGCAAGTTGTTTATCGAGCCAGGCAACCGCCGGGCCGGACATGCCTTCGTGCAGTACGCCGCCGCTGTGCGGTGGCGGCTGCCACAGCAGCAGGAATTCGCCGTTCCAGTCGCGGCGCAGCGCGGCCAGCGGGAACGTTCGCGTACGGGTGCCGACGGTCAGGGTTACGAGGCCGCCGGACAGGCCGCTGACGACGGCCTGGTACTGGGCGCCGTTGGCCAGCGTCAGGGTGACAATTGCCGGACGGTCGTAGGCCACCAGGTCCTGCCACGATGCATGCTGGTACAGGCAACGCAGCCCCGCATCGTCCGCCTGTTGGCAGGCCGGCGCGCCGCTGCCGGGGGCATAAGTCGTGCCCCACAACGAAAACAGTGTCGCAAATGCGCCGTCGGTGTCGGCGGCGGTGCCCGATTGCATCAACCATTGTGCAAGCGCGTCGGCCTGTTGAGCGGCGGGCGGGTCAGCCGTCGCTGTGGGAGCGGCGGCAAGCGGGTGCTCGTACGCGACCACGCCGGCCAGTGCCAGTGTTACGGCCACCAGCCCCGCCGCCGTCGCCATCCACAACCGCGGCCGTGGCGGCGTATCCAGCGCCTCGCGCGCCGCGCGTCGCACCAGCCGCGCATTGCACTGGCGCTGCTGCGCCGCGTAGGCGCCCAGCAATGCGCGATCGGCAAGGATGTTGATCAACCGCGGAATACCGCCGGAGAGGCGATACAGTTGCCGCTGCGCGCCCCGGGTGAAAATCGTTCCGCCAGCGCCGGCGACTTCGAGGCGGTGACTAACGTAAGCGTCGGTCTCGGCCGCGTTGAGCGGCGTCAGGTGATAGCGGCCCGTGATGCGTTGGGCGAGCTGGCGCAGTTCCCGCTGCGCCAGGACCTCGCGCAGTTCCGGCTGGCCGACAAGGATAATCTGCATCAGCTTGGCGCTTTCGGTTTCGAGGTTGGTCAGCAGCCGGATCTGTTCGAGCAGGTCTGCCGACAGTCCCTGTGCCTCGTCGACGATCAGCACCACGCGCCGACCGCGGGCGTGCGCGTCGAGCAGGTGGGCATTGAGCTTGTGGGTGATGTCGGCGCTGGAGAGATTCCCTTCGAGCGGTACGCCCAACTCCCGACAGATCGCGCGCAGGAATTCCGTCAGCGCCATTTTCGGGTTGACGATCAGCGCGATGTCGGCATGTTCCGGCAGTTGATCGAGCAGGCTGCGAATCAGCGTCGTCTTGCCGGTGCCGACCTCGCCGGTGAGCTGGATGAAGCCGCCGCTTTCGGTGACACCGTATACGAGATGTGCCAACGCCTCCGCATGCCGCGCGCTCAGGTACAGATAGCGCGGGTTCGGCGTGATCGCGAACGGATTTTCCTTGAGTCCGAAGTAGTGCGCGTACATCACAGATCCGACATTGTTGTCGGATCACAAGCCTGCGCCAGCCGGCCGTTTGTTGCAAGGGTTACCCCGGCGGGAAACGGCCCAGGATCGTCGCGACCATCTGGTTCACGGCCTGCTGCGTGAAGTTCTCCGGTCTGACGACGGCGCTGGTCCAGCCGCGCCAGACCAGCTTCTTTGTACGGGCGTCGATGATGTCGATAATCAAATCGCCTTCCTGGTAGGACTCGACCTCGGGCGCGTACGGGTAATACGCTGCTCCGAACCAGGGATTGAAAACGGGATAGCCGAACGGATAGCCGTAGCCGATGCCGAAGCGAAAGCCGCCGGCGGAGCGCAACTGCTGCTCGCTGGCGGTGCGGTAGGTAACGATGAAATCCGCCTGGTTGGCGCTTGCGACCTGCCGGTAGCCATGACTGGTGAGCGTGGCGACCACGGCGCTTTCCACTCGCTGATCCAGGATCTGGCTGTCGAGCACCGGATTCTTGACGGGTTGCCCATGCTGGACCGGTTGCCAGTAAAAAGAATGGTACGAGGCGAAATTGGCCTGCGGGCTGTATTGCACCTGCGGGACGGTCGCGCAGGCCGCGAGCGCGGCGGCGGCCAGCAGAACCATGAGACGAAATGCCGTTTTCATTGCGAGACTCCTGACGCCATATCCTCGGCGCGCGTGCTCCATTCGACTGTCAAACCAGTCTAACCGGATTCGGCATGGCCCGAAATAAGGTACATTGCGGTCATGCTGCTGCGCGACGTACACAAGCTGTTCGGCCCGGTGGCCGCTTTGCGCGGGGTCACAGCCGAGATTCGGCCGCGGGCGACGACGGTGCTGTTGGGTCCCAGCGGCTCGGGCAAGTCCACCGCCTTGAAGCTGCTCGCGGGGCTGATTTTTGCCGACCGCGGCGGCGTTGAAATCAACGGCCGCGCTCTGACGCCGGCCAACGCGCTCGAACACCGCCGCCGGCTCGGCTACGTCATCCAGGAAGGCGGGCTGTTCCCGCATCTGACTGCGCGCGGCAACGTCATTCTGCTGGCGCGCTACCTGAAGCGCCCGCGGCGCGAGATCGACCGGCGCATCGCGGAGCTGGCCGACCTGGTCGATCTCGATGCCAGCCAGCTCGAACGCTATCCGCTTGCGTTGTCCGGCGGACAGCGCCAGCGCGTCGCCCTGATGCGCGCGCTGATGCTCGATCCGGACGTCCTGCTGCTCGACGAGCCGTTGGGCGCGCTTGATCCCCTGATCCGACACGACTTGCAGGCCGAGCTGAGAGCCATCTTCAGACGCCTCGACAAAACCGTGGTGCTGGTGACGCACGATCTGGCCGAAGCTGCGTATCTCGGCGACGACATCGTCCTGCTGCGCGATGGGCGCATCGTCCAGCGTGGTCCCATTGGCGACCTGCTCAACGCGCCGGCCGACCCGTTCGTCTGCCGCTTCGTCAACGCGCAGCGCCAGCCGCTCGGCGAGGCCGCTCGTTGAAGCTGCTCGCGGCGCTGGTGCTGGGGCTGGTCGCGTTTGCCGCCCATGCGGCGCCGCCGCACGTGGTGGTCGGCTCCAAGGCGTTCACCGAGTCGATTATTCTTGGCGACATCGCCGCCGACCTCGCCCGCGAGGCGGGCGCAACCGTGACGCACCGGCGCGAGCTAGGCGGCACGCGGGTGGTCTGGGACGCGCTGGTGCGCGGCGACATCGATATATATGCGGCTTACACCGGCACGCTGGCGCGCGAGATTTTCGCCGGCGAGCACGTGCCTGACCGGCGCGCGGCGCTCGCACGCGCGCTGGCGAGACACCACATCCGGATGGGCCCGCCGCTCGGCTTCAACAATACCTATGCGCTCGGCATGGCCAGCGACGTAGCACGGCGGTTGGGCATTCACACCGTCAGCGATCTCAAGCGTTACCCGGATCTGCGCTTCGGCTTCAGCAACGAGTTTATGGACCGCGCCGACGGCTGGCCCGGCCTCAAGGGCGCCTATAACCTGCCGCAAACGGACGTGCGCGGGCTCGAGCACGCGCTCGCATACCGGGCGCTCGCGGCCGGCGCGATCGACGTCACCGACGTCTACTCGACCGACGCCAACATCCTTTATTACCATCTCCGGCTGCTGCGCGACGACCGCCAGTACTTCCCGGACTACCGTGCCGTTTTCCTGTACCGCGCCGATCTGGCCAGGCGCGCCCCAAAGGTTGTGGAGCGCATCGAGGACTTTGCGAACCGGATCAGCACCGATGACATGCGACGCATGAATGCGGCGGTGAAACTCCATGGCCGTGCGGACACGGCTGTTGCGGCGCAATTTATCGGCCAGCCCGCCGAGGTCGAAGCCGATTTTTGGGATAGGCTGGCCCAGCGGACCGGCGAGCACCTGTACCTGGTCGGCCTGTCGCTGGCCGCGGCGATCCTGATCGCTATCCCGCTCGGCATCGCTGCGGCGCGCTGGCGGCTGGCGGGGCAGGCGATCCTGGCGGTCGTGGGTATCGCGCAGACGATCCCGGCGCTCGCGCTGCTGGTGTTCATGATTCCGCTGCTCGGCATCGGCGGCCCGCCGGCGATGCTGGCGCTATTCCTGTACAGCCTGCTGCCGATCGTGCGCAATACCCACGCCGGGCTGATCGACATCGACCCTGCGCTGGCGGAATCGGCGCAGGCGCTGGGCCTGTCGCCGTTCGCACGGCTGCGCCTGGTGGAACTGCCGCTGGCGCTCCGGCCGATCCTCGCCGGCATCAAAACTGCCGCAGTGATCAACATCGGCACTGCCACGCTCGCGGCGCTGATCGGGGCGGGTGGCTACGGCCAGCCGATCCTCACCGGCATCCGCCTCGCGTCGGTGCCGCTGATCCTGGAAGGCGCGGTGCCTGCGGCGCTGCTGGCACTGGTGGTGCAGGGGTTGTTCGAAGTCGCGGAAAGGTTGCTCGGGCCGCACCGGACGTCGGGCAGATCCGGCCAGCCGTAGCTCTGCGAAGCCCTCTTGCTTGCCAAAGGTCGCCGTCTGGAGTAGTTTTTCCGCGGGGTAGGCCCTTGGGGGGCCACACATGACGCAACGAATAACACGAAAAGAGATGTTGTATGCCGTCTTCATGGCGGCTTGCGGCTGCGCGGCTCTTTTGTATACGGCGGCCGTCGGCGG
>DASSTE010000087.1:0-52044 GCA_035708085.1 Gammaproteobacteria bacterium | reverse complement strand
TCGGCATGGTGTTTCAGAAACCGACGCCCTTCCCGATGTCTGTCTACGACAATATCGCCTTCGGCGTGAAGCTGTACGAAAAGCTTAGCCGCGCCGACATGAACGAGCGCGTCGAATGGGCGCTAAGGCGCGCAGCGCTCTGGGACGAGGTCAAGGACAAGCTCAAGCAGGACGGCACGCGCTTATCCGGCGGCCAGCAGCAGCGTCTTTGCATCGCGCGCGCCATCGCCGTCAAACCGGAAGTTCTGCTGCTGGATGAACCGGCTTCGGCGCTGGATCCGATCTCGACGCTCAAAATCGAGGAGTTGATCGGCGAACTCAAAGACGATTACACGATAATGATCGTCACGCACAACATGCAACAGGCCGCGCGCGTGTCCGACTATACCGCTTTCATGTATGTTGGCAATCTGGTGGAGTTCGGCGCCACCGACGATATTTTCACCAACCCGAAGCAAAAGCAGACAGAAGACTACATCACCGGCCGTTACGGCTGAGGACGATTTCCAAAATGACCGAAGTATCAATTAACACGCACATTTCGCGACAGTTCAACGCGGAGCTGGAAGATTTGCGCCAGCAAGTGCTCGACATGGGTGCGCTGGTCGTACGGCAGGTCGCGGGCGCGGTGGAAGCGCTGGTCGAAGGCGACCGAGGCCGCGCCGAGGACCTCATAGCTCGCGATGTGGAAGTGAACGCCATGGAAGTCGCTATCGACGAAGCGTGCAACCACATCCTCATTCGCCGCCAGCCGACGGCCAGTGACTTGCGGCTGGTGGTGGCCGTGATCAAAACGATTACCGATCTGGAGCGTATCGGCGACGAAGCCGAGAAGATCGCTCGCATGGCGGCGCATCTGGCCACGCAGGAAGGCGACACGGACTCTTATGCGGATGCCGGTCTGCTTGGCAACCATGTCTGCCAAATGGTGCGCGACGCCATGGACGCCTTCGCCAGGCTGGACCCGCAACAGGCGTTGGCAGTCGCCAAATCGGACGAGCAGGTGGACCGCCGCTATGAAGGCCTGATGCGGCAGTACATCACCCTCATGATGGAAGACACGCGCGCGATCCGGCGGATGCTGGACGTGTTGTGGGCCGTGCGGGCGCTGGAACGAATCGGCGACCACGCCTGCAACATCTGCGAGTATGTTATCTATCTGGTGGGAGGCAAAGACGTCCGGCATACCAGCCTGGAAGATCTGGAACGGGAAGTATCGGACAAATTAAAGTAGCGCCAAGCAGCCGGCGCGGCGACCTCAAGAACTACGGGCGGCGAAGCGGATGCTTGAAAAATTAAAAGCATGGGCGCGTGCGGTGAAACGCGACGTGCTCGCCGTTTATCTTGCGATACATGATCCTCGCGTACCTTGGTATGCGAAGGTGCTGGCAGCGATAACGGCCGCCTACGCGCTGAGCCCGATAGATCTGATTCCCGATTTCATTCCCGTGCTCGGTTATGTTGATGACGTCATCCTGCTGCCGCTCCTTATCTTTTTGACGTTGCGACTCATACCCCGAGACGTGATGGTTGAACTACGGGCAAAAGCCCAAAACCAACTAATAAGCAAGCGGTTCATCAGCAAAGCAGGCGCCGCCGCTATCATCCTGTTGTGGCTCATCACTGCCGGGCTTGTCGCCTTCTATCTCATTCGCTGAGACGCGATCGGAAGTCCGGAATGTTCAAAACTCCATCTTCAAACCGACATAGATGCCATGCGGCATGACGCCTAGCACCAGCGGAAATTTGCGTTCATGTGCATACCAGCCGGCGAGGAAGCCGATGGCGTAGCCCGCCAGCACGTCCGTCTGCCAGTGACCCCATGTCTTGACGCGGGCGGCCATGTCATACGCGGGCAGAATCTCCAACGCATAAACCCACGGATTGTCCGGACCGTATTCGAGCACAAACGGTGTAACAGACGCGGTAATAGCAGACACCTCGCCGCTTGGGAAGCTCTGGTGACGGCCCTGACAGCAACCTTGAAACCACATACCGGGATCGGCGGTAGCGGAAGGTCGCGTGCGCTCAAAAACACGCTTGAGCACGAATGCCGTGCCGCCCGCGAACACACTGGCGTCGACCGATTGCCAGAACGTCTTGCCGACGCGGCTTTCGCCGCCTTCCCAAAGCGCCCCCGCAAACTCCGCCAGCAAAACGGCGTCGATGACGTGCAACTGGGTTTTGCGCCGCCATATGCCGCTGTCGTCATACGTTACGCGATGGTCGATGCCGAGGAGCTGCCGATGACGTGGCGCTGCACTTCCGCTGTCGGAAACGTATGAGTTGCCATGTGCCGGTCCACCTGCGGCGAATGCCATCGGCGACACAAGCAGGCATAGGCAAAGAACGTGCGCAGCCGTCATCGGTGGTCGTCGATGACCAGAATCCGGCCGTGACGGGGATCGCAAACGAATGCCTTGCGGCGATTGTCGGTCGCCACGCAATGTGCGCCTTTGACAGTGCGGTAAACGGCCACAGGCTGTAGATGACCATTGCCCGCCACGCTCAGGACAGTCAGGGTCGCGCTCTTCGAGCCGGGCACATACAGATGATGCAGGTGGGAATTATAGGCGATGATATCGACGCCGGCGCCGGTCCTGGCGGCACTGACAGGCTTGCCGCCGCGCGTGACATCAAGCGCGACCGCCCGACCCTCCTTGCAGCCGGCGAATAGCCAGCGGCCGTCGAGAGCGAGTCCGCGCGACTGACGGCAGCCGTTCGGCCAGCGAGCGACGATGCGGCGACCGGACAAGTCGATCGCAAGGGCGCGGTTGGACCAGAGGTTCGTGTACGCGCGGCCCCGTTCATTGTCGATGACCAGTGCTTCCGGTCCGCCGGGCACCTCTATAAAGGCTTCATGACGCAACGTCGGCTTGGCGCTATTCAGGAATTTGAAGATTTCGATCCGATGCTGGTGCGGCTCCGTCACCCAGACTTCCTGCCGGGATGCGACGTAGCGGATGTAGTCGTAATTTGCTGCCAGTCTGACGCGCGCGACTACCGATTTACTGCGGGGGTCGACGACGGCAATGCTGGTGCGGCCATGGTCGCCTGTGAAGATGTAGCCACCGCCAAAGGAGGCCGAGGTCGCGCCGCGGTCATCGCCATGTGGGGCCGCAGTCGTTACCGCCACATGCGGAATAACCTCAACGGCGTTGGTCTGCGAATCAATCAAGTCCAGATCGCCCGTCTGGGCTGCCGGCACGGCCACGCGGTTCAACGCGGGAAAAAATTGCAGGTCATCGAAGTCGATCCCATGCACCGCGCCAGGCAGCGCGATCGTCGCGGCGGGCGAAGCAATTGTCTTATGCGCGTAAGCTGCACCACCGCTCAACAGCCCCACGACGCTTGTCAGCAACAGGATGTTCTTCCACATTTTCCACCTCCGGGAGCCGTCGCTCCGCTTAAGCTCGTTCGCGCTTGCGGGCGCCCCCGCAAAAGAGGAAATAAATAACCGGCATGATCACCAGCACGAGGCCCATCTGCGCCAGCAGGCCGAAGATAATCGCGACCGCGAGCGGCTGCAGCATGGCGGCGCCCTGCCCGATGTTCATCGCCAGCGGCACCAGTGCGAGAATGAACGCGAGCGTGGTCAAAAATATCGGCCGCATGCGGTTCCAGCCAGCCTGAATCAGCGATTCATCGAACGGGATGCTGCTTTCCAGTTCATACAGTTCGGTAAAATAAAAAATCGCGACTTCGGTAACAATGCCGAGGATCATCGTCATACCCATAATCGCGGTGATGTTGAGTTCGATGCCGGTGATCCACAATCCAAAAAACACCACCAGCACCGCGAGCAGGGGCGCGATGATAATCGCGAACACGACGCTGAAGCGCTCGTAGAGAAACAGCAGCAGCACAAAGATCAACGCAAATGCGCTGACAAATACCTTGGCGAGACCAACAAACGCGATTTGCTGCTGCTTGTAAAGACCGCCCAGCGTATAGGACACGTTTTCCGGAATCAGCCCTGGCTGCTGCAGCACCTGTTTGACCGCGTCAATCGTCGAGCCCAGGTCACGGCCGCTGATGCGCGCGGTGACGGCGACGTAGCGCTTGAGATCCTCGCGCGTGATCTGCGGTTCACCCCTGATGATTCCGACCTTCGCAACGCGTTTCAGCGGAAATTCGTGTCCGTCCGGTGCGCGAATCAGGAACTGCCCGATCTGATCAACCGTATCGCGAAACTGCGTCGGTACCCATGCGCGCACGCCAATGAACTTGATGCCACGTCTCACTTGCGTCGCAACGCGTCCTTGCAGGTACCCTTGCACCTGGCTGCTGACAGCGTCGGGCGTCATTTCTTCGAGCGCAGCCCTGGTGCGATCGATGCGAATGTTCAAGGCATTGCCGGCGATGACGATACCGTTATGTACCTCAACGATGCCGTTGATCTTGCCTATGGCCGCCGCGACCTTCGGTGCGAGCGACAGCAACTGCTGATCGTTGTTGCCGAACAGCTTGATGTCTACCGGTTCCGGCACCGCCGTCAGATCGCCGATGATGTCCTCCACGAGCTGAAAAGTCTCGATATCGAGGCTCGGTACTTTCGCCTCCACCGCCTCCCGAATGCGATCCATGACCTCGCTCAGCGGCGGACGCGGAAACGGCTTTAGCTGAATGAAGAAATCGCCGCTGTTGGCTTCGGTAATGCCGCCGCCCAGTTGCGCGCCGGCGCGCACCGAATACGTCGCCACGGCAGGGTCGGCATCGAGTATCGCGCCGACCTGATTCAGCAGCCGACGCGTTTCCTGCAATGACATGCCCGGCGCCGAACGGAAATCGAGCACGAAACCGCCCTCGTCCATCTGTGGCAGAAAACCGGAACCAACCTGCCGATAGCCTATATAACCGAGCACCACGATCGGAATCAGGATCACCAGCAGCCATAGCGGACGACGCAGCAGTCGGGTCATCAGGCGACGATAGCCGGCATTGATCCTGCCACCGATCCGGCCACTTTCCGCTTTCGTGGCATCTTTTTCGCCGAGCCAGCCGGATGCCACGATCGGCACGGCCAGCCAAGCCATCGCGAACGATACGATCAGCGCGCTCGACATCGTGATCGACAGCGCCTTGAAGAACGCGCCGGTCACGCCGCCCAGAAACGCCAGCGGCAGAAAGATGACGATCGTCGCGGCCGAGGAACCCGCGAGCGGGCGCGTGAATTCGCGCGCGGCTGCAAGCACCGACCTTTCGGCCGCTTCTTTTTTTTGCTCGCGCAGGCGGCGGATGATGTGCTCCGACATCACCACCATGTCGTCGATGATCAGCCCGATCGCGGCCGCCATGCCGCCGAGTGTCATGATGTTGAAACTCTGGTCGAGCGCGCGCAGGATCAGGATCGTGATCCCGAGTACCAGTGGTACGGCGACGATCGCGATAGCCGAAATTTTCAGGCTGCGCAGAAACACCAGCAGCACCAGCCCGGCAATGATGACGCCGATGATCATCGCGTCGCGCACGCTACCTTCCGACGCGCTGACGAGTTGACTTTGGTCGTACCATCTCTTGAGGTGCACGTCGGGCGGAAGGTGCGAGCGATACGCGGCAAGCTTGGCGGCAACCTGGCGATTGATGTCAACGGTGTTGCCGCCCGGCTGCTGAAACACGTTGAGCAACACCGCCGGCTGCTTGTCGGCCGCGATGTACACCCACTGCGGCACGGTTGCAAGCGTGACTGTGGCGATTTGCCCGAGCCGCACCGCGCCGGATGCGCCGGTTTTGATAATGACCCGGCGGATATCGTCGATGCTGTTGAAGCGGCTGTCGGCGACGCCGAGATAAAGCTGGTAATGATCCGTCAGGCGGCCCACCGCGTTGAGCACATTCGACGCCGCCAGTGCATTGGCGACATCGGCCACCGACAAGCCCAGCGCATCAAGCCGACCCGGCTTGATGCTGACCTGGTACTCCGCCTGCCTGCCGCCCTGCACGCCGACGCTCCGCACGCCGTTGATCGTCGACAGCAGCGGGCGCAGCTCGTACAACGCGAGATCGCGCAACTCAACCGGCGTTTCCTTTTTCGATGTGAGGCTATAGGCGGTGACCGGATACAGCGCGGTCGGCTCCATTTTGGCAACGCTGAAAGCGGTATCGGGCGGCACCTGCGGCATCGCTTCGGATACCGCAGATTCGACGCGTAGCATGGCCGAAGTCATGTCTGTGCCCCAGCCGAAATCGGCGATGATATCGGTCGTACCGCGGCTGGTGGTCGAGTGGATCGCGCGCACTCCCGGCACACCGCGCACAGCGATTTCCATCGGCCGAGTAACCAGCAATTCCATTTGCGTCGCAGGCCGTTCGCCGGCGCTCAACTCGATGCGAATACGCGGAAACGAGATTTGCGGGAACAACGACACCGGCATGTTGAACGCGCTGAATCCACCGCCGATGGCGAGAATCGCGATGAGGAACAGAACGGAGCGCGCATGACGCCGGGCCCATGCTACAGCACTCACTGGGCTGTCGTCTCCCGTACCGGCATCCCGTCGTGCAGTTCGTAATTCCCCAGAACCACCACTGTGTCCCCCGGCTGCAGTCCTTTCGCCCGCACGCCGACCCAGCGCCCCGGCGCACGGCTGGCGAAATCGGTCTGCACGTACACTTGCCGTGCCTTGTTTTGCTTGACGACGAAAATGTAACTGCCCTGCGTATCATGCAAAACAGCCTGCCGCGGCACGGCGAGTTCGGTAGCTTCGCGCACTGCGATCAGGCCCCTGACCCACATGCCGGGCTTGAGGCCGTCGGCCTGTTTACCCTTGAGCGCGACGAGCGCGTCCATCAGGTGGGTGTTCGGGTCGACGATGTTCTGCAGCTGATCCAGTTGCGCGGCGACGCTGCGCGCATCGTCGAACACCGGCGTCAGCGTCACCGGCAGCCCTGGTTTAAGGCGGGCAAGATCGGTTGGCGACACGCCCAGTGGCACGCGCAACCGGGCGGGGTTGAGCAAGGTCAGCAGCACCGTATCCGCCGCCACACGATCGCCCGGCGATACTTTTATCGTACCGACGACACCGTGAAACGGCGCCCGAATGACGGCAGCCGACTGGTCGCTGCCCTGCGCTTTCGCCGCGGCCAGTTCAGCCTTGGCGGTGGCCAGTTGCTTTTTGGCCGCCGCGAGTTCGTCGTTGGTCGCGAGTTGCTGCGCATACAGCGCTTTAACATGGGCAAGATTCTGCTTCGCGTACTCAAGCTGTGCCGCGGCCTGTGAATAAGCCAGTCGGGCCTGCGGGCTGGCGGCGAGCTTCAGCAATGCCTGCCCCGCATTCACCGTCTGCCCCACGGCGACCAGCAACGCCTCCACTCGGCCGCTGTGCGCGACGCTGATGCCCTGAACGGCGGCGGGATCAGGCTTGACGCGGCCGTACGCAACCAGCGTCTCAGTCAGCTTGCGGGGCTTGAGCGTGATCGTCTTGACCAGCACGCTTTGTTGCGGCCGACCCGTGTCGTCTGCGTGCGCAACCATGGCGGTGCTCAACAGCAATGGCACAGACAAAAAAAACAATCCCGCCTTGTACATCATGACCCGTTCCCCGTGTCGGCCAGGAACGGGTAGCCCAGCATCGTTTGCAGCGCCACCAGCGACGTTCCCAGATTCACGACCAGATTTTCGCGCGCGGCCTCGCTCGATAGCAGCGTGCTTTGCAGATTGAAGAAACTTGCCGCACTGAAGTTGCCGGCGGCAAATGCGCGTTTCGCGGCAGCAGCGATCTTGCGCAATTCCGGCAGCGACTGGTCGAGGTGGTCAAGCTCCGTGCGCATCAACCGGATGCTGTCCCACAGTTCGTCGGCACTGCCACGCGCTTCATCCAGCCGCGCCTGGTAGTCCGCGTGCAGCTGTTTGCGTGTCGCGCGGGCAATCGCGATCTGGCCGCGATTGCCGTTCAAGAAAGGCAGGCTCAGCGAAATGCTGAAGCCGGTCGAGTAAATGTCGGAGTTGTCCCGCGCGCGATTGATACCGATGCTGAGCGATGGAAACTGCTCCAGGATAGCCTTGCGCACCGCTGCATCCTGGCTCTTATAGCCGGCGGCGAGCGCGAGCAAATCCGGCCGGCGCGTCGCGAGATGCTGCACCGCCTGCCGATAAGTCTGCGCGTCCGGCGGTGTTGCCGGAATTTTGCCGGCCAGCTTGACCGGCGTGTCGGGCGCGAGGCCCAACAGGCGATCGAGGTCGTGGTCGATCGTGTTGAGCTGATCGCGTATGCCCCGTTCCTGCGCGCGTGTGTTCAGCAGCACGGCAAGATCGTTGCCGTAGGTATCGAGGGTGACGTCATGCTTCGCTAGCGCCCGGTGGGCATTGTCGAGGCGCTTCATTTCCGCCCTGCGTGTCGCCACCACGATCCTGAGCAGTCGCTCGTTGCCGCGCTTCTCGATAAACAGCTGGCGCGCCTGCTGCGCGACCTGCCATTCTTTCCACAGAATCTGCAGATTCACCTGCTGCAACGCCGCGCGCTGTGCGCTGATCGTCGCACCGCGGCTGACCAATTCGTTGATCTGCTCGCTCAGCGACGCGTTCCATTCATTAGTCAGCGGCCCGGTGGCCGGCGTTTCGGTGGTGGTTGTCCTCGCGTAGCTCAAGCCGACTTGCGGATCGGGCAGCAGCTTCGCGTTGAACAACTGCGCGTACGCGACGTCGGTCCGCGCCCGTTCGGCCTTGAGTTGCGGATTATTGATCACCGCAAGCGTCGCAAGTTCGATGGCATCGAGTCCGTCGGCCGCATTGAACTTGTGCGGCGACAGTCCCGGCAACTGCAGGCGCGCGGCGGGCACCGTAAGTTCCGCCACCGAATGTTTCAAATCCGGTGCCGTCGGCAGCGGCAGCGGATGATAAGTCGCGCAGCCTGCCAGCAACGCCGACACAGCGCCGATTGCAGCGGCGGCCCGCTTCATGCCGCCGCCATCGAACTGATGCGACTCCGCGCGCGCTGCGCCGCGTACCACGCCTGGAACATCAGCACGTACCACAAGTGCAGGTGCCAGCGGCTGTCGCCCTTTTGCAGGCTGGCCCACATCGAGCGGATCGGCGCGGCGTTGAAGATGCCGTCCCCTTCGAGTCGCGCGGGCGCCAGCAAGTCTTCCGCCCATTCCCGCAACGCCGGCGAGCGCAACCAGGTGCCGACGGGCGCGCCGAAGCCTTGCTTCGGGCGATCAGTCAGCGTTTGCGGCACGTACTGCGCCAGCACCTGCCGCAGCAGCCATTTACCCTGCCCGCTTCGATGTTGAAAGCGCATCGGCAGCCGCCAGGCCAGTTCCACCACGCGATGATCGAGCAGTGGCGCGCGTGCTTCGAGGCCTGCCGCCATGCTGGCGCGGTCGACCTTCACCAGCATGCCGTCGGCGAGCCCCTGGCGCTGATCGAACAGCAGCATGTCAGCTTCGAAGCCGAGTTTGCCGCTCACCTGCGCGGTCCCTTCAACGACCATGCCCGGATACACGAGCACGGCCTCCGGGTGCTGCCACTTCGTGACGCGGTTGCGGTACATCGCGAGCGGCGACGCCGCTGTCAGATCGGCGATAAGCCGTTGCCGCCGGCCTTCGTTTTCGGCGTCGCCGATATAATGAGCGAAGCCGGATTTGAGCAGGCGCGGCACGAACGGCCACCACAGCGCGGCGCGGCGCGCGCGGAAATAGCGGCGGTAGCCGAAAAACAACTCGTCGCCACCGTCGCCGGTCAGCGCTGCTGTGACATGGCGGCGCGCCAGCGTGCACAGCAGCCAGGTCGGCACCTGCGAATTGTCGGCGAACGGCTCGTCGTACACGTCCGCCATATGCGGTACGGCTTCGAGCACGTCGTCCGGCCCCACCGTCAACTCGGTATGTTCCGTGCCGAGATGCGCGGCGACGGCGCGCGCGTGATGCGCTTCATTGAAATGGGGATCCTTGAAGCCGATCGAAAATGTCTTGACCGGGCGGCCGGATTGCGCCTGCGCCAGCGCCGTCACGAGCGACGAATCGATGCCGCCGGACAGAAACACGCCCAGCGGGACGTCTGCGACCAGCCGGTCCGCGACGGCCGTCTTGAGCGCGTCGTTGAGCGCCGCGGCCGCCTCGTCGGCACGGTCGATACGCAATGAGCGGCCCGTACGTGCGGCATCGACCACCGACCACCAGACACGCAGTAGCGGCTCCTCGTCCGCCCGCACGCGCAGATAGGCCCCGGCCGGCAGCTTCGAGAAACCGCGGTAGATGGTGCCGGGACCGGGCACGTAGCCGTAGCGCAGAAAGTCGTGCAACGCGTTGTTGCCGATAGCCGGCAACGGCACGTGCAGCCCGGCAAGCGCTTTCAGTTCGGACATGAACAGGAACCGGTCGTCGATGCGGCCGTAATACAGGGGCTTTTGTCCCATCCGGTCGCGGGCCAGATACAGCGTCCGCTCGCGCCGGTCCCAGAGCCCGAACGCGAACATGCCGACCAGGCGCCGCAACGCCGGCTCCAGGCCGTAATGCACGATTGCCGCGAGCAGGACCTCGGTATCGGTATGGCCGGTAAATGTCTCGCCGGCCGCTTCCAGCTCGCGGCGCAACTGGCGGAAATTGTAGATCTCGCCGTTATAGACGAGCATATAGCGGCCGCAACGGGACAGCATTGGCTGGTGCCCGGCCGCCGAGCGATCGATGATCGACAGGCGGCGGTGTCCCAGCGCCACGCCCGAGCGGCTGTCGGCCCAGATGCCGTGGTCGTCGGGGCCGCGATGCGCGAGGTGCGGGATCATCTGGCTGACAAGCTCGCCCAAGGACGCGCCGCGCGCCCCGGGCGAAGTCACGATGCCGCTGATACCGCACATTTATGGTTCATATAGAAGGAATTGGCCGCCATAGCTTATCGCACCAAAATCCGCGGCCGCGATTACCAAACGGCAATGCGCACCGTCCGCTGAACAGGCACAATGACAGTATCATGCACGTATTAGTAGTCGAAGACGACCGTGAAGCCGCCGCCTTTGTTGCTCAGGGCCTGAAAGAAAGCGGTCATCTGGCGCTGTGCGCTTATAATGGATGCGAAGGCTTGCGCCTCGCGCTGGACAGTCAATTCGATAGCATCGTGCTCGACCGCATGCTGCCTGAACTGGATGGGCTGGCGGTGATTGCCAAACTGCGCGAACGGCACGTCACGATCCCCATCCTGATCCTGAGCGCATTGAGCGACACGGACGAGCGCGTCACCGGTCTGCGCGCCGGCGGCGACGACTATCTCGTCAAGCCGTTTGCATTCGCCGAACTGCTGGCGCGCCTCGAAGCGCTGGTGCGGCGGCGCCGGCCGGAGCTGGTCGAAAAGGTGCTGCAGGTCGGCGATCTGAAACTCAACCGTATCAAGCGGCGCGTCAGCCGCGCCGGCCAGAATATCAACCTGCAGCCGCGCGAATTCCGGCTGCTCGAATTCCTGATGATGCACGCCGACCAAGCCGTTACCCGGAGCATGCTGCTGGAAAACGTCTGGGATTATCATTTCGACCCGCAGACCAACGTCATCGACGTTCACATCAGCCGCCTGCGTGCCAAAATCGACAAGGACTTCTCGCCGCCGCTGCTGCATACTGTGCGCGGAACAGGTTACGTTCTAAGAGCTACATGATTTTTACCGGCGAGCTCCGCCGCACTACCGTTTTCCGACTGGCGCTGTCTTATGCCGGCGTCTATGCGCTATTGACGGCCATCATCCTCGGCATCGTTTACGGGGCGACGACGTCCGAGATCGGGGTACAGATGGACGCCGGTCTGAAGGCCGAGACCGACGCGCTGGTCACGCTTTACCACGCCCAGGGCATCGGGGCGCTGCGTAACGCAGTCGCCAAGCGCAGCAGCCCGGAGGCGCGCCACTTCAGCGACGTGCGCCATTCCGGCATGCGCTACTACCTGCTGGTCGACGCGAATGGTACTCGGCTGGCAGGCGACCTGCCGGCCTGGCCCCGGGAAAGCGGCGACAGCGGCGATTCGGGGAACTGGATCAGCTACACGATCAACGCCCACGTCGCCGTACGCGCCGGACTCGAAAAGCCGGAGGATTTCGACGCCGACGACAACATCGAGGTGCGCGGCCTCGCCACCGCGCTGCCGGGCGGCCAGCGCCTGCTGGTGGTTGAAACGCTCGACGAAGCCGAGGAGCTGAGCGCTTACATCCTGTATTCGCTGCTGGCGGCAATCGGCGTCATATTGATCTTCGGTCTCGCGGGAGGCATCTGGATGGGCCGCCATGTTGTGACGCGGCTCGAATCAGTGCGCGGCGCGGCGACCGCAATCATGGGCGGCGACCTCAGCCGCCGACTGCCGGTAGGTTCCCGCCAGGACGAATTCGACAACCTGGCGCAGACGCTGAACGTGATGCTCGCGCGCATCGAGGAACTGATGAACGGCCTGCAGCAGGTGACCGACAATGTTGCCCACGATTTGCGCAGCCCGCTCAACCGCCTGCGCGGTCGGCTCGACGTGACGCTCGCGCAGGCGCGCGAACCGGACGAATACCGCGCCGCGATGACGCGCGCTCTCGCCGATGCCGACGAACTGCTGCAGACGTTCAACGCGATGCTGAACCTGGCCGAACTGGAAGCCGGCATGAGCCGCGAGCCGCGTCAGCCGATCGAACTCCATTCGTTGTGCGAAGACGTCGCCTCGGTCTACGAGCCTCTCGCGGAGGACAAGCAATTGACGCTGGCCTGCGCCGTCGCGCCGGCGCGCGTGCGCGGCCACCGTCGGCTGCTGGCGCAGGCGGTTGGTAATCTGCTCGACAACGCGGTCAAATATACGCCCGCGGGCGGGCGCATCGGCTTGTCCCTCAAGACAAGCGACGGCAATGCCGTGCTGACGTTGGCCGATTCAGGCCCTGGTATCCCCGCGGCCGAACGCGACCACGTCTTCCAGCGCTTCGTGCGTCTCGATCGTAGTCGCAGCCTGCGCGGCAACGGCCTCGGCCTGAGCCTGGTGCGCGCGATCGTCCGGCTGCACGGCGGGCGCGTCGACCTGCAAAGTAACCATCCTGGCTTGCGGGCAACGATTCGCCTGCCGCTGGATACGGATAGGGAGCCCGATGAAAAAAACAGTCTGGTCGGAAATCGTCATCGCCGCGCCGCCGGCGGACGTCTGGAAGGTTCTGACGAATACGGTACGCTTCCCTGAATGGAACCCGTTTATCGTGCGGCTGGAAGGCCGCCTGGAACTGGGTCAGCGCCTCGATGCAAGGCTCGCCCTCAAACCCGACAAGCAGCTACGCTTTCGGCCGGTGGTGGTCCGCGTGATCGAAGGCCGCGAACTGCGCTGGATCGGCCATGCCGGCTTCGCCGGATTCTTCGATGGCGAACACAGCCTTGCGCTGGAACCGGAAGAAGGCGGCCGGACGCGCTTTGTCCATCACGAAATCTTCAGGGGCATTCTGGTCCCGTTCGTGTGGCCTTTTCTCAAGCACCGCATCGAACGCGGTTTCATTGCCATGAACGAGGCGTTGCGCCGGCGTGTGGAAAGTGGCGCGCGGAATGGTACGATGGTGCCAGGCCAGACGTAGTGACCTGACAAAAAGGAGCGCGCCGTGAGATGCCTGCAAGCCTTCATTATCGTCATCCTGCTGATCGTTGGCGGCTTCCTCGCCTACATCTATTCCGGCGCGTTCAACGTCGCCGCGACGCAGGACAACCCCGGCTGGGTCGATTGGATCATTCGCACCACGCGCGAGCATTCGATTAAATCGCGCGTCGACGATGTGAAGGTGCCGTCCGGCGTCAACCTGGACAACCCGCAAATGATCGCGCTGGGCGCCAAGCATTATGCGAGCATGTGCGCCGTCTGCCATCTTGCACCGGGCGAAAAAGATTCCGAAACCCGCGCGGGTCTTAATCCGCGCCCGCCGAACCTGCCGCGCATCGCCAAGTACATTGAGCCGAATGAGGCGTACTGGATCGTCAAGAACGGCATTCGCATGACTGCGATGCCGGCCTGGGGCCCGACGCACAGCGAGCACGAGTTGTGGGCGATCGTGGCGTTTCTGAAGGCGCTGCCGGGGATGACGCCGGAACGGTATAAGCAGCTTTCAGCCGGCGGCGAAGAAATGGAAATGAATGAGCATGGGCACGAGCACCCGCGCCCGGTGGACGGAATGATGCCCGCGCCGCAGACGACGATGATGCCGGAAACGAGGACGGCACCGGCGCAGAGTCCGCCGGCGGCATAGGTTCCTGCCCCTTCTCCCGGAAGGAGAAGGTTTCATGCTAATCCGAAACGACCTGATTCAATACGATATCGAGCGGCGCACTTTTGTCGCTCCAGGCGAACTTCGCGCTACCGTAAACGTCGCCGGCATGTTCAAGCGGCGCACCCGACTTTGAGATCCGCGCGACCACCCGCAGGTTCTTGTAGTCCTCGAGATGCCGCCCCGGAATCATCGCGTCGGCGTCGGACAGCTTCACCTTGACCGGGAACTGATCGACACTCAGCCGACGCACGGCGAGCGGCGGCCCGCCGTTCGACCCCACGGGCCGCACGAACACGAACAAGGTGGCATGTTCCGGCACCTGTGCCTTGAGTGCCGCGGCAAGCCTGACGTCAACCTGGATCGATCGCGCCGGCCCGGCCGCCGTGGCAGCGGCGCCGGCAGCCGGCACGGCGCCGCCGGCAGCCTTGATACGCGCGGTCAGGATCCGGCGTAGCGGTGCAGGCGGATTCTGGCTCAAAAGTCGTTGCCAACGATTGATCGCCGTCTGCTTGTCGCCCTGCTGCATCGCGACGATGCCGCCAAACAACAGGCCGCGGGTGTTGTCCGGATCGAGCTTGAGCACCTTGTCGAACAGCGCCGCTGTCGCCGGCGTCGTCTGCATGTTGGTGGCGAGCATTTGGGTCGAGCCGAGTGCCGCCAGCATGGCCGCGTTATTGCCGCCGGTCAGCGCCACTGCGCGATGAAAGGCATGTATGGCCTCGTCGTAATGGCCGGATGCCGAATAGATGCGCCCCAGGAACGCCCAGCCCTCGGGATCGTTCGGCGACTGTTGCAGCCGATCCTGAACGTTCGCCACCACTGCCTGCATCGATTGGTCGCCGTACAGCGCGCTTTGCCAGTTGCCCCATTGCAGATACAGCACCGCTGTGGCGATCGGCACGATGGCCGCGACAGCGACCGCCGCCCACCAGCCACGGCGCCGGGTGGCCGGCTGCGACGCCGCATCGTCGGCCTGAAAATCCGCTTCCAGATCGTGCCGCGCGGACTCGAAGTCCTCTTGGGCGAGCGCGCCGGTTTCGAGATCCACCCGCAATTCGTCCAGCCGCGCCTCGTACAGCTCGCGATTGGCGGCCACGGTCTCCACCGGCGTCGTTTGCCGTTGCCGCAGCAGCGGCACGGCCATGACGCCGATCGCAACCAGCAGCATGGCCGCTCCGATAATGATGAAACTCATGGCGTTGCGCGTTCCGTGGGTTCGTCCGTCGCCATTGCCGAGCGCCGCCTGACGACCCAGACGACCACGCCCAGCGCAACCAGCAGCAGCGCGAACGGCCCGAACCACAGCAGCAGTGTGTTGCCCTCCACCGGTGGCTTGTACAGCACGAAGTTGCCGTAGCGATCGACCATGTAATCGATGATCTGCTGGTTGGTCTTGCCGGCGACGAGCATGTCGCGCACCTTGTCGCGCAACTGCACGGCGAGGTCGGCGTTTGATGTATAGATGTCCTCGTCCTGGCAGACAAGGCAGCGGAACTGGTGCGTCAGCGTTTCGTAACGCGCTTGCAGCGCCGGCGTCGGCAGATGATTCGTGTCGATCGCCCATGCATTCGCGGCGATCAGCAGCAGCGTCAATATCAATGAAATGATCTTCATTGTTCGGCGCGCAGCTTCGCGATCCGCGGCAAAAGATCGTCCTTGATCTGCTTCGGCGTCAGTGGGCCGATGTACTTGTGGCGAATGATGCCGTGCGCATCTATCAGGTAAGTCTCCGGCGCGCCGTACACGCCCCAGTTGATCGCCACCGCGCCGGTCGCGTCGAACGCCACCTTGTCATAGGGATTGCCGGCCTTCTTGAGCCAGGCCAGCGCCTTGCCGCGGTTGTCGCGGTAGTCGAGACCGTATAACGGCACGTCGTGGCGCTTGGAGAATCGCACCAGCGTCGGATGTTCCGCCTTGCATTCGAAGCACCACGTCGCCCAGACATTCAGCAGCGAGATCTGACCGTTGAATTCCTTGTTGCTGATGGTTTTGGATGGCTGTTCCAGCGCCGGCAGCGTGAACGTCGGAACGTGCTTGCCGATCAGCGGCGACGGCACGCGCGAAGGATCCGAGTGCAGGCCGTGCCAGAAGACGCCGATAAACCCGACGAGCAGAACCAGCGGCAGCAGGTATCGCCACATCAGCGCCGCTCCTCGGCCAGCGCCGGCGTCGGCGCGTCCAGGCGCCCCTTGGGCGGCGCCGCGCCGGCAGGAAAATCGTCCGCCGCCGCCTCGGCCTTGCTCCGCACCCGATAGCGTCGATCGCTCAACGCCAGCAATCCGCCCAATGCCATCACGATGCCGCCGAACCAGATGAAGTGCACCATCGGCTTGTACTGCACGCGCAGGCTCCACGCGTTGCCGCCCAGCGGCTTACCGATCGCGACGTACAAGTCGCGAAACACGCCGGCATCCACCGCCGCTTCGGTGGTCGTGGTTCCATCGTGGCTGAATATGCGTTTTTCCGGGCGCAGAACGGCCGCGGGTTCGCCATCCTGGCTCGCGGTTACCAGCGCCTGCTTGGCGCTGTAATTCGGCCCCTGGACATCGTGCACGCCGTGGAATGTAAATGCGTAACTGCCCGCGCGAACCACCTGCCCCGGCGTCACGCTGACATTTTTCGCAATGCTCATCGTGCTCGATATCGTCACGCCCAGCACCAGCAGGCCGGCGCCGAAGTGCGCCATGCTCATGCCGAGCACATGGCGCGGCACCTTCAGGCTGCGGCCGGCCGCGCGGCGCTGGCGCAGACGGGAAACGGGTTCGATCAGCGCACTCGCCAGCACCCACAGACCCAGTGTGCCGCCGGCAAGCGCCGGCCACGGAATGCTCGCCCAACCGACGATCGCGGCCAGGATGCCGGCGCCGATGGCGATGGCTGCCGGTGCCGCAAGACGCCTGCCGAGGCGCTTGCCCTGCCCGCGCTTCCAGTTGACGTAGGGGCCGATGCCGATCACGACGAACAGCGGCACTATCAGCGGGAAAAATACCCGGTTGAAGTACGGCGGGCCGACCGAAATCTTGCCAAGATCGAGCGCGGCCAGAATCAGCGGATACAGTGTGCCGAGCAGTACGGCGGCCGCCGCAACGGTCAGCAGCACGTTATTGAGCAGCAGGAACGTTTCCCGCGAGAACCACTTGAAGCCGCCGCCGCTGCCGGATAGCGACGGCGCACGCCACGCGTACAACGCAAGCGCCGCGCCCAGCACCACGCCGATCAGGCCGAGCACGAAAATGCCCCGCGTCGGGCTGATCGCGAACGCGTGCACGGATACCAGCACGCCGGAGCGCACCAGGAACGTGCCGAGCAGGCTCAACGCGAACGTGATGATCGCGAGCAGCGCCGTCCAGCTCTTGAACGCGCCGCGCTTTTCGGTCACCGCGAGCGAATGAATCAGGGCGGTGCCGGCGAGCCACGGCATGAACGAGGCATTTTCGACCGGGTCCCAGAACCACCAGCCGCCCCAGCCGAGTTCGTAGTAGGCCCACCAGCTGCCGAGCGTGATGCCGACTGTCAGAAACAGCCACGCCGCTGTCGTCCACGGCCGCGACCAGCGCGCCCAGACCGCGTCCATCTTGCCGCCGATCAACGCGGCCACCGCGAACGCAAACGCGACCGACATGCCGACGTAGCCCATGTACAGCATCGGCGGGTGCGCGGCGAGCATCGGATCCTGCAGGATCGGGTTGAGGTCGCGGCCCTGCAACGGCGCCGGCAGCAGGCGCAGGAACGGGTTGGAAGTCGTCAGGCTGAACAGCAGAAAACCGACGCTGATCAAGCCCATCACGCCGAGCACGCGGCTGACGAATTCGAGCGGCAGCTTGCGGCTGAAGCGTGCGACCCCGGCCGTCCAGATGGTCAAAATCAGGATCCACAACAGCAGCGAGCCTTCGTGCGCGCCCCATACGGCCGTCAGCTTGTACACCAGCGGCAGTTGCGTGTTCGAGTTCTCCGCGACGTAGCGGACGGTGAAGTCGCTGATCGCAAACGAATACATCAGGCAGCCGAACGAAATCAGCACGAATGCGAACTGGCCGTACGCGATTGTGCGCACGCTGCCCATCCACGACAGATCGCGCCGATGCGCGCCGGCAAGTCCAAAAATGCCCTGCGCGAGCGCGAGCGCGAGCGCAAGGATCAGGGCCAGGTGACCTATCTCTGGAATCATTTGAACTCGTTCGTGGCGGCGAGCGCCTTCGCGCCCTTATGGGCTTTCAGCTCGGCCGCGACGGCCGGCGGCATGTAGTCGGCGCTGTGCTTGGCGAGCACCTGGTCCGCAACGAATTGATGGTCGGGGAGCAGCTTACCGTGCACCACTATCCCCTGCCCCTCACGAAACAGGTCCGGCAGAATCCCGGTGTAGGTGACCGGGACCTTGTCGTGGTTGTCTGTCAGCGTGAAATGCACCGTCATGCTGCCGGGCTTGCGATGGATGCTGCCCGGCACCACCAGCCCGCCCATGCGAAAGCGCTGGCCGATCGGCGCCTTGCCGGCCGCAATCTGGGTCGGCGTGAAGTAGTACAGCAAATTGCCCCGAAATGCCTGCAGCCCCAGCGCCGTGGCCGCGCCGACACCGAGGACGATCGCCGCGACGAACATCATCCGCTTGCGCCGCGGCGTCATGCGACCTCCTGACCGTCGTCGAGTTCGACACGCCGTTGCAGGGCCTCTAGAACCCGGCGATGGCGGCGCCGCGCAATGACGACATTGGCGATCATCACGATTGCAACAATGCCGTAGGCCGGCCACACGTAAGCCGCGTAACCTCCCATAGTAAGGAACTCATGTAAGCTATTCATTTTCCACGACTAATTGAGCCCAGCTTTTGTGCCTTTCGCGCTCCAGCACGTCCGTACGCACGCGGATCAGCACCACGGAGCCGAAGTACGCCATGAAGCCCAGCGCCATGACCAGCAGCGGAATCAGCATGTCCGTCGCGATCGACGGGCCGCCCGCCTTGAACACCGTCGGCCCCTGGTGCAGCGTGTTCCACCACTGCACCGAATAATGAATGATCGGCACATTGATGACGCCCACCAGCGCGAGAATGGCACTGGCGCGATCGCCGGTGCGCTGGTCCGGGAACGCGCGGTTCAGCGATATATAACCGAGATACAGAAACAGCAGTAAAAGTTCCGACGTCAGGCGCGCATCCCACACCCAGTACGTGCCCCACATCGGTTTGCCCCACAGCGAGCCCGTGACCAGCGCGAGAAACGTGAACGACGCACCGATCGGCGCTGCCGCGGCGGCCACGACGTGCGCGAGCTTGATGCGCCAGATCAGGCCGATGCCGGCGCTGATCGCCATCGTCACGTAGATGAACAGCGACATCCACGCGCTCGGGACGTGGATATAGATGATGCGGAAGCCGTCGCCCTGCTGATAGTCCGGCGGCGCCCACCACAGGCCGCCGTACAGGCCGGCGAGGATCAGAATCAGCGCGATCCAGCCAAAGGCACGCGCCCAAGGCCCGGCGATCCGATAGAAGTGCGGCGGCGAAGCAAGTTGATGGAAAAATTTCGGCATCTACGTCAGCGGCGGGGCGCATTCCCTGCGACCAGAGGCGAATCAAACAGCGCCATTTTACGCTCTGCGCCGCCGTTTGTCTTGAATAAAAAGTCGCTAGTGCTGAGTCGCTAGGACTAAGTTCAAGAACGGAGCATCTCTTCACTCCGTCCTAGCGCCTCAGTCCTAGCGACTTATTCTGGCGACTCATGTCTCCATACTCACCCGCAATCCGGCTGCGACAGCTAACGGCCCCAGCGTTAAACTCAAGGCCAGCAGCGCGCCCAGCAGATACAGCGGCCCGGTGATCGGCGCGGCCTCTGCCGCGAGCGCCGCGCCGCGCGCGCCGAACACCAGCACCGGAACGCACAGCGGCAGCACCAGGATCGGCAGCAACATGCCGCTGCGCCTGAGGCCGACCGTTACCGACGAGCCGATCGCGCCCAGCATGCTTAACACCGGCGTGCCGAGCGCCAGTCCCGACACCAGCGCCCATAGCGAATCGGCAGGAAAAGCCAGCATCGTCGCCATCAGCGGCGACAGAATCACCAGCGGCAGCCCGGTCACCAGCCAGTGCGCCAGCACGCGCACCAGCACCAGCAATTCAAGCGGCTGCGGGCTCAGCACCAGCTGTTCGAGCGTGCCGTCCTCGTAGTCGTGGCCGAACAGCGCCGATTGCGCGAGCAGGCTTGCCAGCAGCGCCGCGACCCACACCACCGCAGGCGCGATGACGCTCAGCAATTGCGGCGTCGGATTGAGCGCGAGTGGAAACAGCGCCGTGACGATCACGAAGAAAATCAGCGGCGTCAGGATTTCGCCGCGGCGGCGGTACGCCAGCATGAGATCGCGGCGCAGCAGTTCGCGGCACGCGACCGCAATCATTTCGCGAGATCCAGTTCGACCACCGACTGCGGCTCGCAATCGATCGCCTGATGGCTCGCGACGACCGCCATGCCGCCGGCGGCGAGATGCGCGCGCAGCAGCTTGCCGATCAACACGGTACCGGCCGCATCGAGATTCGTCAGCGGCTCGTCCAGAAACCACAACTGCGCCGGCGACATCAGCAGCCGCGCCAACGCCAGCCGGCGCCGCTGACCGGCCGAAAACGTTGCCGCCGGGCGCTCGCCAACGCCTTTCAATTCGACTTCTGCAAGCGCCTCGGCAATCTCAACGCGAGGCTTCGTCGGCATCAGGCTCGTCGCATAGCGCAGATTTTCGCGCGCGCTCAGGTTATCGGTGATGCCGCTGACATGGCCGACATACGCAATCGCGTCCCGATAACGGGTGCTGCGGCGGATGTTCTCGCCGCACCATTCGATCGCGCCGATTTCCGGTAGCGACAGGCCCAGCAGGACGCGGATCAGGGAAGTTTTGCCGCTGCCGTTCGGCCCCGTCACCCGCCCCAATTGTCCGGCGGCGAGCGAAAAGCCGAGATCGCGCAGCAACCGCCGCTCGCCGCGCCAAACCTCAACATTGCGCGCTTGCAGGCGCGCTTCTGACGCGAACGGCGCGCTGGCCGACATAGAGACATCCCCCGACAATGACATCGGGGCCGAATCTTACCTGTAAATCGCCCCGATTTCCCACCGGCGAACACCGACTCCGTTCGCCCTGAGCCCGTCGAAGGGCTCTTCAAACGAGGCCTAGCCGCCCTGCCCGCCCCCAACAACGGCTGCCAATCCATTCAGCGAGTCCATCTCCTCACTGGACAGTTGTATGTCCTCCGACGCGACATTCTCCTCCAGGTGAGCAACCTTGGACGTCCCCGGAATCGGCAGCATCACCGGGCTGCGCGCCAGCAGCCAGGCAATTGCGATCTGGCGGACGGTTGCGCCATGTGCGCCGGCAACCTGTTCCAGCGCCGAACCTTCCGGCAAGTCCCCCGCCGCCAGCGGAAACCACGGAATGAACCCGATGTTGTGCTGCTCGCAGTAATCGAGCACATCCTCGTACTTGCGGTCGAGAACATTGTAGCGGTTCTGCACGGTCGCCACGGGAAAGTAATCCGACGCCTCTTCAATATCCGCTACCGTAACTTCGCTTAACCCCGCGCGCGCGATGATGCCGTCATCGAGCAACGACTTGACCGCGTCGAACTGCTCGTCGCGCGGTACTTTCGGATCGATCCGGTGCAACTGCCACAAGCCGATCTGATCGACTCCCAACCGGCGCAGACTCATCAATGCCTGCTGACGCAAATACTCCGGCCGCCCCACCGGTTCCCATTTGGCCGGACCGCTGCGCGTCAGCCCGGCCTTGGTCGCGACAAGCATGCCGTCGTAAGGATGCAGCGCTTCGCGTATCAGCGGCTCGGAAACATCGGGACCATAGGAATCGGCGGTATCGATAAAGTTGACGTCGAGCTCTGGAAGACGCCGCAACACCCGCAGCGCTTCCCGCCGATCTTCGGGCGGACCCCAGATTCCGGGCCCGGTAATACGCATTGCCCCGAAGCCGAGGCGGTTGATTTCAACAGGTTGTGTCATTGCAATGTCCTTTTGCAGGTGGAGGTACGTTCGGCGAATGGCCCGATCGCCATTCTAACAACCTTGCCTCAGTGTGGTCGCCAATCACGATGCGGAATCGAACCGGCACGGCCTCGCGGCCAAGGGATTTAAGTCCCCGCCCGTCCAAGCGGCAGGTACAACGTTCGTGCATGTGCCGCTGTCGGGCGGAACCCGAAAGCGGCATAGAATTTGGCGGCGCGCGTATCCCTGGCATCCACCAGCAGCACGCGCACGCCCAGTTGCCCGCGCAGGTCGAGACACCGCTTCACCGCATCCTGCAGCAAGGATTCCCCCAGACCCCGGCCTTGTTCTTCCAGCGTTACCGCCAGTCGTGCGAGGCGTGCCGCGGGCACGGGATATCGCGGCAGGCGGCGCTGGTCGGCAGGCGCCAGATCGGACAGCCAGAGTTGCGCAGCTGCCAGCGTATAAAAACCCACAATGCACGCGGGTGCGTCGTCGTCAATCAAAACGTGGGTGGTGGCGATCCCGTTGCGATGATGTTGCGCAGCCTGCTGTCGCAGGTACACATTCAGAGCGGACACCCCGCAATCGAACCCGCTGCGGTCATGCCGCCGGCCATCCAGGCGCGCGACCAGCAGCACGCGTCAGCGCCGGACCAAACCGCGTTCCATCGCTTTCTTCAATCGGGTGTTGGGCTTGAACGGCTTGTCGAGCGCGTCGAGAAAGCGACGCGACTCTTCGGCAGACAGCGTTACGGTCAAGTCCGCAGCCATGACGCTCTCCGCCTCACGCAACACGGCGTCGCGCACGAACGCGGATACCGGAATACCTCGCAGATCGGCGGCACGGGCAATACGGGCCTTATCTCCCGGGTTCAGGCGCAAGTCAAGTCGTGCGGCAGCAGTCATAATTAATCTCCTCTGTACGGAATATTACCGTACACGAGTGATTCATCGCAAGCAGTCATTCGGAGAGAACAGAAGCATGCCGTATACCTAGGTCGAATCGGGAATGTTGATCTAAGCTACCGACTACAATGGTGCCCGGAGCCGGAATCGAACCGGCACGGCCTTACGGCCGAGGGATTTTAAGTCCCTTGCGTCTACCTGTTCCGCCACCCGGGCGCGCGAATTGAAAAATGGAGGCCAAGGTCGGAATCGAACCGGCGTACACGGCTTTGCAGGCCGCTGCATAACCACTCTGCCACTTGGCCTAACTTTTTAGCGATAGGCGGCGAAATCTAGCATATTTATGCCGGTATTGCTGACGGCATAAACAAACAGCCCCGGCGAACCGGGGCTGCGCAAGAAGCGAATCTGGAGCGGGAAACGAGGTTCGAACTCGCGACCTCAACCTTGGCAAGGTTGCGCTCTACCAGCTGAGCTATTCCCGCGCCGGGACGTGACATTGTAGCGGCGAACGGCTGGGTGTCAAGCTCAAGCTAAGCGGAGCCCGCCCCGTTTCCGTCTTCGGGGAAGTGTTCCGAAGTGTTGGACCCTATCGGCGGACGTTTCGGCAACTTGACGGTAAAGATCGTTCCCGACTCCTCGTTGCTGACGACCGAAACGGAACCGCCGTGCCTTTCAGTCATCGCCCGTACGAATGCCAGGCCGACGCCCCAGCCTTGAACGGCATCGGCGCCGGCGAGCGCAGCGCGATAGAACGGCTCGAAGAGGGTTCTCTGGGCCTCGATGGGAATGGGCGAGCCGTAATTGCGGATGTTCAACAATGCGTAATGACGGGTGTCCTGGACCCACAAATCGATGGACCGCGATGGATCGCCATGCTTGGCCGCGTTGTTGCCGAGATTCTCGATAATGCGGCGGATGCCGTCCGGATCCCATTGGCCGGCCGCAGCCGGCACAGGCTGCCGGACTCGGAAGTGGCGGCCATGCACTCTCTGCAGATCTTCCACCGCCTCTGCTACCAGACGATCCAGCCGGCTCGGCTGCAGCCTGACTTCAAGTTGAGCGCCGGCGTCATGGCGTGCGACGTCAAGCAGGTTCTCTACCATGCGGTTGGTGCGCTTGAGGTTTTGCCGAATGCGCTCGACGAGTTTAGTCGCCCAATCCGCACCGGCGGTCTTCGCGCGTTTATGAAGAACCTGGAGGTACGCATCCGCGGCGGCTATCGGGCTGCGGAGATCATGAGATAGCGTAACGATGAAGTTTCTGATTGCGTCCCGCTCGCGGCGCACTTCTTCCAGTTGCCGCGACTCCCGGATGACCCGCGACTGCAGTTCCTCTGAGCTCGCCTTCAGCATCCGCCGCGCTCTCTCCTGCGTGGTCACATCTTCCACTGTGATGACGGTTCCCAAGGAATCGCTTGCGCCCCCCAGCGGCATGCTGCGCACGCGCAGATGCCGTAGGCGCCCGTCCGCGATCATCGTCACAGTCTGCTCGGTGCCGGTCGCAGCAGCGTCGGCCACCTCTGTCCACTGCGGCAGCAGTACGCTGATATGTTCGGCCGCTGGCGGTACAGTAGTCTCGCCGCTTCCCGGCCGACGCAGCATTTGTCGTGCCCGCGTGTTGGCTTGCACCACGTAGCCCGCCGGGTTGAGCACGATCAGGCCCGTCGGCAGCGACTCCATGATCGCCTGCTGCACCGGCTCGGCCGTCAAATCGAGCGCGTGCGGCTGCGCGCCGGCCAGCCGTTCGGACGTGCGGCGAAGGGCCTGCTGATGAGCGGCCCGCTGCGCGATGGCTTCGCCGATTGCGCGCAGCCGGGCGGCGATTTCCTGTTCGCGTCCGGGCAAGAGTTCCACCTGATGGGCAGGTAGGCGGCGATGGCGGAAATAGTCCCCGAGGCTGCGCCGCTCGTCCGGCGCGGTCATCACTGCGACATGCACGTCAGGCCGGGATGCCAGCAGTTGCAGCACCGCATCTTGCGGGTCTTCCACGCCGAGACAGACCACAGCCACGGGCAGGCACGCCGGGTCCAGCGCCGTCAACGCCGCGACCATGTCGGAGAGTTGCCCGAAAGGTTCGGGAGCATTGTCGGACTCGGCGGCGAGGGCGGCGAGCATACGCTCGCTTTCGGCGTCGCCGGCCCGGTAGAGCGCCAGAAAGCGAAGTCGGTCGCGCAATTGTCGGAGTGTCGGCATTCGCGGTGCTCTAACCGTTGTCGCCGAGCAAGGGCTCGCCCAACAGTGCCCGGCCGGCCCACACGCGTAGCATATCGGTTGTCGGCGCCATGACGTGAGCCGCGCGACCGTCGCGCAGCAGGCGCGCGAGTTCCGAATTGTCCGCGTAGGCCTTGCCGCCGCTTAGCGTCATCACGCTGTTAACCACCTCGACGCAGCAATCGGCCATCTCGGCTTTCGACGACAGCAGCGCCGGAAGCGCCTCGGGGCTGCCTCGATCCAGTTCGGTGGCGGCGTGATAGACGAGCCGCCGGGTTCGCTCAACCTGGGCCCAAAGCGTGCCGAGACGGTGCTGGAGGACTTCATGCTTCGACAGCGCGTGGTGCGTATGAGCGTGGTAGCGGTCTTTCAGGTGATCCACGGCAATGGCAATAGCGCGACCCGTGATGCCGAGATAAGTGCCGGTCATGGCCGTCAGAAAATACGGCGCCACGACTTCGAACACGTACCAGACCTCCTCACCTTCGGCGCCGAGTAAATTTTTCAGCGGCACCTTTACCCGATCCAGCTTCACGGTTCTGGAGGCATTGCCGCGCATCCCCAGCCCATGCCAGCCGTCCGACCAGCGCATCCCTTCGCTGCCAGCCGGCACCACGATACAAGAGAATTCGCCGGGTTCGGCCTCGGCCGCGGACGACGCCACGGACATGACATACGAGTCCGCATGACCGCCGTTGGTGACGAACGACTTTTCGCCATCCACTTCATAATGCTCGTCCCGCCGAACGTAGGTGGTTTGCGGGATGTAGAAGTTTGCGCCGGTGCCGCGTTCGCTGAGCGCCAGCGTCGTCAGATGTCGCCCCTCGGCGATCGGCCGCAGGAATTGCTCCGCTTGCTTCTCGGTCGGCTTGGCCGCGATCACCGCCGAACCCACGGCGTGCATACCGAAGCACATCGAGGTGGAAGTACAGGCGGCGCCCAGAATCTCGCAGACCTGCGTCAGTCCCAGCAGGCCCAGCCCGAGGCCGCCGAAGTCGCGGGGCAGAACCAGCCCGCCAAGCCCCGCATCCAGTAGAGTGCGGATGCCCTCCTCCGGCCAGCGTGCTTCACGATCCACGGCCTCCGCCTGGGGCGCCAGCACATCATGTGCGACCTCGGCCGCTATGTTCAGAATGTTCTCGAGGTCCATAAATGTTGTCTTTGTCTATCTGCCGCTGTTGATAGCTCAGTGCTTGCCGCCGACATAGATGATCCGCCAGATGCGGCCCTGCTGCGAATCGGCTATGTAGAGGGAGCCGTCCGGCCCCTGCGCCAGCCCTACCGGACGATACTTCGCACTATCAGGCGATTGCAGCGTTTGCGTACCTTTGAAACCGCTCGCGAAGACCTGGTACTTGCCGGCCGGCTTGCCGTTTTTGAACGCCACGAAGACGACGTTGTAGCCCGCCTGCGGCCGCGGGGCGCGGTTCCACGAACCGTGGAAGGCGATGAAGGCGCCGCCCCGGTATCGCTTGGGGAACTGCTTGCCGGTGTAGAACAGCAGCGCCTCGGGCGCCCAGTGTCCCGGAAACGCCATGATCGGCTGTTCGTATTTCGCGCACGGGCCAACATCCTTGCCATTGCCGCCATATTCCGGCGCGTGCACTTTCTTGCCCTGAATCTGATCGTAGTAACAGTACGGCCAGCCGAAATTGTCGCCCTTGTCCACCTTGAAGAATTCCTCGGCGGGCAGCTTTGCGCTCTGCTCGATCGTGAAGTTTTCCGGCCACAGATCGTGCAACTGGTCGCGCCCCATCTGGACGACGTAGAGCTGGTTGTCGATCGGATCCCAGTCGATCGCGACGGCGTTGCGGATGCCGGTGGCGAAGCGCATGCCGTCGCTCTGGGTCTGGTTCCGCTTGTCCGCCTGGAAGCGCCAGATGCCGCCATGCTGCTTGAGCAGCGGACATGGCTTGATGCCGGGCGAATGCGGCGCGCGGTCCTGTTTCTGGCAGGCGTTCGACGGCGCGCCGATGTTGACGTAAAGATGACCGCTTTCGTCGAATGCGAAAGTCTTGGCGGAGTGCTCGTGCTGCTCCGGCAGGTTCTCCACGATCTTCTGCGGCCGGCTGTCCGGCACGAGCTGGCCCTGCTTGAGCCGGTAGCGCAACACGGCCTCGTTGGGCGCGAAGTACAGGTAGCCGTCGTGGATGCGAATCCCGGTGCCGGTGTAGTCGCCGAAGTACTTGATGACGTCAGCCTTGCCGTTGCCGGTGGTGTCGCGCAGCGCGGCAATGCCGCCGCCGTCGTGCTCCCTGCTGAGGGCGACGTAGATGTCGCCGTTTTTGTTGACCGTCAGGTGGCGCGCGCCGCCGATTTTGTCGGCTACGACTACCGCGCAGAAGCCTTCGGGAAGGTGGATGCCGCCGTTATCCTTGGAGCAATGGGCGCCGATGCTGGAGACCGGGGCTGGTGGTGGGACGGCGAGGGCTGGTGCAGTGAGGCTAACCAGCAGGGTGCCAAATAACGCTGTTTTCATAATGGACTCCTTCCCACATTTAGGCGGCATTTCTCGCCGCTTGACTTCTTCTTCCTCAGGGAGCGGGTTAAGATGCGGTTAACGCATCTTCGATTTCTTTCATGATGTCGTCGTCGAGCTTGACGTCGAGCGCGCCCAGGTTTTCCTTCAATTGTTCCAGCCGTGATGCGCCCAGGATGACGGTGCTGACGTTCGGGTTCGCGAGGCACCAGGCGATTGCAAGTTGCGTCATGCTGACGCCGACACGTTCCGCGATACGTGCGAGCTTCTGCACCGCCGCGATGCGCGCATCCGCATCCGGTCCCAGCACGCTTTCCTTGAGCCACGAAAACGACGCCAGGTTGAGGCGCGAGTCTTCCGGAATACCGTTGTTGTACTTGCCGGTCAGCAGGCCGGATTTGAGCGGCGACCAGATCGTCGTGCCCAAGCCGAATTCATCGTAGAGCGGTGCGTATTCGCGCTCGACGCGGTCGCGCGCGAACAGGTTGTATTCGGGCTGCTCCATCGTCGGCGGCGTCAGACAGTTTTCGCGCGCGAGCCGGTAGGCTTCGGCGATCGAATCGGCCGGCCATTCCGACGTGCCCCAGTACAGCACCTTGCCCTGGCGCACCAGTTCGTCCATCGCGCGCACGGTTTCCTCGATCGGCGTGTCGGGGTCCGGGCGGTGGCAGAAGTAGAGGTCGAGATAATCGACCTGCAGCCGGCGCAGCGCTTCGTGGCAGGCTTCGACGACGTGCTTGCGGCTCAGGCCGCGCTGCGTCGGCATCGGGTCGGAGACGCGGCCGAAATAGACCTTGCTCGACACGCACCAGGTATCGCGCGGCCACGCGAGCTTTTTCAACACTTCGCCGAGGATCGTCTCGGCGGCGCCGCGGCCGTAGGATTCGGCGCTGTCGAAGAAGTTCACGCCGGCCTCGTAGGCGTATGTCAGCATCTCTTCGGCGGCGGTACGATCGACCTGGTTGCCGAAGGTGACCCAGGAGCCCAGCGACAGGCAGCTTAGTTTGAGGCCGGAGCGGCCGAGGCGGCGGTATTCCATATCAGTACCCCATCGAATTGATGCGTTTATAGCGTTCGATCAGCGCATCGGTAGCCGGTTCGCCGACCCCCTCGCCGGCCATGCCTTTCAGGATGCGCCCGGTGAGCGTCTTGCCCAGTTCGACGCCCATCTGGTCGAACGGGTTGATACCCCAGATACAGCTCGTCACGAACACCTTGTGCTCGTAAAGCGCGACCAGCATGCCGAGCGTTTCGGCGTCGAGGCGGTCGAGCGCCAGCACGCTGCTCGGCCGGTTGCCGGGGAAGGTTTGGTGCGGCGCGAGCCGATCCGCGTCAGGCGAGTCGTCCAGCATCTTGCGAGTTTCATCCTGGGTGCGGCCAAACGCCAGTGCCTGCGCCTGCGCCAGGCAGTTCGCGACCAGCATGTCCTGCTGGCGGCGATTGCCGGTGTCGTCCCCGAACGCGACGATGAAGTCGAGCGGCACGATCTGCGTGCCCTGGTGCAGCATCTGGAAAAACGCATGCTGGCCGTTGGTGCCGACATTGCCCCAGACCACCGGCTGCGTCTGCCACGCCACCGGGCTGCCGTCGCGCTGGACGCGCTTGCCGTTGCTTTCCATCTCAAGTTGTTGCAGGTACGCCGGCAGGAAACGCAGGCTGTCGCGGTACGGAATCACCGCGCGCGTCGCGAAGTCGAGAAAATCGTGATTCCACACTTCAAGGAGGCCGAGCACGACCGGCAGGTTGCGCTCGAGCGGTGTCTCGGCGAAGTGGCGGTCCATACGGTGCGCGCCCGCGAGCAGCGCCTCGAACCGCTCCGGCCCGACGCCGAGTGCGATCGCGAGCCCGACGGCCGACCACATCGAATAGCGCCCGCCGACCCAGTCCCAGAACTCGAAGATGTTGTCGCCGGGAATGCCAAACTCGGCGGCCTTATCGGGGTTGGCGGTGACGGCGACGAAGTGGCGGCTGAGTGCGTCGCTTTCGCCCGTAGCCTCCAGCCACCATTGCCGTACCGTCCTCGCGTTCGCCAAGGTTTCCTGGGTCGTGAAGGTTTTGGATACGACGATGACGAGCGTGGTCGCAGGGTCGAGGTCGGCCAGCATGTCGGCGGAGAGCGCGGGATCGACGTTGGCGAGAAAATGCACGCGCGGCCCGGCATCCGTGGGGGACGCGAGCGCGGCCGTAGCCATCTGAGGCCCAAGATGCGAACCGCCGATGCCGATGTTGATCACGTCTGTGATGGCTTCGCCGCCGACGCCGCGCCACTCGCCGCCGCGTACGGCATTGGCAAAGGTGCGGATGCGCTGGCGCATCGCGGTGACGGCATCGAAGCGCTCGCGGAGCCCATCGTTCAGTGGCGCGCCGGCTTGCTGCCGCAACAGCGTGTGCAGCGCCGAACGGCGCTCGGTGTTGTTGATTTCCGCGCCGGCGAACATGCGCTCGATCCAGCCGCGGAGATCGCATTCTTCCGCGAGCCGGGTCAGCAGCGTGAGTGTTTCGTCGGTGACGCGCTGACGCGAATAATCGAGCAGCAGACCCGGCAGTTCCAGCGACAACGTGCTGACGCGGCTCGCATCCTGTGCGAAGAGTTCGCGCAGGTGTCGCGGCTTGATCTTGTCGCGATGCGCTTCCAGCGCACGCCGGGCTTCGAATGATGTGTTGTTGTTATCGGACATGGCCTTTCCTTGCCGCCGCGTTGTTCTTACCCCTTCTCCCTCAGGGCGAAGGCTGGGATGAGCTGTGCTGCTGGATCAAGTTTCCCTTTTATGCCGCCTGTACGGGCGTTGTGTTCGCCGTACGCTCGATATGATTCTGCTCGTTAAGATAAATCAGCCGCGGCTTATGGCGGCTGACTTCCGCGGCGTCGACACTGGCGTAAGCGCAAATGATGACCCGGTCGCCGGGCGAGGCCAGGTGCGCCGCGGCACCATTGACCGAAATAATGCGTGAACCCGCCTCCGCCAGGATCGCGTACGTCGTCAGCCGGTTGCCATTGGCGACGTTGTAGATCTGGATCTGCTCGTATTCATGAATCCCCGCCGCGTCGAGTAAGTCGGCATCGATGGCGCAGGAGCCTTCGTAGTCCTTGTTGGCGTGAGTGACACAGGCGCGGTGGAGCTTGGCTTTGAGTACGGTCAACTGCATGAATGTATCCGGGAACGGGTGGAACAGGTTTGGAAACGGCAATTTTAACGTGAGCGCCGAGTATGGCTCAAGATTGGCGGCGTTTTTCGGCCACCTTGTCGCGCAGGTAAACGGGAATTGCCGACTCGGCCGCGGCGCCCCGCCCTGCCGCCAGTTCGATCGCGCCAAGGGCTGCGATAGAGCGTGCCTGCGGCGGCTCGTCGTCTGCGTTTTCAACGCTGGTCCGGACCGCCTCGGGAAGCGCGGAACGATGTGCCTGCCACCCCGGCCCGGCTGCACCGTCAATCGCAGGCAGCGTCACTTCGCCCGGCGGGGCGAGTGCGTCTGCGGCCAGCGCCGTAGCGCCTTCTTCGCTGCAGCGATAGACGCCGTAGTAGATTTCGCCCATGCGGGCATCGAGCGCTGCGGCGACATCGCGCCAGCCGTGCGCGGTGAAGGCGCCGTAGGCCAGCGCGGCGAGATCGGAGACGTCGACGACCGGCAGGTCGGCCCCGAGCGCCAGACCTTGCGTCACCGCCGCGGCGACGCGCAGGCCGGTAAACCCGCCGGGTCCGCGGCCGAAGGCTATGCCGTCGAGTTGCGTCAGCGCCAGGTCCGCTTCCGCGAGCAAGGCGGACACCATCGGCAGCACGTTATCCGCATGGGCGCGTGCTTCGCTGACGGCGCGGTCGGCGATCTCGCCATCCCTGTAGAGAGCAACCGAACATAATTCAGTAGCGGTATCGATCGCCAGCAGTTTCATGAGCCAAACAGCTCCGCCGGTGTCGGCGCGACGCGCTCATCAATAAATGCCAGCGCCTCGTCGCGCGCCGCCGTGCGCCGCATCGGCGGGAGGCTGGCGAGGAACACTCTGCCGTAGTGACGCGTCGACAGGCGCGGATCGCAGAGCATCATCACACCGGTGTCGGCCGCGTCGCGAATCAGCCGGCCGACGCCCTGCTTCAGCGCGATCACCGCCTGCGGCAACTGGATGTCCATGAACGGATTACCACCGGCTTCGGCGAGCGCCGCCAGCCGCGCTTTCAGCACCGGATCGTTGGGCGCCGCGAACGGCAACTTGTCGATCACGACGAGACTCAACGCGGCGCCCTTGACGTCGACGCCTTCCCAGAAGCTGCTGGTGCCGAGCAGCACCGCTTCGCCGGATTGACGGAAGCGCTCGATCAGCCTCGAGCGCGGCGCATCGCCCTGCACCAGCAGTTCGAAGTCGCAGCGATCGGCCAGGTAGCCGGCGGCGCGGCGCAGCGCGCGATGGCTGGTGAACAGCAGGAACGCGCGACCACGGTTGGCTTCGATCAGCGGCAGCGCCGCGTCAATGACAGCTTCCGTGTAGCCTGGCGCATTCGTCTGCGGCAGTCCCGCCGGCGTGTATAGCAACGCGTTGTGCGCGTAGTCGAACGGACTGCCGAGAATCAGGCGGTCGGCATTTTCCAGGCCGATGCGCGTGCAGAAGTGATCGAGGCTGTCCGCCACCGCAAGCGTCGCCGAGGTAAAAATCCATGCGGTTTCGCCGGCGTGAATGTGCTCAGCGAGGCGCGGAGCGACGTCGTGCGGCGTCAGGTGAAACGTGACGTTGCGGTTCCAGGTTTCGGCCCAGCGGATATTGGCGTCGTCGTCGGCCTCGCCGAGCGCCGCGAGCCGGTCGGCGAAGCGCTGCGCGCGCTGGAAGCAATTGTCGAGGCCGCGCGAGCGCTCCGCCAGCACGTCGAGGTGGTCACGCACGTCGGACAGCGTCGTCGTCAACGTTTCGAGCCGCTCGGCAAACTGGTCGCCGTTCCGGCATTCGCTCCAGTCGAGCCGCGCGTTGGCCTCGCCGAGGCTCAGGCGTAATTGCGACAGCGCCGTTTCCATATGGTCGAGACACGGCCGCAGTTCAGGCATGTCTCCGGCGCTCTTCAGATATTCCGCCAGCGTATCGCGCGACAGCTCGCGGAGTTGCCGCGCCGATACCGATTCGCCGAAATACTGGCCCGCCACGTCCGGGAACTGGTGCGCCTCGTCGACGATCACTGCGTCGACGTTCGGCAGCAGTTCGCCGAAGCCCTCGTCCTTGAGCGCCATATCGGCGAGCAGCAGGTGATGATTGACGACCACGACGTCGGCTTGTTGCGCCTCGCGGCGCGCCTTGACCACCCAGCAGTTCGAAAACACCGGGCATTCGGTGCCGAGGCAGTTGTCGGTAGTCGAGGTGACGCGGGACCAGATGCGCGAGGTTTCCGGCACTGCTTCAAGCTCGGCGCGGTCGCCGCTCGTGGTGCGCCCGGCCCACGTTTGCACCGCCATCAGGTCGCGCGCATCGGCGTGCTTGAGGTTGCGCTCCCCTTGGACGAGGTCGAGTCGGTGGCGGCACAGGTAATTACTGCGCCCCTTGAGCAGCGCGACCTTGACCGGCTGGCCCAGCGCGCGGCGCACCACCGGCAGGTCACGATGAAAAATCTGGTCCTGGAGCGTGCGGGTGCCGGTCGAAATCAGCGCCTTGCGGCCGGCCTGCAGTACCGGCGCGAGATAGGCGAAAGTCTTGCCGACGCCGGTGCCGGCCTCGGCCGCCAAGAGCCCTGCGTGATCCAGCGCGCGGCCGATTGCCTCGGCGAGCAACTGCTGTTCGCGGCGCGGCTGGAATCCGACGATTGCGCTCGCGAGCGCGCCATCGCCGTCCATGAGTTGGAAATAGCTCGTGGTCAACGGGAAATTCGGCCAGCAGAGGTCCAATCCGTTATAATACCGGTAAACCGCGCCTTCTGCTGTATCCCTCGCCGCTCGCGCGCCGGGTCCAGCTATTCTTTTCGATTAGGAACCGCCCATGAGCACAACGAATAAAGCCCTCTCCGATTGGGTCGACGAGGTCGCCGCCCTCACCCACCCCGACGAAATCCACTGGTGCACCGGTTCGGACGAAGAGTACCGCCAACTGGTCGATCTGATGCTCGGCAACGGCGAGCTGCTGGAGCTGAACCAGCAAACCTATCCGAACTGCTATTTGCACCGCTCGGACCCGAAGGACGTCGCCCGCGTCGAAAACCGGACTCTCATTTGCAGCCGCAATGAACAGGATGCCGGCCCGAACAATCACTGGATGGAGCCGAAAGAAGCGCACTACAAAATCGACGGCCTGTTCAAGGGCGCGATGCGCGGCCGCACGATGTACGTGATCCCCTACTGCATGGGACCGATCGACTCGCCGCATTCGCGCTGCGGCGTCGAAATCACCGACAGCCCGTACGTCGTCGCCAACATGAAAATCATGACGCGCATGGGCGATCAGGCGCTCAAGCGCATCGAGCGCGAAGGCAAGTTCGTGCGCGGCCTGCATTCGACAGGCGACCTGAATCCGGACCACCGGTTCATCATGCACTTCCCCGAGGAAGAGCTGATCAAGAGCGTCGGCTCGGGTTACGGCGGCAACGCGCTGCTCGGCAAGAAGTGCCACGCGCTGCGCATCGCGAGCTGGCAGGCGCGCCGCGAAGGCTGGCTGGCCGAGCACATGCTGATCGTCGGTATCGAGAATCCCGAAGGCGAAACACGCTACGTCGCCGCGGCGTTCCCGTCCGCCTGCGGCAAGACCAATCTCGCCATGCTGATCCCGCCGGAATCGCACAAGGGCTGGAAAGTCTGGACGGTCGGCGACGACATCGCCTGGCTGCATCTCGGCGACGACGGCCGGCTGTGGGCGATCAATCCGGAAGCCGGCTATTTTGGCGTCGTACCGGGCACCAACCGCAAGACCAATCGCAACGCGTTCGACATGATCACCCACGACGCGATCTTCACCAACGTCGCGGTAACGGCGGATAACGAGCCGTGGTGGGAAGGCAAGAAAGAAGGCGATCCGGACGTCGACTGGCAGGGCCGCAAGTACGATCCGGCTAACGGTACTGCCGCGCATCCGAACTCGCGCTTCACGGTAAGTGCGAAACAGAATCCCGGGTATTCCGATAAAGCCGAAGCGCCGCAGGGCGTGCCGATCTCTGCGATCATCTTCGGCGGCCGTCGCAAGGCGCTCGCGCCGCTGGTTTTCCAGGCGAAGGACTGGGCGCACGGCGTGTTCGTCGGCGCCGGCATGGGCTCCGAAACCACTGCCGCCGCGACCGGCAAGGTCGGCGTCGTGCGGCGCGATCCGATGGCGATGAAGCCGTTCTGCGGCTACAACTTCGCCGACTACTGGAGCCACTGGCTGAGCTTTGAAGGCAAGTCCGACAAGCTGCCGGCGATCTTCCACGTCAACTGGTTCCGCCAGGATTCGGACGGCGATTTCCTGTGGCCGGGCTTCGGCGAAAACCTGCGCGTGCTGCGCTGGATTCTGGATCGCGCCGAAGGCAAGGCCGACGCCGTCGAAACCGCGATCGGCTACCTGCCGACGCCGGAAGCGATCGACACAGCCGGTCTCGACATCGACCAGGCGACGCTCGAAGCATTGCTCGCGATCAGCGACGAACAGTGGCAGAAGGAATACGAGGCGATTGGCGAGTATTTCGACAGCTACGGCGACCGCCTGCCGGAAGCGCTGAAGCAAGAGCATCGGCGCGTCAGCGAAGCGGTCAGCAAGAAGACCGCCAAGGTCTAGGTTGATGTAGGCCGGCAAAAGCGCAGCATTGCCGGCAACGCCCGCTTACGCGAGCTACCCGGCCTACATCTGCTCTGCTTCTTCGATTCCTTCCAGGCGGAACTCGATCGCCAGATCGGGTTCGGCTTCCGGCGGTCGGCCGAGGCCGATTGTGCCACTTTTTTCGAGCGTCGTGCGATCGCGGCGCAGAATGATTTCCTCGCCGTCTTCCGGCTCGATGTACGTCCCGTTGGTGCTGCGATCGGTGAGCACAAATTTGCCGGCGCGGTATTCGATTTCGACGTGCAGTCGCGACGCGTAATGATCGCTGACAACGAGATCGTTGCGCGCGGACCTGCCGGCCGTGCAGCGCGGCCTGTCGCTGCTCACCATGCACTGGGACGAGCCGAGTCTGAGCACCAGCGTCGGTCCCTTGCGCGTCGTACCGCCCAATTCCTCCGGTGGCGCGACAATGACCGTCATGTCGGCGCGGCTCCAGACGATTTCGCATAGCTCGACCGGACCACGCTTGCCGCGAATCGTGTGCGGGCCCAGTTCGTGAATGTGGTCGCGCCAGCTGTCATCGAGCGCCGCGACCGTCGCGTCGGTCGCGAGAATCTGCTCGGGCTTGGCCAATGACGTGATGCGCGCGGCGGTATTGACGACGTCGCCATAGACGTCGCCCTCCTCGACCAGCGCCATGCCGGTGTGCATGCCGACCCGGATCGCCAGTGGCGGCTGCATTTTGCTTTTCCGCTCGGTGATGCGCTCCTGCATCGTGGTTGCGGCGCGCGCCGCCTGCGGCGCGGCGTCGAATACCGCCATGATCTCATCGCCGAGTGTCTTGATGACGCGCCCGTCGGCCGCCTCGATTACCGCCTCCATCAGCCGCAGCGCCTGGCCCACCGTTTCGCGGCCGGGCACATCGCCGAGCGCGGAGTAGAGGCTGGTGCTGTCGGCGATGTCGGAAAACAGAACCGTTATGGATGCACGCGTCATTTTTCCGCCACCAGGTAGGCAATCCACGCCGGGTCGGGATCGCCCCGCTCCACCGGCACAAATTCGCCGTTGCCCTCGCCGGTTTCCTCGTCCGTGCCCTGCCAGTAGACCGTCACGCGCTTGAAACCGGCCTCACTCAGCAGTTCGCGAATTTCCGGTAGCGTCCACAACCGCCAGGTATAACTGAAGGCGTCGCGTATCCGCGAGCCATCCGGGAACTTGAAATGGATGTGGCAGGTCATCGCGCCGGTGACCGGGTCATAGTCGGCCTGGTCCCAAATGTAGGTGTAGCCGCCGCAATCGCGGCGCTCGCGCATCACCTTGAACGCGTCGTGGCCGCCGAACGCGTCGAGCATGAACACGCCGTCGTCGACGAGCCCGTCGCGCACGCGGCGGAAGTAGCGCTTGAGCGTGCGCCGCTCCTTGAAAATCCAGTAGCTGAAGTTCATCGCGACGGCCACGTCGGCAGGATCCGTCGCGGCCTTGCACACGTCGGCCTCAATCAACTCTATACGTTTACGCGCGCCCGGCTGCAGTTGGGCGACATGATTTTGCCGGCCCCACTCGAGCACCTCGGGATCAATATCGACGCCGATCGCGCGCTGGCGCGGACCGCGCTTGACCCACTCGCAGGCCGCCGCGGCGGTGCCGCAGAAATCCTCGCGCAGCACGCGCGGCTTGCGACCGCGCAGCTTGGTGAACGTTTCGAGCACGAAATCGCATTCGACATCGACGGCCTGTACGGCTTTTTCGTACAGGCGGTGCCGGTCCCGCCTTTGGGCGGAGGTGCGCTTTTTTGGAGGCATTGGCTGAGTTTCGAACGCCGGAAAGCGGCTCATTCTATCGTCTTTCCGGCGGCTATGCTGCCCTTCGCATTTCGCGCGCGGCCGCGGCGATAACCCGTTCGTCCGCATCGCGGCGCGGTGCGTGCTCGCTCAGGTGCCGCCGCCAGCGCCGTGCGCCCGGGCAGCCCTGGTAGAGCCCGAACAGCGGCTTGACCACGCGGTTGAACGGCACGCCGTCCGCACGTTGCTGCGAGACGTAAGACAGATAGGCTTCAAGCACCGCGTCCCGATCGGGCGCCGGGGTCGCGTCGGCAAAGACCTCGCGATCGACTGCCGCGAGGATATAGGGCTGCGAATAGGCTTCCCGCCCGACCATCACACCATCGACCTCCGCCAGGTGCGCGCGTGCAGCCTCGAGGGTCTTGATGCCGCCGTTGATCGCGATCGTCAGGTCGGGCCGCTCGCGCTTGAGCTGGTAAACGACGTCGTAGCGCAACGGCGGAATCTCACGGTTCTGCTTGGGACTCAGGCCCTTCAGCCACGCGTTCCGGGCATGCACGATGAATGTGCCGCAGCCGGCCGCCGCCACGGTTTCGACGAATCCGAACAGCCGCTCGCCGTCCTGATCGCGGTCGATGCCGATGCGGGTCTTCACCGTGACCGGCAGCCGGCAGGCTGCCTGCATGGCGGCAACGCCATCGGCGACCAGTTGCGGTTCCTGCATCAGGCAGGCGCCGAAGCGGCCGGACTGGACGCGGTCGCTGGGGCAGCCGACGTTCAGATTGATTTCGTCATAGCCCCATTCTTCGGCGAGGTGCGCGGCCTGTGCCAACTCGGCCGGGTCGCTGCCGCCGATCTGGAGTGCGAGCGGGTGTTCCGAGGCGTCGAACGCCAAGTGGCGCGTGACGTCGCCATGTAGCAGTGCGCCAGTCGTCACCATTTCCGTGTATAGCAGCGTGTGGCGCGACAGCAGGCGTGCCAGGTAGCGGAAATGGCGGTCGGTGCAGTCCATCATTGGAGCTATGGAAAAGCGGTGACTGATTAATTGATTGCTCATATGGTCGATTTTAGCATTGGTTTTGGGCCGCCGAAGGCGGCACAACCCCATCTGCAATTGACGTTACTGGAGCAATTCCAACAGCTCCGCTTCCGAAAGAATCGCCGTACCCGCTTTCCGAGCCTTGCTCAACTTCGAAGCACCCGGTTCCTCGCCGACAATCAACCCGGTCGTTTTCGACGACACCGAATTCGTGACCTTTGCACCCAACGCCTCCAGCGCGGCAGCTGCTTCCTCTCTCGTGTAACGCTCCAGCGTGCCGGTGATGACGTAGGTTCGGCCGGTCAGCGGCCCCTCCTTCGGACGCTCCTCGGCGGACACCTCGAAGCGCAGGCCGAGCGCCCGCAGGTCGGCGACAAGCTGCTGGTTGTCCGCGTCGCGGAACCAGTCGGCGATACCCTCGGCACGCTCGGGTCCGACGCCTTCGACTGCCTGCAGTTCTTCCTGCGTCGCACTGGCGAGCGCGTCGACATTGCCGAAGTGCCGCGCGAGCGTCAGCGCGGTCACCGAGCCGACATCGGGGATGTTGAGGCCGAACAGCACGCGCGCGAACGGCGTCTGCTTTGACGCCTCGATCGCTTCGATCGCCTTGGGCGCCGAGATATCGCCGTAGCCTTCCAGATTGAGAAGCTGATCCGCCGTCAGGCGGTACAGGTCAGGCAGAGAACGCACCAGCTCGAGATCCCAGAGCCGGCGCACCGTCTGTTCGCCGACCCCCTCGATATCGGCCGCCGCGCCCACCCAATGAATCAGTGTTTCCAGGCCCCGCGACGGGCAGGCGCGATTCGGACAGCGATGCATCGCCTCGCCTTCAGGCTTGACGACCTCCGCACCGCACAGCGGGCAGTGCGTTGGCATTTTGAACGGTTCGGTGCCCTTCCGGTGCGGTCCGGCGGGACCGACCACCTGCGGGATCACGTCGCCGGCGCGCTGCACGATGACGTCGTCACCTTCGCGAATGTTCTTGCGATTGATGTCTTCCTCGTTGTGCAGGGTGGCGCTCGACACGGTGACGCCGCCCACCTCGACCGGCTCCAGCATCGCCCACGGATTGAGCGCGCCGGTGCGGCCGACGCGAATCATGATCTTGTTGAGCCGCGTAACGGCAGTCATCGGCGCCCACTTGAATGCCCGCGCCCACCGCGGCCGGCCGTGCAGCGCGCCGAGCCGCTCCTGTTGCGCGAACGAATCGACCTTGATGACGATGCCGTCAATTTCGTATTCGAGTTTCGCGCGGCGCGCTTCCCAGTCGCGGCAGCGTTGCATCACCGCCTCGACCGCTTCGATCCGTTCGGCAAAGGGATTGGTCGGAAAGCCGTGCTCGCGCAGCCAGACAAGCGTGTCCCAGTGTGTCGTCAACTCTTCCATGCCGTGGCGCTCGCCGGTGCCGTAAATCCAGATCGACAGCGGCCGCTCGGCGGTAATGGACGAATCCTTCTGGCGCAAGGAGCCGGCTGCGGCGTTGCGAGGATTTGGCGCCGCCGATTTGCCTTCGGCAGCGAGTCGCTCATTGAACGCGCGAAAGCCCGGCAGCGGCATGTAAACCTCGCCGCGCACTTCGACAAGCGGTGGCGGCTCCTCGCCGTCGGCCAGCCGCATCTGCAGCGGAATCGCGCGGATCGTGCGCAGGTTAGGGGTCACGTCCTCACCTTCGATACCGTCGCCGCGTGTTTCGCCGCGTACAAAGACTCCGTTCTCATAGACAAGGTTGATTGCCGAGCCGTCGATCTTTGGCTCGAGTACGAACGTCACCGGCTCATCCGTACCGAGACGCTTGCGTACGTCGTCAGCCCACTTCCGGATCGCTTCGTCCGTTGTGACCTTGTCGAGCGAGCCCATCGGCGTGCCATGGCGCGCCTTGTGGAACTTGTCGGAAGGGGGTGCGCCGACGCGCTGTGTCGGGGAATCCGGGGCGATCAAATCCGGATGTGCATCCTCGATCGCGCGCAGTTCGTCATAGAGTGCGTCGTAGGTGGCGTCGTCCATGATGGGCGCGTCGTCGACGTAATAGGCGATGACGGCGCGATTCAGGAGTTTGCGTAATTCTGCAGCGCGTTCAGAAGGATTTTTCGAGTTGTTCATGAGAAAGAAGGAATGAAAACGCTATTGTCCCCTCTCCCTCAGGGAGAGGGCTAGGGTGACGGGATCGAAAATGCCTGCGAATGCCGTGCGTGAAAGTCGGCCAACTGCTCGCGCATCCGCTGCGCCGCCTGCGCGGTAAACGGTTTGCGGCGGCTATCGCCAATATCCGCATCGAGATCGGCGGCGAGGCGCCGGGCCGCGGTCAGCAGCGCATCCAGTGCCTCGTGCGGCTGCGCCAGGCCCGGCATCATCATGAAGAGCGTGATACCAGGCGCCGTTTCGGCGGAGTCAGGTTCCGGAAAGCGCCCCGGCTCGACCATGTTCGCGGCGCTGAACCAATCCGCGCCATCGTCGCCGGTGAAATGGTAAATCCCGTAGCGGCCGAAGCGCAGGCCGGCGGCAGTCAGTGCGGTGGCGACGTCATCCGCGGCAAAGCCGTGGCTTGAGCGCGCGATGACGTGGAGCGTCAAAATGAGCTGCTCGTCGGCCGACGCTGCAGGCGGTGGTCTGGAAGCCGGCGCGTCGCGCGACGGTGCTTCCACCGTAATGCCGTCATCGGCAGGCGCCGGCTCAAAGCCGCCCAGGTACGGCTCGGCACTTGCCGGCCGACGCTGCGCCGGCTCCTGCTGACCAGCCTGCATATTCTTTTTGCGTCGCGAGAAAAAATAAACGGCGGCGATAACTATCACGCCAATGCCGAGAATGATCCAACGCAATTCGCTCATGTACGACTACTCTCAGGCTGTCGCCGCCATTCGCGCCGCTTCTTCGACATCCACTGCCACCAGCCGCGACACGCCGGGTTCATGCATCGTTACGCCGGTCAGGTGCGAGGCCATCTCCATCGTCACCTTGTTGTGCGTAATATAAATGAACTGCACGTGCTCCGACATATCGCGCACGAGGTCGCAGAAGCGACCCACGTTGGCATCGTCGAGCGGCGCGTCGACCTCGTCGAGCATGCAGAACGGCGCCGGGTTCAGTTCGAAAATCGAGAACACCAGCGCGACCGCGGTGAGCGCCTTCTCGCCACCGGACAGCAGGTGGATCGTGCTGTTGCGCTTGCCTGGCGGCCGCGCCATCACGGTGACCCCGGCATCGAGCAGTTCTTCGCCGGTCAGTTCCAGGTAGGCGTGGCCGCCGCCGAACAGGCGCGGGAAATTGGCTTTGAGGCCCGCGTTGACGAGGTCGAAAGTCTCCTTGAAGCGGGTGCGGGTTTCGCGATCGATCTTGTGGATCGCGTTTTCCAGCGTCGTCAGCGCATCGTTGAGGTCGGCGTGCTGCTTTTCAAGATACTCCGCGCGTTGCGATTGTTCGTCGAATTCCTCGATCGCCGCCAGGTTGATCGCGCCGAGCCGCTGGATGCGCTGTTCGAGTGACTCGGCCCGCTCCGCCCAGGCGGCGGCATCGGCGTCTTCTTCGAGTTGCACCAGCACTGCGATCAGCATCTGGCCTTCCGCTTCGAGTTGTTCCTCAATGGTTTTGCGGCGAGTGCGCAGTTCCTGCGTTGCGAGGCGTCGCGATTCCAGCGCGGCGCGCTTGGTCTCGACGTCCTGTTCGTGCGTCACGCGGTCCTGCTCCAGCTTGCGCAGCGATTCGTCGAGCGCCTCGACCTGCCGGCGTGCGGCGGACAATTCGGTCTCGACTTCGCCGCGCCGGGCCAGGTTCTCCTGCAGCGTCTTCTCCTGCTCGGCGATCGGCTCGGTGCCGCCTTCGAGTTCCTGCTGCAGCTGCTCGCGGCGCGCGCCCAGTTCCGCCAGCCGGGTCTGCATCCGCTCCAGGTTCTGACGCGTCGAATCCAGCGTTGCGCGGCGCGCCTCCTGCTTCAGCGCCAGTGTCTGCACGTGATCGCGATCCTCGCGGAAGCGCTGCCGCGCGGCTTCCAGCCGCTCGTTGATGGCTTCACGCTCGCGCTGCAGTCCGGCGCGCTGATCTTCCAGTTCCGCCAGCGAACCCAGCGCCTGTTCGAGATCGCGTCGCGCCGTGCGGGTCTCGTCGTCAAGTTTTTCCTGCTGCGGCCTGAGTTCATTCAGCTCGGCGACCAGCGTTTCATGGCGCGCGGTGACTTCCCGCAATCGCTCGCGGCGGCTGTTGAGCGCGGCGCGCGCGGCGGCTTCCTGCTGGTGGTGGCGATTCAGCTCGTCCTGCAGCGTCTCGCGACGCGCTTCCTGGGACTTCAATTCCCTGGTCAGGGATTCTTCGGTCTGCGCATCGGCCGCGATGGCCTGTTCCAGCTCCGCCATCTCGCTTTCAAGTGCCTTGATTTCGCGTTCGCGGCTCAGCATGCCGGCACGCGCATCGCCGGCACGGGCGACGCGCGCCCAGTTGGGGCCGATCCAGATGCCGTCGGGCGTAATCAGCGATTCGTCTGCCTTGAGCGTGCCGCGCCGCGCGACGGCCGCCGCCAAATCCCCCGCCGCGTAAACTTTGCCGAGCAATGGTTCCAGCGACACCGGCGCGCGCACTTTGGCGGCCAGGCTGTCGGCGCCGGGTTCGCCGCTGCTGGCCCGCCCGCTGCCAATAACATGCAGCGTGCCGTTTTTGATGCCGGTCATCGCCTCAAGCGCCGGCTCCACATCGTCCAGGCACACCGCCTGCAGATAACCGCCCAGCACCGTTTCGACGGCCTGTTCCCAGCCCTCGTCAACATTGATGACTTCGGCCAGCCGCGCCTTGTTCTCGAGGCCTTGTGCTTTCAGCCAATCGACGAGCTGCGCCTCGTTCTTGCCGAGCGCCTGCTGCTGCAGCGTTTTCAGCGAGCCCAGCCGGCCGCGCCTGTCGGCCAGCACGCTGCGCTTTTCGCTGTGCTCGCGGGCCAGCGTCGACAGCCTCTCGCGCCGTTCGGCGATGGCTGCCTGCACTTGTTCCTGCTCGGTCTTCAGCGCTTCGCGCGTGCGCTCGAATTCGGCGGTTTTGGCCTCGAGTTCGCCAATTTCGGTCTCGATCGCCTCGGTTGAATGCCGCTCGCGCTCGGCTTCCAGCTTTTCAATCCGGCCCAGCGTCTGGCCTGACTGGCGCTCCAGGTGGTCGATACGCGTGCGTTCGACCTGGCTCGCCCGCGAGGATTCGTTCTGCGCCTGGTTGAAAGCATCCCAGCGCGTCTGCCAGTCCTGGCGCGCCGCCTCGGCGGCGTCGAGTTCGGCGCGCCCTTCGGCCTCGGCTGCTCGAGCCCGTGCCAGCGCCGGCTCCAGTTCCTCCAGCACCGCCGTCAGTTCGGCGACCAGCTCGCGGTCGCGAGTGATTTCCGCCTCGGCCGTCCGCCACGCGTGCTCGGTTTCGTCGAGGTCGTTCTGATGGCGCTGGCGCAGGTCCCGCGCATGCTGCAAAGCCTGCTCGGCGCGGGCGATGGCAGAACCGATGTCGTAATAACGCGCCTGCACCTGATTAAAGGTCGCCTGCGCGTCATGCTGTTGCTCGCGGGTCTTCTCAAGCTGGCTCTCGACTGAACGGAGCTGCGCCAGCACCGCCTGAAGTGCCGTATCGTGTTCGACGATGGCGTGATCCTCGCCGGCGAGTTCGCGATCGAGTCCGCGCCATTTGAGCGCCAGCAGCTCGGCGCCGACCTGGCGCGCCTCCGCCTTCAGCTTCTTGTAACGTTCCGCCGTACGAGCCTGGCGTTGCAGATGTTGAAGTTGTTTATGAATTTCATCACGTAAGTCATCGAGCCGACTGATATTTTCACGTGTATGCCGGATCCGGTTCTCGGTCTCGCGGCGCCGCTCCTTGTACTTCGAGATGCCGGCTGCCTCTTCCAGAAAAACGCGCAGTTCTTCCGGCTTGGCGTCGATCAGGCGCGAAATCGTGCCCTGCTCGATAATCGCGTAGCTGCGCGGGCCGAGGCCGGTGCCGAGGAAGATGTCGGTAATGTCGCGGCGCCGGCAGCGCGCGCCATTGAGAAAATAATTGGACGCGCCGTCGCGCGAGACTTCGCGGCGCACCGAGATTTCCGCGTACTGGGCATACTGGCCGCCGACCGCGCCGTCGCTGTTATCGAATACCAGCTCGATCGAGGCGGTACCGACGGGCTTTCGGGCGGTCGAGCCGTTGAAAATGACGTCCGCCATCGAGTCGCCGCGCAGGTGCTTGGCGGAGCTTTCGCCCATCACCCAGCGCACGGCGTCGATGGTGTTCGATTTGCCGCAGCCGTTCGGGCCGACGATGCCGGTCAGATTGGTCGGAAAGGTGATCGTGGTGGGGTCGACGAAGGATTTGAAGCCTGCGAGCTTGATTTTGCTGAGTCGCATGGTGTGTGTTTACCCCACGGAGCGCGATGGTCGTTAGAAGCGCCGTAGTGTAAAGTATGCGCCCCATTGCCGAAAGGCCGGATTTGACGTTAATCATCCCGCTAATCATCCATGCCGACCCAGCCGACCAAGCAGCTTGAAACCTTTCCCAATCCGCGCGAAGGCCGGGATTACACCGTCCGCATCCGGATTCCGGAATTTACCTGCCTCTGTCCGCTCACCGGGCAGCCTGATTTCGCCACGCTGACGCTCGAATACGTGCCGGCGGCGCGTTGCGTCGAGCTGAAGGCGCTCAAGCTCTACGTCTGGTCGTACCGGGACGAAGGCGCGTTCCACGAGGACGTGACCAACCGGATCCTGGACGACCTGGTCGCGGTGCTGGCGCCGAATTTTCTCCGCCTGACAGCCGAGTTCAACGTGCGCGGCGGTATTTATACGACGGTCGTCGCGGAACATCGCGCTGAAGGCTGGCAGGCGCCGCCTCCGATCGCCCTGCCCTGATGGTTGGCGAGTTTTCCCGCGGCGTCGGCGCGCTGATCAAGGGCTTCGGGCTGATGCTGCGACCCGGCGTCAAGCGCTATGCGGCGCTGCCATTCGTCATCAACTTCATTGTTTTTGCCGCCATCATCTGGTTCGGCGCATATGAATTCACCGACGCGGTGCAGTTGACCATCGCCCACGTGCCGGGTTGGCTGCAATGGTTGGGGTGGGTACTGTGGGTGCTGTTCGGCGTTCTCGCGCTGCTGGTCGTCTTCTACTGCTTCACGTTCCTGATTTATATCGTCGGCTTTCCCTTTAATGTCTTTCTCGCCTCGCGGGTGGACCGTTCGCTCAACGGCCGCTCGATGAAAGGGCCGGCGGAAAGCTTCTGGCGCGGTTTCAGCGCCGACATGAGCTCGCTGGTGCAGGTGCTGCGTTACCAGATCGTCTGGACCGTGATCGTCGCCTTGATCGGCCTCGTGCTGCTGGTGATCCCCGGTCTCAACCTGCTGGTACCGGCGTTGTGGTTCGTGTTCGGCGGCTGGATGCTGGCGCTCGGCTACTCCGACCTGGCGCTCGGCCAGCGCGGTTACCGGTTCAAGTCGCAGCGGCATATCTTTGACCGCCACCGCGGCCGTGTGCTCGGCTTCGGCTGCGCCACAGCATTCGTCACCCTCTTCCCGATTCTGAACCTGCTCGTGATGCCCGCGGCGGTCGCCGGTGCAGTATGGTTGTGGCAGGACATTCCCCCCAGACAAGAATGACTCGCAAGCTATTTGTTCTCGACACCAACGTGCTGATGCACGACCCGAGCGCCCTGTTCCGCTTTCACGAACACGACATTTTCCTGCCGATGGTGGTGCTGGAGGAACTCGATGCCGGCAAGAAGGGCCTGTCGGAGCCGGCGCGCAATGTGCGCCAAGTCAGCCGCTTCCTGGACGAAATGATGAAGGACGCGGTGCAGGCCGACATCAAGGACGGCCTTGCGATCGGCGGCACGCGTATTGCGAAGGCGGAAGGCGGTAGCGGCGGCCGACTGTTCTTTCAAACTGAATCACTGGCGGCCACACTGCCCGATTCGCTGCCCGGCCGCACGCCCGACAACACCATCCTCGCCGTTACGCTCGCATTGCAGAACAAACATGCCGACCTGAGCGTCATCCTGGTGTCGAAAGACATCAACTTGCGGATCAAGGCGGCCGTGCTCGGCATTCACGCCGAGGATTATTACAACGACAAGGCGCTTGAAGACGCCGACATGCTGTTCACCGGCGTTGAATCGCTGCCGGCGGACTTCTGGGAGACGCATAGCCAGGATATGGAGTCGTGGCAGGAGAACGGCCGCGCGTTCTACCGCGTGCGCGGCCCGAGCGTCGGCGAATGGTTTCCGCTGGAGTGTGTCTACATGGAGGGCGAAGGCGCCATCGAGGCGCTGGTCCGCTCGGTGGAAGGCGAAAGCGCAGTCATCGAGCGGGCGCAGGATTACCGCGCGCCGCGGCACACCGTCTGGGGCATCAATCCGCGCAACCGCGAGCAGAACTTCGCGATGAATCTGCTGATGGATCCGGAGGTGGATTTCGTCACGCTGCTGGGCGCCGCCGGTACCGGTAAAACATTGCTTACCCTCGCCGCCGGGCTCGCGCAGACGTTCGAGAGCAACCTGTACCGCGAAATCATAATGACGCGTGTAACGGTCCCGCTCGCCGAGGACATCGGCTTCCTGCCGGGCACCGAAGAAGAAAAGATGACGCCGTGGATGGGTGCGCTGATGGATAACCTCGAAGTGTTGAGCCAGTCAGGCGAAGGCGGAGAATGGGGCCGCGCCGCGACGAACGATCTACTGCGCAGCCGCATCAAGATCCGCTCGCTCAACTTCATGCGCGGGCGCACGTTCCTGAACCGCTACATCATCGTCGACGAGGCGCAGAACCTGACGCCGAAGCAAATGAAAGCGCTGATCACCCGCGCCGGCATGGGCACCAAGATCGTCTGCCTTGGCAACATCGCGCAGATCGACACGCCTTATCTCACCGAAACGACCTCCGGCCTCACGTACGTCGTGGACCGCTTCAAAAATGGCGCCCACGCCGGCCACGTCACCCTGCTGCGGGGCGAGCGTTCACGGCTGGCCGACTACGCGAACGAGGTGCTGTAGAGAACCACTGATTCATCCAACCGTTCGCCCTGAGCCTGTCGAAGGACTCGTGAAATTACGCTGACGTTATTCGCGTTGCCGACCGGTAACCTTCCAGACGACCGGATGCCAGTTGCCGTTCTTCTGGATTCGCGCGGCGATATAGTAGGTCTTGCCGGGTTTCAGGGTCAGTGTCAACGTGTCCTGGATTTGCCTGGGCGAGTGGCCGGCTACCATACCAGGCAGATTTTCCATGTGGTGGATGCTGACCGGTCTTAACTGGAGCTTGTATTGGCCAGGCTTCATTTGCAGAACCGGCATGTTCTCCCGAGCGGTCAACCGACCGTCGATTGCCCGCACGCGCACAGGATAAAGACCGCGCGCCTTGGGGCTGCCGTTCAAAAGTAGGGTCGCATGCGGTTCGCTTGCGCTCGCGAATGGCGTGTCACCGGCCAGTGTCGGCACTGCCGCCGTCGCCAGAAACAGAAACGGCAGCAGAACCTGAATGGATATCCTTTTCATCGCGTGCCTCCATCATGCCTGTCTTCCGAGTTTAAGCTTCGAGCCACTGTTTGAGAAGCAGCTTGGTGACCTTGCAGGGCTAATACTTGCAGGTGTGGCGCCGCCAGATAAAGAGGCGGCCCCTTTTGGGGGCCGCCTTAAGTACTACGTTGCGTAGCCGTTTAGAAGTTCTGCGTGTAGCGCAGATACACGAAGCGTCCAATGGGGAACCCGCCGTAGTACGGGTAGAACGAGTTGGGAGCCGTGTACAGCGGCTCGGCAAAATGGTCGAACACATTGTTCACGCCGAGCGCGATGGTGGAATTGATCGGCGTATCGTAACGGACTTGTAAATCATAGAACGTGTTGGAACCAATTTCGTTTGCGTTTTCGGTCACCCCGTTATGCATGATCTGTGGCATGTTGCATTCCGGGCCGCCCTGCGCCGTGTTATCCCAGGAGCACTGTTCTTTCAGCGGTGAATAGTACTGCGCCGCCAAAGTCACGCCGAACGCGCCCATCGACCAATCAACGGTTGCGTTCGAGCGGACACGGAAGTAGCCCCCAAAATCCGTCCAACCGATGTAGCTTTTAACCGGGGTGGCCGGGTTATTATCTGCCCTTTCCCGCCAATAGTCCGTATACGTCGTGTTCCAGGTCAGCGTAAACAGACCGAACGACGTCAGCGGGAACTGGTAGTGGATACCAAAGTCCCAGCCTTCTGTTTCGTCAAACCCGGCATTCCTCTCGCCATAATGCCCGGAGTTGACTACACCCGTCTTCGGATCACGCGTAAACAGTGCGCTGGAACAGCGGCTCGTGATACCCAACACGTAGCAGTCGGTCAGGATATCCTGCATCGAGTCGCCGCTTATGGTGTTGTCTATATGGATGCGGTACCAGTCAACCGTCAAATCCAGACGACCCGGAACCCAATCCGGGCTGTACACGAAACCGGCGGTCTTGGTGGTGGACGTCTCCGGTTGCAGCGTCGGCGAGGAGCCGGAGAAGAACTGTGTACCTGTCTGGCAAGGGAAGGAATCACACGGCGCCCCGCCCTGCCCGAGCTGCACATAATTCGCAGGCACGGGAGTCTGGCCCCCGAAACCGCCGGTGCAGCGCTTTGCGACTTCCGGGTTCGTGCCGGCCTGATGGTTAACGTCGCATGGGTCGGTGTAGAAGGCGAAATCGCCGCTGGTGCCGCCGAATAGATCTGCGATTTGCGGCGCCCTGAAGCCTTGCGAATAAGTTCCGCGAATCAGCAACTCCCTGATCGGTCGCCACTGGAAGCTGACCTTGCCGTCGTTCGTGGTGCCGAACGAGGAGTAGTCCGAGTGGCGATCAGCAAGGTCGACCGACAACATCTGCGCGCCGGGGAGGTCGCTCAAGAGCGGGATATTCAACTCGCCGTAGTAGGCTTTGACGTTGTATTCGCCCTTAGTCGGTCCCGAGCTGAGGTTCGTGCTGAGGGCCGCTTGGGCAAACGCATCCGGTACGTACTCGCCGGCTTCCTTGCGGTACTCGTAACCCGCGGCAATGGAGAGATCGCCCGCCGGCAGCGTCACAATTGCACCGGTAATATCCGCTGTGTAATCCGTCGTGCTGGTCGATCCCGTAGTGTGGTAATACGGGAACAGGAATTGCTGCAATGTCGGATTACCGGTCAATGAGCCCGGCCCCACCTGACCGGCCGGGTAAAGCGGATTCCACGGCACGCACGAGCCGGGCGTGGACCCGTAAGGAATCGGGCTGGACGGTGTACCGCACGTGACGTTGCCGGTGCTAGGATCGAGGAACGAAGGACCCAGCGCCTGCGCGACTGCGACCAGGCTGAAGTCGCCGTGCCCAATCTTGAGGATGTTGTTCTGGTTGGTGTAGGCGCCCACGTCCCAGTTCCACAGGTGTTGACCGATCGTGAAATCACCGACCAGCGAGCTGCCGATACGGTAGGTGGTCAGTTGGCTGTCGGTCGTACGCGGTACTTCCCACCCACGCCGGTAGAACCAGAGCGTGTCGCCGGCCCCGTTACCCCGGGGACCCGTACCGAACGGGTTGAAGTAGCTGTCCGGCGTCAAACCGAGGACGTTGGGGTAGCCCGGCACCGTGAATGCCGGCTGAAACGGGTAGCCCGCAATCTGCTGCAACGTCTCGCGACGATTATAGAGGAACGTCGTCTCGACGCTGATATGGTCGGTGATGTCGTAGTCCGCATGGGCGAATACCGCCTTACGATTCAACCCCGTCTTCAGCATCATCTCGGTGTTGGTGTTGGAATGGTCGGCAGTGCCGCTCAAACTAGTTGGATGGTAGTCGTTCAGGTCGAACGGATTACCACCGGGATTCAGAGTGCACAGACCGTTGGCGCCGGTAATGGGACCACTACCGCACCAGGGCCCATACTGAGCAGGGACGCCGGTGAAGGGGTTCCCGTTGAAGAACACGCCCCACTGCGACGCGATCGACCAGCCCGCATCGGGATGGCGAGTGGTGTCCGGATACTTGGAGAACCAGCGGTCCTTGCCCCACACAGGATTTTCCTTCGAGTACTCGGCGGAAATCATGATGGAGCCGCGGTCGCTCTGGGCGCCGTAGGTCAGGGAGTAGGTCTGCTTCGTGCCATCGCCTTCCGTATACCTGCCATAGTAGGCGGAAGCCTGGGCACCGGTGAAGTGATCGCGGGTAATAATATTGACCACGCCGGCGATGGCATCGGAACCGTAGACGGCCGCGGCGCCGGCCTTGAGAACCTCGATGCGATCAATGGCGGAAACCGGTATCTGCTCCAGATCCTGCAGACCGCCGGTATCGGTGCCGAGCCGCTTGCCGTTCAGCAGCACGAGAGTGCGGGCCGCGCCCAGGTTGCGGAGGTCGATGTAGTAGCCGCCGACGGCTTCACCAGCCAATAGTACATTACTGCGGCTGATCGGCGGCGCACCCGCCACCGTCAGGTTCTGCAGGATTTCGGCGACATTGGTGAAGCCTTCGTGTTCAATCTGATCGCGGTCGAGCACGATGACCGGCTGGGCCGTTTCGACATCAGCCGCCCGGATATGCGTACCGGTGACCGAGATCGTGCCCAACGCCTGGGCCTGCTCTTTTGTGTTGGTTTGGTTTTGGTTGGCCTGGTCAGCGGCGGTGTTTTGCGCGGCAAAACCCGCTGGCGCCGCCAAAAATCCGAGCATGGATGACACGACGAGCGCTGGAAACACGCCACGCCTGTTAAGCAACGATTTCATGATAAATCCCCCTCTCCGGCCGCTGCTGCGCCTTAGCCGAAGGAAATGATCCCTGGGAGCCGGCGCAGCCGGCTGATAGCGATGCGCTGTTTGTCCGTTGGCGGAGCAAACGGATACTCCCTTACTGCCACATCCACTATCCCTAACGTACAGCCTTGTCTGACTATCGCGCTCTTCCATGACGACCTCCTTGATGACTTGCGCTCCATGAGATATGGGAGACGCAAATGCAGAATACTTCCGGTTCATCTTCCTTCTGTCACCGGACATATAGCATCCAGATTTTCCCCTGTCAACACCTTTGTTGCGTCCACGTACAACGGCGATGCCAGTAGCGTCGGCCTACTCCACAAGGTTGTCGCACGAATGCTACATCGAAGGCTTATGTCGAGCCGCGGCGGATAACGGCTTCAGGCAGGCGCTCAAGCTCACGTAAAACTGATTGCCGCCGAATGGCGGCGAAGCATTACCGCGCTTCGGCACGACGATGTAGTAACTGAAGGCCTATTCGCCGGTGAGTAACGGCGACCAACAAAGAGCGCGTTGTTCCTGATCGAGGGCGGCAGGCCGATGAAGGGCACGGTTCGAATGAACGATCAGCGGAACTCGCGAAGAAGCTGCTCGCCTTCTGCGGGCAATACATTGGCAATGAATTGATGTGGCGTGCGTGGATACGCCAAGCTACCATGAACGCCCGTCCTGACGGAGCGTCTCAATGAATAAACACAGACTTTTCTTGTTGACAGCCTTTCTTGCCGCCCCACTCGCGACAATCGCGGCGCCCGTAGCAAATCCGGCACCGCCCGGCGCACAACCGGTGCTTCACAATATCGTTAATGCCGTCGAGCCGGAGAACCTGCATGCGAGCCTCGAGAAGCTGGTCGGCTTCGGAACGCGCAATTCTTTATCGGAGACGAAATCCGACACCCGCGGTATCGGTGCTGCGCGGCGCTGGGTCAAGCAGCAGTTCGAGCAGATTTCAAAGCAGTGCGGCGGTTGCCTGGAGGTCAAGATGCTGCGCCGGCGCTTCAAGGGCAAGCGCGCGCCCAATGGTGTCGAGATCGTCGATGTGGTCGCG
>DASSTE010000086.1:0-10783 GCA_035708085.1 Gammaproteobacteria bacterium | reverse complement strand
AACAACGTCACGATCTACCGCGACAACTGGGGCATTCCGCACATCTACGGCAAGACGAACGCAGATACGGTGTTCGGCATGGAATATGCGCAGGCCGAGGATGGTTTTGCGCGGGTAGAGCGCAATTACATTCAGGCGCTGGGCCTCAACGCGGAGGCCGACGGCGAATCCGCGATTTTCAAGAGCTTGCGGATGAAGTTGTTCGTCGACCCGCACGTGATGAAGGCCAAATATCGCGCGAGCCCGGACTGGCTGAAGACGCTGATGCAGGCCGCCGCGGCGGGACTCAACTACTATCTCTACAAGCACCCGGACGTGCATCCGAAAGTCATCGATCATTTCGAGCCGTGGATGATGATGGCTTTCAGTGAAGGCAGCATCGGCGGCGATATTTATCTCGCCGTGGATATCCCGAAGCTCGCTGCGTTCTATGGCGCGAAGCGCACCGTCGCGCGCAACGCTAAATGGGAGCTGCCGCAACTCACCGGCTCCAACGGCGTCGCGATTTCGCCGAAGATCACGATGGATCACCACTCGCTGCTGCTGATCAATCCGCACGTGTCGTTTTATTTCCGCTATGAGCTGCAGATGGTCAGCGATCAGGGGCTCGATGCGTACGGCGCCGTCACCTGGGGCCAGTTTTTCATCTACCAGGGCTTTAACGCCGGCTGCGGCTGGATGCATACCTCGAGCGGGGTCGAAAACCGGATCCACTACCTCGAAACGGTCAAGAAAGAAAACGGGCGCTATTACTACCAGTACGGCAACAAGTGGTACCCGATGAAAACGCGCCGGATCACGGTGGACTACAAAACGCCACACGGCAGCGAGCACCGCACCTTCACCGCGTATTACACGCGCCACGGGCCAGTGATCGGCAAGGTGGGCGACAAGTGGGAAACCGTCACGCTGATGCGCAAGCCCGAGCAGGCGCTGATCCAGGACTGGACGCGGATGGAAGCGACCGACTACGCGAGTTTCCGCAAGACGATGCAGCTGCACACCAACTCGTCCAACAACACGATCTTTGCCGACTCGAAGGGCAACATCGCCTACTGGCATTCCGACTGGATACCGAAGCGCAGCGACCAATTCGACTGGTCAAAGCCGGTGGACGGCAGCAATCCGGCGACGGCGCTGCATGGCATCCTGTCGCTGAAGCAGACCCCGCATCTGCTGAATCCGCCCAACGGCTGGCTGTACAACTCCAACAACTGGCCCTGGTCGGCGGCCGGCAAGTACAGCCCCAAGCGCTCCGACTACCCGAGTTACGTCGACAGCGGTACAGAGGAGAGCCCGCGCGGCCACCACGCGCTGCGCCTGTTCACCGGCAGCAAGAACTGGACGATGGCGAAGCTGGCGGCGGCGGATTTCGACAGCTACCTGCCGGCGTTCGCTCACCTGATTCCGGTGCTGATCAAGGCCTACGACGACGCCCCCGCGTCCAGTCTGCTCAAGGCGAAGCTCGCCCAGCCGATCACGGTGCTGCGCCACTGGAATTATCGCGATGGCATCAATTCGGTGCCCACGTCGCTGGCGGTGTTCTGGGGCACCGACATGTACCACCGCGTCTATGATGCCGCGAAAGCCGCGGGCATGTCGCGCCGCGACTACATCGAGCAGCGGGCTACGGGTAAGCAGTTGCTGGATGGATTGGCCGCGGCGGTCGACAAGCTGACCGCGGACTTCGGCACCTGGAAAACGCCGTGGGGCCAGATCAACCGCTTCCAGCGCATCAGCGGGGCCATCGAGCCGCATTTCGACGACAAGAAGCACAGCATCGCGATCCCGTTCACGACCTCGCGCTGGGGTTCGCTGGCGGCGTCGTGGGCGCGGCCATACCCGAATACCAAGCGATGGTACGGCACCGGCGGCAACAGCTTCGTGGCGATCATCGACTTCGGGCCGAAGAAGATTCACGCGTGGGCCGTGCGCGTCGGCGGCGAGAGCGATCATCCGTCGTCGCCGCACTTCAAGGACCAGGCGACGCGCTACGCCCAGGGCAACCTGCGCGTCGTCTATTACTACAAGTCGCAGCTCAAGGGGCACATCGAGCAGAAATATCATCCGGGGGACGAAAAGCACAGTTTGTAGCGATCGCGGTCGCTGCGGATGAAAATGCCGGGCGGCTGGGCTATGATGCGCGGGCAACTTTTAACGGTGCGCTGACAGCGCCGAGTGCCAATTCTGCAAAAGGTGTCCCCGCATGTTCCGAACCGCCACGCTTACCCTTGCCGGTGCGCTTGCTGCCAGCGCGCTGGCCTTGTCCCCGGCGATGGCCGCTGATATGCCCTCGGCCGCCGACAACCCGTTGATGACGCCGAGCCCGCTGCCGTTCCACGCGCCGCGATTCAACAAGATCAAGGACAGCGACTTCAAGCCCGCGATCGAAGCGGGTATGAAGCAGCAGTTGGCGGAAGTCGAGAAGATCGCCGACAACCCGAATCCGCCGACATTTGAAAACACCCTGGTGGCGCTGGAAAAGAGTGGCCAGTTGCTGAACCACGCGACGGCGGTGTTCTACCTGTTGACCGGCGCGAACACCGACCCGACATTGCAGAAAGTGCAGAAGGAAGTGGCCCCGGAACTGGCGGCGCACTACGACGCGATTTTTCTCAACCCGAAGCTGTTCGCGCGCGTCAAGGCAATCTACAAAAAGCGCGATCAACTCAAGCTGGATCCGGAATCGCAGCGCCTGATCATCTATTACTACAAGGAATTCGTCCACGCCGGCGCCAACCTGTCGAAGGCCGACAGCGCGAGGCTCAAAAAGCTGAACGAAAGGGAAGCGAAGCTCAGCGCCGAGTTCGTCGACCGGCTGCTCGCCGCCACCAAGGCAGGTGCGCTGGTGATCAGCGACAAGTCCAAGCTTGCAGGCCTGAGTGACAACGAAATCGCGGCGGCGAAGCAGGCGGCCAAGGCGCGGGGTCTCGACGACAAGTGGGTGATCCCGCTGCAGAATACGACCCAGCAGCCGGCTCTGACGTCGCTGAAGAACCGCGCGATCCGCAAGAAGCTGTTCATGGCGTCATGGGACCGCGCCGAGCACGGCGACGCCAACGATACCCGGCACATCGTCAGCGAACTGGCCAAGGTGCGAGCCGAAAAGGCGAAACTGCTGGGCTATCCGAACTACGCCGCCTGGAAGCTGCAGGACCAGATGGCGAAGACGCCGCAGACGGTGGAGAAATTCCTCTCCCAGCTGGTGCCGCCGGCGACCGCCAAGGCGCACGCGGAAGCGGCCGAAATCCGGAAGATGATCGACAAGACCGGCGGCAAGTTCGATCTGCGCCCGTGGGACTGGAATTACTACGCGGAGAAGGTGCGCAAGGCGCGCTTCGACCTGGACCAGTCCGAGGTCAAGCCGTACTTCGAGCTGGACAACGTGCTCAAGAACGGCGTTTTCTATGCCGCGCATCTTCTCTATGGGATCAGCTTCAAGGAGCGCCACGACATTCCCGTCTATCAGAAAGACGTGCGCGTGTTCGAGGTCTTCGACAAGAATGGGAAGCCGCTGGGCCTGTTCTACGCCGACTATTTCAAGCGCGACAACAAGGGCGGCGGCGCGTGGATGAGCAACATCGTCACGCAATCGAAGCTGCTGCATCAGAAGCCGGTCATTTACAACGTCGCCAACTTTCAGAAGCCGGCGCCGGGCCAGCCGGCGCTGCTGACCTACGACGACGTCACGACGATGTTCCACGAGTTCGGTCATGCGTTGCACGGCTTCTTCGCCGACCAGAAATATCCGAGCCTGTCAGGCACCGCGGTCGCGCGTGACTTCGTCGAATTTCCGTCGCAGTTCAACGAGCACTGGGCGTTGTATCCGAAGGTGCTCAAGCATTACGCGATCAACTACAAAACCGGCAAGCCGATGCCGCAATCGCTGATCGACAAGATCAAGAAGGCGTCGAAGTTCAACCAGGGCTATGCGCTGACCGAACTGCTGGCCGCCGCGCAGCTCGACATGGCATGGCACATGCTGCCGGCGAGCGCGCCGCTCAAGAACGTCGACAAGTTCGAAGTGCAGGCGCTCAAGAACGCGCACCTGTACCTGCCGAACGAAGTGCCGCCGCGTTATCGCTCAAGCTATTTCGAGCACATCTGGGGCAACGGCTATTCGGCCGGTTATTACGCGTACCTGTGGACCGAGATGCTGGCCGACGATGCCTACGCGTGGTTCGAGGAAAATGGCGGCCTGACGCGCAAGAACGGCGAGCGGTTCCGCAAGATGATCCTGTCTCGCGGCAACACCGAAAATCTGGAAAAGATGTACGAGGATTTCCGTGGCCGTCCACCGAGCATCAAGGCGATGATCCAGGATCGCGGGCTAGTGATCAAACACTGATTCTGATCTGATGGATTGAAGCCTCTGCTCCGCGTTCGGAGCAGAGGCTTCAAATGTTCCTCAGCGGGATTGGCCGGAATGGATTGCGCGGTCAAGCAACGTCACGTTGCGCATGTTGGCTTTGAAACCCGCGTCGAAGATGTCTCCCAGCACCGGTACGAGGCCGGTAGCGAAATCCAGCGCTATATTTCCCAGCATTTTCATGAGGGTGCCGGTCGGCGCGCCGAGGTCCCGCGCCTCGATTACGATCCACAGTGACAGCCCGGCGCTGACTGCATCGCCCACGCCCGGGATCAGGCCGATCAACGGGTCCAGCCCGAAACGCCAGCCGGTGCCCGGAATCCGGAATTCGCCATCCAACAGTTTCGCAAGCCGTGCGAGCCGCCTCAGTCGTGGGTCGTTGTTGTCCGGTATTTCGTTGATGGCCGGTCACTCGTCCGATTGATGCTGCCAGCGCGCTACGCTGCGGTGGCTTCCTTTTTGCGTGCTTCCCGCTGCTCCAGCGTCACCGCCACCGCGTGAATCACGGCCGCGATCCGCACCGCGCTTTGCACCGCTTGTGCGCCGATGTTCTGTTGGCGCAGCGTCTTTTCGTGCGAACTGATGCAGCTGCCGCAGCCGTTGATCGCGGACACGGCGAGGGATGCCAGCTCGAAATCCGTCTTGCCGACGCCCGGGCGCGCTATCACGTTCATGCGCAGGCTGGTCCGCATGTTCATGTATTCGGGGTCGTCGACCAGGTGAGTGAACCGGTAGTAAACGTTGTTCATGCCCATGATGGCGGCCGCGGCGCGGGCGCCGTCGAGTTCCGCGGGCTCGGCGTAATCGGAAGCGAAATCCGCGATGGCTTCCGTCAGCGGCCGGTGGCGCGATGCGATTGCGGATGCCAGCGCGACCACCGCAATCTGCTTGGCGGTCAGCCCCGGTGCGCCGCCCTCGCTCAGGACAGACTCCAGGTTTAGCCGCAGGTCTTTGGCGTACGGCGGCAACTGGGACTTCAGTTCAGCAATGTTCATGGAGAGAACTCCGGGTCAAAGGTAAAGGGTAAAAGGTCAAGGGAAGAGGTGAAGGGCCAAACCTTCCCTTTGACCCTTGACCCCGGCCCCTTAACCCGCGAGCGCCTCGCGCTCGCTTACGCCGCGTGCAGCGTCTCTTCGCCCTGGTGCCAGTTGCACGGGCACAGTTCATCGGTCTGCAGCGCGTCGAGTACCCGCAGCACCTCGGCCGGGTTGCGGCCGACGCTGCCTTCGGTCACGTACACGAAGCGGATGATGCCTTCCGGATCGACCAGGAAAGCCGCCCGACGGGCCACGCCTTCCTCATCGACGATGCCGAGCGCGCTGGTCAGGTCCTTGCGGATGTCGGCCAGCATCGGGAACGGCAGGTCCTTGAGGTCCTTGTGATCGCGCCGCCACGCCAGGTGGACGTGCTCGCTATCGGTGCTCGCGGCCAGGATCTGGCAGTCGCGGTCCTGGAACTGGTCGTTCAGGTCCGCGAAGCCCTTGATCTCGGTCGGGCACACGAACGTGAAGTCCTTCGGATAGAAAAAAATGCACTGCCACCGGCCCTTGTAGGTCTCGTTGGTGATGTCCTTGAACGCGGTGTCGAGGTTGTCGATTGCCACGGTCGCCTTCAGATTGAACTCTGGAAACTTGTCTCCGACGGTAAGCATGATGTCCTCCGGTATGGGTGAAAAAGCGGCCATTCGCCGCCCGTTGCAAAGAAGATAGGGGCACTGACACGATTATTCAAATGAATTATATTTATCGTATTGATAGCTTCCATGTATTAACATATGAATCTCCGCGATCTCCAGTATTTGACCGCACTGGCCGAGCACCGCCACTTCGGCCGCGCTGCCGAAGCGTCGTTCGTGAGCCAGCCGACGCTGTCGACCCAGATTCGCAAGCTCGAGGACGAACTCGGCGTGACGCTGGTCGAGCGCGGGCCGCGCCAGGCGATGCTGACGCCCGTCGGCGAGGCCGTGGTCGAGCGCGCTCGCGAGGCGCTCGGGCAGGTCGAAGAAATCCGCCGGATCGCCAAGCGGATGAGCGATCCGGAAGCGCAGACCCTGCGGCTTGGCCTGTTTCCGACCTTGGGGCCGTACCTGCTGCCGCACGCGTTGCCCGAAGTGCGCAGGCGTTTTCCACGTCTCGACCTGCTGCTGGTCGAGGAAAAGACCGCGGCCATTCTCACCCGCTTGCGCGAAGGCCGCCTCGACGCGGTGATCGTCGCGCTGCCGGTGCCCGATGACGGCCTGCACACCGAGTTCCTGTTCGAGGAGCCGTTCGTGCTCGCGACGCCCGCCGACCATCCGCTCGCCGCCAGGCGCTCGGTCGTCATCGACGACCTGGTCGATCGCGACCTGCTGCTGCTCGAAGAGGGCCATTGCCTGCGCGAGCAGGCGCTGGCCGTCTGCGAACTCGCCGGCGCCGCCGAGCGCGGCGGCTTCCGCGCAACCAGCCTGGAAACGCTGCGCTACATGGTCGCCGGCGGCGCGGGCATCACACTGTTGCCGGTGCTCGCGACGCAGCCGCCGACTGCGCCGGTCCACGGCCTGTCGCTGACGCCGTTCAGCGAGAACGCGCCCAGCCGCCGGATCGCGATGCTGTGGCGCGACAGCGCCGCCAGCCAGGAACTGCTCGCCGCCCTCGCCGCCGCATTTCGCGCCCTGCCGCCGGAATTGCTGCGGCCGCACGGTTCGTAAACCATCGCAATGTTATGATGGGCGACACTCACAAGGACGTTATAGAGCAAGAATCATGGACGCAGCCGCCGAGCCCATCACAACCCAGCGAACTCGCAGCCTCGAAGAACATTTGCAGCAGGAAAATCCGCTGCTGCTGCAGGTGCTGAAGAACTTCCGCAAGCTCGACAAGCTGGGCCAGCGCATGGCGCTGCTCGGCCGCGACGAGGCCTACACGCTGCGCGTCTCGTGGTGGCCGGTGATTTCGATTCTCGGCACGTTCTCGTCCGGCAAATCCACGTTCCTGAACGAATACCTGCAGCAGCGGCTGCAACTTACAGGCAACCAGGCCGTCGACGATCGCTTTACTGCGATCTGCTACAGCGCCGAAGGCGAAGTGCGCACGCTGCCGGGCGCGGCGCTCGACGCCGACCCGCGCTTTCCGTTCTACCGCATCAGCTCCGAGATCGAGAATACGTCGGTAGGCGAGGGCGAGCGCATCGACACCTACCTGCAGCTCAAGACCTGCCCGAGCGAGAAGCTCAAACGCAAGATTTTTCTCGACTCGCCCGGCTTCGATGCCGACAAGCAGCGCGACGCGACGCTGACGATCACCGACCGCATCATCGACCTGTCGGACCTCGTGCTGGTGATGTTCGACGCGCGCCACCCGGAACCCGGCGCGATGCGCGACACGCTCCAGCACCTGGTCGGCCAGACGATCGAGCGCCCCGACGCCAGCAAGTTCATGTACATTCTCAACCAGATTGACGCGGCGGCGACCGAGGACAACCCGGAAGACGTGGTCGCGGCCTGGCAGCGCGCGCTGGCATCCCACGGCCTCACCGCCGGGCGTTTTTATCGTATCTACAACGAGAACGTTGCGGTGCCGATCGAGGACGAAGCGCGGCGCGTGCGTTTCAAACAGAAAAGGGACGAGGATCTGGCCGAAATCTACAACCGCATCCAGGAAGTGGAGGTCGGCCGCGCATACCGCGTCGTCGACGTGCTCGCGAATACGGCCAAGGCGATAGAGGAGGTGTGGGTGCCGCGGCTGAAGCATTACCTCAATCTCTGGCGCAAGCGCGTCTGGACCTACGACGGCATCGTGCTGATTTTCGTGCTGCTGCTGACGATTGCCTGCTGGCTGGCATTCACCGCGCCGACCCTGACCGCCTTCGCAACCATCGGCGCCGGTGGCTGGATGAGCATCGTCTCGGGCGTCGTGCTGTTCGTGATCTCGATGGCGATTCATTTCGCGTTCCGGCGCCTGGCGGCTCGCCAGATCGCCAGGAGAATTCAGCGCGAAGCTTCGCCGGAGACGGTCGCCGACCTGCTGCGCGCGTTCCGCCGCAACACGCGCTGGACCCGCAATCTGCTGGCGCGCAACCCCGCCGGCTGGGGTATGCGCGCGCGCCGGCTGGTGCGCAAAACCATCGAGAACCGTACCGACTACGTGCAGGACCTGAACGACCGCTTCACCAATCCCGCGGGCACCTGAATAAGTCGTTGTTTCACTTGAAAGCGGCAGCCGGCCTGTGCCATAATTCGCGTTCTGCTGGTGCGGGGTGGAGCAGTCTGGCAGCTCGTCGGGCTCATAACCCGAAGGTCGCAGGTTCAAATCCTGCCCCCGCTACCATGAATATCTGACACATTTGATTCTGGAGTTCGGCCACCAGGCCTCCGTCCTCCGGGATCAATTTAATCTCCTCGCCTAGCAGCTCCGTTAACGCCGTCCGTGCGGCGTGGACGTCATCGATCTCAGCGAGATCGCCGACCAAGCGCTTATATGTTTCTCGCGCCCGCGGCAGGATCTGGCTCGGCTCAAAGTTTTCTATTTTGCGCAGCTCACTTTTCGCTTCGGACACCTGAGTTTCCGCGCGTTCAAGTTCGCGCTTGGTGCTTTCGGTAATGATGCCGGCGCGCAGTGCGCGCAGAATATTCTCGCGCTCTTGCTCTGCGCTGCGGAGCGCCTGGCGCGCAGCTGAGGGATCCGGCCGCGCGGCGCGTAGCGCCTGGTGGGCAGCGCGTTCGAATTGGCGGAAGCAGTCGTCAGCGAGTAGTTCATTTTGAACCGCGGCGAGGAGACGTGCTTCGACGATTTTGCGGGGGACGGCAATGGCGTTGCTGCAGGTGCCGCGGTCTTTATGGGCGGCGCAGCCATAGCGGTAGCGATCGATGATGACATAGGCGCCGTCGCACTCGCCGCAGCGGAGCAGGCCGCTAAATAGGTATTTTGAACGAGGTCCGCGCCGCGGGTGTTTTTGCCGGCGCTGGTGAATGGCGTTCCAGAGTTCGTCGTCAATGATGCGCAGCTCTGGGTGTTCGGTGATGATCCATTCCGATTCGGGCCGCTCAATGCGCCGCCGGCGTCCGGTTTCCGGATCTCTGAGCCATTTGCTCCGATTCCAGATTTGTTTGCCGATGTAGACCGGGTTGCCGAGGATCCCGATGCCGCGCTTGCGATCGCCGTAGATGGCGCTGCTGGCCCAGGTGCTATTGCGCGGCGAGGGGATGCCACGCTCGTTGAGTTCGCGAGCGATGCGTCGCGGGCTTAACCCATTGACCGCGCGTTCGTAGATGTAACGGATCCATTGCGCTTGGCTGGGGTCGATTTCGCGACGATGGCCATCGGGAGTTTCGATGCTGCGATAGCCGTAAGGGAGGCCGCCGGCGGAGTAGCCGTCGAGGGCGAGGCCGGTGAGGCCGCGGTGGGTTTTTTCGGCGAGGTCGTCGAGGTAGTGCTCGCCGATGAGTCCGCGAAAGCCGGTTTCGAGCTTGTAGCCGCGCCGATCTGTATCGGTGCCGTCGACGACGCCAATGACGCGCACGCTGCGAAATTTGCAGCGCTTGATGGCTTGCCAGCTTTCGCCCAGGTCGCGGCCCAGGCGCGTGAATTCATCGACCAGCAGGATGTCCAGACGGCCGGCGTCGACGTCGGCCATGAGGCGTTGGTATTCCGGCCGGTCGATGCGGCCGCCGCTGATTTTTTCGTCTGCGTAGACGATCGGTTCCGGCCAGCCTTCGCTGGCGCAGCGCGCCCGCGTGCCGCGCAGCTGGTCGGGGATTGAAGCGGCACGCTGGCGATCGGAGCTGTAGCGGGCATAGGCGGCGGTGATGGGCATCAGGGAGAACTCTAGCTTTTTTGCACGGCCGCGGAAACACCCCGATTTGGACGCTCGGCGCTATCTCGTTGTTTTTGTTGGGCTTGGGCTGTCAGATAGTCGTCGACGGCCTGGCGCGCGAGCAGCCGCGCCAAGGTATAGAGCGGTTCGCGCGGCAGCACGGCGTTATGGTTTTCCGCCGCCCGATTCATGCGACGGCCTGCTTCTTAGAGCTGGTGTCCGTCGGCAGCATGAGCCAGCCGGGGAGGCCATCTATCTCGGCGTTGCCGGCCATGGGCATGATCAGGCCGATGAACTCGCGCATCTTCGGTAGGCGAAGGGCCGCGGGCACGTCCGGGTTGTCGGGATCGCTGAACCAGCAGATTGCGCCATATTTGCGATCGACGCATGCGGCGATCTTCTTTGCCAGTGCCAGGTATTCGGCGTTAAAGGTGCGGTGATACAGGCCGGGCATGAGTTTGCGCGGCACGACGCGCCGCCAGTCGGGGTAGCGGCCATCGATAATCGGGTCTCCGGCCTGGACGTGGATCTCGTTGGCGCATTCATCGACGATCATCAAGCGGTCATGGATCTCAACAAAGCGGTCGGACCCGCGGCCGGTGCCACGGCTATGTTTTATCGTGT
>DASSTE010000085.1:0-16682 GCA_035708085.1 Gammaproteobacteria bacterium | reverse complement strand
CGGATCGGGCGAAGGCACCATCCAGTACGCCTACGCAACCAGCACCAAGGGCGGCAGCGCCGACGTTTACATCGACGGTCAGTTCGTCCGCACGATCAGCTACAAGGGTGGCTCCGGCTCGATGCACCAGCCCGCATTCGGCGCGACCACCGAGTTCAGCGTGAGCGGGCAGGGCAGTCATACGATCGAGCTGCGCAACGTGACCGGCGCCGCCTACGTGGATCGGTTCCGCATCGCGGGCGCCAGCTCCGACGCGCAGCCGGCGAGCGGACCCGGCGACACGACAGCCCAGACCAGTACAGTCGCCACCGGTCAGCAGAGCACGACTAAGTTGATGGTGCCGCGCAACGCCACCGGCATTTCGGTCGTAGCCGAATCGGCGAACAACGCCCCGTTCAAACTGCTGGTGCTCGACCCCCACGGCAGCATTGTCGGCACGGTGAACTCCACGCCCGACGGTACGGCCGCCTTCGAGACATCAGCAGTAGTACCCGGCGTGTACGTGGTGCAGCTGGTCAACCTGGGTGCGGCCCCCACCAAAATCTGGACCGCCGCCACGCCGCAGATCAAATACCAACAAGGGGAAGAAGACTAGTACGTGTACCTCCGGCTCTCCCTCTTCGGCTGCTTTGCGGCTGAGGGGGGAGAGTTTTTTGTGGGTGGTCGGTTGCGGTGGGGGCGATGGGGTAGCTCCTTCCGAAAGACGCCGTGAATACATCCATGTAGGCTTCCCTCGGACATCCCTGTCCTCAGAGACTTTCGGAAGAAGCTACCCCACCGCCTCGCGACGCTGTCGTAGTGTCCGGCGACGTCCCGCCCCTTCTCCCCCAATCAATACCCCTCACCCTAACCCTCTCCCCCCGCAACAACCTATCAGCAGCCGATCCCGCGCTTAAAAATGCAACAACGGAATAATCAGGATCGCCACGATATTGATGATCTTGATCAGCGGGTTGATCGCCGGGCCCGCAGTGTCCTTGTACGGATCGCCGACCGTGTCGCCGGTGACCGCCGCGTGATGTGCCTCAGAGCCCTTGCCGCCGAAGTTGCCGTCCTCGACGTACTTCTTGGCGTTGTCCCAGGCGCCGCCGCCGGTGGTCATCGAAATGGCCACGAACAGACCGGTGATGATGGTGCCGAGCAGCATGCCGCCGAGGGCGCGCGCGCCGAGAATTTCGCCCACCAGGATCGGCGCGATGATCGGCAGCAGCGACGGAATAATCATTTCCTTGATCGCCGACTTGGTCAGCATGTCGACCGCGCGCGAGTAATCCGGCTTCGCTTCGCCCGTCATGATGCCCTTGATCTCGCGGAACTGGCGGCGCACTTCGTTGACGATGCCGCCGGCGGCGCGGCCGACCGCTTCCATCGCCAGCGCGCCGAACAGGTACGGCACCAGGCCGCCGATGATCAGGCCGATGATCACGTCCGGATCCGACAGCACGAACGTCGTCAGCTTGTCGAGCTGTTCAGCGCCGATGCCGAGGCCGGTGAAGTGGGCTTTCAGTTCATGCACGTAGTCGGCGAACAGCACCAGCGAGGCGAGGCCGGCTGAGCCGATTGCGTAGCCCTTGGTGACCGCCTTGGTCGTGTTGCCGACCGCGTCGAGCGGATCGGTGCGGCCGCGGACTTCGGCCGGTAAATCGGCCATTTCGGCGATGCCGCCGGCGTTGTCGGTGATCGGGCCGAACGCGTCGAGCGCGACAATCATGCCGGTCATCGACAGCATCGTCGTCACGGCGATGCCGATGCCGTACAGGCCAGCCAACGCGTAGCCGCCCCAGATGCTCGCGCAGATCGCGATCACCGGCAGCGCGGTCGCCTTCATCGACACGCCGAGGCCGGCGATGATGTTGGTCGCGTGGCCGGTGGTCGAGGCTTCGGCGATGTGGCGCACGGGCTTGTATTCCGTGCCGGTGTAGTACTCGGTGATCACGACCAGCGCGGCGGTCAGGCCGAGGCCGATCAGCGCCGCGCCGAAGAACTGCCAGACCGAGTAGTCGGGTGACGCGGTCATCATCCATTGGGTGATGAAGTAGAACATGACGGCAGCGAGCACGCCGGAGACGATCAGCCCTTTGTACAGCGCGCCCATAATCTTGCCGCCTTCGCGCGCCCGCACGAAGAACGTGCCGATAACGGAGGCGATAATCGAAGCGCCGCCGAGCACCAGCGGGTAGAGCACCGCGTTCGGGCCGAGCGCCTGCGCGAACAACTGGCCGAGCAGCATCGTCGCGACGACGGTCACGGCGTAGGTCTCGAACAGGTCCGCGGCCATGCCGGCGCAGTCGCCGACGTTGTCGCCGACGTTATCGGCAATCACTGCCGGGTTGCGCGGATCGTCTTCCGGAATGCCGGCTTCGACCTTGCCGACCAGGTCCGCGCCGACATCGGCGCCCTTGGTGAAGATGCCGCCGCCGAGGCGCGCGAAGATCGAGATCAGTGAGCCGCCGAAGGCGAGGCCGACCAGCGGTTCGATCAGCGCGGTGCCGTTGGCGTCGCGCGGGCCGAAGTAGTGCAGAATCGCGTAAAAGCCGGCAACACCGAGGAGTCCCAGGCCTGCGACCAGCAGGCCGGTAATGCTGCCGCCACGGAACGCGACCTTAAGCGCCGGGTTGATGCCGTGGTGGGCGGCCTGCGCGGTGCGCACGTTCGCGCGCACCGATATGTTCATGCCGATGTAGCCGGCGGCGGCGGAAAAGATCGAGCCGATCGCAAAGCCCAGCGCCGTCCACCATTCAAGCCCAAAGCCGAGGATCAGGAAGAGCACCACGCCGACAATTGCCACCGCGCGGTATTGACGGTTGAGATAAGCCTGCGCGCCCTCCTGAATAGCGCCGGCAATCTCCTGCATGCGCTGGCTGCCGGCGGGCTGTTTCAGAATCCAGCCAACCGAAACGGCCCCGTACACAATGGCCAATACTGCGCACCCCAGCGCAATCCACAAACCTGCGTGAGCACTCATAAACGCCCCTTGGGTGGTTGAGAATAGATTGTAAAATGCCCCGGACTATACCATGAATTCTTCGTGCAATTTTCGCGGCACCGGGACGTTCTTCAGCGTGACGTAACGCGGCAGGCCATTCCGGTACGGCGGGTAGTCCTCCCCATTGATCAGCGGCGCGAGGTAGGCGCGTCCCGCGGCGGAGATGCCGAAGCCGTCGCGCGAAATGTACTTGCGCGGCATCATTTTCTCCTTGTTGGCGACTTTCGCGAGCGGCGCCTTGACGATTTTCCAGCGGTACGGCTTTTCCGAAGTCCGCTCGATGGCCGGCATGACGGCATTGTCGCCGGCCAGGGCGAATTCGACCGCCGCCTTGCCCACCGCGTAGGCCTGCTCGACGTCGGTTTTCGAGGCGATGTGGCGCGCGGCGCGCTGCAGGTAGTCGGCCAGCGCCCAGTGATACTTGTAGCCGTGCGCGGCCTTGACCATCTCGGCCAGCACCGGTGCGGTGCCGCCGAGCTGCTTGTGGCCGAACGCGTCGGTGGTGCCGGCATCGGCAAGGAAGTTGCCATCCGCGTCGCGCGTGCCCTCGGAGGCCACGATCACGCAGTAGCCGTAGCGCTCGACGCACTCCTTGACGCGCGCCAGGAAGCGCTCGCGGTCGAACGCGATTTCCGGAAACAGGATGATGTGCGGCGCGTCGCCTTCATTTTCCCCGGCGAGGCCGCCCGCCGCCGCGATCCAGCCGGCGTGGCGGCCCATCACTTCGAGCACGAATACCTTGGTCGAGGTGCGTGCCATCGAGGCGACGTCGAGCGCCGTCTCGCGCGTCGAGACCGCTACGTATTTGGCTACGGAGCCGAAGCCGGGCGAGCAGTCGGTGATCGGCAAGTCGTTGTCGACCGTCTTCGGCACGTGGATCGCCTGGATCGGGTAGCCCGTCTTCTTGCCGAGCTGCGAGACCTTCAGGCACGTATCGGCCGAGTCGCCGCCGCCGTTATAAAAGAAGTAGCCGATGTCGTGCGCCTTGAACACTGCCAGCAGGCGCTCGTACTGTGCCGGATCCTCGTCGAACGGCTTGAGCTTGAAGCGGCACGAGCCGAACGCGCCGCCGGGCGTATGCCGCAAGCCCGCGATCGCCGCCACGCTCTCCTTGCCGGTATCGATCAGGTCTTCGGTCAGCGCGCCGATAATCCCGTCGCGCCCGGCGTAGACTTTGCCGATCCGGTCCTTGTGCTGCCGCGCCGTCTCGATGACGCCGGCGGCGCTCGCGTTGATAACGGCGGTCACACCGCCGGATTGGGCGTAAAAGGCATTTCTCTTGGTCATTTCGCGGGACTCGTCATTTTTTGTCGGTTAAAAACTCTATCCTATTTTAAGTCGGCGCTATTGATAAGCGCGGCGCCATTCGGCCGGCGATGGCATCGGAGGCCCCGACGTTGACGAGACGTTGACGGACCAAGGCGCGCAAGGTACGTTTACGGCAAATTACGCGGGTAACCGTGTTAAGTAAACATTAAGAAGCGAGAAAACCCATGAGAATCGTGTTGCTGGGCGCGCCCGGCTCGGGCAAGGGCACCCAGGCGAAATTGCTGGTCGAAAAGTACGGGGTGCCGCAGGTGTCGACCGGTGATCTGCTGCGCGCCGCGGTGGCGAAAGGCAGCGCGCTCGGCAAAATCGCCAAGGCGGCGATGGACGCCGGCCAGCTCGTTTCCGACGAGGTAGTCCTCGGCATCATCGGCGAGCGGCTGCGCAAGCGCGATGCCAGCCACGGCTTCATTCTCGACGGCTTTCCACGCAACATTCCGCAGGCGCACGCGCTCGACACGATGCTGGCCCAACTGCACAAGCCGCTCGACGGCGCGTTGCTGATCGAGGTCGACGTCGACGTGCTGATGCAGCGGCTCGCGGGCCGGCGCACCTGCGAGAACTGCGGTCGCGTCTATAACGTGTTCACCAATCCGCCCAAGCTCGAAGGCCGCTGCGATCGTTGCGGCGGGGAACTGCACCATCGAGCCGATGACAACGAGGAAACCATTGCCAACCGGCTGCGCGTGTACGATGCACAGACGCGACCGCTGATCAAGTTTTACGCCGACGGCGAGCGGCTGCGGCGCGTGGACGGCAACGGCGACGTGAAGGTTATCTCGCGCCAGGTGATCAGGCTGATTGACGAGCTCACCGGCGGTGCAGGCAAGACGGCGGCCGAGCCGGCGGAGCGACCGGATGAGGCTGCCGCAAAGCCCGTGGCATCGGCCCCGAAGGAGCCGGCAGCGAAAAAGGCGGCTGTCAAAAAATCCCCGGCGAGGAAAGCGCCCGCAAAGAAAGTTCCCGCCAAAAAAGCCGGCGTAAAGAAGGCACCAGTGAAGAAGACAGCGGCGAAGAAGGTTGCCAGAAAGAAACCGGTTGCAAAGAAAGCTGCTGCCGCAAAGAAGAAAGTCTCGGCGCGTACAGCGGCCAGGCCGAAGAAAGCGCCGGTGAAGCACGCTGCGACGAAGAAGGCGCCGACGAAAAAGAAAGCTGCTGCCAAAAAAGCGCCGACAAGGGAGATCGCTGCAAAGAAAAAGGCGGTGAGCAAGAAACGCGTCCCGTCGAAGCGAGCGGTCAAACAATCGTCGCCGCGCAAGCCGGCAGCGAAAAAACGCTAAGCCGACTCGGCCGCCGCCGCTGCCGCCAGCAGCTCTTCGCCGACCACCTCGCGCCGCCAGCCCTTGAGCACCGGCAGATCGCGTTCCCCCTGAACCAGTTGCTCCAGCTGACGACGGTTCGCAAGCAGCGCCGGACTCAGGTGCATCGCGTCGGCGCGCTCGCGCACCATTTGCCCCAGGCGACGCACAGTTGCGCGTTCCTCGCCGCTCGGAATACTCGCTTGTGCGGCCGTCAGCGGCTCTTTCGCGCCTTCGGCGACGGCCGCCAGTAAAGCTTCGCCCTGCCGCGCCTTGAGCAGGCCGTCCAGCCCCCCAATCTCACGCAGTTCAGCTTCCGACTGCGGCATCCGGGTCGCCAGGTCGAGCAGTGCGTCGTCATGCAGGATCCAGCGTCGCGGCCGATTCTTCTCCATCGCGCGGCGTTCGCGCCAAGCCGCGAGCGCCCGCAACGCGCCACGCGCAGCCGCATCTTCCAGCCGGCTTTGGCCGCGAACGCGCAGCCAGGCCGTTTGCGGATCGGGCAGCCACAGCGCCGGGTCGCCGAGCATGGCGGCTTCGGTATTCAGCCACTCGCTCCGCCCGGCCGCGTCGAGCCGCTGCTGAAGGTGCCGATACAGCTCGCCCAGATAGCGCACGTCGTCGGCGGCATAGGCGAGCGCATCGGCATCCAGCGGCCGGCGGCTCCAGTCGGCGCGCGTATGCGCCTTGGCGAGGTGCACGCCGACAACGTCGGCAACCAGCGCGCCGTAGCCGATCTGGTCGCCATAGCCGAGCAGCCCGGCCGCCAACTGGGTATCGAAAACGGGTCGCGGAATCGCTTGCAGCGACGGGTGGAGTACCTCCAGGTCTTGGCGCGCCGCGTGCAGCACCTTGACGAGGCGCGGGTCCAGCAGCAGTTGCCGCAGTGGCGCGAGATCGTCGATCGCGAGCGGGTCGATGCAGGCGATGCCGTGCTCGCCGGAGATCTGCACCAGGCAGAGCAGCGGGTAATAGGTTTTCTCGCGCAGGAATTCGGTGTCGAGGCCGAGCCAGTCGGAATCGGCCGATGCGCGGCAGAAATCCGCAAGCTGGTCGGCGCGGTCGATGTATATGAAGTTCGCCATCCGGTCGATTATACCGGCCGGAAAGGAAAATCCCCCTCGTGGGAGGGGGATCGGCATTTTCTCCTTGTTTAATACCCGCTGTTTAGGCGAACGCGGGTACCGACGCCGTAATTGGGTGGATCGTCCAGGACGAAGGTCCGCACTTCGCCGCTGTCGGTTCGCACCGTGACTCGATAGTCGTACTCGTCACCGTTGGCGTATTGGCTGCCGGCGTAGGCTCCGGCCGCCGCGCCGCCGACGGTCGCTGCCGTTTGGCCGCGGCCGCCCCCGAACTGGTGGCCTACCGCGGCACCGATGATTGCGCCGATGACAGCGCCGGTGGCATTACCACCGCTGCCTTCGGGAATCGGCTGGATATCCGTGACGGTGGCGCAGTTGTAGCAGTTCGCGCTGGTGTTGTTATAGGCCGGCGCCGTAGCGCCATACGGCTGGTTCACAGGTTGCACCGGCTGGACGCTGTTACGCGGCGCGCAACCGCCGAGGGCCAGCAAAGCGCCGACAACCACGCTGGTGGCGATGAGGTGAATTCCTTTCATGAAGCACTCCTTGTTTTGGTCTGTCACTATAATACACCCCCCCAATTGGCGATCTGCAACGACGTGATTCACGTAAATCGACATAAAAGAGTCCACATTCTCGGCATCTGCGGCACGTTCATGGGCGGCATCGCGGCGCTCGCGCAGGCGCAGGGCTACCGCGTCAGCGGCTCGGATGCGAACGTCTATCCGCCCATGAGTACCCAGCTCGAATCGCTCGGCATCGAGCTGACGGAGGGCTACACCGCCGCCCATCTCAATCCGCCGCCGGACCAGGTCGTGATTGGCAATGCCGGCATCAAGCGTGGCAATCCGGAGCTGGAAGCGGTGCTGGATCAGGGTTTTGACTACCTGTCCGGCGCCGAATGGCTGGCGCGCCACGTGCTGCGCGAGCGCTGGGTGCTGGCGGTGTCCGGCACGCACGGCAAAACCACCACGGCAAGCCTGCTCGCCTGGATGCTTGAGTACGCCGGCCTCAAGCCCGGCTTTCTGATCGGTGGCGTTCCCGGGAATTTCGGGGTTTCGGCACGCTTGGGCGAGGGTCCGTTCTTTGTCATCGAAGCGGACGAGTACGACACGTCCTATTTCGACCGGCGCTCCAAGTTCGCGCATTACCGGCCCCGGACGCTGATCCTGAACAACCTCGAACACGATCATGCCGACATCTTCGCCGATCTTGCGGCGATCAAGCGGCAATTTCACCAGCTTGTGCGAGCGGTCCCCGGGAACGGGCTGATCATCGCCAATGCCGCGGATGGCAACGTGGCCGACACCCTGGCACAGGGCTGCTGGACACCTGCAGAGCCGTTTCTCGGCGATGCCGGTGGCTGGCAGGCGACTGATGCCGCCCCGGATGGCAGCGCATTCGATGTCCGCTTCAACGGCGAAAAGCTGGCGCGGGTCGAATGGCAGCTGATTGGCGCGCACAACGTCGCAAACGGCCTTGCCGCGATTGCCGCCGCGCGGCACGCGGGCGTGCCGGTCGAAACCGCCGCCGCCGCGCTGGGCGAGTTCGCCGGCATCAAGCGTCGGCTGGAAGTACGCGGCGAAGTCCGCGGCGTGACCGTTTACGATGATTTCGCCCATCACCCCACTGCGATTGCGACCACGCTCGCCGGTCTCCGGCAACGGGTAGGCGCTGCCCGCATTCTCGCCGTCGTTGAACCGGCATCCGCGACAATGCGTGCGGGTGTACATCGCGATGCGCTGGGGCCGGCACTGGCGGCAGCCGACCGGGTCTGGTGCTACCGATCGGCGACGCTTAAATGGGACCCGGCCGAGGCGCTCGCCGGCCGAGCCGATGTCATCGACTCGATCAATGAATTGGTCGCCGCGGTTGCCGCCGAAGCGCAGACAGGAGACCATGTACTGGTGATGAGTAATAGCGGATTTGGCGGCTTTCACGACAAGTTGCTGTCGGCGCTGCGACTCCCGCCGCGATGAGCGCCGCCGCAGGCGGTATAACAACGAGAACAAAAATGAGCAATCGGCCGATAACGCTCGCAATGACAGGCGCATCCGGCGCCCAATACGGCCTGCGCCTGTTGCAGTGCCTGCTGCAAAGCGGCCGCGAGGTTTATCTCTTGCTGTCGAAGCCCGCTCGATTGGTCATCGACATGGAGACCGATCTCAAGCTGCCATCGCGACGCGCCGACATCGCGGCACACCTGCTCGAACGCTACGGCGGCAAGCCGGGACAATTGCGGCTGTTCGGCCGCGAGGAATGGACGGCGCCACCGGCCAGCGGCTCCGCACGTATCGCGGCGATGGTCGTCTGCCCGTGCACCACGGCAACGCTGTCGGCGATCGCGAACGGCGCAAGCCGCAGCCTGATCGAGCGGGCCGCGGACGTGATGCTGAAGGAGCGCCGCAAGCTCATCGTCGTGCCGCGCGAAACGCCGCTGTCGGCGATTCATCTGCGCAACATGCTGACGCTCGCCGAGGCGGACGCGGTCGTGCTGCCGGCCAATCCGGGTTTTTATCATCAGCCGAGATCGATCGAGGCGCTGGTGGATTTCATCGTTGCCCGAATCCTTGACCACTTGGATGTCGATCACCAATTGATGCCGCGCTGGGCGGATGACTGAAGCACCAGAACTGCCACTGTTTCCGCTTCACACGGTCCTGTTCCCGGGCGGGCCGCTGTCGTTACGAATCTTCGAGCCGCGCTACCTCGATATGGTCAGCCGCTGCATGCGCGACGATTGCGGGTTCGGCGTCTGCCTGATTCGCGAGGGCACCGAGATCGGTCCGGTGAAGATGGCGACGGTCGGTACGCTGGCGCGGATCGTCGATTGGGAGCCGCGTGACGACGGCATGCTCGGCATCGTCGCGCGCGGCGAGGGGCGTTTCAGCATCGAGGAAAGCTGGCGCCGGAAAGACGGGTTGCATCTCGGGCGGCTCGCAACTCTGCCGGCCGAAGAGGCTTCGCCGCTGCCGGCGGAATGGCGGCCAATGGTCGCGATGCTGCGCCGTCTGCTGGCCCACTTCGAGTCGCAATATCAGGACGTCGAACCGGATTTCGACGATGCCGGCTGGGTCGGATGCCGTTTCGCAGAGCTGCTGCCTCTGCCGCTCGCCCAAAAGCAGGTGATGCTGGAGATGACTAACCCGCTGGAGCGGCTGCGGATGCTGCGCCCGCTGGTGGAATCGGTGCGGCGTCGAGAATGAGGAGAACGTGCGCCGGGTCGCGTGCCAGCAGCGCGTGCCTGTCCGGCGCATTCAGCGACGCGGCGAGTTCGTCGAGAGCCGCATCGGCGTCGCCGGCCGGGCGCGGCAAGGTCAGCAGCGGCAGCCGCGCGTCGAGCCGATAGCGGCGCACGCGGCCGATGCTGATCAGCGCACCGGCGGCGGTCTGCCAGCCGCTCGCCCACAATTGCAACACCCATTCCGATTTCGGACCTGCCGGACGCACCAGCACCAGCCGTTCGCCGTGGCGCGACCGGAGTTGCGGTAGCAGCGGCAGTGTCCCGATGTCCGGATCGGGCGCGAGCCAGTGCAGTACGCCCGCCAGCGTCAGCGGAGGCGCCGGCTGCCAGCCGTGCCCACCGAGCACAGTGGCCAGCGCGTCCGGATCGCCGGCGAGTTGCACGTTCAGCGGCGCGCGGCCATGGCGGCGCGCATGCCACGCCGCCACTTCGCGCCAGCCGCCGCCCTGTTGCCAGGCGCTTTCGGCGATAGTTTTGGGCGCGGGCGTTGCCCCAGGCAGCAGCAGGTCGCCGAGCGGCGTCCACAGCAGCGCGAGAATGCCGATAACCGCAAAGCCGGCCGCGGCGGTGCCGATCAATACCCCGTTCGACGCGTGCCGGAGCGGCTTGCGCACGTGGTAGGCGATACGCTTCACCACCTGCCACAGCAGCCACAAGCACACCGCCAGCACGCCGATCAGGATCATCAGCCGGCCGGCGACCGCGGCGGCCAGATCGAGCGACGCGCCGAACACCATGCCGGGAAACAAGTAAACCGGGGCCCACAGCGCAGCCGCGATCGCATCGATGATCGCGAAGCGCGCGGCGCTCATGCCGGTCATGCCGGCGATTGCCGGAATCAGGGGCCGCACCGGGCCGACGAAGCGGCCGAAGACGATGCTCTTGCCGCCGTGATCTTCGAAGAACTGCGCACCTTTCGCGTACAGCTCCGGGTGGCGGTGAAATGGCCAGCCGTGTTGCAGCCGGTCGCGCCAGACGTAGCCGGTCACGTAACTCGCGACATCGCCGGCGATCGCGCCGGCCGCCGCCCAGATCGCGACCGGCCAGAACGACAGGTAGCCGCTGCCGATCAGCGCGCCGATGCCGAACAGCACAAAAATGCCGGGGACCAGGTAGCCGATCACCAGCAGCGATTCGAAACAGGCAATCGCGAAAACGGCGACGCCGGCCCAGCCGGGGTTGGCGCTGACCCACGCGAGGATGTGGTTCAGGATGTCGTGGAACATTGCGCGAAGGCGCGCGCCGCGGCATCGAGCGTTGCGTCGATCACCGTCTCGTCGTGCGCGCCGGATACGAAGCCCGCTTCGAATGCCGATGGTGCGAGATTGACGCCGGCATCCAGCATCGCGTGGAAGAAACGCGCGAACCGGCCTTTGTCGCAGGCGACGACCTGTTCGTAACGCTGCACGGCTTCCGCTTCGCTGAAGAACAGGCCGAACATGCCGCAAACGTGATTGGTCGTGAAGGAGACACCGGCGCTTGCAGCGGCGGCACGCAGGCCTGCGACGAGCTTGTCGGTGCGCGCGGCGAGGCGCGAATGGAAATCCGGTTGCGTAATGATTTCAAGCGTTGCCAGTCCCGCCGCCATCGCAATCGGATTGCCGGACAACGTGCCGGCCTGGTAGACGGGGCCGCCCGGTGCGATCTCCGCCATGATGTCGCGGCGACCGCCGAAGGCGCCGACCGGCAGGCCGCCACCGATGATCTTGCCGAGCGTGGTGAGATCCGGCGTCACGCCGTAAAGCTGCTGCGCGCCGCCGGGCGCCAGGCGAAAGCCGGTCATGACTTCGTCGAAGATTAAAATGCTGTCGTGCGCGCTGCACAGCTCGCGCAAGCCTTCGAGAAAACCGGGTGCCGGCGGGATGCAGTTCATGTTGCCGGCGACCGGCTCGACGATCACTGCGGCAATGTCATCGCCGCTCTCGGCAAATGCGGCACGCGCAGCCTCGATATCGTTGTACGGCAGCGTCAGCGTGTACTCGGCGAGCGCCGCCGGCACGCCCGGCGAACTCGGCACGCCGAACGTCAGCGCGCCGGAGCCGGCTTTCACCAGCAGCGAGTCGGAATGACCATGGTAGCCGCCTTCGAACTTGACGATGCGCTCGCGACTGGTGAACGCGCGCGCCAGGCGAATCGCGCTCATCGTCGCCTCGGTGCCGGAGTTGACCATGCGCACGAGATCGATCGACGGCACCATCGAGACGACTTTCTCCGCGAGCTGTGTTTCCAGCACCGTCGGCGCGCCGAAGCTCAAGCCGCGATCCACCGCCGCATGCACCGCTTCAAGCACCCGCGGATGTGCGTGACCGACGATCATCGGACCCCAGGAGCCGACGTAATCGATGTAGCGTCGGCCGGCTTCGTCGTAGAGATAAGGTCCTTCGGCGCGCGCGATGAACCGCGGTTCGCCACCGACGCCGCCGAAAGCGCGCACCGGAGAGTTGACGCCGCCGGGAATGAAGCGCTGCGCTTGCTCGAACAGGCTTTCAGACATTAACGACCTTTCGTCGTGATAGTTCCTTCGGCATGTTAAACCAAACCCGCCGACGATGCCTGACAAATGTCACGTCGAAGGGCTGACGGATAAGCCTTTCCGCACCGTATGTGGTCTCGTTCGGCGGCTATTACCAGGACCCCGGGCAGTCGGTGTTTTCGTCCGCCGTCGACACCACCAATTACTTCGACATGTAGTCAGCGACTGGCGACGGTGCTGACAAACCGCCGCCGCGCGTCCAATACCTTCACAAGATACTGGCGCATCTCGGCGGGCCCGTCCCCATTCGCCAGCTTTTGATACACGCTGGGTGGCTTGGTCGCGTTGATTTGCGCCAGCGCGTCGTCCTGGCGCGGCGAAAACTGCCTGAACACGGTGCCCGCGCCGGCGTTGTAAGCTGCAATGGTGCAATATTCCAGGCTCACGGGATTGGCGATGCCGGCCAGGTACTGGTTGTCGAGAATATTCAGGTAAGCGACGCCGAGTTCGATGTTGTTGTCGGGGTCGAACAGGTAGTCGCGGCTGGGCGCCTGTTTGCTGCCGTACACCGCCGCGTACGCGTCGGTTCCGGCCGTCGTCGGCACCAGTTGCATCAGGCCGAAGGCGCCGGCGCTGCTGACCGCATAGGGATTGAAATTGCTTTCGACCTTGATGATTGCGAATATCAGGCTTTCGCTCACCTTGTAGCGTGAGGCGTACCGGTCCACCAGCGAACGGTACTTGTCCGCCTGCACGGTGTCGTGATCCGCTACCATGGCGATCGTGACGTAATGGTCGGTGCGCGAGCCGTCGGAAGTATGCACCGTCCGGGTCGCCGTATGCGCCAGCAGATAGTCCGCATAGCTGGTTGCCATCTGCGGTGTCCCGATCGGCTTGCCGTGCTGATCGAGCACCAGTTTGTACAGGTAGGGCGTCCCGCTGAGGCGCACCGGTTTGTCGGAGTACAGATCGACTGCGCGCGGATCGTCCGGCGTGAGCAGCGTGCTGATAATCGCGGTGCGCAAACTGGTTGTCGGGTGCGCGGTATCCAGCGTTTCGATTGTCACCGTCCCCTTGTCAAAATCGACCAGCGCGCGGCTTTTGTAATTTTGCGTGTACTTGACGTAGCGCTTGCGCGACGGCGTCACCGTTTCGCGTTGGCCCCATTCATGGCTGACGTGCCCGCGCAACCTGGCGACCAGCGCCTTGAAGCGCCGCACGAATTCCTCGGGGTGATCGAGGTAATAGCGCCCCTGGGCGTGCACGGCGCTTTCCGCCGTCGCGCGCGGATCGTGGCTGGTGGCCACCTTGACCAATTGCGACATCGGGCAAGCCGTCAAGCCGGCTGCCGCCACCATGACCAGCAGCCACGGAAGGGCTTTCATCCATGCCGGATGTTTAACCGGCACAGGCTTTGATTGCGGGTGTTTCATACAAGTTCGCTCCTGAACTTCGCGTTCGTACAGTGGTCGCAGGCTTGTCAGCCACCCGCGCGATCTTTCTTGCAGGCGCCGATGCGGTGCGCTTTGAGCTTTATCGTCATATCATCCTTGATCGCCCCCATACGGACCGCCATTTTCATGATCCCGTGCGACTCGGTCGGGCTGTCAAAGAACAAGTCGTAGGTGATCGTTCCGGCCTCCTTGTCCCTGGCCATCCAGTAGCCCTTGACGTGCAGGTGGTGGCCGTCCAGCTTCCAGGAAGTCACCTTGACGCCGCCGCTTGCTTCCGAGTTAAGGAAGTCGTGTACCTCCGCCGGAGTGACGCACTCGGTGCCTGTGTCCGGTTTTTCCGCCACGCCGCCGCTTGTGGTGATGGAGGTGGTTCGATACAGCCCCGTTTGTTCCAGGGACGATATATCGATCACCGGATTATGGCGGACCGGCCCGGCGGCGAACGCCGCGGGCATCAGCATGACGCCGCATAGAATGCTCAACATGGGTTTCGTTTTCATAGCGAAAATCCTCGTGTCAATCGTGGTGCCGAGTTGGTTTTTTCAGCAGCCCGGACGATCCGGTTGCTTCGGGTCCACGCGCTTGGCAGTCAACTCGCCCAGCACAGCCGCGGTATCAAGCTGCTTGACCAGTTGCTCGACCTGGGTTTTAGGCCCGCTCAAGGTGAACGTCATGTTGATTAGCGCCAACTTGTCCGGCGAACGCCAGTTGTTGTTAAGGGTGAAACTCGCCAGTTGGTGGGCGTCTTTCAGCCGCACCGCATCGAAATAAACAACCATCGTTTCGTTGTTGGCGTCGCCGCCCGGCTGCCGCAGCGCGATGAAGCCCTGACCGTCGCGCAGAACGTTCAGCGGATTGATCGTCTCGTTGGCGGAGACATTGGCCCTGATTTCGATACTGACAGGCTGGTTGGCTGTACCGGCCATTCCGGCTGCCATGCTGCTCGCCATCATCTGTTGCACGAGCTTCCGCATCGCGGCGTAATCGCCCTTGGCCCGGGCGGCCATCATTTTCTTTTGATACGCCGCCTGTAGGTCCTGCGCATTTTGCTGGACCGAAAATTGGCCGCTGTACTGCACCGAGATGGCGGAGTAGCCAAGCTTGCCGTGGCACGAAGATGTCGGCAGGTTCCAGTTCTTGTCGGTCATCGCATAAGGTGCCGGCAGCGCCCCGAGCGCGCTGATGACCCGCTTCATATGTTGTTGTACCGATACCAGATCGCTGCGCATGAACGGAACATTCTGCTCGCCGGATTCGCACCAGGCGGCGTGCGCCGACGCCGACAGCAGGCCGATCACGGCGATCATCGTGCAGATCAGACAATTGCGCATTTCCCTGTGCTCCTGTGTTGGCGACTACGAGGTAAGGCCGGTCAAGTCCGGCCCGCTGATCGCCATCCCGGCTATGACGCCGATGACGATGTAAACGATAATCGCGGCGATGATCGTCGTGGCCGCATAGCCGAAGCTGCGTTCCCGCGGCGCCGTCATCAGCGGCGGCAGGCCGAGGTAGAGCAGGAACAGGCCGTACAGGCCCAGCAGTTGCAACAATCCGAGCGGTGGATACAGCGCCACTACCGCGATGAGCCAGCCGGGCGTCATGCTGTACGCCGACACCTTGAGCGCCTGCGTGCGGTCCTTCGTGCCGCCGAATGTGGGCGCGAGGGCATCGATAATCAGCGCGATCACGTACACCCCTACAAGCGTCAACACGTAATCCAGCACCGCGTAGGCAATGCTCTGGCCGAGCGGCACGCGGTAATGCAAGCCGACGATGGGCACCGTCATGCCCACCAGCGAGTTGCCGATGATCGAGCAGACCGGCCCGATGGCGGCGAGCGGCACCACGTAGTTGCGATACAGCTCTTTGGGTGTCGCGGGCTCGGCGGCGATCGCCTCCCACTCGGCCCGCGGCTGGGTGAGGATATTCCTCGCGCGGTCGATCAGCGTTCGGCGTGAAAGGCCTTTGGTGATCTCCATGGGTCGTACCTCCAGTCAATCAATAAAGTCGGAAAAGTAGACGGGACCAGAGGCTGTTTTCTACGCCAAAAAATGCTCGTCTTTTGCTCAAAACACGTTTACTAATCGGGGGTGCGGGTCTAGGATTAAAAAAATGTCGACTGAGTGGTCACTTGGGGGATGCGGTCAGGATGATCGGGACAGCGGCCAACAATAACGACGCCGGGCGACGGCCGGGGGCGCTGCGTCTGACTGAGGCTGAATTCAAGGCGGCGCTGCGCGATGCGCTCAGACATTATCATCGGCCCGACCGTCTGCACGGTAACGCGCTGTTGCGTTCCGCGCTGGTGGCGGCGGCGCTGGCTTCCGATCCCGCACCGGCGCCGACCCAGGCGCTCAGGGACCTGATTCGCAGGCAGTGCGACGAGCTGGGCGATACACCGAAGGTCGCACCTCTCAAGCGCGTGCTCGAACTTACTTATCTCAAGCCGATGCAGGGCCAGCAGCAGGTCGCGGAGGCTCTGCATCTCAGCTGGAGCACCTACCGTCGCCGTCTGGCGAATGCCGTCCAGTTGCTGGCGGCGCAGTTGTGGGAAATGGAAATGGCGCAGGCGGCGCCACCGGTCGCCGGGCCCACCGCAGTTGTTGCATCTCCAGAGAGGTCGCCTGCTGCGCGGCTACCCCGAACCGGCTGGAGAAGGGCGCTCGCGGGACTGGTGGCGAGCGGCCTTGTCGGCGCCATCGTCTGGTTTCTGCTGCCGTGGGATGCCGCCCAGACCGCCGCCACGCAAACAGCACCGAACCGGCTGGCCGTGGCCGTGCTGCCGTTCGAAAACCTGTCCGCCGATCCGGCGAATG
>DASSTE010000084.1:0-9140 GCA_035708085.1 Gammaproteobacteria bacterium | reverse complement strand
TGACGGCAACCTGCACAAAGTCTCCACCTCCGGCGCCGCCTTCGCCGCCGGCCTCGGCAACCTGTTCGACGCCCGCGACATTCGCGGCTGGCTCGCCGACAACCTCAAATCCGGCCTCGCGCAGATTGAGTTCGCGCCGCTCGCCGGCCGCCTGCTCGATGCCGCGACGCGCGGCAACCACCACCAGCGCCTGCTCAACGCCGCCGTGCGTATCGGCCGCGAAGTACTGGAAGAAAACCGGCCGGTAATTCGCGCGCGCATCGGCGAACGCAGCCCCTGGTGGCTACCGAAATTCATCGACGAAGAAATCTTCAAGAAGCTGATGGACGAACTCGAGCGCGCGCTCGAAGCCATCGGCGCCGACGCCAACCACCCCGCCCGCGAGCGCTTCAATGAAGCCATGCGCCAGTTCATCGTCGACCTCAAACACGACCCCGGGTATCGCGCCCGCGGCGAAGCGCTCAAGCAGGAACTGGTGCGCCACCCGGAACTCGAAGCCTACCTCGGCCGCATGAGCCGCGAATTCGGCCAGATGATCGGCCGCGAGCTGCGCGACCCGAACTCCGCGCTATACGTACGCCTCGAATCCAACCTCGACCGCTTCGTCGCCGCGCTGCTGGCCAAACCGGAACTGCGCGCCGAACTCAACGGCTGGATCAAGAACGGCGTCCTGTTCATCGTTGAACAGTATCGCCATGAGATCGGCGCGCTGATTTCGGAAACCGTAAGAAGCTGGGATGCCAAACCGACCGCGCGGCGCATCGAACTGGAAGTCGGCCGCGACCTGCAGTTTATACGGATTAACGGCACGCTGGTTGGCGGGCTGGTGGGACTGATTATTTATTCGTTCAGCCTGGCATTTTAGGCGAAGATGCCGGCAACGGCCTTCGGGATGCGAACAGGTTGAAGGCGGGGGTGCGGGGCCTTCTCTCAGGGCTGTGTGAGGCAGGATGCCGAACCCAGAGCCTACAGGGAAGTATTCACGGCGTCCCTGAGAGAAGGCACCGCGCCGCCGCCCCGCGCCAACCCTTACGCGGCGTTCTTTTTGTCTTCGTCCTCACGCAAAGCACGCCGCAAGATCTTGCCGACGTTGCTCTTGGGCAACTCGTCGCGAAACTCGACATACTTCGGGTGCTTGTACCCCGTGAGCTTGTCCCGGCAGTATTTCTTGACCTGTTCCACGGTGAGGCTGGGATCACGCTTGACGATCACCAGCTTGACCACTTCGCCGGAATGCTCGTCCGGCGCACCGATCGCCGCCACCTCGCGTACGCCCGGCATCGCCGCCACCACATCCTCGATCTCGTTCGGGTATACATTGAAACCCGACACCAGAATCATATCCTTCTTGCGGTCGACCAGCCGCACGTAACCCTCAGCGTCGATCGTCGCCATGTCACCGGTGCGCAGCCAGCCGTCCTCCGACAACACCATCGCCGTCTCATTCGGATTGCGCCAGTAACCGCGCATCACCTGCGGTCCGCGCACCGTCAGCTCGCCCGTCTCGCCCAACGGCAACTCATTGCCGTCGTCGTCTCGAATCGACACCTCCGTCGACGGAATCGGCAAGCCGACGCTGCCGTTATAGGTTGCCAGGTCCGGCCGATTGATGCACACGGCCGGCGACGCTTCCGTCAGACCGTAAGCTTCAATCAGCGGGGTATCCGTCGTCTTCTGCCAGCGCTCGGCGACGGCGCGCTGCACCGCCGCGCCGCCACCGAGGCTCAACTTCAACGGCACGAAATCGAGATTCTCGAAGCCCGGCGTGTGGAGTAGTCCGTTGAACAGTGTGTTGACGCCCGTGATCGCGGTAAAGCGCCAGTTGCCGAGTTCCTTCACGAAACCCGGCATGTCGCGCGGATTCGTGATCAGCACGCTCAAACCGCCGAGCTTGACGAACATCAGGCAATTCGCGAGCAGGGAAAAGATGTGATAAAGCGGCAGCGCGGTAATAACGGTTTCCTGGCCTTCCTCCAGCAATTCGTGCACCCAGGTGGAAGCCTGCTCGAGATTCGCGATCATGTTGCCGTGCGTCAGCATCGCGCCCTTCGCGCGGCCCGTAGTGCCGCCGGTATATTGCAGAAAGGCAAGATCATCGCGCGTCAGCGGCGCTTCCCGGAACGATCGCCGCGCGCCCTCGGCGAGTGCGCGCGGAAAAGACACCGGCCGCGGCAGATGCCACTCCGGCACCATCTTCTTGACGTACTTGAGAGCAAGATTGACGGCGAGCGACTTGGGAAACCCCAACAGGTCGCCGACCTGCGTCGTGATGATGTGCGTCACCGCTGTCTGGCCGAGCACGCTTTCGAGGGTGTGGGCAAAGTTCTCCAGGATGACGATGCTGGTTGCGCCGGCGTCCTGCAGTTCCTCCATCAACTCCCGGCCGGTGTACATCGGGTTAATGTTCACAACCACCAGCCCCGCGCGCAGGATGCCGAACACCGCGACCGGATACTGCAGCAGGTTCGGCATCATTACCGCAACGCGGTCGCCCTTGTTGAGTTCGGCGACGTTGACCAGGAAGGAGGCGAAGTCGCGGCTTTTTCGATCCAGTTCCGCGTAGGTTAGCTGTTTGCCGAGATTTGCGAAGGCCGGCCGATCGTGAAACTTGTCGCAGGCTTCCGCCAGCACGTCGGACAGCGACTCGTAGGCGTCGAGCTTGATTTCCGCCGGCACGCCATCCGGATAGTTCTTCAGCCAGATCTTATCCACTGCAGTCCCCGCCAAATGCCCCTACATCTTTGGCTTACATATACCATTACGGCCGTTCAGTGGGCAAGCAGCGGTTTCAGCGCCGGCCAGACATTGTCGAGCACTTTCGGCTCGGCCGCCGCGGTCGGATGGATACCGTCGGACTGCATCAGCCCGGGCCGGTCGGCGACGCCGGCGAGGATTTTCGGTGCCAGCGCCACATTCATCTTCCTGGCGAGATCGAGATACACCTGATGGAAGCGCTGGGCGTACACGGGGCCGTAGTTCGGCGGCATGCGCACGCCTACCAGCAGCACCTGTGCACCGGCCCGTCGCGACAGCTCGATCATCCTCTTGAGGTCCGCGCGCAGCGCCTCGATCGGCTGGCCGCGCAGGCCGTCATTGCCCCCGAGCTCGAGAATGACGATGGACGGATGGTAATGTTTGAGGACGCCCGGCAGCCGGGCGAGGCCGCCGCTGGTGGTGTCGCCGCCGATGCTCGCGTTCACGACGCGATAATCGTAATCTTGCTGTTTGAGACGCTCGGCGAGCAGTGCCACCCAACCGGCTTCGGCCGGAATGCCGTGCGCCGCGCTCAGGCTGTCGCCGACGACGAGAATGACGGGCCGCTCAGCGGCAACCGCAGTCGGCAGGACCAAAATGACAACCAACAGGAATTTCGCGATGTTCGATACCACGGCGGTATCACCCGTATTGCGCGCCGAGGGCGTAAGCAAACAGGTTACCAGCCCCGCCGGCACACTGACCATTCTGGCGGATTGCAGCTTCGAGGTCGGCGCCGGCGAGTCGCTGGCGATTCTCGGGCCGTCCGGCTCGGGCAAGACGACGCTGCTCGGCCTGCTCGCCGGTCTCGACACGCCCACCGACGGGCGCATCTGGCTCGCCGGCGAGGAACTGACCGCGCTCGACGAGGACGGCCGCGCACGGCTGCGCGCCCGCCACGTCGGCTTCGTGTTCCAGGCGTTTCACCTGCTGCCGAGCCTGACCGCGATCGAAAACGTCATGCTGCCGCTGGAACTGGCCGACGACGCCGACCCCTTGGGCGCGGCGCTACGCGCGATCGCCGCGGTCGAGCTTGAGGAGCGCGCCGAACACTATCCGCACAAGCTGTCGGGCGGCGAGCAGCAGCGCGTCGCCATTGCGCGCGGCTACGCGAGTCGGCCCGCGATCCTGTTCGCGGACGAGCCCACGGGCAACCTCGACACCGCCAGCGGCGGACGCATCATCGACCTGTTGTTCGAGCTGAACGCCGAAGCCGGCTCGACGCTGGTGCTGGTGACGCATGACCAACGCCTCGCCCAACGCTGCTCGCGCCGACTGGAACTGGTCGACGGCCGACTGCGGACGCCGGCATGAACCTCGGCCGCCTCGCGATCCGGCAACTGCGCCGCGAACGGCGCAGCGGCGCGCTGGCGATTCTGCTCGCCAGTCTGATCGTCGCTGCTGCCGCCGTCAGCACCGTCGGCTTTCTCGCCAGCCGCGTCAGCCAGGCGATGCGCATTGCCGCCGACGCGACGCTCGCGGCCGATCTCGACGTGCGGGGCGCGTCGCCGCTCCCGGAACGCTATACGCAACTGGCGCACAATGCGGGCTTGCGGACCACCGCGCTGCTGCGCTTTCCGACCGTGGTGCTCGAAGGCGAGCACAGCCAGCTTGCCGAGGTACACGCCGTTAATCGGGGCTATCCGTTGCGCGGCAGAGTCGAGCTTACGCAGGTGCCGTTCGGGCCGACGCATCCGGCCGGCGGCATTCCGGCGCCGGGCACGGTCTGGGCAGCGCCGCGACTGCTGACCGCGCTGGGCGTGCAAGTCGGCGATACAGTGCAGGTCGGCGCAAAGCAGTTCAAAATCGCATCGGTGCTCGCCTACGCGCCCGGCCAGGGCATCGACTTCATCGAATTCGCGCCGAACCTGTACATGAATGCGGCCGACCTGCCTGCCACCAAGCTGGTCGAGCCGGGCAGCCGCATCGGCTATCACCTGCTCGTCGCCGGAGCGCCCGGCGCCGTCTCCGCTTACAAGGCCGCGCTGCAGCAGAAATTGCGTCCCGACGATCGCATCGTCGACATCCATGACACGCGCCCCGAGGTCAACAACCCGTTGAACCAGGCTCAGAGCTTCCTGCGTCTCGCGGCGCTGGTCGCCGTGCTGATTGCCGCGGTCGCGGTGGCGATGTCGGCGCGCCAATATGCGCTGCGTCGAACCGATACAGTGGCGGTACTGTTGAGCCTCGGCATGACGCGCGGGCGGCTCGCCACGCTGTTGACGGCCCAGTTGCTCGCGATCGCCTTCTTCAGCACGGTGGTCGGCAGCGCGATCGGCTATGGCGCCGAGACCGGGTTGGTCGTGCTGCTCGGCAACGCGCTGCCGGTAACGCTACCGCCGCCGAGCTGGATTCCGGCGCTGACTGCGCTCGGCACCGTTGTGCTGCTGCTCGCCGGCTTTGCGCTCGCGCCCGTGCTCCGGCTGCGCAACACGCCGCCGGCGCGCATTCTGCGCCGCGACCTCGCGCCGCAGCCGGCGAACGTGTTCGCCGTCTGGGGAGTGGCGCTCGCGGCACTGATCGCGCTGCTCGCCTGGCAGGTTCACGACTGGCGACTGACGCTGTACGTATTTGCTGCACTGGGCGGCGCGGCGCTGGTGCTTGCCGCGGGCGGCACACTGGCATTGGTGCTGCTCCGGCCGTTGCGCACGCACATCGGCACCGCGTGGCGTTTCGGCTTCGGCAACCTGTGGCGGCGCGGCGGCCAGACGATCGTGCAGATCGTCGCCTTCGGATTGGGCGTGTCAGTGCTGCTGTGGCTGACGCTGGTGCGCGGCGATATCTTCACCGCCTGGCAGACCACGCTGCCGCCGAACGCGCCCAATGAATTCATCTTCAACATCCAGGCGGGCCAGCGCGCCGGGTTGAGCGATTTTTTCAAGAGCCATGACCTGCCGGCGCCACGCCTGTTTTCGATGACGCGCGCGCGCCTGGTCGGCATCAACGGCAAACACGTGGCCGCCGCCGATTTCGAGAACGGCCGCGCGCGGGGACTGCTCAACCGCCAGTCGAACCTGAGCGTCGCGCCGTTCCGGCGCCAGGAGAACGTCATGACCGCCGGCCGGTGGTGGGACAAGTCCGACTTCGGCAAGCGGCTGGTGTCGGTGGATGAGGATGTCGCCCATGCGTTGGACGTGACGGTGGGCGACACCCTGACGTTCGCGATCGGCGGCGACGAGCTGACGCTCAAGATCGCCAACCTGCGCAACATCCGCTGGCAGAGCTTCGATCCGAACTTTTTCTTCGTGACGCCGCCGGGGGTACTGAACCACTTCCCGACGACCTACATCACGTCGCTGCACCTGCCGCCGAAAAAGGCGACGATGCTGACCGAACTGGTGCGCAAGCTGCCGGGCATTACGGTCGTCGACGTCGGCGCGATTATTCGCACGGTACGCCAAATCATCGCGCAGGCGAGTCTTGCGGTAGCGTACGTGTTCGCCTTCACAGTGTTCGCCGGCGTGCTGGTACTGCTGGCTGCGATCCAGGCGACGCGCGACGAGCGCCGTTATGAATCGGCACTGCTGCGCACCCTCGGCGCCGGGCGGGGAACAGTGTTCAAGGGCATCGTGGCGGAGTTCGCAATGCTGGGGGTGCTGGCCGGCGGCCTCGGTGGTGCAGCAGCGCTGGGCGCCGGCTGGCTGCTGGTGAGCCAGGTATTCAATCTGTCCTACGCTGCCGATCCGTGGGTGGTGCCGGCGGGACTGGTCGGCGGCGCGATCATCGTCGTTGCCACCGGGCTCGCGGCCACGCGGCGCGCAATCAACCGCCCGCCGGTGGAGACACTGACGCGGGCGTAGGCAGTATCACCTTAAAAGACCACTAGCTCGCTCACGTGCATCCGGGAGCACCTTTGGTGCATTATGTTGCTGGTTTTAGCAACTCCGGGTTTGCCATGGTCCGTCCTGCATTGATTCTCGCCGCCGGCGCTGTATGCGCATGCGCCGCATGCTCACAGCCGTCATCCACCACCGGCAGCGATCCTGCGCTATCGTCCACGCTTTCCACGTCGGCCTCGACCGCCGCCGTACCCGCGCCCGCCTCGCGGGCAAACGCTACCGCCGTGGATCTCGCTGCCATCGACCATTCGGTCAAACCCGGCGACAACTTCTTTAAGTACGCGAACGGCAACTGGCTGAAAAAGGCCAAAATCCCCGCCGATCGCTCCGGCATCAGCACCTTCTACACGATCTTCAAGCGCACGCGGAAGCGCACCGCCGACATTATCCGGCACGCCGCCGACAGCCATCCGGCGCCGGGCACCAACGCGCGCAAGATCGCCGACTACTACGCGGCGTACATGGATACGCAAGCGATCGAAAAGCATGGCCTCAAGCCGCTGGAACCCGAGCTTGACGCCATCAACGCCATCCAGTCGCGCCAGGATCTGGCGACGGTGCTGGGTCATCGGCTGCGCCAGGATGTCGATCCCGTCAATGCCACCGACTTTCATACCGATCACCTGTTCGGACTGTTCGTCGCCCAGGGTCTGACCGACCCGTCGCACAACATCGCCTACCTGCTCCAGGGCGGTCTGACCCTGCCCAGCCGCGACTATTACCTGTCCGACAGCGACACGATGGCCAGCTATCGCGACAAGTACAAGGCCTACATCGTCGCCCTCCTCGAGCAGGCCGGCATCAAGAATGCCGAGGCCATGGCCAACCGCGTGTTCAAGCTCGAAATGAAGATCGCGAAGGCGCAGGCGAGCCTGGTGGAGAGCCAGGACGTGCACCGGGCCAACAATCTCTGGCCACTGAACGAGTTTGCCAAAAAGGCGCCCGGGCTGGACTGGGATGCCTACTTCGAAGCTGCCGGCCTGTCCGACCAGAAGACGATCGATGCCTGGCAGCCCGAGGCCATTGCGCGGCTGTCCAGGCTGACTGCCGATGAGCCGCTCGAGTCGTGGAAGGCGCTGTTGATCTTCCATACCCTGGACCGCCACGCGTCCCTGTTACCGAAAAAGTTCGCCGACCTCGCGTTCGAGTTTCACGGCCACACGCTCAGCGGCGTGCCGCAACAGGAAGCACGTTGGAAGCGCGCCGTCGACGCGACCAGCCGCGCTCTCGGTTTCGCCGTCGGCAAGCTGTACGTCGACAAATACTTTCCAGCGTCGGCCAAGCAGAAGGCTGAGGACATGGTGGATAACCTGATCGCCGCGTTCCGCTCGCGGATCGGCACGCTGGAATGGATGTCGCCGGCCACCCGCGAGAAAGCCAAGGCCAAGTTGGCTACGCTGCAGGTCAAGGTCGGCTACCCCGACCACTGGCCGTCTTACGCAGGGCTTGAAGTCACCGCGAATGACCCGCTCACCAACGCTATCAATGCCGCGAAGTTCCACTACCGGCAACGACTCGCCGTGCTCGGCAAGCCGGTCAATCGCGACCACTGGTGGATGACGCCGCAGACGGTCAATGCGATCAACCTGCCGCTCGAGAACGAGCTCCAGTTCCCGGCCGCGATCCTGCAGCCGCCGTTTTTCAATCCAGACGCGCCGGCCGCGCACAACTATGGCGCCATCGGTGCCATCATCGGCCACGAAATCAGCCACAGCTTCGACAACACGGGTTCGCAGTTCGACGCACAGGGCCGCCTGCACAACTGGTGGACACCGGCCGACGCAAAGCATTTCAAGGAAGCCACGCAACGCCTGGCGCAACAGTTCAGCCAGTACGAGGCCTTGCCGGGGTTGCACGTCAATGGCGAGCAAACGCTGGGCGAGGATATTGCCGACGTGTCCGGCCTGACCGCGGCCTACATCGCGTTCCACAAGTCACTGAACGGCAAGCCCGCGCCGGTCATCGACGGCCTGACCGGCGACCAGCGCTTCTTCCTGTCTTACGCGCAGGCCTGGCGCAGCAAGATCCGGCCGGCGGCTCTCCGTCAGCGGATCAAGACGGACGTCCACGCGCCGCCGAAGTTCCGCGCGGAGACGGTGCGCAATCTGGATGCCTGGTACAAGGCGTTCGACATCCAGCCGGACGCGAAGCTGTACCTCAAGCCGGGTCAACGGGTTAAGATTTGGTGACCTGCAGCTTTTTACGCCAGGGACGCTCTGGAAAATTTGCGTTCGTGCCGAGCTCGTCGAAGGACGGACGGAATTACCGAAGCGGAACCATGGCCTGAAGAGCCCTTCGACAAGCTCAGGGCGAGCGGTCGCAGAGCTTCCCTGAGGGAATAGCTACACCAAGCGGTTCCGGTCGCCGCCTTCGCGAAAGGCGCGGATATTCGCGGCGATTTCGTCGATGACACGCTGACGCGCCTCGCGCGCCGCCCACGCGACGTGCGGGGTGACGATCAGGTTGGGCAGAGTCCGCCGCAGCAGTGGTTCGTCGTCGTCCGGCGGTTCCTTCGGTAGTACGTCGAGACCGGCGCCGCCCAAGCGG
>DASSTE010000083.1:0-5145 GCA_035708085.1 Gammaproteobacteria bacterium | reverse complement strand
CTCGCAGGTTTACATCGAAGGCCGGCTCGAGACCAGCACCTACGAAAAGGACGGCCAGACCCACTACAGCACCGACATCATCGCCAACGAGATGCAGATGCTTGGCGGTCGCTCCGGCATGGGCGGCAACGATTACAGCAGTAGCGGGGACGACCAGCGTCCCCGGCCGCAGGCGGCGAAGCCCGGCGCGGTCGCTGACGACTTCGATGACGATATTCCGTTCTAAGTCCAGCAGTAAAAAAGGAGTTTTAACTGCATGTCACCACGTGACCTGATCGCGCCGCACGGCGGCGCCCTGCAAGAACTGTATCTTTCCGAGGCGGACGCGGCCGAGGCCAAAAAGGCCGCGGCCGATTACCCATCCTGGGACCTGACCCACCGCCAGTTATGCGATATCGAACTGCTGTTGAGCGGTGGCTTCTCGCCACTGGAAGGGTTCATGAATCGCGCCGACTACGACGGCGTCGTCGAGAACATGCGCCTGGCGTCCGGCACGCTCTGGCCGATGCCGATCACGCTCGACGTGACGCGCGAGTTCGCCGAGCCGTTGAACGAAGGCGACACGATTGCGCTGCGCGACCCGGAAGGCGTGCTGATCGCGCTGCTCGACATCGGCGACATCTGGGAGCCGGACAAGGCGGCCGAGGCGCGCGGCGTCTTCAGGACCACGGACGAAGCCCACGCGGGCGTGCGCTACCTGATGCGCACCGCGAACCCGGTTTACATCGGCGGCCGCCTGCGCGGCGTCGAGCCGCCGACGCATTACGACTTCCGCCATTTGCGCCGCACGCCGCGCGAGATGCGCGACTACTTCAAGAAGCTCGGCTGGCACCGCATCGTCGCATTCCAGACGCGCAACCCGATGCACCGTGCGCACCTGGAACTCACGTTCCGCGCCGCCAAACAGGTCGAGGCCAACCTGCTGATCCAGCCGACCGTCGGCATGACCAAGCCGGGCGACATCGACCATTACACCCGCGTGCGCTGCTACGAGCACCTGATCAAGCGTTTCCCGGAAAACACGACGGCACTCTCGCTGCTGCCGCTGGGCATGCGCATGGGCGGGCCGCGCGAAGCGATCTGGCACGCGCTGATTCGCAAGAACCATGGCTGCACACACTTTATTGTCGGCCGCGACCATGCCGGCCCCGGCAAGGGCAGCGACGGCGAGCCGTTTTACGGCCCTTACGAGGCGCAGGAACTGCTGCGCAAGCACCAGGATGAAATCGGCATCCAGATGGTGCCGTTCCAGATGATGGTGTACGTGAAGGAGCGCGCCGAATACGCGCCGGCCGACGAGGTCCGCGACGACGAGACCGCGCTGGTGATCTCCGGCACCGAGTTCCGCCGCCGGCTGCACGAGGGCCTCGATATTCCCGACTGGTTCTCGTACCCGGAAGTTGTCGAGGAATTGCGCAAGACGCACCCGCCGCGCTACAAGCAGGGCTTCACCGTGTTCTTCACCGGGCTGTCCGGTTCCGGCAAGTCGACCATCGCCAACGCGCTGATGGTCAAGCTGATGGAACAGGGCGGCCGGCCGGTCACGCTGCTCGACGGCGACCTGGTGCGCAAGCACCTGTCCAGCGAACTCGGCTTTTCGAAAGAGCACCGCGACATAAACATCCGCCGTATCGGCTACGTCGCGAGCGAGATCACCAAGAACGGCGGCGTCGCCATTTGCGCACCGATTGCGCCGTACACGGAGACCCGCCGGCAGGTGCGCGAGATGATCGAGCCGGTGGGCGGCTTCCTGGAAATTCACGTCTCGACGCCGCTCGAAGTCTGCGAGCAGCGGGATCGCAAGGGCCTTTATGCCAAGGCGCGCGCCGGCGTGATCAAGGAGTTCACCGGCATCAGCGACCCGTACGAGGCGCCGGAAAAGCCTGAAATGACGATCGATACGCGCGAGTGCACGCCCGACGAGGCGGCACACCAGATCGTGGTCAAGCTGGAAAGCCTCGGCTTTATTAAGTAGTCCATCTCTCTCAGGGAGAGGGTCAGGGTGAGGGGGAGTTGTGGCACGTAAAGGCATCATTCTGGCAGGCGGCTCGGGCACGCGCCTGTACCCGGTCACGCGCTCAACCAGCAAGCAACTGCTGCCGGTGTACGACAAGCCGATGATCTACTATCCGCTGTCGACCCTGATGCTGGCCGGTGTTCGCGACGTGCTGGTTATTTCGACGCCCGAGGACCTGCCGCGCTATCGCGATCTGCTCGAGGACGGCAGCCAATGGGGAATGCACCTCGCCTATGCCGAGCAGCCGCGGCCGGAAGGCCTCGCGCAGGCGTTCCTGATCGGCGAAAGCTTCATCGGCGCCGATCCGGTCACGCTGATCCTCGGTGACAATATCTTTTACGGCCATGGAATGGACCGGCAGCTCGCGGCTGCCAGCGAGGAAACCCGGGGCGCAACAGTGTTTGCCTATTACGTTCGCGATCCGGAGCGGTATGGCGTCGTCCATTTCGATTCAGCCGGTAAAGCCCTTGGCATTGAAGAGAAGCCCAGACAGCCGCGCTCGCGCTATGCCATCACCGGACTATACTTTTACGACAACAACGTGGTTTCGATTGCCAAGGCGATCGAACCTTCCGCGCGCGGCGAACTGGAAATCACGGATGTCAATCAGGCATATCTTCATCGTGGCGACCTGCGCGTTGAAAAGCTTGGACGGGGCATCGCCTGGCTCGACACCGGTACGCACGAGTCACTACTACAGGCATCAACCTTTATCGAAGCCATCGAGAGCCGGCAGGGACTAAAGGTGGCGTGTCCGGAGGAAATCGCGTTCCGCAAGGGCTTTATCGACGCCGAGCAAGTTGCGCGTCTCGCGCAGCCGCTCTCAAAAAATGGCTATGGAGAGTATTTGCTCCGCGTCATCGAAGAAGCCCAATAATGCAATTCAATGCCACCGCTATTCCCGGCGTCGTGCTTGTGGAACCCAAAGTTTTCGGCGACACGCGCGGCTATTTCATGGAAACCTGGGAGCAGCGCAAGTTCGCTGCCGCCGGGATTCATGCCGATTTCGTGCAGGACAACCACAGCAAGTCCGTCAAGGACACGCTGCGCGGCCTCCACTACCAGATCAAACAGCCGCAAGGGAAACTCGTTCGCGTCGTTAGCGGCGAAGTCTATGATGTCGTCGTTGATATCCGCCGCAGTTCGCCCACTTTCGGGCAATGGATCGCCGAGACGCTGTCGGCGGACAACAAGCGCATGCTCTGGGTCCCGCCGGGCTGTGCGCACGGCTTTCTCGTCACCGGCGACCTGGCCGAATTCGTCTACAAATGCACGGACTTCTATGCGCCGCAGCACGAACGCTGCATCCGCTGGGACGACAAAAACCTGAACATCGACTGGCCGCTCAACAACCGCGAGCCGCTGGTTTCGGACAAGGACCGCCAGGGCGCTGCGTTCCAAGACGCAGAGACCTACGAATGAGCTCCGCTCCGTTGTTCCGGCTTGGAAGCCGGAACTCAGTCGCCATGGATGGCAACCTGTCAGATTCATGAAAGCCCTGATCACCGGCGCCAACGGCCAAGTAGGCCGCGCTCTTCAGCAAACAGCGCCGGAAAATACTGATGTAGTTGCCGTCGATCGCACCCAACTGGACATCACCAGTGCTGAAGCCGTCGCCGAAGCAATTCGCCGCGAAGCCCCTTCGCTGATCATCAACGCTGCCGCCTACACCGCAGTCGACAAGGCCGAAAGCGAGTCCGAAGCCGCCTACGCCGGAAACGCAGCCGGCCCGGAAAACCTTGCCCGCGCTGCCCGAGCCGCCGGCGTTCGCCTCGTCCACATCTCCACCGATTTTGTCTTCGACGGCGCTCAATCAACGCCATACCGGCCGGACGACCCGGTCAACCCGCTATGCGTCTACGGCGCCAGCAAAGCCGAAGGTGAATCGCGTGTCCGCGGGATTCTTGGCAATGACGCACTGATCGTCCGCACCAGTTGGGTGTACGCGAAGGAAGGCGGTAATTTCGTCAACACGATGCTGCGCCTGATGCGGACGAAGCCTGCATTGACCATAGTTGCGGACCAAATCGGCACGCCCACCTGGGCCATCTCGCTGGCGAAGTTTCTCTGGCGCGCAGCGGAGCAGCCGGATATCAATGGCACCCATCACTACAGCGATGCTGGTGTCGCCAGTTGGTACGACTTCGCCGTAGCCATCAAGGAAGAGGCGCTCACTGCCGGCCTGCTGGACGAGTCGGTTCCAATCAAGCCGATCGCGAGCAATGATTATCCGCAAATCGCGCGTCGCCCGGCCTTCAGCGTTCTCGACAAGCGAGCCTCCGTCGATCGATTCGGAGCAGAATTAATCCACTGGCGCCAGGCGTTGCGACAGATGCTGTCCGTCGACAATAATGCTTCGCCGGCGATGAACTGAGCAGGAATATGACCCGAACCCACGAAAGCCCGAGCCGCCGCCTTCTGGTTACCGGTGGGGCCGGCTTTATCGGCACGAATTTCGTTCACCATTGGCTGGCGAACTATCCGGATGACCGCATCGTCGTGCTTGATGCGCTCACCTACGCCGGCAGCATCGAAAACCTCGCGCCGCTACGGGGCAACAGGAATTTCCGCTTCGTTCACGGCAACATCTGCGATGAACCGCTGGTGGATCGACTAATGGCCGAAGAGGCCATCGATACCATCGTGCATTTCGCCGCCGAATCACATGTCGACCGGTCGATCGACGGCCCCGACCCATTCATCAAGACCAACGTCGTCGGCACGCACGTGCTGCTCAAGGCCGCGAAGCGTGCCTGGCTGGACGGTCACCACGATGGTCCGTGCCGTTTCCACCATGTATCGACGGATGAAGTTTACGGTACCCTCGGTTTCGACGACCCGCCGTTCACCGAGCAGACGCCGTACGCCCCCAACTCGCCATACTCCGCGAGCAAGGCCGCCTCGGATCACCTGGTTCGCGCCTACCACAGCACCTATGGTCTACCGGTTACCATCAGCAACTGCTCCAACAACTACGGGCCATACCAGCACCGGGAAAAACTGATCCCGCTGATGCTGTCGAACGGCATGCAGGGCAAGCCGCTGCCCGTTTACGGCAAGGGCGCGAACATCCGTGACTGGCTTTACGTTGAGGACCACTGCACGGCTATCGACGCCATTCTGCAGAA
>DASSTE010000082.1:0-5913 GCA_035708085.1 Gammaproteobacteria bacterium | reverse complement strand
TCGCCGGTGCAGGTCAGGACGAGGTCGCCGAGGCCGGCGAGGCCCATCAGCGTTTCCGGCCGCGCACCGAGCGCCGCGCCCAGGCGCATGATTTCGGCGAGGCCGCGGGTGATGAGCCCGGCGCGCGCGTTGGCGCCGAAGGCCAGGCCGTCGGCAATGCCGGCGGCGATCGCGATCACGTTTTTTACCGCACCGCCGATTTCCACACCGACGACGTCGGTCGCGGTGTAGACGCGGAAACGCTCGCCGTGAAATGCGTCGACGAGCGCGTCGGCGAAGGCCGCGTCCGTACTCGCGACGGTGACAGCGGTGGGCAGTCCGGCGCCGACTTCGCGCGCGAAGCTGGGGCCGGAGAGCACGGCCACGATTGTATCGCCGCCCAGCTCTTCCGCCGCGACCTGGTGCAGCAGTTTGCCGCTGTCGAGTTCCAGGCCCTTGGTCGCCCAGGCCAGCCGATAGGGTCGGGCGGTATCGATGAGTGCCGCCAGCGTCTGGCGAAAGGCGCCGCTGGGGACGGCGACCAGGATATCGCTGCTGCCTGCCACTGCCTCCTTGAGCGATGCCTTCGGGAATACGTTCGGCGGCAGTTCGATGTCAGGAAGGTAGCGGGTGTTGCGGCCGGTGGAGCGCAGCTTGTCGATCTGCGCCGCATCCCGCCCCCACAGCCGCACGTCACGGCCGTTGCGGGCGAGTTGGCAGGCGAGCGCGGTGCCCCAAGCGCCGGCGCCGAGAACGGCGACTGGCTGGTGCGCCGCGTCGGCCGTCATCAGGCAGTGCCGGCGGTACCGCCCGCGGCGAGATCCGCCTGCTGGCGCTGCTGCTGGTAGAGCGCGTCGAAATTGACCGGCTGCAGCAGCAGTTGCGGGAACCCGCCCCTGATGACCAGTTCGCTGATTGCCTCGCGCGCATACGGGAACAGCACACCGGGCGCGAAGCCGCCCAGCAACTGGCCGCGCTGCTCGTCGTCGAAGCCGGCGACGGTGAATATGCCCGCCTGTTGCAGTTCGACCAGGAAAATGGGCTGGCTTTCCGCGTTAGCCTCGACTGTCACCGTCAGCACGACTTCATAAGCGGTCTCGGCAATCTGCTCGACCTTCGTCTGCAGGTTGAGCGAGATTTCCGGCTGCCACTGCTGCGAGAACACCGCCGGCGAGCGCGGCGACTCGAACGACGTGTCCTTCAGGTAAATCTTTTCGAGCTTGAAGTTCTGTTCCGGCTGGTCGCCTTCGCCGGCACCGTTGCCGTTGGATCTGGGTTCGTCGGTCATTGAAACATCCTGTCAATCGGGTTCGTGGTTCGAAGTGTTCAGCAGCTTGTCGAGCTGCCCGGTTGCGTCGAGCGCGTACAAGTCGTCGCAGCCGCCTATGGCTAAGCCGTCAATAAAAATTTGCGGAACCGTACGGCGCCCGGAACGCTGCGCCATTTCGGCGCGCCCGCCCGGTTCGGCCTCGACATCAATCTCATGATACGTGACGCCCTTCTCATCGAGCAGCGCCTTGGCACGTCGGCAGAAGCCGCACCACGACGTCGTGTAGATAGTGACGTCCGGCATTATTTGTCGCCCTTGACCACCGGCAGATTTTCGCGCGTCCACGCCGCAAACCCGCCTTTCAGGTTGAAGGCCTTCTCGACGCCGCCGGCCGCCAGCCGCTTGATCGCCTGCGCGCCTTCCTTGCCGTCGGCGCTGTAGGCGAGCACGCCCTGGTCGCCCTTGCGGCCGAGCTTGTCGAGCTGCGCGTCGAGTTCCGCCATCGGCACATTGCGCGCCTCGCCGATGTGGCCCTGCTTGTACTGGTCCGCGCCGCGCAGGTCGATGACGACCGCGCCCTGGTTGATCAGCCGGATCGCGTCGTTCGGCCCGACGTCGTTTTTGCCCTGCACGCGGCGCACCAGTTCGTCGACGATCAGTGCGACGATCAGCGCGCCGGCGGCGAGAATCAGATAGGGATGACGCTGGATGAACGGAACGATCTGGTCCATAAATTCCGGCAACGGCTGGCGGGACAAGCGCGACATTATAACAGGCCACCCCGCACGCTTTGTGGCGGCTGCGGAAAGCCTCTAAACTAGTGGCTAGTGGCTAGGATTGAGTCTGGAGAAAGCGATTCCCGTTCGTGCTGAGCCTGTCGAAGCACTCTTCAAGAGACAAGAGCCCTTCGACAAGCTCAGGGCGAACGGTGTGCGGATAGGCCAGAGCTTTTCGTTACTCTTGACTAGCGACTAGCGACTAGCGACTAGCGACTAGCGACTAGCGACTAAATGGCTAGCTGTACCACAATTCACCAACTGGTTTAACCAAAGGGAATTCAATGCCCGACCGGCCCCGCCCCGTCGTGCTCGCGATCCTCGACGGCTGGGGCTATCGCGAAGACACCACCGACAACGCCATCGCCATTGCCGACACCCCCCACTGGGACCGGCTCTGGCGCGATTGCCCGCATTCGCTGCTGCACACCTCCGGCAAGGCGGTCGGCTTGCCCGAGGGGCAGATGGGTAACTCGGAAGTCGGCCACCTGAACCTCGGCGCCGGGCGCGTGCTGTACCAGGACTCGATGCGCATCAGTCGCGCGATCGAAGACGGCTCGTTCAATGACAACCCGGCATTGGCCGGCGCGGTCAACGCGGCGCAGGCCGCCGGCGGCGCAGTCCATATCGTCGGCCTGCTATCGCCCGGCGGCGTGCATAGCTACGAGTCGCACATCCACGCGATGGTGCGGCTCGCCGTTGCACGCGGGGTGGAGCGGGTGTTCGTCCATGCGATTACCGACGGCCGCGACACGCCGCCGAAGAGTGCCGAAGCCTCGTTCAGGGCGCTCGACGACGTTTTCGCCGACTGCGGCCGCGGGCGCCTTGCGTCCTTAATTGGCCGCTACTATGCGATGGATCGCGACCAGCGCTGGGACCGGATCGAAGCCGCCTACAACCTGATGACGCAGGCGAAAGCCGACTACGAAGCGCCGGACGGCGTCAGTGGCCTGCGCGCCGCCTACGACCGCGGCGAAACCGACGAATTCGTCAAAGCCACGCGCATCGTGCCGCCTGGCGGCAAGGCCGTCACCGTCGGCCATAACGACGCGATCGTGTTCATGAACTTCCGCGCCGACCGCGCGCGCCAGTTGACGCGCGCCTTCATCGAGGACGATTTCGACGGCTTCAAACGCGAAGTCCGCCCGCGGCTCGCCGCGTTCGTCAGCCTGACGCAGTACCAGCGCGACTTCGACATCCCTGTAGCCTTTGAGCCCGAAACACCGCAGCACATCCTCGGCGAAATCGTCGCGCGAAGCGGGCTCAAGCAGCTGCGCATCGCGGAGACCGAGAAATACGCGCACGTCACGTTCTTCTTCAACGGCGGCGAAGAACGCCCGTTCCCCGGCGAGGACCGCACGCTGATCCCCTCGCCGAAAGTCGCGACGTACGACCTGCAGCCGGAGATGAGTTCGGTCGAATTGACGGACCGCCTGGTCGACGCGATCGCCGGCGGCCATTACGACCTGATCATCTGCAACTACGCCAATGCCGACATGGTCGGCCATACCGGCGAAGAAGCCGCCGCGGTCAAGGCCGTCGAGGCGATTGACGTCGCGCTCGGCCGCATCACCGGTGCGCTCGCCAAAGCGGGCGGCGAACTGCTGGTGACCGCCGACCACGGCAATGTCGAAGTGATGCGCGATCCGGAAACGGGCCAGCCGCAGACCGCACACACCACCGGCCCGGTGCCGTTCGTCTACGTTGGACGCAAAGCGAAGTTGGATGACGGCGTGCTCGCCGACGTCGCACCGACGCTGCTCGCGTTGCTGGGCCTCGACCAGCCGGCCGAGATGACCGGGCATTCGTTGATCACGCTCGGAGCCGAATGAGGGGGAACCGTAAAATTCCGTTCGTGCTGAGATTGTCGAAGTACGACAGGAATTCCCCGAACGAAGTCACTGCGCTGAAGACGCCCTTCGACAGGCTCAGGGCGAACGGCTATGTGCAGCGGGGCGTTCTGAAGCCGTTGGTATGGCTGCTGCTTGCCGCGGTGCTCGCGTGCAGCATTCCGACAGCCTACGCAAACTCCCGGGCCGCGGCCAAAAAGCAGCAACTAGCCGCCATCAAGGCGAAAATCGCCGCGGTCAAGCAGGCTCTCGACCACGCCGTCGCGCGCCACGACCATCTCGCCGCGCAGTTGCGCGACAGCGAGCGCGCGCTCGGCCGGGCAAGCGCAGCGCTGCACGATGTCGAACAGCAGATTCATGCCGCCCAGGCGAAGCTCGCGAAACTGAAAGCGGAGCAGGCAAGCGAGCAGGACAAGCTGGATTCCGAAAAGCAGGTGCTCGGCGCGCAGATCCGCGCCGCCTACATCGCCGGCCGCCAGGACCGCTTGAAGCTGATGCTCAACCAGCAGGACCCGGCGCGCGTCGAGCGCATGCTGACCTATTACGACTATTTCAACCAGGCGCGCACGGCGCGCATCGCCGATTTCAACGCGCGCCTCGAACGCCTCGCGCAATTAAAACAGGCGATCGGCCATCAGCTCGCCCACCTCGCCGACCTGAAGGGTCAACGCCACACGGCACTCGCCGCCATCGAACAGCGCCGCGATGCACGCAAAGCCGTGCTGGTGAAAGTCGATGCGTCAATCGACCAGCATCACAGCGAACTGGCGAAGCTCAAGCGCAGCAAACAACGCCTCGAACGCCTGATTGCCAGCCTGACGAATGCGCTCGCGGACATCCCCGACAACCTCGACAGCCGCTCGTTCGCGTCATTGCGCGGCAAGCTCGTCTGGCCGGTCGCCGGCCCGCACATCGCCACTTACGGGTCGCTACGTGCCGACGGTCACCTGCACTGGCAGGGCGTGTTGATCGGCGGCAAGGCGGGCGAGCCGGTGCACGCGATCGCCCATGGTCGTGTCGTCTACGCCGGCTGGCTGCCGCACTTCGGCCTGCTGATGATTATCGACCACGGCGGCGGCTATCTCAGCCTGTACGCGCACAACCAGAGTCTTTATAAGGAGGTGGGCGACTGGGTCAACGCCGGCGAGACGATTGCCGCGCTCGGCGACAGCGGCGGCCAGCACCAGCCGGCGCTGTACTTCGAGATCCGCCACGACAAGCAGCCGGTCAACCCGGCGAAGTGGTGTGATCGTTAGGTCCGGTTGTCGGCCGTGGCTATGCTAACGCTGTGACGAATGTTCAGATTGCGCGGCTCCGATATTCGGACCGGCGTTGGGGAATAGCTTCGATCTGGACACTGGCGCGGGATGAGGCGCGTTGGCGTTGTAGACGTAGCGGGCCCAGGAAGAAATGTGCTGATAATTTCGACTTGTTCATTTGGCTGACCCTCCGGATGGCACTAACGTAAAAAATACGCCGCTCCGACTTTCTGTCAAGTTGATCGGGGACGTTCGCAACTGACCCGCTTCCCCGGGCGTATGATGACTTTAAACGACCGTAAAGAGCTTGAATCGTGAAACGCGGGCTGACTGTCATCGTCATTGTTGTTCTCGCGCTGGTCGCCGCAGGCGCCCTCGCCTACGCCACGATCCCGGTGGTGCGCTATTACCTGATGCCGATCACCGGCGCGACGCCGGCGCCCAGGAGCCTGCTCGGAAACAACAACAAGGAAAATGCGGCCGGGCCGGCGGTTAACACCGCCGAACGCCTGTTCGCAAACCGCGAGCATCTCGTGCCGACCATTCAGCAGGTACCGGCCGAGGGCGGCTGGATCAATTCGAAGCCGCTGAATCTGCAGCAGCTCGAGAAGAATGGCAACGTCATCCTGATCGACTTCTGGACCTACAGTTGCATCAACTGCATTCGCGCCAACCCGTTCGACGAGGTCTACTGGCAGCGCTACAAGGACCATGGCCTGGTGATCATCGGCGTGGCGAGCCCGGAGTTTCAGTTTGAGGGCGTACCGGAAAATGTGCTG
>DASSTE010000081.1:0-30529 GCA_035708085.1 Gammaproteobacteria bacterium | reverse complement strand
TCTCGGCGAAATGAACCCGGACCAGCTCTGGGAAACGACGATGAACCAGGAGACGCGGCGGCTTTTGCAGGTCCGGATTGAGGACGCGGTGTCGGCGGACGAGATTTTCACGACGCTGATGGGCGACCACGTCGAGCCGCGGCGCGACTTTATCGAGCGTAATGCGCTTGAGGTGTCCAACTTGGACGTTTAGCCGCTATTGTTGTAACTGCACAGGCGGGAATAGGGGGTACAAATGCCGCAAGATTGGGCCGAGCGCGAGAGGCGGACAAATCATATGGTCCGCGCACTCGCAGAGCATGTTTTTTCTCAACGCAGAATTACTCCACGCAACTTGTATGGTTTAGCTAGACTCGCGTGGATTACTGGCAGCTATGACGAAGAAGGCTCAGGGTATATAACCAGTGTGAAGATTCCTGCTCTCGGAGATTCCCTGGGTCAGAATTTTGACGGCTACTCATTAGATAAAGTAGCAAAACATTGCGCCAACGCAGTTGGCTCCAAAAAGCTTCCTCGCCTCGTCAGATCGCACACGGGTTTCACAAATTTCTACAACGCTTACCGGAACAGCGCTTTCCAATGGTTGAAAGATAACCATGATCAGGTGAGTCCACTATTCCAAGCCGCTTTCTCCGCCGACAGCCATACAGCAAAAAAACAAATCGTCAGGAAGATTGCCATTCTTCCAGGCATACCTAAGCCACACCATCCTGACCAAAAAATGCGGCCGGAATATTTTTTAACGCCCGCCTTCTTTTGCCTCGACCCGGAATTGACGTTTCCTCTAATTAACGGAAACGGATGGGTTCAATCGGTTCTGGAAGAACTTGGCGTTACAAGTTCCTCTCTGGAAGATCAATTTGATGCGATGTACGGATTAATCGGGCACTCAGGGATCAGGGACGCTGCAGACCTCGACCAGGTAGGGCGGGACATGCCTGATGAAGCTCGGGAACTGTTCTCCACCAGCTCCAGAAAAAATACGCGACGTCTTCTAAAAAAGAAGAACACGGGGCGAGGCAGAAGCTTGTCGCTCAAAGACGAAGAAGATGTGAACACCGTCAGGAAGGCAATAACGCAAAAGAACAGACAGATTCATAACAAGCTTACAAATCGCATGCTTGATCTACTTCAGAAGTATTCGTTGCTCGAGGGCGATACGCAGACCTGTATGTTCGACGTGCTTATAAAGAATTATGATTCCGAGAAGAACGATCTACTGGTAGAAGTAAAAAGTTCGTCGGAACTAGCAAATATTCGAATGGCCATTGACCAACTATACAGCTATTGGCATTCTCTGAAAAAGAACCTAGACGATCCTCACCTCGCTGTTCTAGTCCCTGATCGTCCAGATGAAAAAACTGTAAGGCTTCTGCAAGAACTTGATATCGGTATCCTTTGGTTGTCCGCTAATGGCCTGAACACAGATGATGAGTGGCTTAAACACCTAGCTTCTGCAGCCTAGAGATACCGGCCGCTTAATTGGTCACGAGGGTTATTGATGTCGCGTCGTAGAAGCCCCGCTTTTGCCGTAACATTGCAAAATGACTACGGCATCCATGCCTCCGCTCATGTGCTGTTGGGCTGCCGGCCATTCCCGGACGGCTTGGAGAGAATGACTCCGGCATAGCCGGGGCTGATGTCCTTCATCTGTGTCTCGATCCAGTCCTGGATCTCTTTGGCGACGACTTCGAGCGGCCGGCCGTTCGTGTACACAGGCTGGCCGATCCGCACCACGATCATGCCGGGTCGCTTCAGGATGCCGTTGCGGCGCCAGAAGTCGCCGGCGTTGTGCGCCACCGGCACGATCGGCCGTCCCGTCTTTTCCGCCAGCAGAATGCCGCTCATGCCGTAGCGCCGCGTCGTGCCGGGCGGCATGCGCGTGCCTTCCGGAAAAATCATTACCCAGCGGCCGGCTGCGAGACGCTCGTGCCCCTGCTCGATCACTTGCTCGACCGCGCGGCGGCCGGCGCTGCGATCGATCGCGATCGGCTGGTAGAACCGGAGCGCCCAGCCGACGAACGGAATCGACATCAGGCTTTTTTTCAGCACCCAGCACTGGCGCGGAAACACGACGATTTGCGCGACCGTTTCCCACATCGACTGGTGCTTCCAGAATGCCACGCCCGCCTCGTCGGGGATATTCCCCGCGCCTTCGACGCGGTAATCGAGCTTGCAGATGATTCGCAACGCGCCAAGGGCGAGATTGGCCCAGGCGGGCGGAATCGCTTCGCGCCACGCCGCAGGCATCAGGGGGCTGAACAGCACGCCGATCGCGTAGATGACGACCGACATCAGCATGAAGGTGGTGAACACCAGCGAACGAAGAAACAGCATCAGCGGTTAGTGTCCTGTGAGGAAGGAAGCCGCAGCGGCCAGATCGGCAAACACAGCCACGTCGGCGGTATTGTCGAGCGCGGCGAGCGTGGCTTCGCCTTGCCCGGTCCTCACCAACAGCGGCCGCGCACCGACTGCGCGCGCGGCGTCGATGTCCTTGAGCGTGTCGCCGATGAACGGGACGCCGTGCAAATCGATCTGCAGGCGGCGGCCGATCTCGCGCAACAGGCCCGGCGCGGGCTTGCGGCAGTCGCAATGGTCTTCGGGGCGGTGGGGACAGTAAACCAGCACATCGATATCGCCGCCTGCCGCCCGAATGGCCGCGAGCATGCGCGCATGAATGCCGTCGAGTGCTGCCTGGGTGAACAAGCCGCGCGCGATGCCGGCCTGGTTGCTGGCGAGCGCGACGCGCCAGCCTGCGCGCTTTAATTGCGCGATGGCTTCCAGGCTGCCGGCAATCGGGCGCCACTCATCGGCACTCTTGATGTAGTCCGGTGAGTCGTGGTTGATGACGCCGTCGCGGTCGAGGATGACGACCTTTGAATCAGTCATGCTTCAACTTGAATCCGCGCCCAATCAGCCGTTTGCGAAAACAGGCGGTGCAGCGAGTCGAGCAGCGCAAGCCGGTTGAGGCGCACGTCGGCGCGCTCGTCCATCACCAGCACGTCGTCGAAGAACCGGTCCACCGGCTCGCGCAGTGTCGCGAGCTTCGCGAGGGCGGACTTGTAGTCGCGTTCGTCGACCAGGCTTGCCACGTCGTCGCGCGACGCCTCGATGGCCTCGTACAGGTCGACTTCCGCGGCTTCGATCAGGTCTTGGGCTTTCGGCGATCGATTGCCCGTATCGTCTGCCTGCCGCAAAATATTGGCACAGCGCTTGTTGGCCGCCGCCAGCGACTGCGCCGCCGGTTCATCGACGAACGCGGCCAGCGCGGTGATGCGCGCGTCGATGTCCGCCGGATTATCCAGGTCGAGTGCCAGCACGGCATCGACAACGTCGATGCGAATTTCGTACTGGCTGCGCAGGCGGTCGAGAATAAATGCGCGGATATCTGCAGTCAGCGCGGCCTTGTCCTCCACCGGCACCGGTTGTGCCGCGACGGCGGCGCCGATCAACTTGGCCAGTTCGATATCCAGCGGCGCTTCAAGCGCAATACGCACAATGCCGGCCGCGGCGCGGCGTAGCGCAAACGGGTCCCGGTCGCCGCTTGGCCTCTTCCCCAGTGCAAAAACGCCGGCGATCGTGTCGAGCTTGTCCGCGATTGCGAGTCGTTGACCGATTGCGCTCGCGGGAATCGGGTCGCCGGACTGCTGCGGAAGATAATGCTCCCGAATTGCTTCGGCCACCGCTGCAGGCTCGCCGCCGGCCGCCGCGTAGTGGCCGCCCATGACGCCCTGCAGCTCCGGGAATTCGCCCACCATGTCGGTAACCAGGTCGCACTTGCAAAGGCTTGCCGCCCGCGCGAGCAGCGCAGCATCAACGTCATCGTCCGGTGGCGCCACTTCGGCCGCGAGCGCTGCGATACGCTGAGCCTTGTCCGCCAGGCTGCCGAGGCCGGCCTGAAAAACGATGTCCTCAAGCTCGGCCGCGCGTTCCGCCAGTGGCGTCTTGAGGTCCGTTTGCCAGAAGAACATCGCGTCCGCCAGGCGCGGGCGCACGACGCGCTCATTACCGCGGCGGACCGCCTCCGGATCACGGCTGTCGATGTTGCCGATGGCGACGAAGTGCGGCACCAGCTTGTCGTCGGCATCGCGAATCGGGAAGTAGCGCTGCTGGCCTTCGAGCACCGCGACCACGACCTCTTTCGGCAGCGCCAGAAAGTCGGACGGGAAGCTGCCGACGACCGGCACCGGCCACTCAACCAGCGCCGCGACTTCGGTGGCCAGATCAGGTGCTTCGACCGCGCGGCCGCCGGCTCGCTGCGCCGCGCCAATCGCCTGTTCCTGAATTACCGCTGCCAGATGGCCACTGCTGTCATCCACCTCGACGTGGCCCGACTTGCGCAACAGTGCCGCATAGCCCGCCGGCGACCTGACCTTGATCGGCTCAGGGTGATGAAAGCGATGTCCGCGGGTTTCGCGGCCGGCGCTGACGCCCAGCAACTCGCACTCGACAACCTTGTTGCCGTGCAGCATGACCAGCCAGTGTACCGGGCGGATAAAACCGGCGTCGCCCGCGCCCCAGCGCATCCGCCGCGGGATCGACATGCCGGAGACGGCCATCGCGACTGCTTCGGCGAGCACGGTTGCCGCCGGGCGGCCTTCGATTTGCTGCCGGTATGCCAGGCGCTCGCCTTTGTCGGTTTGCCGCCGTTCCAGCGCATCGACGGCCACGCCGCAGGAGCGCGCGAAGCCTTCGGCCGCCTTGTTCGGTTTGCCGTCCGCGTCGAAGGCGGCGGCCAGCGCCGGTCCCAGTCGCTCCTCGATCCGGTCCGGTTCACCGGCGCGCACGTCCGGAATCACCACCGCAAGGCGCCGCGGCGAGCAGTACCACTCGGATACGGCGCCCGCATCGATCAGCCCGGCGGCGCTCACGGCCTTGACTACGCGATCGTGAAAGTCGCGCGCGAATGCGCGCAACCGCTTGGGCGGCAGCTCCTCGGTGCCGATTTCAACCAGGAAGTCTTCAGCCATTCGCCGCCTCCCGGCTGCACAGCGGGAAGCCGAGCGTCTCGCGACTCGTGTACCAGACTTCCGCTACTGCTCGCGACAGCGCACGTACGCGCAGAATGAAGCGCTGGCGTTCGGTGACCGAAATCGCATGACGCGCATCGAGCAGGTTGAACGCGTGCGAGGCCTTCATCACCATTTCATAAGCCGGCAGCGGCAGCGCGTCTTCGAGCAGCCGCCGGCATTCGCTTTCGCAGGTGTCGAACGCGGTGAACAGCGCGGCGACATTCGCTTCCTCGAAGTTGTACTTCGACATCTCGACTTCGTTCTGGTGGAACACGTCGCCATACGACAACCCGCGATCGTTCCACGCGAGGTCGTAAACGCTGTCGACGCCCTGCAGATACATTGCGATGCGCTCGAGGCCGTAAGTCAGCTCGCCGGTGACGGGTCGGCATTCGAGGCCGCCGGCCTGCTGAAAGTAAGTGAACTGGCTGATTTCCATGCCGTTCAGCCAGACCTCCCAGCCGAGTCCCCAGGCCCCCAGCGTCGGCGATTCCCAGTTGTCCTCGACAAAGCGGATGTCATGCACCAGCGGGTCGATGCCGAGCGCCGCCAGCGAGCCGATGTACAGGTCCTGGATATCGAGCGGCGACGGCTTGATCACCGTCTGGAACTGGTAATAGCGCTGCAGCCGGTTGGGATTGTCGCCGTAGCGCCCGTCGGTCGGGCGCCGGCACGGCTGCACGTAGGCAGCCGCCCACGGCTCCGGGCCGATCGCGCGCAGGAAGGTGCCGGTGTGAAACGTGCCGGCACCGACTTCCATGTCGTACGGCTGAAGAATCGCGCAGCCGCGCGCCGCCCAGTACTGCTGCAGGGCGAAGATCAGGCTCTGGAAATCGGCCGGCGGTGTTGGGTTTATGCTCGTCATCGGCGAAGCTTTCGCCCGCAAAATAAACGCAGCAGTATAGCCCGCCACGCCCGGTTGTTGCACGTTTACACGCTCGGCCTTCTGTATAATACGCGCCGTTGCCCCCATCCACTCCCAGCTCGGAGGCTCGCGTTCCCATGCAACCCAAAGAAGTCCTGAAACTCATCGAGGACAAGGACATCCGTTTCGTCGATTTCCGTTTCACCGACGCCAAGGGCAAGGAGCAGCACCTGAGCGCCCCCGCGCATAGTATCGATGAGTCGCTGTTCGAGGAAGGCAGAATGTTCGACGGCTCGTCGATCGCCGGCTGGAAGGGCATTCATGAGTCCGACATGATCCTGATGCCGGATCCGGCGAGCGCGGCGCTCGACGTGTTCTGCGAAGAGCCGACCTTGAGCCTGGTGTGCGACGTGGTGGAGCCGGCGACGATGCAGGGTTACGAACGCGATCCGCGCTCGCTCGCGCGCCGCGCCGAGGCGTACCTCAAATCAACCGGGATCGCGGACACCGCCTTCTTCGGTCCCGAAAACGAATTTTTTATCTTCGACGACGTGCGCTGGGGCTCGTCAATCAATGGTGCATTTCACGAGATCGAATCGCAGGAAGGCTTCTGGAGTTCGCGCCGCCGCTTCGAGGAAGGCAACCTCGGCCACCGGCCTGGTCTCAAGGGCGGCTATTATCCGGTGCCGCCGGTTGACTCACTGCACGACATCCGCGCCGCGATGTGCATTGCGCTTGAGGACTTCGGGCTCAAAACGGAGGTGCACCACCACGAGGTCGCCACCGCCGGTCAGTGCGAAATCGGCGTGGCCTTCAACACGCTGGTGCGCAAGGCCGACGAAGTGCAGGCGTTCAAGTACGTGGTCATGAACGTCGCGGCGAGCTACGGCAAAACGGCGACCTTCATGCCCAAGCCGCTGGTCGGCGACAACGGCAGCGGCATGCACGTGCATCAGTCGCTGGCAAAGGACGGCAAGAACCTGTTCACCGGCGACGGCTACAGCGGGTTGTCCGAGACCGCACTGTATTACATCGGCGGCATCATCCGCCACGCCCGCGCGCTGAACGCGTTCGCCAATCCCAGCACCAACAGCTACAAGCGCCTGGTGCCGGGTTTCGAGGCGCCGGTCATGCTGGCCTATTCGGCGCGCAACCGCTCGGCGTCGATCCGCATTCCGCACATCACCAACCCGAAGGCGCGCCGCATCGAAGTGCGTTTCCCGGACGGCATGGCGAACCCGTACTTCCTGTTCAGCGCGATGATGCTTGCCGGCCTCGACGGCATTCAGAACAAGATCCACCCGGGCGAGCCGATGGACAAGGATCTCTACAACCTGCCGCCGGAAGAGGAAAAGAACGTGCCGCAGGTCTGCTTCTCACTCGAACAGGCGCTGGAGTCGCTGGATCGCGACCGCGACTTCCTGAAGGCGGGCGACGTCTTCAGCGACGACCTGATCGACTCGTACATCAAGCTCAAGTCGCAGGACGTACAGCGCCTCAGAATGACCACTCATCCGATAGAATTCGAGATGTACTACAGCGCCTGAGCGCGCGTGGCGCACTGGCCTATAATGGGCGAATGAAGCAGATTACGTTAATTGTACTCGCAGCCCTGGTAGTGGCGCCGGCGCTCGCCGCCACCACCACCACGATGTACAAGTGGACCGATAAAAATGGTGTGGTGCACTACTCGGACCAGCCGCATCCCGGCGCCAAGAAGGTCGAGCTGCCGGGCCTGACTGGAATGGCTCCGCCGTCGGCGCCGACAGCGAACGGTGGCGAAGCCGCCACCGCGGCCAAGCCCTACAACAAACTTGCAGTCACCTCGCCCGCGCCCAAGGCGACCCTTCACGCCAACGATGGCAAGGTGCCGGTGACCGTGACGGTCGATCCGCCGCTGCGCCGCGGGGATACGATCGTATACGCGCTCGACGGCAAGCACATCGGCAACAGCCGCGCGATGTCGATTACGCTGACCCACGTCGCCCGCGGCACGCACACGCTGAACGTCAGCATTGTCGCCGGCGACGGCAAGACCGTCGCGCAGGCGCCGCCGGTGACGTTCTACGTGCGCCACCAGTCAGTGTTGCATCAGCAGAATCCCGCTTTCCACTTCCCCAACGGGACTCATCGCAGCGGCGCGTTCAATTTCCCCCGCGGTAAGAACCCGCCGTAAGGCCGAGCGGAAGTCGTTAGAACGTGTAGGTCAGACCGACCAGCACCGCACCGGACTGATAACTCGGGGAGACAGTGCCGGCCGGCGTATCGAACTGCGGGCTGCCCATCGTGAAATATCGCCAGCTTACGTCCAGATTCAGATGCTCGGTGAGCGCGGAGCGAAAGCCGATCATGGCCTGCCAGGCGAAGCCGTTGTCGCTACCATTGAGCAAGTTGCCGCCGTTCGCCGCGTATTCCATCTCGACGTGGCCATAGCCGATGCCGAGGCCGATATACGGATCGAAGCCGGTGCCGGAGCGAAAATCATTGATGACGTTGTAGGTCAGGCTCCAGACGCGCGCCCGGCCGGATGGGTTGGACATCTGGATGCCGGCGGGCAACGAAAGTGTATCGACCGCATTGAATCGGTAACCCAGCCCGATCTCGACGCGCACGTGACCAAGCGGCCAGACGCGGCCGTAATCGTGGCCGCCGCTCAAAACGAAAGCAGTACCGGTTTTTGGCGACACGCCCACGTGCCCGGCCGCCACCGTAAAGCTGTGGTGGTGCAGGTCGGTGACGCCGCCAAAAAAGCTGATATACGAGCCGTTCTCGAACAACGGCTCGTGGATGTCCTGCGCCGATGCCAGCGCGGGCGAGCCGGCCAATACCGCGAGACAAACGAAACCTGCGATAACTTTCATCGCCTTCTCCCATTGTTGTTGGGCGGATTATGACCGTCGCTGTCGGTAGCGGGCAAGCGATCCCGAAGGCGAAACGGGCCACTCGGCCGCTAGGATTCGCCGCTGGTCAAGAAACGGCTCAGGGGGCCGGGCCCACCACTTCGCGTTGGTACACGCGGTGCGGGTTTCCCTGGTACAGACCGAAGGTGGCGCGGCTCGTCGGATTGTCGCTGTAAGCGCCATCGCCGTTCCAGTCGAATTGCAGCCAGGACGGCACCGTTGCAGTGAGGTCGGCGCTGCCGTTGTGTCCATCGCCTGGCGCTGACAACACCAATCCGAAGTCGCCGGCGGCCGCCGCCGTAAAGGCGGGTGTGGTGCTGCCGGTGACGGTCGTGCCCTCCCTCACCGCGAAAGTGGTGGGCATTGTCAGCGTGGTGCAATTGTCGGCGGAATTGGTAATAAAGCCGGTGTCGGTATCCTTGTAATATTGCGCCACCATTTCGACCGGCAGCGGTAGCAGTTCCGAACCGACCGCGGTGTTGACGAACACGCGGCCGTAGCGCATCTGGTTGCCGTTGTCGAACGGGATCGCACTGAAAACAACGGGGTTGGCGGCCGTCGCGCCGTCGATCGAGTCAACCGTTACGCCGTCCAGATCCTGCACATTGATGCTCAAATCGATCAGCGCGTTGAACGGTGCCACCGGTACCGCATGCACATAGTCCAGACCGGCGCCGGCGGAGAATGTCAGCGTGCCGGTACCGTTACCGTTATCGACGATGGCCGGGTCGCTGGTCGTCGGCGGCAGACCGGCCGTGTCCAGCGCGGCGGCTGCCGGCGCCGACGCGTCGCTATAGCTGCGCCCCGTGAGACTCGTGTCGGTCAGCCGGAACAGGCTGCCGGTATAGTTTTTTGTCGTGACATCGGCCGCATTCTGCGCCGTGATGGTGATAACCGGCGCGGCGGCAAAGGCAAAGGCTTTGCCCGTATAGGTAAACCGGCCCGCGGCGCAGCCGGTTGAAAAATCGGGCGCGTTCCGCGTCACCGCGAAATGATCCGGCACGAACCGGCCGACGTTGAACGTGCTGGAATAAACGTAGCGTTGCGCTGTGGTGGAATCGTTGCTGTCGATGTCCGCGAAATGCCGATCGACGAGTTGCATGCTGAACGACCCGGCTTCGCTGTAGGTCGCAGTCGTCGTGACCATCGTGCCGCCGGCGCCGCTCCAGGTCCCGGTTGTAAAAGTTCCCGGCCTACAACTCGCGCAATCCGCTGCGGTCGGCAGGATCAACGCGAGCGCAGTCGGTTCGGGACTGCCGTTGTAGTTGCTGGTGATGACACCTGCCGCGTTAAAACCGGTAACTGAAACGCGGAACGGTCTTCCGGCATTGTGGATGGGTGTTCCGCCCGCAGTAGTAGCCCCGAGCGGATTCAAGGTACCTGCCGTCGTTCGCGTTGCGTCCTGAACTAACACCTGCCCGAGGCTCGCGGGGCGAATTGCAAATGTGTTCGTCGAGCAACTGGTGGTTTTGCCGTCCGTCATCAGAAAGCGCGCCTGGCGCCAGGCATTGCTTTCAGTGAACGTCGCGGTGACCCTGCCGATATGCGGAAAGCTGATTGCCTGTTGCTGCAGCGCCGTCCAGCCGGTCGGGCAGCCGCTGGGCACCGGCGTCGGGCTGTTGGTTGCCATCAGCGTCACGGTCACGGTGTGGTTGTAATTAGTATCAACCGCACCGTTCTTGATCGCGACGATGTCGACATTGAAGGCTTGGCCGGCGATTTTTGTCGTCAGCGCGCCGGCCGTCGCGCCGGCGGGCGTCGTCGTCTCGAACGCGTTGAAGCCCGCTGCAACCGCAACGACAGTAATGGGCGAACTTGTGCCCGTCGGGATAGCATCATTTGATGTATCCGACGCACTGACGGTCTGCGTGCCCGATGTATTAAGCGCAACGCTGAATGTTCGGGTGCCGTTGACCAGGGCTGCACTGGCCGGCAGCGAGGCAGCCCCGTCGCTCGAACTCAACGTGATCGAATCGGTGATCGTCTGAATTACGTTCCAGTTGGCGTCAACCGCGTTCACCGTAATGGTCATGGAAGCACCCGCGTCCGGGCTGACCGGTACGCCGGTCTTGCCGCTGGGGGTGCCGGGCGCTGCAGTTTCACCCTGCACCAGCACTTGCAGTTTCGCGAACGGCCCGGCGACAACGGCAAAGGCATTACTGACGCCGTTCTTTGTGCCGCCGTTCTGCGTTGCCGTTAACGTAAATGTGCCGGTGTTGGTGATGGTGACGGCATAGTTGTTCAGCACGCCGTCGGTGAATGTCGCTGTCGTGCCGCCGCCCGCGCCGAGGATGCCAGTGGATGTCAGGTCGACGCTGCCGCCGAAGCTCGCAACCGTGGCGCCGCCGGCATCGACGGCCCTGATTCGGATGTTGAAGCTTTGACCGGCGACCTGCTGCGGAAGCGGGCTGCCGTCGGGCAACGTAATGATGAAATGATCCAGCGCCGACGGTCGTAACGCAATCAGCTGGCCGACCACGGTGGCAGTCGCCTGTGCCGCCGTTGCGGTGCGGGTACCGGTACTCCCGGGCGCGCCAAGAGCCTGGTCGGCGACAAGTTGCGACACGCCGTTCTGGCCGCCATTGGTGCTCTGGCTGATCTGCGTCGCCATACCGGCCGGCGAAGCAATACCGGCCTTGGCGCCGGATGACGCGAAAAAACCGATCAGCTGATCGCCGCTGACAGTGGTTGCGATCGACGGCGCCACGATGGTGGCGGCGTTGTTAACTACGCCAGCGCTGGTAGCCGCTTCAACCGGGTCGCCATTGTCCACGCCCCGGTACGTCACCATGCCGCCGACGCAGCGGTTGCAGGCGAGCGACCACGTATACGACGCCGGCTCGCCGCTGGTGGCGACGCGGTAGAACAGCGCTTGCGTCAAGTTTGTGTCACCATCGCTGCGGATGAGCGTCCAACCGGCCGGAGCGGTAATGCCGCCGCCGGCCTGATTTACGATAACGGCGACCATGACGTCGCCCGCTACCGTGCCAGCGGGAACTGGAACGGTGGCACTCTGGCTCGAACTGGCGGCGACAAGGGTAATCGCGTTCGCGGAAAAGCTGACGACCAGAAGCAGCGACAACGCGAGAGCGCGGAACAGTTTGCCGCTCATGCCGCCGGTCCGCTTGCCAGGCTCTGAACGTGACGTGACACGTAGTCCGGGCTGCCGTAAACGCCCGCTGTCGCTGTCGCGCTGATTAAATAAAAATTGACGTTGTCGCCGCTGATTTTATGGCTGCTTTCGGTACAGGTCACGCTAATCGTAAAGCCCGACAAAGTCGGCGCGACGGGTTTGAACGCGGCAATCGGCGCCGGCGGACAAGCCTGAGCCTGTAACGCGCGATACGTCACCCACTCGACGCCGCTGCGCGCGGCATTCAGCGCGCGCATCTGTTGCACCGTCAGCACCGTCGTCTGGTGCTGCACCCCGCCTACCGTCAGAATGTAGGCGCCGAGTGCGGCCATGACGGTGATAATGAACACCGCGATGACCAGCGCGAAGCCGCTTTGCGTCTGCTTACGGCACATTGATCACGTGCACCTGTTCGAGCAAATGGACCGACTCGCCCTGCCGCGTCAGCGCCAGGCTGACGGTTGCAACACCGGACCGCTGCGCCGTGCCGGGACTGTAGGCGAAATTGCAGCCGGAGACATCCTCGGCTGCGAGCGCGCCGGCCGCGCCGAAGTCACTGTTCGCGATCGGCTGGGTTGCCATCAGCCTGTAGCCGCTGTAACGCGTGAGCGTGTGCTGCGCGGTATTGCAAACGTAGGAAACCGGGCCGTCCACGAAGTAAATGCGCTGGTCCGGAGAGCGATACGTGAACTGAAACGGCGTGCTCAGCGTGATGCGCGTTTCATCGGTGTCGGCGGTAATGGCAACAGTCGTCGATGCCGGCGTAATGACGTTCGTATTGTCATAGGCATTCGCGCCGCTGATGCCGACGTTGTAAATCACCAGCCGCGTGTTCGCCGGCAGCGTTTGCGTCATTTCCGGCAGAACGTTGAACTGATCGTCCGGCTTGTTGAACTTCAATATCGCGTTGTCGCCGTTGTGGCTCGGCCCCGGTCCGTCGCGGTAACGCTCGCCGGCGACGACATTGATCATCTCGATCGCGATGCGGCTGCCGCTGCTGGTGACGCGTATGCTGTTCGGCAGCGCTGCGCGAATGTCGCGCGCCATACGCGACAGTGCCAGCGTCGTGTCATCGACCAGCGCCGCGCGGCGCGTCTGTGCGTCGTAGCCTTCAACCGTGTAGTTGACGAACACAGCGCCGATGGCCCCGATGATGCCGAGCACGATAATCACGATAATGATTTCGATCAGCGTAAAGCCGGCGGCACGGGTTGTCGCGCGATGACGGGCGGCGATCATGGTTGCAGGTCCAGCCGATAATCCGCCAGCACGACATCGGCCATGTCTCTATGCGATACAGTGACCGTAATCAGCCTGGCCGGCGCGCCGTTGAGCGTCGAATCCGCAACCGACACCTTCACCGCATAGCTGCCGAGACCGGCAATCGCCGCGCCGGTCTGGTCCCGCACGACGTTGTCCGGCAGGCGGTTGTAATCGTCGATGTCGTCGAATGTGGCGCGCGTCTCGCCGGTGTCGGAGCCGTCCGGATCGGCATACGGTTTGCCGCTGATTTCTTCGATATAGGCTTCGCCGATGGCGACGGCTTGCTGCTGCACCATCGGATCGCCGCTCGCCGAGATGACACGGTTCAATACCAGCAGCACGCCGACCAGGGCGATGCCGATAATCACGATGGCGACGATCAGCTCGATCAGCGTGACCCCGCTTTCCCGGCAGCGTTTCATCGGGTTTCGACGTAGCCGGTGGCGCCGACGACGGTGATACTCGGCGCGCCCGAGACGGCGATGGTGGTGTCGGCGCTGCCGGCGGCCCCGGATGGGGAAAAGGTAATCGTGGCCGGCGTCAGAATAATGCCGTGCAGGTCCGTCCGTTGCAGCGGCGCGTTGCCGACGGGATCGATCACCGGGCGCGTGAACGAGCCGGTACTGCTGCATGGCGAGGGCTGCTGCTTGACGCTGTAGCCCCCGGCCTGGATCTGCACCTGGATCGGGCAGTTGCTGGCAATCGCAAGCTTTTGCGCATAGCGCAGCGCGCTGGCGAGGCTGTCGTGGATGCCGCGCGCGTCGAAGGCGCTGCGGCCGAGGAAGTGCGGCATCGTGAATGCTGCGAGAATGCCGACGATGATGACGACGGCGATCAGTTCGATCGTCGTGAAGCCTGCTTCAAAAGCAACAAGGCGGCACACGGCCGCCTTGTTGTTGAATGGTCGACGGCCAGCTGCCATCTCCTGCTACCAGCTTATGCGCCGCCGCATTGATCTTTGACAGTGATAACCGGCGGAGTGGTACTGGACGCGGCGGCGTAAGTGACCTTGCAATCGTCAGGAGGTGTACCGCCGTCGCCTTTCAACCAGAACGTGCCACTGGCGTGTTGAAAACTGTCGACATTCTGCAGCGCGGCCGCAATGCCCCTGCTGCTCGCGGTAGGATAGCCGTGGATGAGGTCCACGGTCGCCCCATCCATGGCGATCGTCGATGGGGGCGTGGCCATGCCGCTGCCGTCTTTCACGATGTAGGCGGCATGCGCCAAAGCGGAAGCCGCCTTGATACTGCCACTCAGGCCGTCGATGGTCGCCGCGCGTGCGCTGCTGGTCAGGTTGATGAACCGCGGTACCGCGAATGCCGCCAGAATACCGAGGATGATAATCACCGTGACCAGTTCGATCAGGGTAAAGCCTTGTTGCTTCGTCATTTCCGCACCCTTTGCGTGGAGCTGCGTCCGCTCCCCTCCGAGCCTATGAATATCGCCGCCCGGACTTGCCCGCTCAAGACCGAGTCTGACAGGCGGCAGGCCGAGCGGGACAAGCGGTTTGTCGTGGCCTCCTCGCGCCTTAACCGCAATCGCTCGTGTCGATCGCGATTGCCGCCGTACCACTTGCGTTAGTTGGTTCCGTATAGCTGACTTCGCAGTTGGCGTGACTTGTAAGTGTCTTCAAGAACAACGTTGTCGTGGTGCCCGCGGAACTGCCGGCGAATCCTTGTGTGCTCTGCAATGCGGCGACGATGCCGGTACTGGACGCGGTTGGATATCCCCACTTCATGTCGATATCAACGCCGTCCATTTTTACCGGCGCGCTCGTGGTCGAAACGCCGTTCGCCACTGCCACCGAGTGTGCCAACGCAGCCGCGGCCTGAACACTGCCGCCCAGCCCCTGGGTCGCCGCCGCCCGTGCTTGCGTTGATAAATCGATAAACCGCGGCACCGCAAAGGCTGCCAGTATCCCCAGAATGATGATTACCGTGACCAGTTCGATCAGGGTAAAGCCCATTTGCTTCTTCATGATTAACCCCTTGGCTGGGAGCCGCAGCTCCCGGAATTTTGCCGGGTCGGCGCGCTGTACGAACCGCGGTTCGCCGTCGCGCTGCTCGGACCATCCGCTCGAATCACAAAACGGCATAGGGTAAATACTAGATTAGATGCCATATGTCAAGCGTTTTGCGTAGTTTAGGCGATAACGGCTTGTTTTTACTGGCAAATGGTTATCTGATCGCGCCGTGATCGCGACCCTCGCGCCGGCGCCAACAGCAGGCCGAGGCCGGCAATCAATGCCGCCGCGGCGCCCGGCATCAGTGCTGCCAGGGCAGCTTGCGTCAGCGTGACTTCAACCGCCAAACCCCAGGCCGACGTTATCATCGGCCGCTCCCATTGGTCGTCCAGCGAAATGGCGCCACCGGTATGAAGTCGACGCCGTACAGCGTATCGCGGCCGGCGTCATAGCGGCCGTCCCCGTCGGCGTCGCGGTAACGCAGCCGAATGGTGAATTCCGCCCGCGCGGGCCCGCTGAGCGTGGTCTCGAAGGCATCGGCATGTTTAACGCGATAGACGAGGAAACCGGAACGCATGTCGAAGTACCAGTGGCCCGGGGAGATCTGGGCGGGATTCGGGTCGTCGAATGCGCCGAGGTAGTTCGGCGGGCGCGTCTGCAACAGATTCATCGGGTTGCTGGCGGCCAGGCCGGCTGCAGCGGCGAGCTGCCCTTTTGCAACGCGACCGGCGACCGCAAGCCCGACCGCCGCGCGAATCTGGCCTTCGACCTGCTCGACGCTGGTCTGCTCCGCCTGCGCCATCAGCGCGTCGGCGCGCTCGATCAGCACGCCGATCAGCACGCCGATGACGATGACGGCAATGGCAAGTTCGAGCCGCGACAGGTGACGCCGCCGACGGCGAACAGCCAGCGCCTGATCCAATTGCCTGTCATTTTTCATTCGAATTTTCGCCTCCCCGATTTTTGTTGTTTCTTTCCGTCGCTCCCTCGTCAACGATGCGCCAGCCGGCTGATGTCCCACATCGGCAGGAACACGCCGAGCGCGAGGATCAGCACCATCACGCCGAGCACCACGATCAGGATCGGTTCGATTGCAGCGCTCAAATTCTGCAGTTTGTATTCAACTTCGCTTTCATAGAAATCGCCGACTTCGTCCAGCATATCGTCGATCGTGCCGGTTTCTTCGCCAACCATCAGCATCTGCAGCACCAGCGGTGGAAACAGGCCCGCGGTCGCCGCGGTATGACTGAGCGATTCGCCGCGCTCGACGCCGGTCCGCATGGCCAGTACGCGCTCGCACAGCCAACTGTTGCCCAGCGCCTGGCCGGTCAGCGTCAACGTCGAAATCAGCGGTACGCCGGCGCGGTAGGCCATCGCGAAGCCGCGCGCGAAACGCGCGAGCGCCGAGCGCAGCACGATGTCGCCGACGATCGGCATTTTCAGCATCCACTTGTCCCAGCGGTAGCGGCCGGGCTCGGTATTGCGCCACAGCTTGAGCGCCACCGCCGCACCGAGCAGCACGGCGAGGACGATCGGCCAGTCGTGGCTCGCGAAGTTCGACACGGCGAGAATCACGCGCGTCGGCCACGGCAGTGCGATGTCGAAATGGCCGAACAGCGTGGCGAACTTCGGGATCACGAAAGTCGTCAGAATCGCGATCGCCACCGACACGAAACAGATCACGATGATCGGGTAGCGAAACGCGGTGCGAATCCGGCGCCGGGTGTCCTTGTCGAAGCTCAGGTATTGCGCCAGGCGCTGAAACGCCTCCTGCAGATTGCCGGAGTTTTCGCCGACGCGGACGATGTTCACGTAGAGCTGCGAGAAGACCTTCGGATGCCGCGCCAGTGTGCCCGCCAGATCGCGGCCCATCGCGAGCGACTCGACCACGGCACGAATGGTGTCGCGCAATATCGGATTGTGCGTCGACGCCCCGAGCCCCGACAGCGCGCGTACCAGCGGCACGCCGCCTTTTGTCAGGCTGTACATCTGGCGGCTGAACAGGATCAGATCGTCAAGCGCCGGCCGGTCGCGCGACAACAGCTTTCTGAAGCTGCCGAGAGTGATTTCGCGACTGGCGGTGCGTGCGGCCGGATTGATGTCGATCGGCGTGACGCCGATATTGAACAACTGGTCGGCGACGGCCTCGGCGGTATCGGCTTCCAGCCGGCCGTTGACCAGTTCGCCGCGCGCGGTGCGTCCCTTGTAGTGAAACACGCCCATCAGCCGGCTTCCATTTCCTCCGCCGCGGGTACGTCACGCAGTTCGTCGAGACCGCCGGCCAGGCGCAGTACCTCGTCGAGCGAGGTAACGCCGGCGATCGCGTAGTTCAGCGCGCATGCCAGCAGCGGCTTGAACGCCGGCCGGTTGCGCGCCGCGTCGGCGAACCCGGCGGCGTCGTCCCGGCGTAGCGCGTCGGCGAGTTCGGCATCGATTTCCAGCAGTTCGTATACACCGACGCGCCCGCGGTAGCCGCTGTTGCTGCAATAGGCGCAGCCGCGGCCGCGGCGGAGATTGAAGTTGCCTCCGCCGGCCAGCGCGCGCAGCCACGCCAGTTCCTGGCCGCTGGGCTGATACGGCTCGGCACACGAATCGCAGACGCGGCGCACGAGACGCTGCGCGATCACCCCGTTGAGCGCCGCAGCGATCAGGTAGCCGGGCGCGCCCATGTCGCGCAGCCGGTTGATCGTCGAAATCGCATCGTTGGTGTGCAGCGTCGACAGCACCAGGTGACCGGTCATCGCCGCACGCAAGCCGACTTCGACTGTTTCGCCATCGCGCATTTCGCCGACCATGATCACGTCCGGATCCTGGCGCAGCGCGGTACGCAGCACGCGCGCGAAATCCAGCCCGATGCGCGGCTGCACCTGCACCTGGTTGATGCGGGGCAACCGGTATTCGACCGGGTCCTCGACCGTGATGATCTTGCGGGCGGGCGTATTGATCCGGTTGAGCGCCGCGTACAGCGTCGTCGTCTTGCCGCTACCGGTGGGGCCGGTAACCAGCAGCATGCCGGTTGGCCGGCTGATCAGCCGCCGGAACCCCGGCAGCATGTCCTGCGGCATGCCCAGCGCGTCGAGCGCGAGGACGCTCGCCGACTCGTCGAGCAGCCGCATCACGACGGCCTCCCCGTGCTGCACCGGCATCGTCGCCACACGGACATCGAGATTGCGGCCGTTGACCTTGATGTTGAAGCGCCCATCCTGCGGCAGCCGCTTTTCCGAAATGTCGAGACCCGCCATCAGCTTGAGCCGTGTCACCAGCGCCTGCGTGACGCGGGCGCCCTCGATGACCTGTTCCTGCAATACGCCGTCGACGCGTTGGCGTACGCGCAGCGTACCCTCGTCGGGCTCGATGTGTATGTCGGAGGCGCGAATCTGCACCGCATCCTCGAACATCGACTGCAGCAGCTTGATGACCGGCGCGTCGACGATCTGGTGCTGCGCGACCAGTTGCTCAAGATCGTAATCGCTCGACGACAACTCCTCGCCCAGCGCTTCGGCCAGCGACGTGATTTCCGAGGTGCGTCGATACACGAGGTCGATCGCGCGCAGCAGATCCGATTCGCGCACCAGCGCCTGGTGGATGGGCGCCTTGAGAATGCGCGACAGCTCGTCGAAAGCAAAAATGTCGGTCGGGTCGGCCATGCCGATCAGCGCGTGATCCGGCCGGAACTCCAGCACCATCGCCCGGTAGCGGCGCGCATGCATCTCCGGAAGGCGCCGCACCGTGTCCGGGTTGAACTGGTAATGCTTGAGATCGATGACCGGGATATCGAGCTGGCGCGACAGCAGTTGCAGCAGGTCGTCTTCCTCGACGAAGCCGAGGTCGATCAACACCCGGCCGAGTTTGCGGCCACTGCGCTTCTGCTCGGCGAGCGCCTGCTGCAGCTGATTTTCCGAAATCAGCCGATGGTTGACCAGCAGGTCGCCAATACGCAGTTTGTGACGTTCGCGTCTCACTGATCGAGACTCTCCCATTGTTAAGGTCGTAATGCGCTGATGCGCTGATTGACGTAAGTCGCCAGCGTTACGCCCAGTCCGCCGGCATCCCGCGCACGTTGATAGGCCGCAAGCGCCTTGTCCCGCTCACGGAGCTGGTCGTAAGCCACCGCCAGGCCCGCCCACCAGCGGCCTTGCGCCGGTCGGACCGCCAGCGCTTTCGCATAGTTTGTCACGGCCGCCTGGTGCTGGCCCCGCCGCTCCTGCAGTGCGGCGAGAAACGCATAATGCTCCGGCGCCTGCGCCGCCGGCGGCAGCGTGTCCTTCAGTATCGTCATGGCCTGCGCAACCTGGTTGTGCGCGACCAGCAGGCGCGCGTAGGCGCGCGCGAACCGTTCACGGTGCATCGGGTCGACCCGCATGCCGGTGACGAACAACTGCATCGCCTGCTTCATCCGACCCTGCTGATTCAGCAGCGCCGCCAGCGCCTCGCGCGCGCCGTAGGCGGTCGGATCGGCGGCGAGCGCGGCACGAAATTCGGTTTCCGCGCGCGCGACGTCGCCCGCCTGCGCCGCGGAGACACCGGCCGCATAGGCCGCCGCCGCGCGTTGCGCAGGCGTCACCGGACGCGGCGTTTTGGTCATGACCGGCGCGGCGCGTTGCGCGGCGTGGCGAACGGTGGGGTTCGCTTTTTGTGCTGCTGCCGGCGCGGCCTTCTTAGCCCCTCTTCCTTCGGGAAACGGGTTGGGGTGAGGGTGCCCTGAGTCTGGCGCGGTTGAGTTGCTGCGAGGCTTATCGACCGCCGAACCCTCACCCCTGGCCTCTCTGCGCAGGGGAGAGGGGGACGAGAGGGCGGTCGGGCGAGATGGGATCGGGATCGGGCGACTTTCGATCGGCGCTGCCGGTTTATTTCGCGAAATCGCGGCTGTCTTTACCTCCGTCTTAACAGGCTGCGCCATTGCCGGCTCCGCAACCCGATCACCGCCGATTACCACCGCCGCGTAAACCGCGCCGGCCGCGACAATCGCCACACCGCCTGCGAGCAGCGGCCAGCGGCCGCGACCGCTGGCGATGCGCACCGCCCGCACCTCGGCGCGCGGCGGCGGTGCCGCCTCTTCCCGCTCACGGCGCGTCTCGAGGTCGCGCAGCATCTGGTTGACCAGGCTCATGGAAGGAGGTCCGATGTGGAGCGGTCGCCGCGCCAGCGCCAGCCCTTGGCGGCGCCCTCGGTGTCACCGATCGCAATCTGCATCGCCTTGCCGTCGACGCAGTTGGCGCCCGGCCCGTATGCCGCCATCAACGCCTTGTGGCAGAGAATATTGATGAGGCGCGGCGTGCCGCCGCTGGCGCGGAACATGCGCTTCAGCGCCGCGGCGGTAAACAGTGTCGGGCCGCGATAGCCCGCCACCCGCAGCCGGTGCGCGACGTACGCGCTGACGGTGTCGCGATCCAGCGGCGAGAGCTGGTAGGAAAACGTGATGCGCTGTTTCAGCTGGCGCAGGCGCCGTTCGGCGAGACGCCGATCCAGTTCCGGCTGGCCGAACAGGACAACCTGCAACAGCTTGCGCTTTTCGGTTTCGAGATTGGTCAGCAGGCGCACCGCTTCGAGCGTGCCGTCCGGCAGTTCCTGCGCTTCATCGAGACACAGCACCACCTGCTTGCGGTTGGAAGCGAGATGCAGCAGCGCCGCATTGATCCACGTAAGCAGATCCTGTTGCGTGTAGGCATTGCGCGGTCGCTTCAGCCCCAGTTCGCACGCCAGCGCGAGTCGCATCGAGGCCGCCGACAGATGCGGGTTCGGCACGTAAGCCGTTACAAAGCGGTCGCCGAGCGCGTTCAGAAGCTGGCGGCACAGCAGCGTTTTACCGAGACCGACTTCGCCGGTGACCTTGATGAAACCTTCGCCTTCACGCAACGCAATCAGCAGCACGTTGAGCGCTTCCTGGTGGCTGGGACTGGCGAAGAAAAACTCCGTGTCCGGTGTCAGCGAAAACGGATAGGTCTTGAGGCCGAAATGTTCCAGATACATGACGGCGGCCTAGCGCCGGTTCCCCGGGTCGATCGACTGCAGCCGGTCGAACGAGCTTTGGCCGATCTTCGACCACTGGTCCGGGCTGTCGATCACGACCGGCTTCAGCAGAATCACCAGTTCGGTTTTCTGCGACACGGTCTTGGTCTGCTTGAACAGGTTGCCGACCAGCGGAATGTCGCCCAGCACCGGAGTCTTGTAAACCTGGTCGTGACTCTCGTTCTTCATCAGGCCACCGATCACGATGATCTGGCCGCTCTTGGCGCGCACGACGCTGTCCGACTCGCGCACCTGGCTCAGCGCCAGCGGCAAGCTGTTGGTCTGGCCGCTGACGGTAAACGTCTTCTGCTGATCCTGCACTTCGCTCACGACCGGGTGAATGTGCAGAGTCACCTCGCCGTTGCTGTCGATCTGCGGTGTCACGTCGAGCGCGATGCCGGAAAAGAACGGCTGAATGATGACGTTGCTGGAGTTCGCCGTGGTCGTCGACACGAACGTATTGTTGTATATGCCGGTGACGAAGAACTCGTCTGAGCCGACCTTGATTACCGCCTGCTGGTTGTTCAGCGTCGCAACCCGCGGGCTCGACAGCACGTGTGTCTTGCCCTGCGTCTGCAGCAGTTCGATGAACGCGTTGAAGTCCGTCAGGTTGAGCGCGAGCGCGAAGTTGCCGCCGAATGCCGATGTAGTCGCGTTCGTGAGCGCGCTGCCGGGCGACAGCGACACCGACGACCCGCCGAGGTCGGAGCGGCCCGCGTCGAACAGCCCCCGGCCGCCGAGTTGCGTACCGAAAATACTCTCGCCGGCCGCCGGCCGGCCCAGCGCACCCCAGTTGATGCCCGACTGGAAGCCGTTGTTCAGCACCACCTCGATGATCTTGGCTTCCAGCACCACTTCGCGGCTGACGCTGCCCTGCACCTGCTGCAGATACATTGCGACGTTGTGCAGCTCCGCCGGCAGTGCGCGCACCACGATCACGCCGGAATCGGCATTGACCACCACCTGACGACCGTTCGCGGTACCCACGATGGCCGTCAGCGAGCTTTTGAGGTCGGTCCAGAAGTCCGACTCCGTCTGCGTATGAATGTAGGTCGAGACATCGGTGTGGCGGTTGTTGTCATTGCCGTTGGCAGGCATGCCGCCGTTGCCGTACAGGCCGCCGCGACCGTAGGCGCCATACGCCTGGTTGCCGTATGGACGTTCGGTGGTCTCGCCTGAAGTCACCCGCGTCTGCGAGGTGCCCTTGCGGCTGATGTTGAGGTAATCGACCTGGAAGATGCGCGTCTTGAGCGTCTCCGGCAGCACCAGGAACGTGTTGCCGTTGCGCCGGTATTCGTAGCCATATTCGCTGCGCACGATGTCCATGACGCCCGGCACCGTCACGTTTTTGAGGCGCAGCGAAATCTTGCCCTTCAGGTCCGGCGGCACGACCATGTTGTAGTGCGTGCCCTTGACGAGCCCCATGAAAAACGTGCGCGCCGGCACCTTGTTGACCGCCACGTCGAAGTGCTCTTCGGTTGCCGCGGCCTCGGGCTGCGGCGCCGTCACCGTCGGCAGCAGCGCCTCGCTGACGGCTGCGGGCGGCGGCGGCGGCTTGTATTGCTGGTTCGCGGCCTGCTTGAGCGCGTGATGCGTGCTGTCGCGGGCACTGGGGCCGGGCAAGGTGGTGCAGGCGGCAAGCGTGCCGGCGAAAACGAGCAGAATGGCGATGCGGCCGGTCATGACGAACCTCGTGCCGCGGCGGCGGCCGACTTGGTCTTGATGGTGTCGGCGATCAAATGAATCGTGAACTGGTGACCGCCGCGACGCAGGCGCACCGCGCCGGGCGTGATTGCGACCACCGTCGCGCCATCGATCCGGTCGCCGACGCCGACGCTTTTACCGTTGATCACGGCGAGGCGGCGATGAGCGGAAATCAGCGTCGAGTTGAGCTGCCAGGCTGGCGCCGCGTGCGCCGGCGTGGCGGCGGTGGCGAAATCCGGCCGCGTCGGATCGTGCAAGGTGCCGGCGTAGGCGCACGCACCGATAAAGGCAAACGCGACGACGGCAGCTTTCCACGCGAACCGCGAACCGCGAACCGCGAAGCCCATCTCGCTAAACACCGATCCACCCTTCTTTCAGATTGAGCGTGTGCACCGTCAGCGTTACACGGCTGACGGGATACCGCTTCACGTGCAGTTCGAGTTTGTCCCAGTAAAAATGCCACGGCAGCCTGGCAAGCGTCTCGAGATACTTGAGCGTATCGAGATAGTCGCCCTCGAACGTCAGCGTCAGCCCGTGGCGAAACACCTTCGCCTTCGAATGCCTGCCATCGTCGAGCGCCACCGGCGCCGCCGGCAGGTTCGTCATGCTGATCAGCTTGAGACCGTGCTGCGCCTTCAGCAGCTTTTCCAGAACCGCCGCCATCTCGCGCGGCGCGATCAGCCCGGCGGTGATCGCCTTGAGCCGCTGGTTCGCGCTCGCGCTCGCGCGGCGGGCGGCGGCGAGCTGTGCGCGCAACGCCACGTTCGGATCGGTGGTGGTCTTCTCGGCTGCTTCGGTGATGGTCCGGTTGAGATCGGCGACCGAGCCGCGCAGCGTCGCAACCTGCTTTTGCAGCGCCGCCTGCTTGCGCTGCAGCGGGCCAAAGAAAATGACTTCCCACAGCCCGATCAGTACCACCAGTACGGCGAGCATCAGCAGGCCGCGTTCGCGCAGGCTGAGTGCGTTGACCCGCGCCGCCCATATTTCGAGCCGCGCGCGCATCAGGGCTTTGCCTTTTTGGCGCTGGTGGACAACAGAAAATCGAGTCGCGCGGGTCCCGACTTGCCTGTATCGCGCTCGATCTGCAGCCGCTTGAATTCGACCCCGGCGAAGGCCGGCACATCAGCCAGCTTCCGCACCAGCTTCGGCACCTGCGCCGAGCGCGTCGTTGCGCCGGTCAACTGAATCTGGTCGCCGCCGTCGGCCAGTGTAATGCCGGTCAGCCACAGCCCGTTGACCGGCGTGCGCGCAAGGCCTTCGAGAGCCGGCGCAAAGCCGGTGGTGTTGGCCCGATGCGGCGCCGTCAGCGCCTTGAGCAGCGCTTCGCGCGCATCGCGTTCGGATTCGGCCGCGGCCAGTGCCTGCGTCAGTGCCGCGCTCGGACGGCGCCTCGCCAGCGTCGCCTCGAGCCGATTCAGCACTTCGCTGTCGTGAGCCTGCTGGGACTGCATCGCGGCCAGCCGGTCGTGCAGTTGATGCGTCTGCCAGACCGCCCAGCCGTAAAGCAGGATCAGCGCGAGCAGCACGATTCCGATCGCCTCGGCCATCGTCCGCACCGAAAAAACCTTGCGCGGCTTGCGAAAGATCGGCTGATAAAGATTGATCTGCTGGTTCAGGACCGCGCTCACAGGGCCGTCGCCTCCACGCGCAGCGCGGCGCCCAGCGCCGGCAGGCAGCGGCCCTGCAGCCCGGCATCCCAGGGTTCGTCCACGTCCAGCAGCTTGTTCAGGTCGCAGCCGATCACCTGCACGTTCAGGCTGCGGCTCAGGAAGGCTTCAAGACCATGCAGCGGCACCGCGGCCGGCGCGATGGCGACGTGGCCCACCGGCGGCTGGGTGAAATGGCTTTCGTAATAGTCGAGCGAACGGTGAAGTTCGAGCACGATGCCGCTGGCGAGCGCCTCGAAACGCGCCGGATCGTCGGCCGCCGCGTCGAGTTCGGCGTAGCCGGTATCGATCCGGCGGGCGAGATACAGCGTGTGCTGGCGGGTGAGCACGATCCAGCCGGCCTCGCGCGCGAGATACAGAAGCGCCACGCCTTCGACGTCTTCCGGCAACAGCGCGGCGACGTTGCGCAGGCACATTTCCGGGATATCGATGCTGGCAAGTTCGACGCCGGCGCCTTCGAGCCGGCGGATGCTGGTCTGCACCGCCTGGCTGCGTGCCGCGACTGCGTACATCAGGTGACCGCCGGCAGCAGTGCTGTGCTGGCCCGGCACTTCGAACACGTCGATGGCGGCGTCGTCGATGTGGAAATCGATCAGGTCCTTGATGCGCCAGCGCACCGCGCCGCGCAGTTCGTCGGGCTGTACGTCCGGCGTTTCCACAAGCAGAAGCTGATAGGCCGTGGCGTCGATGACCGTCGTCGCCTTGAGATGCTGCAGGCCGAGCTGGTGGGTGGCGGCCTCCGCCGCGGCCGCGCGGCCGGGTTCGTCATTACAGGGAAGGTAGCGGCAGCTCGTCAGGCGTGGTCGGTGCGCCTTGTCGCGCGCAATACGCGCCACGCCGAGCCCGTCGGCGTCGTAGGCGAAGCCGGCCAGCCCGGTTGTCGGCCGCCGATTTTTTAGAATTGAAAGCAATCCCCGCTCCCTGCCGGCCGTGGCCGGCGCACAGCCATCCCGCGGGCGGCCGCAATATGGGGCTTACCCGTAGCTCGGGCGAGCGTGCGACAGCATAAGTTACATCGGAAGCCTTGTAAAGAAAATCAGTGGATACAAGGGCTTATTCGGAGGATATGCGGTAGAAACTAAGAGTAAGGATCCAGGATTCAGGACTGAGAGGGAGAGCCGGGATTATTCACTTGGTCCTGGGTCCTCAGCACTCAGTCCTTTCCGAGGGTACCGGTCAGCTCGCTGACGTTCGCAAAGCCATGCAGCTTCAGGTATTCCGCAATGCCCTGGTTAATCTTCGGGCAGATCAGCGGGTCGTAAAACAGCGCTGTCCCGACGCCGACGGCGCTTGCGCCGGCGATCAGGAACTCGATCGCGTCGTGAGCGTTGGCGATGCCGCCCTGGCCGATGATCGGAATGTTATGGCGCCGCGCGACGGAAGCCACTTCGCGGACCTTTAATAAAGCGATCGGCTTGATCGCCGGGCCCGACAGGCCGCCCTGGATGTTGCCGATGACCGGCCGACGGGTGTTGATATCGATCGCCATGCCCATCATCGTGTTGATGACGGCGAACGCATCGGTGCCCGCTTCGATGCAGCGCTCGGCGTTGTAGGCGATGTTGGTCTGGTTGGGCGACAACTTGGTGATCAGCGGCTTCTTCGTGACCGCGCGGCAGGCTTCGACCACCCGCGCCGACATGTCCGGATCGTTGCCGAATGCAACGCCGCCTTCCTTGACGTTCGGGCATGAGATGTTGATTTCGATCGCGTCGATCGGTGAATCATCGAAGATGCGCGTGACTTCGGCGTATTCCTCGACGGTCGAGCCGGACACGTTGGCAATGAACCGCGTCTCGCTGAAATCGAGCGCCGGCAGGATGTCGTTGACGACCGCATGCGCGCCCGGATTCTGCAGGCCGATCGCGTTCAGCATGCCCATCGGCGTTTCTGCAATCCGGTGCGGCGGGTTGCCGAGGCGGGCGTTGAGCGTCGTGCCCTTCAGGCAGATCGCGCCGGCGTCGCGGTTGGAAAAACCGGCGACGCGCGTATATTCTTCACCGAACCCGACGCAGCCCGACAGCAGTACGATCGGGCTGGCAAGCTTCAGCCCGGCGAACTCCAGCGCAAGCGAACTGTCCTGCATGTGACCACCCAAGCGAATGTTTAACGTCGTATTGTATCAGCCGGAAATTCCGCCCAATACCGGCAACATCATCCGCCTGTGCGCGAACAGCGGCGCGGCGTTGCACCTCGTGCATCCGCTGGGATTTACGCTGGAGGAACGCCAGTTGCGCCGGGCGGGGCTGGATTATCACGAGTACGCGAGCGTGGTCGAGCACAAAGACATCGCCAACTGCCGCGCGGCACTGCCCGAGGCCCGCTTCTTTGCGCTATCCACGCGCGGGCGCCGGGGCTACACCGAAGTCGACTTCCAGCCCGGCGACGCGTTCCTGTTCGGTCCCGAAACCCGCGGTCTGCCTCAGAAGCTGCTGGATGAGCTGGGGCCGGAGCGGGTGCTCCGCGTGCCGATGCGGCCCAACAACCGCAGCCTGAATCTATCCAATTCGGTTGCGGTCGTGGTGTATGAGGCTTGGCGGCAGCAGGGCTTTGCCGGCGGCGCGTAGCGCGTATTTTGTCGTTCCTGCCTGCGCAGGAACGACGGGAAACGACCTTACGCCGGCCTCTTCGCCATCGCCACGTCGGCCGCCGGATCAAACTGCGCTTCTTCCGTCGACCCGGCCAATGCGGTCAGTCCCGATGCGCCACCGCTGATTACCTGCGTCAACTGGTCGAAATAGCCCGCCCCGACTTCGCGCTGGTGCTTGGTCGCCGTGTAGCCGCGTTCCTCGGCGTCGAACTCCGCCTGCTGCAATTGCACATAGGCCGCCATCTGGTGGTCGCGGTAGCGGTGCGCGAGGTCGAACATCGAGTAGTTGAGCGCGTGGAAGCCCGCCAGCGTGACGAACTGGAACTTGTACCCCATCGCCGCGAGTTCCTTCTGGAAACCGGCGATGGTGGTGTCGTCGAGGTGGCGCCGCCAGTTGAACGACGGCGAGCAGTTGTAGGCAAGCAGCTTGTCCGGATGCTCGCGGCGGATCGCCTCGGCGAACAGGCGCGCTTCGGTGAGATCGGGATGCGCGGTTTCGCACCAGACGAGATCGGCGTACGGCGCGTAAGCCAGGCCGCGCGAGATCGCCTGGTCGATGCCCGCCTTGACGACGTGAAAGCCTTCCGGCGTGCGCTCGCCGGTGCGAAACGGCGCGTCGTACTCGTCGATGTCGGACGTCAACAGGCTCGCGGCGTTAGCGTCAGTGCGCGCGATCAGTACGGTCGGCACGCCCAGCACGTCGGCCGCCAGCCGAGCCGCTACCAGCTTCTGCACCGCCTCCCTGGTCGGCACCAGCACCTTGCCGCCCATGTGGCCGCACTTCTTGTAGGCCGAAAGCTGATCCTCGAAATGCACGCCCGCGGCGCCGGCTGCGATCATGTTTTTCATCAGTTCGAACGCGTTCAGTACGCCGCCGAAGCCGGCCTCCGCGTCGGCGACGATAGGTGCGTACACGTCCTCCATCGGCCGGCCTTCAGCGCAGTGAATCTGGTCGAGGCGCTGGAACGCGTTGTTGATGCTGCGCACCACATCCGGCACGCTGTCGGCCGGATACAGCGACTGGTCCGGATACATCTGCCCGGCGGTGTTGGCGTCGGCGGCGACCTGCCAGCCCGAGCAGTAGATCGCCTTGAGGCCGGCCTTGACCTGCTGCATGGCCTGGTTGCCTGTCATCGCGCCGAGCGCGTTGACGAACTTTTCGGTGCGCAGCAAATGCCAGAGTTTCTCGGCGCCGCGGCGTGCGAGTGTGTATTCGATCGGTACGCTGCCGCGCAGGCGCGCGACGTCTTCAGCGCTGTAGTCGCGGCGTATCCCGCGCCAGCGGCGGTTGTGGGTCCAATCCTCTTTGAGGGCATCGATTGAAGCGAAGTCGTCCATGGCTAGGGCTTCCTGTGGTGGGTTAGCTAGGGGAGGTGGTCGTACGTAGCGAGGGTCAGAAATTCCGCACACTCCGGTGCCGTCGTCGCCTCGTACAGCATTTGCGCCGCTTCGGTATACGGCAGGCGCGGGCCGCGGTTTTCGATCGCGATCAGTTCGGCATCCTGGATGTCCTGCAGCAACGGCTCGTCGATGCGCCGCCCATCGTCGAGCGTCGCGCCGTGGCGCAGCCACTGCCAGAGCTGCGTGCGTGCGATCTCGGCGGTCGCCGCGTCTTCCATCAGGTGATTGATCGGCACGCAGCCCGAGCCTTCGAGCCACGCGGCGAGGTACTGAATCGCGACGCTGATGTTGTTGCGCATACCGGCTTCGGTGATCGCGCCTTCAGGTACCCGCAGCAAATCGGCCGCAGCGACTTCCACGTCGTCGCGCAGCCGCCCGAGCTGATTGGACCCTTCCATATGCTCGTTGAACACCTCCATTGCCACCGGCACCAGTCCCGGATGCGCGACCCAGGTGCCGTCGTGGCCGTCGCGGACCTCGCGCAGCTTGTCCGCGCGCACCTTGTCGACCGCATCGCGGTTGGCCGCCGCGTCGTTCTTGATCGGCACCTGCGCCGCCATGCCGCCCATCGCGAATGCGCCGCGGCGGTGACAGGTCTTGATCAGCAATTGCGAGTATGAGCGCAGGAAATGCGTCGTCATCGTCACCGCGCCGCGGTCGGGCAGCACGTGATCGGCGCGGTCGCGGAAAGTCTTGATGTAGCTGAAGATGTAATCCCAGCGTCCGCAGTTCAGGCCCACGATGTAGTCGCGCAGCTCGTAGAGGATTTCGTCCATCTCGAACGCGGCCGGCAGCGTTTCGATCAGCACCGTCGCCTTGATGCCGCCGTGCTTCAAGCCCAACTGGCGCTCGGCGTGCTCGAAAATATCGCGCCACAGGCGCGCCTCGAGATGGCTCTCCATCTTCGGCAGGTATAAATAGGGAGCGGTCCCGCGGCGCAACAGCTCGCGTGCGTTGTGATGAAAAAACAGGCCGAAATCGACCAGTGCCGCCGGGATCGGCTCGCCGTCGATCAGCAGGTGCTTCTCCGGCAGATGCCAGCCGCGCGGGCGCACCATCAGCACCGCGGTCTTGTCGTTGAGCCGATATTGCTTGCCGCCCGGATTGACGAATTCAATGGTCCGCCTGACCGCGTCCCGCAGATTGACCTGCCCGGCTACCACGTTCTCCCAGGTCGGCGCCAGCGAGTCTTCGAAGTCCGCCATGAACACGCAGGCGCCGGAATTGAGCGCGTTGATGATCATCTTGCGCTCGACCGGCCCGGTGATTTCGACGCGGCGATCGCGCAAGTCGTCGGGAATGTCGCCGACGCGCCAGTCGCCCGCGCGCACCTCTTCGGTCTCGGGCAGAAAGTCGAGCGTGGCGCCGTGGGCAATCGCCTGGCGCCGCTTCGCGCGACGCGCCAGCAGCTCGTCGACGCGCGGCCCGAAACATTCGGCCAGCCCGGCGATAAACGCCAGCGCTGCCGGCGTCAGAACGGTATCGACGCCATCCGCGTGCGGGTGCGTAATATGGATGGGAGAGGTGAGATCGTCAGCAACATCCGCACCGTCCATGATGCCTGTTCCTTGTGTGGGCGATGTTCAAGTTGACACTAGCCGAACTTTTCAGCCCGCGCAAGCTATGGTTTCCCGTTATTCGAATTCGCTTTTGGGGGCGCGATTAAACAGGCTTTCTACTGCCCCGCGCGGCGCGAGCCCCTCGTACAGCACGCGATAGACCTGCTCGGTGATCGGCATATCGATACCCTGTTCGGCGGCGAGGCGATGCACCGCCTTGGCCGCGCCGATGCCTTCCACGGCCTGACCGATCTCCGCCACGGCCGCTTCGCGGGATTTGCCGGCGGCGAGCGCGAGCCCCAGCCGGCGATTGCGCGACAGATCGCCGGTGCAGGTCAGGACGAGGTCGCCGAGGCCGGCGAGGCCCATCAGCGTTTCCGGCCGCGCACCGAGCGCCGCGCCCAGGCGCATGATTTCGGCGAGGCCGCGGGTGATGAGCCCGGCGCGCGCGTTGGCGCCGAAG
>DASSTE010000080.1:0-18120 GCA_035708085.1 Gammaproteobacteria bacterium | reverse complement strand
ATGACGATGTAGCCGGGGCCGTAGCTGCGGATGGTTTTGGCGTCCGCGGAGGGAAGGGCCTGTTCGATTTTCATGACAATTCGGGGATAATGCGTTCGCTCATGGTCGTGCCTATCTTAACGCCCCGAATCAAGCGCCGCACGGTCGGTCTAGTCGATGGACTCGGCGATGACATTCCCCCGCTGCTGAAACGTCTCTATGCCGCGCGCGGCGTCGAAACCGCGGCGGCGGTCGATTACCGCCTCGCGCGCCTTGCGCCGCACACAAGCCTCGGCGGCATCGATGCGGCGGCCGATCTGCTCGCGGATACTCTAGAGGCGCAGCGCCCGATCCTCATCGTCGGCGATTTCGACACCGATGGCGCGACGAGTTCGGCGCTCGCGGTGCGGGCCTTGCGCGCGCTGGGCGCGGCCGAGGTCGGCTACCTCGTCCCCAACCGCTTCGAGTACGGCTACGGCCTGACGCCGGAAATCGCGGCGCTGGCGATCGCACGCGAGCCGGCGCTGGTCGTGACGGTCGATAACGGCATCGCCAATCATGCCGGCGTCGCCGCATTGCGCGAGCGCGGGATCGACGTGCTGGTAACCGACCATCATCTGCCCGGCGAGACGCTGCCGAACGCGAACGTGATCGTCAACCCGAACGTGCCGGGGGATGCGTTTCCGAGCAAGGCGCTGGCGGGCGTCGGCGTCATGTTCTACGTGCTGATCGCGTTGCGCGGGCGCCTGCGCGAGCGCGGCTGGTTCGCCGGGCGCGGCATGGCGGAGCCGGCGCTGGCGGACTGGCTCGACCTGGTCGCGCTGGGCACGGTCGCCGACATGGTGCCGCTCGACGACAACAACCGCATTCTGGTCGAGCAGGGCTTGAGAAGGATGCGCGCGGGCCGCTGCACGGCGGGCATCGCGGCGCTGGCGCAGGTGGGCGGCCGCGAACTCGCGCGGCTGACGCCGGCCGACCTGGGCTTCGCCATCGCGCCGCGGCTGAACGCGGCGGGGCGGCTGGACGATATGTCTGTCGGCATTGAATGCCTGCTGACGGACGACGCCGACCGCGCGCTGGCGCTCGCCGCCCAGCTCGACGCGCTTAACCGCGAGCGGCGCGAGATCGAAGCGGGCATGCGCGCCGAGGCACTGGCGCTGACCGAGCCGCTTATTGCCGGCATGGACGGCGCGCGGGCAGCGGGCCTGTGCCTGTTCGAAGAAAGCTGGCACCAGGGCGTGATCGGGCTTGTCGCCGGCCGGGTCAAGGATCACGCGCACCGGCCGGTGGTGGCGTTTGCGCGTGCCGATGAGGCGACCCTCAAAGGTTCCGCGCGTTCGGTGCCGGGCCTCAACATTCGCGACGTGCTGGCGGCGGTCGATGCGCACCGGCCGGGGCTGCTGCAAAAATTCGGGGGCCACGCGATGGCCGCCGGGCTGACGCTGGCTGCGGCCGATTTAGACGCGTTCGCGGCGGCGTTCGACGCCGAAGTGCGGCGCGCGCTGGGCGGCGAGGAGCCGGTCAAGCAGGTGCTGACGGATGGCGAGCTGACGCCGGACGAACTGACGCTGGAAGTTGCGGAATTGCTGCGATCCGCAGGTCCGTGGGGGCAGGGCTTTCCGGAACCGCTGTTCGACGGCGAGTTCGGCATCGCCGCGACGCGCGTCGTCGGCGAGCGGCATTTGCGCCTGCGGGTGCGTGTCTCCGATGTCGCGCCACCGCTCGATGCGATTGCGTTCAATATTGACGAAAGCGCCATTACGGGCTGCGAGCGCATTCGGCTGGTCTATCGGCCGGACGTGAACGTGTGGCGCGGCGAGAGTCGATTGCAGCTCGTCGTTGAGCATCTCGAGCCAATTCTCGCTAGACGCCCGTAGTAAAAACCCTGTAAGGTTGCCCGGTCACAATTTCCGGGTAATTTTGTATGCAACAGCCTGATCAACTGCAAGCACAACCCAAGAAGGCGTTCGCTGCCCTGTTCTTCATCGAAATGTGGGAGCGCTTTGGCTACTACGGCATGCAGGCCATCATGGTGCTGTTCCTGGTGGACGCGCTGACCAACAACGCGAACCTCGCCAAGACAGCCGGCCTCGACGGCGGCAACCCCGAAACACGTGCCGTACTGATCTGGGGCGCAATGGTCTCGATGGTGTACGCGCTGACGATGGTCGGCGGCTTCATCGGCGACAAGGTGCTGGGCGCGCGGCGCACGATGACGCTGGGCGCGATCACGTTGATGATCGGTTACGTGCTGCTGGCGATTCCATCGGCATCCACCCTGTTTTTCGCGATGGGCGTGATCTCGATCGGCAACGGGTTGTTCAAGGTTAACCCGAACAACCTGGTTTCAAGATTGTATCCGAACGATCCGAGCAAGCTCGACTCGACCTTCACCATCTATTACATGTCGATCAACATCGGCTCGCTGATTTCGATCGCGGCGACGCCGATTGTCGCCAACAACTTCGGCTGGCATGTGGCTTTCGGCGTCAGCGCCATCGGCCTTGCGCTCGGGCTGCTCAACTACTTCTTCATGCGCGGAGCAGTGCGGCCGTATGGTTCGGCGCCTGACTTCGAGAAACTGCACTGGGGCAAGTTGATCGCGGTGATCGTCGGCTCGCTCATCATTGCCGCGATTGTTTCCTACGTTATCCGCTACAACGACGTCACGCGAGGCGTCATTATCGCGTTTGCGATCATCGCCCTGGGGATTTTCGCCTACCTGATGATAACGGAGCCGCAATATCGTGGTCGTCTTGCCGCCTGCCTGGTGCTGCTCGCGATCGTGATTGTGTTCTTCATTTATTACCAGCAGATGTCCACATCGCTGACGCTGTTCGCGAAGCACAACGTGTACAACGCGAAGATGGGATCGGACGTAGCCAGCCATGGCATTCTTGGTATTTCGATCCTGCCGGCGCAGTTTCAGGACTTCAATCCGTTCTGGATCGTGATCCTGAGCCCGATCATGGCCGGTTACTACACGCATCGCGCCAACACCAAAGGCGACTTTTCGATGCCGACCAAGTACGCGGCCGGCCTGTTCGTTTCAAGCCTCGCGTTCTTCGTGTTCGCCGCGAGCGGCCTGTTCGCCGGCGCCGATGGTATTGTCTCCGGCTGGTGGCTGGTGGCGGGCTACGGTCTGCAGTCGTGCGCCGAGCTGATTATCAGCGCGCTCGGCCTGTCGATGATCGTCAAGCTGGTGCCGGAACGGCTGCGCGGCCTGCTGCTGGGCGCGTTCTTCCTCGCCACGGCCATCAGCCAGTATCTCGGCAGCGTCGTGGCGACGATCGCCTCGGTTCCGGAAAACGTCACGGAACCCACGCAGTCGATTTCGCTGTTCACGGGCCTGTTTACCAAGCTCGGCATTGCGGCGCTGGTTGCGGCGATCATTGCGGCCCTGCTCGTCCCGTGGCTCAAGCGGCTGATCGGCGAGGACCCGTCGCTGCGCGGCGGTGGCGTCAGGCCGGAAACGCCCGAGGGCGACGTGGCGATTGGCCGCGAGGTATAGTGAAGGTTTGATTCACCGTCTATCGCAAGGAGGCGATCATGGCGAAGATACTCGTGCTGTATTACAGCATGTACGGCCACATCGAACGCATGGCCGAGGAAGCAGCGGCCGGCGCGCGCGAGGTGCCGAACACGGAAGTGACGATCAAGCGCGTGCCGGAGCTGATTCCGGAAGATGTGGCGAAAAAGGCAGGGGTCAAGCTCGACCAGGCCGCGCCGGTCGCGTCGCCCGGCGAGTTGGGCGACTACGACGGCATCATGTTCGGCACGCCGACGCGCTACGGCAACATGTGCGGCCAGATGCGCAATTTTCTCGACCAGACCGGGCCGCTGTGGCAAACGGGAGTGCTGACCGGCCGGCCCGCCGGCGTTTTCACCAGCACAAATACACAGCACGGCGGCCAGGAGACGACCATTACGTCGTTTCATACCACGCTGCTGCATCTCGGTTTCGTCGTGGTCGGCTGTCCTTACACGTGCCCCGGGATCAGCGAGTTCGGCGAAATCAGCGGCGGTTCACCCTATGGTGCAAGCACACTCGCCGCACCCGACGGCAGCCGTCAGCCGAGCGACAACGAATTGACGGTGATGCGGTTTCATGCGCGCCACCTGGCCGGGATCACGCACAAACTCTGCGGCGACTGACTAATGGGACTACTCGTCAACGGCGAATGGCATACCGACTGGTATGACACGAAAAAGAGCGGCGGCCGCTTTGTGCGGCCCGACGCCGGCTTCCGGCACTGGATAGAGCCCGATCCGGGTGCCGAATTCCCGGCCGCGCCGGGGCGCTACCACCTTTATGTGTCGCTGGCCTGTCCGTGGGCGCACCGCGCGCTGATTTTCCGCAAATTGAAGGGACTGGAATCGATGATCGGCCTGTCGGTCGTCGACCCGTTCATGGGCGACGACGGCTGGTTCTTCTCCGACGGGCCTGGTTGCATTCCCGATACGGTCAACGGCTTCAAGTTTCTGCGCGAGCTGTACACGAAGGCGGTGCCGGACTACACCGGCCGCGTCAGTGTGCCGACGCTGTGGGACAAGGAAAAGCAGACGATCGTCAACAACGAGTCGTCCGAGATCATCCGCATCTTCAACAGCGCGTTCGACGGCGTCGGCGCGCAGCCGGGGGATTATTATCCGGAGTCGCTACGCGCGGAGATCGACGCGATTAACGACAAGGTCTACAACAACGTCAATAACGGCGTGTACAAGGCCGGCTTTGCCACGACGCAGGAGGCGTATGAAGAGGCCGCGACAGCGCTGTTCGACACGCTCGACGAGCTGGAAGCGATTCTGGACCGGCAGCGTTACCTCGCCGGCGATACGCTGACCGAGGCCGACTGGCGGCTGCTGACGACGCTGTTTCGTTTCGACAGCGTGTATTACAGCCACTTCAAGTGCAACCGGCGCCAGTTGCGCGACTATCCGAACCTGTGGAGTTACTGCCGGGAGCTGTACCAGGTGCCGGGCGTGGCCGAGACGGTTAACCTCGACCACATCAAGCGGCATTATTACCGCAGCCAGCCGACGGTGAACCCGACACGCATCGTGCCGATCGGGCCGGAGATTGATTTTGCGGCGCCGCACGACCGGGCGGCGCGAGAGTTTCCGTCGTGCCAGCTTTCGCTGCCATGACCGAGAAGATTAGGCCTTTGTTTCGGGTGCCATCTCCGCCAACTCCAGGCTCACGTCCCAGAGCCGCTTCTGCGCCTCGCGATCGTGTGACGCGTCCGACGTCGCAATCACGCCTTCGCGCGCAATACATTCGCCCGTTATATGAGCGTAGTCTTCGGAATCCGCCGCTGCGACCACCGTTTCCGCCGCGTGTTCCGGCGTGCTCAGCAGCAGCGGGCGCAGCAGCTTGAGATAAAACGGCGCGGCGCGCGATTGCGACAGCGAGGTCCGGAACAGGCCCGGATCGATGCAGTTCGCCGTCACGCCACTGCCTTCGAGGCGGCGCGCCAGTTCGTAGGTGAACATGATCAGCGCCAGCTTGCTCTGCGTGAACGCGCCGTAGAACGCGTCGTAGTTGTGCAGGCTTTGCAGGTCGTCGAAGTTGATGCCGTCGGCGTACTGGTGCATGCGCGAGGCGATGTTGAGGATGCGCGCCGGCGCGCTCGCCCGCATTCGCTCCAGCAGCCGCTGCGTCAGCATGAACGGCGCGAGATAGTTGACCATGAACGTCGCTTCGAGGCCGTCCTGGGTGGTGCGCCGGGTCGGCAGCAGCGTGGCCGCGTTGTTGATCAGCACGTCGAGGCGGTCGCACCTTTCCAGCACGATGTCGGCCGCATGATTGACGTGCTCGCGCGATGACAACGGGGCGGCAACCGCGTCAATGTCATCATTTCCGGACGCCGCGCGAATGGCCGCGACTGCCTTGTCGCAGCGGTACCCGGTGCGCCCGCCGACGATCACACGGTAGCCGCGCCGCGCCAGATCGTGCGCGGTCGCGAGTCCGAGGCCCGAGGTCGCTCCGGTTATCAGAACGGTTTTTCTTGTCATGGTTGTCCTGGTTGATGGCGGCCGGGGCCGCTTTCGCGAGGCGCGCCATTATACGATGATCGGCTCGCGAGTTTTGGACTTCGGCCTGCGCTCGCGTCAAAATGACGCCTCCAATTTTCCGGGAAGCCTCCGATGACGAAAGTTTTTTCCTTGTTCGTACTGATTCTTGCCGCCGTCGCGCTCGCGCCGCGCGCGCCGGCCCGTGGCGTGCCGCAGCCGGTCACGGCCAGCCACGGCATGGTCGTCACCGCGCAGCATCTGGCGACGCAGGTAGGCGTGGATATCCTCAAGCAGGGCGGCAACGCGATCGATGCGGCGGTCGCGGTGGGCTACGCGCTCGCAGTTGTCGATCCGTGCTGCGGCAATATCGGCGGCGGCGGCTTCATGCTGATCCGCCTCGCGAACGGCAAGAAGGCTTTCCTGAACTTTCGCGAAAAGGCGCCGCTCGCGGCGTCCGCCGACATGTATCAGAACGAGCAGGGCAAGGTCGTCCACGGCATGAGCACCAAGAGCTGGAAGGCAGTCGGCGTACCCGGCACCGTAATGGGGCTCAACACCGCGCTCAAGAAATACGGCACGATGAGCCTGAAGCAGGTGATGGCGCCGGCGATCAAGCTGGCCGAAAAAGGCTTCATCCTGGTGCCCGGCGACGTCGCAATCCTGCACACGCGCAGCAAAACTTTTGCCGCGCAGCCGAACGTCGCGAGCATCTTCCTCAATCACGGCAAGCCGTACCAGGTCGGCGACCGACTGGTGCAGAAGAAGCTCGCCCACACGCTCAAGCTGATCGAGAAGCATGGCACGAAGGCGTTTTACGACGGCCCGATTGCCGCGGCGGTGGCCGAGGCCAGCCACAAGCACGGCGGCCTGCTGACGAAAAAGGACTTCGCGCAATACAATGTCGAGTGGGAGACGCCGATTCACTGCGACTATCGGGGCTACGACGTCTGGTCGTCGCCGCCGCCGAGCTCCGGCGGCACGACGATGTGTGAAATCATGAACATCGTCAGCGGCTATCCGCTGTCGAAGTTCGGCTTTCATTCGGTGAACTCGGTGCATTATCTTGCCGAGGCGATGCGCTTCAGCTACGCGGACCGCAACACCAGTCTCGGCGACCCCGACTTCGTGCACAACCCGATCGATAAGCTGCTGTCGGCGAAGCACGCGAAGGCGATTCGCGCGAAGATCGATCCGAAAAAGCCGACGCCGTCGAGTGAATTGAACGGTGGCATGACGCTGCCGGAGGGCGACGATACGACGCACTACTCGGTGGTCGACAAGCACGGCAACGCCGTGGCGGTGACCTACACGATCAACTGGTATTTCGGCAGCGGTCACATCGCCGGCAACACCGGCTTCTTCCTCAACAACGAAATGGACGACTTTACGTCGAAGCCGGGCGTACCGAACAGCTTCGGGCTGGTGCAGGGTAAAGCCAACGCGATCGCGCCCGGCAAGCGGCCGCTGTCGTCGATGACGCCGACGATCGTCACGCATAACGGCAAGCTGTTCATGGTGACGGGCAGCCCCGGCGGCTCGCGCATCATCACGATCACGCTGGAGAGCATCCTCAACGTGATCGACTACGGCATGAACGTGCAGCAGGCGATCGATGCGCCGCGCATTCATCAGCAGTGGCTGCCGGACCTGGTGGAAGTCGAGCCGCACGCGCTCAAGCCGGAGGTGAAGCAGGTGCTGGAGCAGCGCGGCTACACCTTCAAGACGGCCGGACCATGGGGCGCGGCCGAGGCGATCGTCGTCGATCCGGAGAACGGGCTTCTGCATGGCGCCAGCGACCCGCGCGAGCCGGCCGGTTCGGCGGCGGGTTATTGAGACGGGTTACAATGGAGCCCCGAAGGAGATAACACGAATGGAAAGGATTACCGTCAAAGCCGACTGGCTGTCGATCGATGCGGAGTTGCGCGCGTGGTATGCCGCGCCGGCGGGCGGCGGGCCATACCCCGTCGTGCTGTGCTTCATCGAAGCCTTCGGCGTCACCGATCATTTTCGCGATGTCGCGGAGCGCTTTGCCGAAGCGGGTTTCTGCGCGGTTGTGCCGGATATCTACCACGGCGACGTCTTCAAATACGACGACCTCGACGGAGCGCTCGGCAAGATCAAGACGCTCGACGAGGAGCAGGTGCTGTCCGAGGCCGCAGCGACGCTCGACGTGCTGGCGAAGCGGCCGGAGTGCGATGCAGAGCATAACCTGCTGGTCGGTTTCTGCCTCGGCGGTCGGCTGGCGTTCCGCGCCCACGCCGCGCTCGCCGACCGCGTCTCGGCGAGCGGCTGCTTCTACGGCGGCGGCATTGCCCCGCGTGAGGATCATTTTGGCCGCGAGCCGTTGCTCGACCATGTCAGGCGCATGCGGGCGCCGCTGATGCTGTTCTACGGCGCCAATGATCAGTCGATCCGGCCGGACGAGCACGGCCGCATCGCCGAGGCGCTCGGCAATGCCGGGTTGCGCTACGGCCTGCAGGTGTTTGCCGATACCGGCCACGCTTTTTTTTGCGACGCGCGTCCCAGCTACAACGCCGCCGCCGCCGAGGAATCCTGGGCGATGCTGCTCGACTTTTTCCGGCGTTACTCGGGTAGTTAAGGCTGGTGGCGGTTTACGTCTTTGTCGGCGTCGCCTTCATCGTCGGGCTGATCTGCGCGAGCGTGTATGGCCGCGTGCGCCGGCGCATTCGCGAACGGGGCATGATGCAGCCGGGCCAGCCGGTCGCGCGGCTCGCTGCGATCATGCAGCGGCTGGACCAGATCACCTGGGCCGGCCGGGCGTCGGAAAACCAGCTGGGCGAGACGCTGCTCGACGAACTGGCCACGACGCTCGATTGCAAGGCGCTTGCGTTCTATGTGCGCGACGACGTGGAGTTCCGCGTCAATGCGACGCACGATATGGATGCGGCCGTGGCCGAGAAAATTCGCGGCCGCCTGGAAGCGGATGCAAACCTCGCCGCCCCGACGCCGCAGACGGCGCGCATCGTCAAGCTCGAAAAGACCGAGGCTGAGTACGCGCTGACGACCGTAGCGCGGGGGCGCCAGACCGGCGTCATCGCGCTGCAGCCGTCTTCGGCGCTCAACAATACCGGCGCACGCGGCCTGGTCGAAGGCGCAGCCGGCCATGCGCTGATGCGGCTAGAAGCCCTGCGGTTGCGCGCTGCACTCAAGCAGGCGGCGACGCAGGACGCGGTTACGCATCTGCACAATCAACGCTACTTCCTCGAACTGCTGGAACTCGAATTCAACCGCAGCCTGCGTTACCAGCGCGCGCTGTCCGTGCTGCTATGCGGCATCGACAGCTTCACCGATCTCAACTCGCGTGACGGCAATCACGCCGGCGATGCGGTGCTGCGCCAGATTGCCAATGCGTTTCGCGGCAGCCTGCGCTACTTCGACGTCGTGGGCCGCTATGAGGCGGATACGCTTGCTGTGCTGCTGCCGGAAGCGGATCGGGATATTGCGGTACGGGTTGCGGAACGGCTGCTGCGCGCTGCCGGTGCGGAAACCGGCATCGACAACCTGGTGATGAACATCGGCGTTGCGAATGTCACTGATCCGACCAAGGATTTCACGGCGTTGCTGAAGGACGCGCGCGAGGCGTTGCAAGCGGCGCGCAAGGGTGAAGGCAACCAGGTCCGCGTCAGCCGGGGATAGGCATGTGTGGCATTGCCGGCGCAATTCGTTTTGATGACCGTGATCCGGTACTCGCCGGATTGACGAAGACTGTCGCCGCGATGCACCGCCGCGGCCCGGACGGCGACGGCCTCGTCGCACACGGCGGCGTGGCGCTCGGTCACCGCCGCCTGAAGATTATCGACCTGTCGGAGCGCGGCGCGCAGCCGATGGTGGACAGCGAGCTGGGACTCACGCTCGCGTTCAACGGCTGCATCTACAACCACCGCGAACTGCGCCGCGAGCTTGAAGGCCAGGGCTATCGTTTCTTTTCGTCCAGCGACACTGAAGTCATTCTGAAGGGCTATCACGCCTGGGGACAAGATTGCGTCAAGCGTTTCAACGGCATGTTCGCCTTCGCGATCGCCGAACGCGACAGCGGCCGCGTTGTGCTGGCGCGCGACCGGTTGGGCATCAAGCCGCTGTATTATCACGCGGACGGCCAGGCATTCACCTTCGCTTCATCGCTGCCGGCGCTCCTCGCGGGCGGCGTCGGCGACCATGCCATCGATCCGGTGGCGCTGCATTACTACATGACGTTTCACTCCGTCGTGCCCGCGCCGCACACGATTCTCAAATCGGTGCGCAAGCTGCCACCGGCAACCATCATGGTTATTCAGCCGGACGGGCACCGCCAGGAACGGCGTTACTGGGAACTCGATTACGCGCCGGACGAGTCGCAGTCGTTCGAGGAATGGCAGGACGTGCTGCTCAAGGCATTGCGCGAGGCGGTTCAGCGGCGGCTGGTGGCGGACGTGCCGGTCGGCGTGCTGCTCTCCGGCGGCCTGGATTCGAGCCTGATCGTCGGGCTGTTGGCCGAGGCCGGCCAGACGGGGCTGGAAACGTTTTCAGTTGGTTTTGAAAGTGTCGGCCGCGAAAAGGGCGACGAGTTCGAGTATTCGGATGTCGTCGCTGAACGTTTTGAGACGCGTCATCATAAGTTGTTCGTGGACTCGGAAGACTTATTGCCTGCGCTCGCCGATTGCGTTGCCGCAATGTCCGAGCCGATGGTGAGTCACGACGTGATCGGTTTTTACCTGCTGTCGCGCGAGGTCGCAAAGCACGTCAAGGTAGTACAGAGCGGGCAGGGCGCGGACGAGGTGTTCGGCGGTTACCACTGGTACCCGCCGATGGTGGGGAGTCAGCATCCGGTTGCGGATTACGCGCGCGTGTTTTTCGATCGCGACCATGCCGAGTTCGCCGAAGCAGTCGTGCCGGAGCTGGTCGGCGACGACTACAGCCGCCGCTTCGTGCACGATCATTTTGCGATGCCGGGCGCCAGCCTGTCGGTCGACAAGGCGCTGCGGCTCGACACGACGATCATGCTGGTCGACGACCCGGTCAAGCGCGTCGACAACATGACCATGGCGTGGAGCCTTGAAGCGCGTGTGCCGTTTCTCGATCACGAACTGGTGGAACTGGCCGCGCGCATTCCGGCCCAATACAAGGTTACCGGCGGCGGCAAGCACATCCTCAAGGAAACCGCGCGCCAGGTGATTCCGGCCGCGGTGATCGACCGGCCGAAGGGCTATTTCCCGGTGCCGGCGCTCAAGTACCTGCGCGGACCGTATCTTGATTTCGTACGCGACGTGCTCGGCAGCGAAGCCGCGCGTCATCGCGGCATCTTCCAGTCCACCTACGTGCAGCGCATGCTCGATGAACCGGAAGAGCACATCACGCCGCTGCGCGGATCGAAGCTCTGGCAGGTGGCATTATTGGAGTATTGGCTGCAGACTCATTTGTAGCTCGAAAGGATTTCATTGTCATGGCCGACAAAAACCGCCTCCACCACCGCGTCGAACGCCAGAGCGCGCCGTCGCTCAAGATCTGGCACGAAGGCGTCGATCAAACGACGCAGGAGCAGTTGCCGCGCAACGTCGTGCTGGATTGCGGCTGGGGCCGGCTGATCTTTGCACACACCTTCGACGATGCGCAGACACTGGCCGACACGCTGGAGGAAGAGTCGCCGCACCGGCGCGACATCGCCCTGTACATCCAGGATCCGCACGTCATCCTCGCGCTCGCGCCGCAGCGCCTGTTTCTCGATCCGTCGCATACGTTCCGGCTGTGGATGCACAATTACCGCGCCGCGCGCGTGCGGCCGCAGGGTTTCAACGTGCGCCGGCTGCGCACGCGCGGCGACGCGGAAGCGATCAACGACATTTATCGCAAGCGCGGCATGGTCGATGTCGATCCCGGCTTCGTCTGGCGCAACCGCAAGGCGCGCAACCTGACGTACCTGGTCGCCGAGGCCGACGACGACGGCCGCATCGTCGGCACCGTCACCGGCGTCGATCACAAGCACGCGTTTGACGATCCGGAGAACGGGTCCAGCCTGTGGTGTCTGGCCGTCGATCCGCAGGCACGCTGCCCCGGTATCGGCGAAGCGCTGGTCACGCATCTCGCCGATCATTACCACGCGCGCGGCCGCTCCTTCATGGACCTGTCCGTGATGCACGACAACGAGTCGGCGATCCGGCTGTACGAAAAGCTCGGCTTCCAGCGCGTGCCGGTGTTCTGCATCAAGCACAAGAATCCGATCAACGAGCAGTTGTTCATCGGGCCGCAACCGGAGGAGCGGCTGAATCCATACGCGACCATTATCGTCGACGAGGCGCGCCGGCGCGGAATCGCCGTCGAAGTGATCGATGCGGAAGGTGGCTACTTTGCGCTCTCGTTCGGCGGCCGGCGCATCGTCTGCCGCGAATCCCTGAGCGAACTGACAACGGCGGTCGCGATGAGTCGCTGCGACGACAAGCGCGTCACGAGCCGTCTGCTCGCGCGCGCGGGTCTGAACGTGCCGGCGCAGCAACCGGCGGACGATCCCGGGACGAATGCCGCCTTTCTGAAAAAGCATGGAGCGGTCGTGGTCAAGCCGGTGCGGGGTGAGCAGGGTCGCGGCATCAGCGTCAACGTGCGCGAACCGGACGATCTGGTGGCAGCCATCACCGCGGCGCGGAAGGTATGCGACGATGTGATCCTGGAGGAGTTCATCGACGGCATCGAGTTGCGGCTGATCGTGATCGACTGCACACTGGTGGCGGCGGCGGTGCGCCGGCCGCCGGCGATTACCGGTAGCGGCAAGCACACGATCGCGCAGTTGATCGACAAGCAGAGTCGCCGCCGTGCCGCTGCGACCGATGGCGAAAGCCGCATTCCGGTCGACGACGAAACCCGACGCTGCATCGGCGCGCGCGGTTACCAACTCGACGACGTGCTGCCGGCCGGCGAAGTGCTGCAGGTGCGTGATGCCGCCAATCTGCATGTCGGCGGTCTGCTCGAAGACGTCACTCCGCAACTCGGTCCGGTGCTGCGGCAAAAGGCGGAGGAAGCTGCGAAGGCGCTCGATATTCCCGTCGTCGGCCTCGACTTCATCGTGCCGGCGATCGACGGCAGCCGCTACGCGATTCTCGAAGCCAACGAGCGTCCGGGGCTGGCCAACCACGAGCCGCAGCCGACGGCCCAGAAGTTCATCGACCTGCTGTTTCCGGCGACGGCAGGTTGATCCGACAAAGGAGAGCGTATGTCAAAACTGCCGATCGATGCCGATTACCTCACGAAGGTCATGCTGGAAATGCTCAACATGCCGAGCCCGACCGGCTTTACCGACGAAATCGTGCGTTACACCGGCGAGCGCCTCAGGGAACTCGGCATTCCGTTCGAGCTGACGCGGCGCGGCGCCATCCGCGCCGATTTGAAAGGCCGACAGGCAAGCCCGGACCGGGCGATCGTTGTGCATCTCGATACGATCGGCGCGATGGTCAAAGACCTGAAGGATAACGGCCGGCTGGAAATCGTCCCGGTCGGCACCTGGTCGTCGCGTTTCGCCGAGGGCGCGCGAGTGACGATCTTCACCGACCAGCGGCCGCTGCGCGGCACGATTCTGCCGCTGAAGGCGTCGGGCCACACGTTCAACGAGGAAGTCGACACGCAGCCGGTCGCATGGACCAATATTGAAGTGCGCGTCGACGAGGTCGCGGAAAGTATTCACGATCTGGCCGAGCTGGGCATCAACGTCGGCGACTTCATTGCCGTCGATGCGAACCCGGAAATCGACAGCACCGGCTTTATCAATTCACGCCATCTGGATGACAAGGCGGGCGTCGCGGTACTGCTCGCGGCCGCCAAAAGTCTGCGTGAGCACCAGGCCGGGCTGCCGGTCGATTGCCACCTGCTGTTCACGATTTCCGAGGAAGTCGGCTCGGGTGCCTCGGCCGTGCTGCACCGCGACGTGGCGGAAATGGTCACCATCGACACCGCGCCCAGTGCACCGGGGCAGAATGCGCGGGAGTTCGGCGTGACGATCGCAATGCAGGATTCCGATGGCCCGTTCGATTATCATCTGACGCACAAGTTGTTGCAGCTTTGCTGCGAGGCGGACATTCCGCACCGGCGCGACGTATTTCGCTACTACCATTCCGACAGCGCCTCGGCGATCGAGGCCGGCAACGACATCCGCAACGCGCTGACCTGTTTCGGCGTCGATGCGACGCACGGTTACGAGCGCACGCACATGAACGCGCTGCTGTCGCTAGCCGAGCTGATGACGTGCTACGCGCAAAGCGAACCGACCTTCCTGCGCGACAAGGAAGAACTGGCACCGCTGGAAGGCTTTCCGACATTACCGGTCGAGGAACAGGAGGTCTGGGAGGCGTAGCTGGCGTTTTGAACCTATGCGACCGGAAACTGTCTTCTGGTCCCATAACCCTTTCCCCTCAGGCAGAGGGAAGGGCGAGGCGATTATCAACTCTCCCTCATCCCAATCTTTTCCCTGAGGGAGAAGGGTAAAAATAAAGCCGTTTGGAGGCATCATGTCGAAGTGGATCATCGCGGCGCTCGCGCTGCTTTCGTTTGGCGCGGCGCAGGCCGCCGACAATCCGTTGCTGTTGCTGCGCTCGCCGACGATGTCGAAAACGACCATCGCCTTCGAATACGGCGGCGAAATCTGGACGGTGCCGCGCTCGGGCGGCCAGGCGCATCGGCTCGCCACGGGCATGGACCGGCTGATGCAGCCGATCTATTCGCCCGACGGTTCGATGATCGCCTACACAGGCACCTATGACGGCAACACGGATGTCTACGTCGTGCCGGCGTCCGGTGGGGATCCGCATCGATTGACCTATCATCCCGGAGCCGACATCGCGGTGGGCTGGACGCCGGATGGCAAGGATGTGCTGTTCCGGTCGCACCGGCGCAGCTATTCCGATCCGGACCAGCTCTATACCGTGCCCGTCACCGGCGGGTTTCCGCACGAGCTGCCGTTGCCGATGGCGGAGGACGGCTCGTATTCGTCCGACGGGACCCACATCGCCTACGTCCCCGGGTTTCAGTGGGAGCCGTTCTGGAAGCATTACCACGGTGGTCAGACGACGCAGATCTGGCTGGCACGGCTGTCGGATTCGAGCGTAGTCAAAATTCCGCGCGAGGGCGCCAACGAAAACAGTCCGATGTGGGTCGGCAACACCGTCTATTTTCTCTCCAACCGGGGCGGGCCGATTACGCTGTTCGCCTATCATGTCGGTTCCGGCAAGGTGACGAAGCTGATCGACAACACCGGCTTCGACATCACGTCCGCATCAGCCGGCCCCGGCGGCATCGTCTATTCGCAGTTCGGCCAGCTGCATATTTACGATTTCGCCACCGGCAAGACGCGCGCCGTCCCGGTGTCGGTGTCGGGCGATCTGCCGCAGCGCAGGCCGCACTGGCAGAAGGTGGCCAAGGACATCGTGCACGACGCGATTTCGCCCAATGGTGTGCGCGCGCTGTTCGAGGCACACGGCGACATTCTGTCGGTGCCGACCGAGCACGGCAGCATCGTCAACCTGACGCACAGCCCGGGGGTTGAAGATCGCGATCCCGCGTGGTCGCCGAACGGCAAGTGGGTCGCGTATTTTGCCGACCGGGACGGCGAGTACGATCTCTACGTTCGCACCCAGGACGGCACCGGCGGGGCGCGCAAGATCACGCTCGGCCAGGACAATGCGTTTTACTACAACCTGACCTGGTCGCCGGACAATCACAAGCTGCTGTTCAGCGACCAGAAGCTCAATCTCTGGTACGTCGACCTTTCATCGCGGCATCCCCAGCCCGTCAAAGTGGATACCGACACCTACGTGCTGATGAGCCACCTCGATCCGACATGGTCGCCGGACAGCCGCTGGATCGCCTACACGAAGGTGATGCCGAATTTCATGCACGGCGTGTACGTGTACTCGCTCGACGATCACAAGACGCACGAGGTGACCGACGGCTCGAGCGATTGCCGTTATCCGGCGTTCGACGCGGACGGCAAGTACCTCTACTTCACCGGCAGCACCAGCATGGCCTTGAGCGAAGGCTACCTGCACATGTCGCGCATCGCGCATCCGATTACGCGGCATGTGTACGCGGTGATGCTGCAATCCGGAACGCCGTCGCCGCTCGCGCCGCAGGCGGGCTTCGAACAGCCGAACAAGGCCGATAAGGACAAGCACGACAACAACCCGTCGAAGGTGTCGATCGACTTTCACGACATCGTCTCGCGCACGGTGGCGTTGCCGATCGAGGGCGCGAATTATACCGGCCTCGCGGCCGGCGACAGCGGCGTCCTGTATCTGGAGAAGGCGCCGCGCGTGGTGCTGCCGGAGAACATGAGCCGCGACGGCGTCGCCGTTTCCATCGTGCGCTTCGACCTCGACAAGCAGAAGACCAAGACGCTGCAGGACGGCGTCATCAACTTCAAGCTCGCCGCGAACGGCGACAAGATGTTGTACGAGCAGCACGGGCAATGGTTTATCAGCGACGCCAAGCCGGACGCCAAGCCCATGAAGCTCGACGTCGGCTCCATGCGGGTGTTCGCGGTGCCGCAGGAAGAGTGGGCGGAGATGTATCACGACGCGTGGCGGATCGAGCGCGCGTTCTTCTACAGCCCGATCTTCGACGGTCTGGATATCGACAAGGCCGAGAAGGAGTTCGCGCACTACCTGCCGGGCATCGCCAGCCGCGACGGGTTGACGTTCCTGTTCCGCGAGATGATGAGCTACATGTCGGTCGGCCACATGTTCATTCGCGGCGGCCACCAGCCGAAGATGCAGGACATCAAGGTCGGACTGCTGGGTGCGAACTACGAGATCGATCATGGCCATTACCGCATCACGCGCATATTCGACAACGGCAAGTGGAACCCCGACCTGTACGCGCCGTTGGCGCAGCCGGGACTGAAGGTCAAGGTCGGCGATTACGTGCTGGCGGTGAATGGCAAGTCGCTCGATGCTGGCGACAACATTTATCAGGCGTTCACCGATCTCGCCGGCAAGAAAGTGACGCTGACCGTCGGGCCGAACCCGGGCGTCCAGGGCAGCCACCAGATTGTCGTCAAGACGATTCCGAGCGAGTTCGGGCTGCGCAACACCGCCTGGATCCGGCACAACATGGAGGTGGTGAACAAGTTGTCCCACGGCAAGCTCGGCTATGTTTACCTGCCCGACACTGCCTGGGGCGGCTTCACCAATTTCAACCGGTATTTCTTCTCCCAGGTGGCCAAGAAGGGCGTCATCATCGACGAGCGCTTCAACCACGGCGGGTATCTGTCCGACTACATCATCCAGTACCTGAAGCGTAAGCCGATGAGCCTGGGCGTCGAGCGCTGGGGCCGGCGCACGGTTTTGTTCCCGCCGGAGGCGATCTTCGGGCCGAAGGTGATGATCATCAACCAGTACGCGGGTTCCGGTGGTGATGCGCTGCCTTGGTATTTCAAGATGGACAATATCGGCACGCTCGTCGGTGAGCGGACTTGGGGCGGCCTGGTTGGTATCAGTGGTTATCCGCAGTTAATGGATGGCGGCAGTATTACCGCCCCGCGGTTTGGTATTGAAGGGTTGAACGGGACGTTCCCGGTCGAGAATCACGGTGTTTCGCCGGATGTGACGGTTTGGCAGAATCCTGCTGCTGTGCGGCAGGGGCATGACCCGCAGCTTGAACGGGCGGTTCAGATCGGCATGAAGCAGCTTAAGGAGCATCCGGCGCCGCATTACAATCGCGCGCCCTGGCGGAATTATCATCCGCATTTGCCGGCGTTGCCGAATGGTGCCGATTCGGCAGGCAAAGCGAAATAGATGGTTTTGTGCCGCCTACGGCGGGCTGAATTGGTGCCGGTATCCGGCCCGGCAGCCGGCCTACTTTTGTTTCGGCAAAAGTAGGCAAAACCATGCGACTGTCGCTTGGTCCGCAGCACATCCTGTGCTGCGGACTTCCCGAAGATCGGACTGAAAATCGGGGCCGGAACATAACTCAGCCGTCCATGGCTTCGGACAATGTTCCTTGTTTCCCCGATTTTCAGCCCGATCTTCGGCTGCGCTCGATGTCGCGGGAGAAGAAGCCGGCCGTCGTGGCCGGCTTAAGAGGCGACGTTATGCAGTTTGCCTGATTTCTGCTGACTGCCGCCCCAGAAGTAAACCGGCGACTGAGATGTCT
>DASSTE010000079.1:0-3580 GCA_035708085.1 Gammaproteobacteria bacterium | reverse complement strand
CTGCACGAGGTCAACCTGATGGCCGGCGTGATGCAGCGCAAGGGTATCGCCGGCATGCGCGAGTCGATCTCGAGCACGGCGGCATACGGTGATGCCACGCGCGGACCGCGCGTCATTAATGGGCAGTCGCGCGAGGCGATGCAGGCGATGCTGGATGAGATTCGCGATGGGCGCTTTGCCGCCGAGCTGGCGGATGAGATGAAGGCCGGCAAGCCGACGCTTGCGGCTTATCGGCAGGAGTCGCAGGCGCATCCGATCGAGGCGGTGGGCCGTGAGTTGCGCGCGGCAATGGGTATGAGTAAATGAACGACGATAAACGTGTAATACGGCCGGCCTCGTGGCAGGATGGTCGATCAGCGGAACCCGACGAAGCGACGATGTACGACGAGCCCCGGCCCGAGGAGGCCGAAGACAACGCCCGCCACCGGCGGCGCGGCATTTACCTGCTCCCGAACCTGTTCACGACCGGCGGCCTGTTCGCGGGCTTTTACGCGATCATCGCGGCGATGGCGGGGCACTACGAACTGGCGTCGATCGCAGTTTTCATCGCGATGCTGATGGACGGCCTGGACGGCCGGGTCGCGCGGCTGACGCATACCGAAAGCGCGTTCGGCGAGCAGTACGACAGCATCGCCGATATGGTGTCGTTCGGGCTCGCACCGGCGCTGGTGATGTACCAGTGGGCGCTGCACGGGCTCAACGAGTACGGCTGGATGTGGGCCAAGGTCGGGTGGCTGGCGGCCTTCGTTTACGCGGCTGCCGGTGGGCTGCGGCTGGCGCGCTTCAACGCGCGCGTGCACGTCGTCGACAAGCGCTATTTCCAGGGGCTGCCGATCCCGTCCGGTGCGGGGCTGGTGGCCGGCGGCGTCTGGCTCGGCCAGAGCTTCGGCATCAACGGCGAGAGTGTGATGTTCCCGGCGCTGGTGCTGACGGTCTGCGCAGGCCTGCTGATGGTCAGCAGCATTCCGTATTACAGCTTCAAGGGCCTGAACCTGCGCGGCAGGGTGCCGTTCACGTACATCCTGGTCGTCCCGCTGATTTTTATCTTCATTGCGCTGAGTCCGCCGAAGACGCTGTTCGGCGTATTCCTCGCCTACAGCCTGTCCGGTCCGATTTTGTGGCTGTGGCGCTTCTACCGCCGGCGGCGGATTGCGCGGCGTTTGGACGAGCGTCGGGATTGATGAAATGGCTTCCACCCGTTCGCCCTGAGCCTACGGAATTTTCAGAGCCGTCTTAACCATGAATAGAGCCAGGCTCGACATGCTCAACGCCATGGGCATCACCGTCTGGGTGCCGCGCGAGCAGCCGACGGCGACAGCCGAGCCCGTGGCCGAAGCGGCTCCGGCGTCCGAATCGCCACCAGCACCGAAGCCGGCCCAGATCAAACCATCGTCGGCCCCCAAACCAGACCCCGGCACCGCCACCATGACCTGGCCCGCCCTCGAAGCCGCGGTCGCCCAATGCACCGCCTGCCGCCTACATGGCACGCGCACGCAAACCGTGTTCGGCGTCGGCAATCGCGACGCGGATTGGATGATAATAGGCGAAGGACCGGGCTACGAAGAGGACAAGCGCGGCGAGCCGTTCGTCGGTCCCGCGGGGAAGCTGTTGAACGCGATGCTGCAGGCGACCGGCCGCGCGCGCGAGGACGTGTACATCGCCAACGTCGTCAAATGCCGGCCGCCGGAAAACCGCAACCCGCAGCCGGACGAGGCTGCGCATTGCGAGCCGTTTCTCGCGCGCCAGATCGCGCTGATCCGGCCGAAGCTGATTCTCGCGGTCGGCAAGGTCGCCGCCAACAACCTGCTCGGCACGGAAGCGAGTCTTGCACGGTTGCGCGGAAAGGTGCATCGTCATCCAAAGTTCGATGTTCCGATCGTCGTCACGTATCACCCTGCTTACCTGTTGCGCCAGCCCCAGGACAAACGCAAGAGCTGGATGGATTTGAAACTCGCCATGGAGGTGACTGCATGATTGCCTGGCCGCACACGGATACACCCGACTTCAGGCGCATGATGCGCGACGACCTGGGCGCAGTGATGGCGATCGAGCGCGACTCCTACCGCTTCGGGTGGACGCGCGGCATTTTTGAAGATTGCCTGCGCATCGGCTACGAGTGCTGGACGCTGATCGAGAACGACGATGAGATCGTCGGCTACGGCATCATGTCGTTCGCGCCCGCCGAGGCGCACATCCTCAACATTTGCGTCGACCGCAGTCGCCAGCGCCAGGGCTACGGGCGGATGATCATGGAGCACCTGATTACGCTCGCGATCGAGCAAGGCGCGGCGCGCATGTGGCTCGAAGTGCGCCCGTCGAACGACGCCGCAAGGCGGCTGTACAAGTCGCTGGGGTTCAAGCAGGCCGGCCGGCGGCGGGCGTACTATCCGGAAGAAAAAGGGCGGGAGGATGCGCTCGTGCTGTCGCGGCGGTTGACACGTAGTCGCTAGTCGCTAGTCGCTAGTCGCTAGGACTGAGTCAAGAATCGCCTCTCTTTACTCAGTCCTAGCGACTCAGTCCTAGCGACTAACGCTTAGCGACTTTTGCTAAAATGTGACGTTCCCCTTCGTATTCCCAGCAACTTTAAATGGCTCCACTCCTTTCCGACGTATCCCGCCGGCGCACGTTCGCGATCATCTCGCACCCGGACGCCGGCAAGACCACTCTCACCGAAAAGCTGCTGCTGTTCGGCGGCGCGATCCAGATGGCCGGTACGATCAAGGGCCGCAAGGCCGCGCGCCATGCGACGTCCGACTGGATGGCGCTGGAGCAGCAGCGCGGTATTTCGGTGACGTCGTCGGTGATGCAGTTTCCTTACAAGGATCGCGTCGTCAATTTGCTCGACACGCCCGGCCACGAGGATTTTTCCGAAGACACCTACCGCACGCTGACGGCGGTCGACTCGGCGCTGATGGTGATCGACTGCGCCAAGGGCGTCGAGCCGCGCACGATCAAGCTGATGGAAGTCTGCCGGCTGCGCGACACGCCGATCTTTACGTTCATCAACAAGCTCGACCGCGAGGGCCGCGAGCCGATGGAGCTGCTGGACGAGGTCGAGCAGGTGCTCGGCATTCGCGCCGCGCCGGTGACCTGGCCGCTGGGCATGGGGCGGGCGCTGCGCGGCATTTATCATCTCGCCAACGACACGATTCACGTCTACGCGGCGGAGAAGGGCGGGCGGCTCGGGCAGACCCGAATTATCGAAGGCCTCGCAAGCGCCGAGGCCGATGCGCTGCTCGGCGACCGCGCTGCCGAAATGCGCGAGGAGATCGAGCTGGTGCGCGGCGCGGCACATCCGTTCGAGTTGGACGCGTACCTGGCAGGCGAGCTGACGCCGGTATTCTTCGGATCGGCGATCAACAACTTCGGCGTGCGCGAGCTGCTGGACGCGTTTGTCGAGACCGCGCCGCCGCCGCGGCCGCGCGCCGCCATCGAGCGTGAAGTCAAGCCGGACGAGGACAAGCTCACCGGCTTCGTGTTCAAGGTGCAGGCGAACATGGACCCGGCGCATCGAGATCGGATCGCGTTTCTGCGCGTTTGTTCCGGGCGCTATACGCCCGGCATTCGCGTGCGTCACGTC
>DASSTE010000078.1:0-10604 GCA_035708085.1 Gammaproteobacteria bacterium | reverse complement strand
GAAAGCGGATTAGGCCAGAGCTTTTCGTTATTCTTGACTAGCGACTAGCGACTAGCGACTAGCGACTATTCCCCCGCCGGCCCGCCCGGTGCCGAATGCTATAATCGCGTCAGTTCGATTCGATGCACAGGAGCCTTCCGTGTCCGCCCAGCCCAATCCATCTGCAGCCGGCAAGATCCCGCCGAACGCCGAGCATCACTACAACGTGACGCGCAAGAACCTGCCGTTGAGCTGTCCGATGCCGGAAATGAGCCTGTGGAATTCGCACCAGCGGGTTTATCTGCCGATCGAGGCAAGCGGGGAGGCGATGTGCCCGTATTGCGGCGCGCGCTACACGCTGGTCGACGAATAAGTTCAGCCCGTCCGGGCGCGACCTGATGCATGTGGCGTCTGCCCGCGTGTCTCCGGCGGCGCTGTTGCCAGGCGTCGTTCCGGCGCTTGCCGCAGCGTTGCTGCTGTTGTTCGCGCGGCCGGCGGACGCGGTCGCGGCCATCGCCGGCGGTCTGTTCCTGTTATGGCTTTACCGGCGGCCGGCCGGGATCGACCCCGGGGCCGGCGAAAAGCTGCTTTTTTTTACCGCCGGCTTTTACATCCTTGTCTGGCTGATCGCCGCCGGCGCCCATTGGCAGTTACCTACCCCCGTGTATGCCGGCTACGCCGCGCTCGTGCTTGTCTATCCTGCTCATCGCTTGTGTCGCACCGCGGCACTCGGCGAGACCGCGCTGTGGTGGTGCGTCGGGCTGGCAGCGGCAGCCGCCGCGATCGGCGCCGCGCTGTGGCTTGCGCTGAGCGGCCCCATGCTGGCGCTGGGACCGCCGTGGTGGTCGGTCGTCGCATTTTCGCTCGGGGCAATGGCGCTCGGCGGGATTGATTTCGGCGCGTCCGGCCGCTGGGGGACGCGCCCGGGCCTGTTCCTGCTGTTGGCCGGCGTAGTGGGCGTCATGGCAGGACTTGCCGCCGGTTCCTGGGGCGTCTGGCTGGCGCTGCCGGCCGTGTTCGCCGTGTGGTTTTTGTCCCTGCCCGGCCACCTGTCGCCGCGCTATCGCTGGAGCGCCGTGCTGGCGCTGCTGGTCGGCGTCGAAATTTTGCTGCTGGTGGACGGGACCGGCGTCATGGTGCGATTCCGCCGCCTGATTTTGCAGACCGATGTCTGGTGGCACAGCGGCGGTGCGGCCGGCTTGTTCGGCATAGTACTCCGCGACTGGTCCGGGGCGCTGGGCGCCTTTGCGGCCCACCCACTGATCGGTACAGGTGCGAAGCATGCCGGTGATCTGAACCAGTATGTGCTGACGCTGCACGATTCCGGCCTGCTGGGTGCGCTCGCGCTCGGCCTGCTGATCGGCGTCCCCGGCCGCGCTTTTGCACGTGCGGCGCGTCACTCTGACCCGGCGGTGCGTCGCGTCGGTCGCGCGGGGCTGCTGCTGGTCATCGGCTACGGCGTCATGGCGCTGGTCGAGCCGGTTTTTTCCGCGAATCGGACCCTCGCATTTTATGCCCTGACGACGACGGCGCTCTACGCGGTGGCGCGCCAACTGAGCGTCGCTGCGCGGGAGGCGCCGGTCACCCGCCGGCAAACCCTCAGCGTGACCGTTATCGCCAAAAATGAAGCCGACAGGATCGGACGCTGCCTTGCCTCGGTGGTTGGCTGGGCGGATGAAATCGTCGTGCTCGACAGTGGCAGCGACGACGATACGGTCACAATCGCCCGCCAGTATACCGACCGGGTGGAAGTGACCGACTGGCCCGGCTATGGCGTGCAGAAACAGCGCGCGCTGGAGCGCGCCCGTTGCCAGTGGGTGCTGTCGCTCGATGCCGACGAGGTTGTGACCCCGGAACTCCGGCACGATATCGACGCTGCCCTGAGCGAGGCACCCGAATGCGTCGGCTACCGGCTGCCGTGGGCGGTCGTCGCGTATGGCAAGCGGCTCGATTTCGGTCGCCACGCGCGAGCGCCGCTACGCCTCGTTCAGCGCGATAACGCCCGTTTCACATCAGATATCGTGCACGAGAAAATTGAACCGCCGGCCGGGGTCGTCGGCCAGCTCGAAGGCTGGCTGCTGCACTACACCGTGCGCGACTACGGCCACGCGCTCGGCAAGGCCGCGGATTACGCGTGGCTCGGCGCGCGCCTGCGCCACGCACGCGGCCGTCACGGCGGCGGCCTCGCCATCGCCGCATTGCGGTGCCTGTGGGTGTTCGTCCATGTCTACGTGCTGCGCTTCGGCTTTCTCGACGGCGGCCCCGGGTTTCTGGACGCGGCGATTAATGCGCAATACGCCTTCAACAAGTACGCGGGGTTGTGGGATCTGCGGCGGGCGGCGAAGACTTCCGATCAGCGCATCCGGTAGTAGCCGAGGCGCTGGCGGGCCTGCAGCTTGCGCATCAGATTGAGCGGCTTCTTTCCCAGACCCTGCGCCTGAAAATCATCGACTGCTGCGAGCACGCGTTCGCTCGAATGACCGTCACGATGAGGATGGATGCGGTCGCCATACGCGGTGATGGCGGCCATCAAAGCCTCCGGACGCGCGAGAGCAGTGTCGATGGCTGCATCGAGCCGCGCCGGCTCGTCCACGTCGAGCAGGTGCGGGCCGGGCTTGCGGTTGCGGAACGTGACGACCGGCCTGCGCTGCAGCAGGAATTCCGATGCCACCGACGAAGTGTCGGAAACCAGCACGTCGGCGGCTTTCAGCAGCGGCACAATGTCGTCGGACTCGAGGAATTCGAGATGCTCGTGCTGTAGTGCACGAAAGCGCTCGATCCAGTCGCGGCGCATCTTCGGATGCAGTGTCACCAGCCAGTGTCGATCGCCGCGCCGCGACAGCGCGTCGATCGTCTCGAACAGGTGCGGCACCGACGACACCGCGGGTGTGAACGTCGACGCAAACAGCACCACCGGCAGATCGTGCGGCGTCGGTCGCGGCGCCGTTGCTCCAAACAGCGGGTCCATCTTCGGCCAGCCGGTTTCGGTGACCCGGAAGTGACCATGTTGGGTGGCGAGGAGCTGAAACGGCTCGGTGGTATCCGGCCCCTGCGTGCAATACAGGTCGAACAGGCCGCGAATCCGGAAATGGCCGCGCTCGAGGCTGCGCTTGTGCACGCTGAAGCCGTGGAAGACTTCCACCTTGAGACCGGGGAAAAAATCCGGCACCCAATTACCTGGTACGAAGACCGCGGCGGGCGCAAAAGCTTTGACCTCACGCACCGTATGCAATCGGTGCTCGTCCGCGCGCAGCCAGTCCGCGCCGGGTCCGGCGAAGAACCATGCCACCTCATCGCCGCGCGCCCGGATCGCCGCCTGTAGCGGCCGCAATATCGACAACGCATACAGCTCGGCAACGAAAAACAAGTAGCGTTGCATCAGAAGACGGAATCCGGTTCTTCCAGCACCCGCTCCAGCATCGCCGTCACGTCTTCCACCTGAATCAGTTCCATCGCCTCGGGATGCCGGACGCGCTGGCCCCAGCGCGCCTGCTCCGGCGCCGTACGGTCGAACTTCCGCAGCGCCTCGGGGTAGCGATTGACGACCCACTGGCGGCTCAGGTACGGCCCGGTGCGGTCGGGGTTGCTGGTCGCGTACAGCCCGATGACGGGTGTCCCGGCGGCGGTGCCCATATGCGCCGGACCGGAGTCCGGCGAAATGATCACGCGCGCGCGGGCAATGAGCGCGAACAACTGCTTGAGACTTGTCCGGCCGATCAGGTTGACGGGGGCGCTGCGGCATTGGGCCACGATTGCGTCGCCCGCGGCGCGCTCGGCGGCGCTCGGTCCGCCGGTCAGGATCACCTTCAACCCGCGCCCGGCGGCGTAGTCGGCGACGGCGGCATAGCGGTCGAGGCGCCAGTTGCGCCAGTTGCGCAGCCGCGGGCTCGACAGCGGGCTGATCAGCAGCGTCGGCGCGTCGTCGGGAATGTGTTCGGCGGCGAAGCGGCGGTCGGCCTCACTCAGCGGGATGTCCCAGCGCAACTCGTGGTCATGAATGCCGAGCGCATCGGCAAAGCCGAACAGGCCCTCCATCACGTGCTCGTGCGCACGCGGCGCAATTCGCTCGTTGGTGAACAGCCACTGGAAGTCGCGCGCGCGGGCGCGGTCGAAGCCGAGGCGCCGCGGCGCGCGCACGTTCAGGCTCGCGATACTCGCACGCAGCGACACCTGCATGTCCAGCAGCAGATCGAAGCGCCGCCCGGCGAGCCGATGGTGCAACTGCCGGTGTGCGCGCCAGCCTTGCCCCTTGTCGAAGGTGATAAACTCGATGCCCGCGATATCGCCGACCAGGCTTGCCTCCAGGCGGCCGATGATCCAGGTGATGCGCGTATCCGGCCAATGCGCGGCGAGCGTGCGCACCACCGGCAGCGTGTGGCACACATCGCCGACCGCCGACAGGCGCATGACGCAAACCGATTCAGGGGGAGCAGCCTGTCTGACCCGCATGTTCGTAAGCGAGCGGGTGGGAGAGCGAGCAGAAATCTTTCCGATTTTGAGGCGCATAGTGAACCTATGTAACGAAAAATCGGGGAGATTTATGCCGTTCTCCCGCACGCGCAGTAGAATCAGCCCGGGTTAGACAGGCTGCTTTACATGTCTCTTATTAAAAAAACCGGGGGCGGCCTCATCCTATATGATGAGGCGTTGATCGACCACCCCGAGGCGCAACTGTTTCTGCCGGTGTACTGGCGCGACGCAGGGTGCCTGTCGCCGACCGCCGCCGGCCGCGGCGCGGCCTGGATGGTGCACCGCGACGCCGGCGACTGGGTGCTGCGCCATTACCGGCGCGGTGGGGCGATGCGCTTCCTCGACGACCGCTACGCGTGGCCCGGCCGGGCAGCGGCGACGCGGCCGTGGCGCGAATGGCATTATCTCGACGCCATGCGCGCGCAACACCTGCCGGTGCCGCGGCCGGTCGCGGCGCAGATCCGCCGTAGCGGGCTGATTTATCGTGGCGACCTGATTACCGAACGCATCGCCGATGCGCGGCCGCTGTCGGCGTGGCTAAAGGTGCGCGATCTGGCGAGTCCTCCGTGGCGCGACATCGGTCGGACGCTGACGGGTTTCCATCTCGCCGGCGCCGCGCATCCCGACCTCAATGCGCACAACATCCTGATCCAGCCGGATCAAACCGTCTGGCTGATCGACTTCGATCGTGGCGGCTGGCGCAAGCCGGGCGGCGGCTGGACGCGACAGAACCTCGCGCGGCTGAAACGGTCGTTGATCAAATTGAGCAATGAAAGAGCTATCGCGGGCGCATGGCGCGAACTGCTCGCCGGCTACGATTCGTGACGCCGCTTGCGCGGCACGATCTTGAAGCGATCGTGGCTCCATAGATACTGCGCCGGCCGTCGGCGTATCCCGTCTTCCAGCACCGCATTGACGCGCGCTGCGTCGGCCGTGTCGTCGCCGGTCGGAAAGTTCTCGAGGGGGGGCAACAGCCGGATCAGGTAACCCTGCGCGCCGTCCAGCCGTTCGACGAAAAACGGCACCACCGGCGCGCCGCTGATGCGCGCGATACGCCCCGTAGCCGGATTGGTCGGCGCCGGCACGCCGAAAAACGGCGCGGTGACGCTGTTCTTGCCGCGATAGCCCTGATCCGGCGCGTACCAGATCGGCATACCCGCCTTGAGACTCTTGAGCATCGCGCGCACGTCGTCGCGCCGGATCGCGCGCTCGGCGCGCCGCTCGCGGCCGCGACGAATAATCGTGTCGAGCAGCGGATTCCGGTGCGGTCGATACATCGGATGCAGCCGCACGAACAGCGTCAGCATCGCGCCGCCGATTTCGAGCGTGGTGAAATGCGCGGTCAGCAGGATGACGCCACGCCCGCAGGCACGCGCGGATTCGAGATGCTCCAGTCCTTCGATACGCACCAGCCGCCGCAGCCGGCTCTCCGATGCCCACCAGCACATGCCGAGCTCGATCAGGCCAAGCCCCAGCGATTCGAAATGCCGGCGTTCAAGGTCGCATCGTTCCGCGGCTGGCAACTCCGGAAAACAATGCTTTAAGTTGACCGCAGTAATGCGCCGGCGGCGCGCGGCCATCAGCCGGATCAGCCGGCCCAAGCCCGACCCTAGCAGGCGCTGCACGCGATATGGCAGCAGCACCGCAAGCCGGATTACACCAAGCGCCAGCCACAGCGGCCAGAAGCGGGGTTGCCAATAGCGCAACAACATGCGACGCATTGTACTGAAGAACGAAGTTGTTAGTGCTGAGTCGCCAGGACTGAGTAAAGAATTGCCATGTCAGTCCTGGTGACTTAGCTCTGGCTACCCAGCACTCGGCACTTTCCCCGCGTGTTACCATTTTGCCGATTCGGCTGTCTGGCAGGTTCATGGACTTCACCATCCCCGATTTCAGCGCCGCCCCGGTCCTGGTCGCCGGCGACGTCATGCTCGACCGTTACTGGTCCGGCGCCACCCGCCGGATTTCCCCAGAGGCGCCGGTGCCGGTGGTGCGCGTCGACGCGATGCAGGAGCGGCCGGGCGGAGCCGGTAACGTCGCCGTCAACCTGGCGCTGCTGGGCGCGCCCGCGATGCTGCTCGGCGTCACCGGTGACGATGATGCCGCCGCCGCGCTTGACCGGGTGCTCGCCGAGCGCGCCATCAGTGCGCGCCTCGCCCGCCAACCCGATGCGCACACGGTCACCAAGCTGCGCGTACTCAGCCGGCATCAGCAGTTGTTGCGGGTCGATTTCGAGAACGAGCGGTTGACTGCGCCCTCGCAGTTCAAGGAATGGTTTGAGGCGGCACTAATCGATCATGCGGTCGCCGTGCTGTCCGATTACGGTAAGGGCAGCCTGACGGGCATACGCGGACTGATTGCCACCGCGCGCGCCGCCGGCAAACCGGTGCTGGTCGATCCCAAGGGCGCCGACTTCGAGCGCTATCGCGGTGCCACCGTTATTACGCCAAACCTCGCCGAATTCGAGGCGGTTGTCGGCGCTTGCGCGGCCGATGCCGACATCGCCGCGAAGGGTGAACAATTACGGGCCGCGCTCGATCTCGCCGCGCTGGTCGTGACGCGCGGCGAACACGGCATGACGCTCATCGAGGCGAGCCGCAAGCCGCTGCACCTGCCGACGCACGCACGCGAGGTCGCCGACGTGACCGGTGCCGGCGACACCGTGATCGCATTGCTCGCCGCCGGGCTCGCCACCGGCATGCCGTTCGCGCAGGCCACCGCGCTCGCCAATCTCGGCGCCGGCCTGGTCGTCGCCAAGCTCGGCGCGGCGGGCGTCACGCCCGCCGAGCTGCGCCGCGCGCTGCATGAGCACGAACATGCCACCGGCGCCGGCGTGCTTGACGAGGCGGGTCTGCTCGACGCGGTCGCGCAGGCGCGGGCGCATGGCGAGCGCGTTGTCATGACCAACGGCTGCTTCGACATTCTGCACCCCGGTCACGTCGCCTATCTGCGCCAGGCGCGCGCGCTCGGCAACCGGCTGATCGTCGCCGTCAACGACGACGCCTCGGTGCAGCGCCTGAAAGGCGCCGGGCGGCCGGTTAACAAGCTTGAAGACCGCATGGCGATGCTCGCCGCGCTGGAAATGGTCGATTGGGTCGCGCCATTTTCCGAAGACACGCCGGCGCGGCTGATTGGGCGCGTGCTGCCCGACGTGCTGGTCAAGGGCGGCGACTATCGGCCGGAGGAGATTGCCGGCTACGATGCCGTCACCGCCAACGGCGGCGAAGTGCGGGTCGTCGATTTCATGCCGGGGCATTCGACTACCGGCTTGCTGTCCAAGCTGCGGAACAGCGATTAATGCCTGATGTAGGAGCGGCCACCGGCCGCGATTCAATATATTCGCGGCCAGCGGCCGCTCCTACAGGCTGATGCGCCTGCTTTACACGATTCTGCTGACCCTCATCGCGCCGATCGCGTTCGCGTGGCTTGCCCTGCGCAGCCGCCGCCAGACCGGCGCGCCCGACGCGTGGCGCGAGCGTCTGGGCCGTCTGCCGGCGACGTTCGAGCGGGCGCCGATCTGGATTCATGCAGCGTCGCTCGGTGAAGCGCAGGCCGCGCAAAGCCTGATCGAGGCGCTGCTGGAGCGCGATCCGGCTCAGCCGCTGCTCATCACGACATTCAGCGCGACCGCGCGCCGGCATTGCCGCCAACGCTTCGGCAAGCGCGCGACTGTCGTGGCGCTGCCGTACGATCTGCCGCTGTTCGTCAACCGGTTCTTGCGCAACGCGCGCCCGCGGCTCGCGATCTTCGTCGAAACTGAAATCTGGCCCAACCTGTATCGCGCGCTGGCCCGACGGCGCGTGCCGATCGTCATCGTCAGCGGGCGCCTGTCGCCGCGCGCGTTCAAGCGGTACCGTCGCTTCTTCGGCGGCCTGGTTGCATCGTGTCTCAAGCAGACGGCGCAGATCGCCGCGCAAACGCGAGCTGACGCCGATCGTTTCATTGCGCTGGGCGCGCCGGCCGCGCGGGTATCGGTTATTGGCAATCTCAAATTCGACACGCAGCCGCCAAAAGACGCAGTCACGCGCGGCGCAGCGCTGCGTCGCGAGCTGTTCGGCGAACGGCCCGTCTGGGTCGCCGGCAGCACGCGCGAGGGGGAAGAAAGTATCGTCCTGAGCGCGTTTCAAAGAGTACGGGAACGCGTTTCCGGTTGCGCACTGGTCATTGCCCCGCGCCATCCAGAGCGCGCGAGCGCCGTAGCCGAGCTTGCGGCGGCGGCGGACATGGAAGCCGCCATGCGCTCCAACTTGCGCGATGGGCGCTGCGACGCACCCGTATTGATTGTCGACGCCGTCGGGGAGCTGATGGATTTTTATGCGGCCGCAGACGTGGCATTTGTCGGCGGCACATTAGTCGACGTCGGCGGCCATAACATTCTTGAGCCGACGGTGCTGGGGCGCCCGGTCGTTACCGGACCGCATCTGGACAACTGGCACGATCTGGCGAGCGAGATGGTATCGCGCGGTGGCTTGACCGTGGTGAACGAAACGCCCGAGCTGGCGGAAGCCGTCAGCCGGTTGTTGAGTGACACTGAAGCGCGGGCCAGAGCCGGCACAGCGGCGCGCACTTGTGTCGAAGCCAGTCGCGGTGCGACCAAGCGCGCGCTACGCCTGCTTGAAAACGTGCAAAACGGGTCGGCATAAGACCGACATCGCTGCCGGCCTCACGGATTACTTGGGCGGCGTTGTCGGAGGCATCTTCTTCGGATTCCTCGGCTTCAAATTTTGCCCCGGCACCGTCGGCTTGCGCGTCAGGTACTGGTTGATCGACACCAGGTCCTTCGAATCGAGCGTGCCGGCAGCCTGCTCGAGCAAGAGACCGTCGACAAGGTACTGGTAGCGCGCCTGCGCGTAGTTGGTACGCGCCGTCAACAGATTGTTGCGGGCGTTGAGCACGTCCACCGTCGTGCGCGTACCGACTTGCTGCCCGGCTTCCGTCGCGCGCAATGCAGTTTCGGCGGAGATCACCGCTTCCTTCAATGCCTTGACCTTGGCGATGCCGGTCAGGACGCCCAGGAAGGCGTCCCGCGTGTTCTGCTTCACCTGGCGCGCAATCACGCGCGTCTGCGCTTCGGCGGCTACATGACGATATTTTGCTTCGCGGGTGCGCGCCGCGATGGCACCGCCGGAGTAGATCGGCAGGGTGAACGACAGCTGCACGCTGTTGCCGCTGACCTGCGAAGTGCTCGGCGAAAAAACGCCGCCGGTCGTGCCGGTGCTGTCGGAGGCGCGGTGCGTGCGCGCGAGTTGCAGGCCGAGCGTCGGGTACCTTGCCGAGCGCTCGATACCGATAGTCTTGGCCGCAATTTTGGCATCCATGCGGGTGGAGACCAGTTGCAGATTTTGCTGGATCGCCTGGTCGATCCAGGCCTGCGCGTTCGCCGGTTCCGGTTTCTTCAGCGGCAGTTCGGCGACCGGCTCCTGCAGGTCCCCCACATGGACGCCGGTAATGGCAATCAAGGCATCCTGAGCATTGATCAGCGCCTGCTGATCCGCAATCACCTGGGCATGAGCCTGATCGTAGCTGGCCTCGATTTCCTGCACGTCGGTAATTGCGCTCAAGCCGACCTTGTAGCGCTTCTTCGACTGCTCGAGCTGCTTCGCGAGTGCCTTCTGGTTCGCCATGGCTGCCTGTAGCGTGTCATTCGCCGACAGGACATTGAAGTAGGCCTGGGAGACCCGGACGATCAAATCCTGCTGCGCAATCTCGTAGTTGACCTCGGCCTGCGCGACCTGAATGTCGGCCTGCCCGAGAGACAGGTAGTCGGTCCAGTTGAACAGCGACTGGCTGAGCGAAATGCTGTAATTCTTGTCGGTCGACGTCGTGGAGCTCGACGGCGTGACGAACGTGCCGGTGCGGGGATCGTAATAGGACTGCGTGCCGTTGGACTTCCCTTTCGAATAATTGGCGCTGGCGCCCAGTTGCGGCAGCAGGGCCGAAAGCGCCTCCGGCCGTGCTTGCTGCACCGCCTCGCGGGTCGCCGCAGCCTCTTGCAAAGTCGGATCGTTTTGCCGCGCGAGCCGATAGACATCGACCAGGTCGGCCGCGTGCGCGGCGGAGACGATGCCGGCGACACCGACGACTGCGGCAAGCAGGATTTTCAGCATTATCAGCCCCTGTATTCTGGCCTCAAGCGGCCGTTAATTGGTCAATTT
>DASSTE010000077.1:0-39507 GCA_035708085.1 Gammaproteobacteria bacterium | reverse complement strand
ACGCGCCGCCGCCGCGCTCGGCTGGCTGGAAGAGGCCGACGCACTGCTCGTCGTCGGCTCATCATTGATGGTCTGGTCGGGCTACCGCTTTGCCCGCCGCGCCGCCGAGCGCGGCATCCCCATCGCCGCGATCAATCTCGGCCGCACCCGCGCCGACGACAAGATCACGTTGCGTATTGCCGATACCTGCGGTGCTGCACTGACGGCACTGATGGCCAGCCTGTAATTGACGTTACCGATCACCACCTCCATCCCCGCGCGCCTCGACCGCTTGCCGTGGCGGCACTTTCACTGGCTGGTCGTCGTTGCGCTCGGCATTACCTGGATTCTCGACGGACTCGAAGTCACGTTCATCGGCTCGATCAGCGGTGTGCTGCAGGAGCCGGCGACGCTGGGGCTGAGCAGCAGCGCGATCGGGTTGCTCGCTTCCTTTTATCTCGCTGGTGCCATCATCGGCGCCTTGTTTTTCGGCTATCTCACCGACCAATTCGGACGCAAGCGGCTGTTCACGATCACGCTGGCGGTGTATCTGGTCGGCGTGCTGCTGAGCGCGTTCGCCTGGAACCTTTGGACCCTTGCCGCGTTTCGATTTATCACCGGCGCCGGGATCGGCGGCGAGTACGGCGCGATCAACTCCGCGATCGACGAGCTGATTCCGGCGCGGGTACGCGGGCGCGTCGACCTGACGATCAACGGCAGCTATTGGTTGGGCGCCGCGCTCGGCGCGGGCATGTCGGTCGTGTTGCTGAACCCGGCGTGGCTGCCGGTCGATATCGGCTGGCGGATCGGCTTTGGCGCGGGTGCAGCGATCGGTCTGATCATCCTGTTGCTGCGCCGCCTGCTGCCGGAAAGCCCGCGCTGGCTGCTGACGCATGGCTACCCGGAGCGCGCCGAAGCGGTGGTTGCCGCTATCGAGCAGCGTTGCGGCGTATCTGGCGAAAAGCCACCGGCGGAAACGCTGACGATTCATCCTCGCCGGCATTTCGGGTTACGCGTCGTGTTCAAAACGCTGTTCGGCCCGTACCGCCGCCGCACGGTACTGGGCCTCGCGCTGATGATCGCGCAGGCGTTTCTCTACAACGCAATCTTTTTCACCTACGCGCTGGTGCTGACGCATTTCTACGCTGTTGCGCCAACCGCGGTGGGTCTCTATCTGCTGCCCTTCGCGATGGGCAATTTTCTCGGGCCGTTGGTCCTGGGGCCGTTTTTCGATACGCTGGGTCGCAAGCCGATGATTACCGCGACCTACATCGGCTCGGCGCTGCTGCTCGCGGCGACGGGTGCGCTGTTTGCGCACGGCCTCTTGTCGGCGACGATGCAGACCGCCGCCTGGTCGGTGATCTTTTTCTTCGCCTCGGCGGCGGCGAGTGCGGCCTATCTGACGGTCAGCGAAGTGTTCCCGCTCGAAATCCGGGCGCTGTCGATCGCGATGTTTTATGCTCTGGGCACTGCCGCCGGTGGATTGCTCGCCCCATGGCTGTTCGGTGCGCTGATCGGCACCGGTTCGCGTATCGCTGTGTTCGGCGGCTATCTGTTCGCCGCAGTGCTGATGATTGCGGCAGCGGGCTTCGAACTGTGGCTCGGCGTGCCGGCCGAGCGGCGGTCGCTGGAGGCAGTCGCCGCACCGCTGAGCGCGGGAAATGAAAAGCGGCTCAAGGATGAAAAATGCCGGATAACAAACTCGTTCTGACAATAGGTCATTCGACGCGGAGCTTTGACGAACTGGTTGCGCTGCTGAAGACGCACAAGGTTGCGCGCCTGGTCGACGTGCGCACCGTGCCGCGCTCGCGGCGCAATCCGCAGTTCAACCGGGAAACGCTCGGTGATGCGCTGGGGCCGGAAGGCATCGCCTACACGCACGAAGAAGCGCTCGGCGGCCTGCGCAAGACCCGGCGCGACTCACCCAACACCGGCTGGCGCAACGCCAGCTTTCGCGGCTACGCCGATTACATGCAGACCGATGAATTTGCGGCAGGTATGGACGAACTGGTTGCACTGGCGGAGCGCGAGCGCATCGCGATCATGTGCGCCGAGGCCGTGCCGTGGCGCTGCCACCGCTCGATGATTGCGGACGCGCTGGTGGTGCGAGGCTTCAGCGTCGAACACATTCTGAGCGGCGAGCGCACGATGCCGCATACACTGACGGACTTTGCCGTAGTCGAAGGCGAGCGCATTCGTTATCCGGATCCGGCGGAGCGTAGCGGTGAGTTGTTTGATTAGGCGCGCATCCAGATAAATTCCACTCGTACAAGCCCTTCGACAAACCCAGGGCGAACTATCATCAATAAAGGATGCGGGCGCGAATTGTCTGTTCGATCGTCTTCAGGCTTTCCAGCACCGGCTCGGAATAGTGCTTGTCGATGTCGGTGATGACGTAGCCGATCTGCTCGTTGGTCTTCAGGTATTGGCCGACGATGTTGATGTGATTATCCGCCAGCGCGTGGTTGATCTTCGCGAGGATGCCCGGCACGTTGTGGTGCACGTGAATCAGCCGGTGGGCGTCGGCGAGCGCCGGCAACTGGATGTTGGGGAAGTTGACGCTCGTCATCGTGCTGCCGGTGTTGACGTAGTCGATCAGCTTCGCGGCGACGAAATGGCCGATGTCAACCTGGGCTTCCAGCGTGCTGCCGCCGATGTGCGGCGTCAGTATCACGTTGGGCAGGTCGCGCAGCACGGACTGGAATTCCTCGCCATTGCTGTATGGCTCTTCGGGAAAAACATCGATGCTCGCACCGCGCAGGTGACCGCTTTGCAGTGCATCGCGCAGGGCGTCGACGTCGACAACGTAGCCACGGGACAAGTTGAGGAAAATCGTGCCCGGGCGCATCGCTTCGAATTGGGCGCGGCCGAACAACTGAGCGTTCTCGGGGCGGCCGTCAACGTGCACTGTCACGACATCGGCCGCGGCCAGCAACTCGTCCAGCGATTCGCATTGGCGCGCGGTGCCGAGCGCCAGCTTCTCGGCCACGTCAAAGAAACAGACGTGCATGCCGAGCGCTTCGGCGACCACCGACAACTGCATGCCTATATTGCCGTAGCCGACTATGCCGAGCGTTTTGCCCCGCACCTCGTGACTGCCCGCCGCCGACTTTTGCCACGCGCCTGCGTGCATCGCGCGCATTTTGTCCGGCAGGTTGCGCATCAGCAGGATGATTTCGGCGATCGCGAGTTCGACCACCGAGCGCGTGTTGCTGAAGGGCGCGTTGAAGGCGGCGACGCCCTGGCGCGCGCAGGCGGCAAGATCGATCTGGTTGGTGCCGATGCAGAACGCGCCGACGGCGAGCAGGCGCTTCGCAACGTTAAGCACGTCGTTCGTCAGGTGCGTCTTGGAACGTATGCCGAGAATAGAGACGTTTTCTATTTCCCGCTTCAGGGTGTCGGCATCGATGCTGCCGGGCAGCGTGCGCACGCGATAGCCTTCGCGGCTGAAAATCGTGGCTGCGTCACGGTGAATATTTTCCAGCAGCAGTACGTCGATACGGTTCTTGGGGTAAGACACGGACGGCTTCAGGCCGCAGTCAAACAGCACTTCGTCAAAGCTCGGCGCGACTCTTTCGGCGGCTTCGACGACGCGGGGATGCGAGACGTTTTCGGTAAACGCATAGAAGCGCGCCGCTGCGCCCGCCATCTGAAAATCGCTCCAGCCGTCCCCGACGGCGACCAGCTCGCCATCAACATCGAGCGATCGCGCAACTGTCGCCTTGCCATCATCCGCCGTCAGCGGATTGGCATTGTCGAAGCCGGTGATGTTGCCGGCTTGGTCGAACACGAACGTGTTGGCATAGACGTGTTCGGAGCGGAGCCCCAGCGTCGCAACGACCGGCTCGACGATTTCGCGAAAGCCGCTGGAAATGATGAACACACGCTCCGCGTATTTTTTGAGGAAGGCACGATTACGCAGGAACGAGTCCGAAATATTATTCTTCAGTCGCTCGATGACAGCGGGAAAATGCTCACGGCGCGCATTGATAATGCCGAGGCGCTGTTCCAGCGCGGCGCGAAACGGCACCTCGCCGTTCATCGCCTGCTCCGTCAGCGTGGTGACCGCTTCGAGCCGGCCGGCCTTGTCCGGCGCGTCGGCGAGCGCTACGTCCGCCAGTACTTCGAGCGTTTCGAGCTTGACCAGCGTGCTGTCGAAGTCGATCAGGAAGTAGAAATTCATGTTGGCGTTTTTGTGTAGGAGCGAGCGCTGATCGCGATGCATAAAAATCGCGGCCGGCGGCCGCTCCTACACCTTACCCACCTTTACCATCAGCGGCCAGCTTACCTTACGCACCACGTTCGGATCACCCCAGGCCGCGCGTAAATCGGCTTCGACTTCCCCGACCGGATCGCGGCCGGTGTCCTTCAGGTAGCGCTGCACACCCGACCACGTGCGAAGGTAATTGGCGAACTGGGAGAAGTCCCAGTCGAGCCGCATGTCGAACGACGGCGCCTCGATCGGCGCGAACGGGAAGGGCAGGTTCACATAGCCGTTGTCGACGTGCTGGCGCTCGGGCGGCCACCACGGGCCGGTCAGGTCGTCGATCAGGTACTTGACGACACGGTCGACGCCCGGATCGACGTACACCAACGCGTACGACCATACCCCTATCAGCCCGCGAGGCTTGAGGACGCGACGCACTTCTGTGTAGAAGGCATCGAGGTCAAACCAGTGCAGCGCCTGGCCTACCGTCACCAGGGAAACCGAGTGTGCCGGCAGACCGCTCGCGTCCGCCCCCGCTACTCGGTATTCGATGTTGTCGCGCGGCTCCGCGGCGTCGATTTGCTGTTTACTGGCGTCGGTCGCGAGAACCCGCTTGAACCACGCCGAAAGCCCCACCGCAACTTGACCATTGCCGGTCGCGCAGTCCCAGGCGCGGATCGTATCCGGGGCCTTGCGGGCGAGAAACTCGTACAGCGCGGGCGGGTACGTAGGCCGGTATCGGGCGTAGGCACTCGCGTGCCCGGAAAAGTGATCCTTGAATCCGGTCATCTATCGCCTGTCGCAAATTATCTATGAAACGAGTCATTTTAATCCTCCTTGATTGACTGTGCCGGCCGAATCTCGGCGAGTAACTTCTCGATGTCCGCGGGATCGGCGGGTTTGATGAAATGGCGGTCGAAGCCGGCCTGCCGGGCGCGTTCCTTGTGGTGCTCCTGGCCCCAGCCGGTCAACGCCACCAGCGTGACATCGTCGTTGCCGGGCTGCGCCCGCAGCCGGCGGGCGATCTCGTAGCCGTCCAGTTCCGGAAGGCCCACGTCGAGGAAGACGACGTGCGGGTGGAAATCCGCGACCATTTCCAGCGCGCTGAAGCCGTCATAGGTAACGCGGACATCGCAGTCCATGAGTTCCAGCATCATGGCGAGGCTGTCGGCGACGTCGTGGTTGTCATCGACGACCAATGCGCGATGGCGCGACGTCGAGTGGCTCGACGGATCGTCCGGCGGTGGTGCTTCCTCGGTGTCGTCGTCCGCAAGCCGCGGCAGGCGCACCTCGAATTCGCTACCCTTGCCCGGGCCTTCGCTCGACGCCGTGACGCTGCCGCCGTGCAGTTCCACGAGTTGCCGGACCAGCGTCAGCCCGATGCCCAGCCCGCTGCGCGTGCGGCCGTGCTTGTCTTCGACCTGCGAAAACATGTCGAAGATGCGCAGCAGCTTGTTGTGCGGGATGCCGATGCCGTTGTCGCGAATCCGGATGACCGCTTCGCCGCCTTCGGCCGCCACCGTCAGACGAATTTCGCCGCCGGCCTGCGTGTAGCGGTTGGCGTTCGTCAGCAGGTTGGTCAGCACCTGCTCCAGGCGCGTCAGGTCGGCATCGAGGCGGATAGGCCTGGGCGGCAGCGTCAGCTTGATTCGCTGCTTCGACGCGGCGAACAACGGCTGCGTCGTTTCCATGGCGTTTTCGACGGCCTGCTGCAATTCCATCGGCTCGCGCTGCAGGCTGATCTTGCCGCGATTGATGCGCGACAGGTCGAGCAGGTCGTCGATCAGGCGCGCCATCCGCTGCACCTGGCGCTCCATCATGGCGCGTGCGTGCTCGGCGACTTCGCGGCTGTCGGCCCGTGCCAGCACCGCGAGCGCATTGCGGATCGGCATCAGCGGGTTGCGCAACTCGTGCGCGAGCGTCGCCAGGAATTCGTCCTTGCGGCGATTTGCTTCGCGCAGTTCCGCTTCGATCTGCTTCAGGTAGCTGATGTCCTCGAACATCAGCACAATCAGGCTGGGCTCGTCGCCGATCGGCGGCAGCTTGCCGCCAGACAATAGCAAATGGTGCGTACCGGAGGGCAGTTGCCATTGCAATTCGAACTGGCGCAGCCGCTCGCCCCGCGCGAGCCGCGCGCGCGGGAAATCTTCGTCCGCCAGCGGCGTGCCGGCGGCGGTGGCGATGGTTCCCCAGGCTGGATCGTGTTTGCAGGGCGCGGTGCGGGGAATGGCGCCGCCAGCCGCTTCATCGGCCGCGGCGTTGGCGAACCGGACTTCACCACTCTCCGGCTCGACCAGCAGGGCCGGGATCGGCATGAAGTCCAACATCGAACGCAGAAACTGCCGCTGTTCGTGCTGATTGCGCGGCGCCCCGGCACCGTTCTTGTCTCTCCGCTTGTCGCTCACGCCGGGGATGGCGTTCCGAGGTGCGGCTCCGCGCCCATACAAGGCGCCTTTGGTCGTCAACGGCGTCATGTTGTATTCGCCGGACATTGTGGCTCTCCCGTTACATCGATGGTTCTATTCTCGACAGTGCGACCGGGTGCGGGCCGCCTCGCGGGTCACGATTTAGGGAGATCAACCTCGGGAATTGTTAATAGTGAGAGCTATGTCAAGTTTTTGGCCTGGTCCCACAACTCCATCTGGGCGCTCGGGACGCGGAACCGTGTGGCATCGAGCGGCTCAGTGCCGCGCCGGGCCAGTCCGTAGCGGCGCTTGGCAAGCCGGAAGCGCTGCGCGATCAGCTCGGCGTAGCGGCCGCTGCCGTGCAGGCGCGTGCGGAAGTCGGCGTCGTAGAGCTTGCCGCCGCGGCTGTCGCGAATCAGGTTGAGAACGTGCTCGGCGCGCAGCGGCAGATGTGTGTGCAGCCATTCCTCGAACAGGTCCTTGAGTGCGTAGGGCAGACGCAACATCGTGTAGCCGGCGCTTTGCACACCGGCTTCGGCCGCGCGTTCGAGTATCGCCTCGATCTCGCCATCGTTTACCGCCGGAATGATCGGTGCGACCATTACACCGGTCGGCACACCCGCTGCGCTCACCGCCGCCAGCGCGCGTAGCCTTGCCGCGGGCGAGGCCGTCCGCGGCTCGAGCGTACGCTTGAGGTCGTTGTCGAGCGTGGTGATGCTGAACATCACCTTCGCCAGCCGCTCGCGCGCCATCTCGGCGAGCAGGTCGATGTCGCGCTCGACCAGCGCGCTCTTGGTGATGATCGTGACCGGATGATGAAACCGCCGCAGCACGTCGAGAATATCGCGCGTCACGTGCAGGCGCTTTTCGATCGGCTGGTACGGATCGGTGTTCGCGCCCAGCGTGATCGCCCGGCAGCGGTAACCTGGCCGGCTCAATTCCTTTTCCAGCCGTTCGGCGGCGTTCGCCTTGAAGAACAGCCGCGTCTCGAAATCCAGCCCCGGCGACAGGTTCAGGTAGGCATGGCTGGGGCGGGCGTAGCAGTAAATACAGCCATGCTCGCAGCCCCGGTACGGGTTGATCGACTGCTCGAACGGGATATCCGGCGACCGGTTGCGGCTGATGATCGAGCGCGCCTGCTCAGGCATGACGGTGGTGGAAAGCGGCGGCAGATCTTCTTCGAGGCTGCCCCAGCCGTCGTCGGCGCGCTCGGCGCTCTGGCTTTCGAAGCGGCCTGCTGGATTGGTCAGAGCTCCACGCCCCGCATGATTACGATTTGCACCGCGGCCGGTGGGATTGCGAGCAGGGCTGGACATCGCCGTATCGTAGAGCCGTTCGCACGACCCCGCAACGCAGCGCGTCGCCTACTTGTCCAGGCCGTAAATCAGGTGGCTGGCGCCGCCGTGGTGGCGTCGCGGCGGCGAAGAGTGCGTCGGCAGCGGCGCGGCGTGCTGCGGCCAGTGCAAAGAAGGTTCGCGTGCAGGAGGATAGAGCGGGGCGGCTTCCTCGGCGACCCGCGGCAGGCGCACGATAAACTCGCTGCCATGCCCGGTGCCCTCGCTGTGCGCTTCGATCACACCGCCGTGCATGTCGATCAGTCGGCGGACCAGTGCCAGGCCGATGCCGAGGCCGCCGGTACGTTCGGCCGAATTCTTGACCTGCGCAAACATCTCGAAAATGCCCGCCATCCGGTTCGGCGGAATGCCGATGCCGTCGTCGCGCACCGACACGATGGCGTCGGGTCGTGCGTCTTCGACCGTCAGCCAGATGTGGCCGCCGCCGGTCGTGAACTTGGCGGCATTGGTAAGCAAGTTGACGAATACCTGCGTCAGCCGCGCCGGGTCCGCATCAAGCAGAATGGGCGCAGCCGGCAGCGTCACGGTGAGGTTTTGATTGTTTGCGGCGATGACGGGCTCTGTGGTTTCGACCGCCTGGCTCACCGCTGCGACAAGGTTGATGCGCTCCTTGCGCAGGCTGATTTTGCCCAGGCCGGCGCGCGACAGGTCCAGCAGATCCTCGATCAGCCGGCTCATCTGCCGCACCTGCCGTTCCATCAACCCGCGCGTGCGTTCCAGCACGGCCGGGTCGTCCGTGCGCTGTAGCACTTCGAGTGCCGTCGTCAGCGGCGCCAGCGGATTGCGCAGCTCGTGGGCGAGTGTCGCGAGGAATTCGTCCTTGCGGCGATTGGCGGTCTGCACTTCCCGGTGCAGCAGCGCGCGCCGCAGCGCGAACCCGGCGCGGCGGCCGAGTTCCTCGGCGAGATGCCGTTCCGTTTCGGTGAACAGGCGCGGGTTGGCGTGCAGTCGGCAAAGCACCAGCCCGCCCAGGACTTCTCTTTCAGCGGCCACCGGTACGACCAGCAGCGATTTGACCTGGTGTTCGCGCGCCGCGCGCTGCGTGTCCCCCGCGGTCATCGCGTGCAGCCACGCATCCCCGACGCGCGGAACATAGATGCTCTCCCCGGCAAGCATGCGCTGTACCAGCGGCTGTTGCAGGTGAGCCGGCGACGATAGGAACCGCGGGTTGGTTTCCAGCTTGCGCTGTTGCGCAGGGTCGCGGTGTGCGCAGGCGACGCGGCGGCTGTCGCCATGGACGTCGATCAGGTCGAACAGACATACGTCGGCAATGCTCTCGATCGCCAGGCGGGCGACGCTTTTGAGTGTCACGTCCACGTCAAGCGAGCTGCCGAGCAGCCTGCCGGCGCGGGCGAGAAAACGCAATGCGTCTTCGCTGCGCTTGCGCTCGCTGATATCCACCAGCGCACCCGACAGCCGCGCCGGCCGGCCGGCTGCGTCATATTCGAGCTGGCCGCGCGCGATCACCCAGCAGGTCGAGCCGTCGCCGCGTTCGAGGCGGAATTCGGAGACGTAGGCGGCGCCGCTGAGCGCGCGGTCGAGATCGACTTGTGCCCGCCGGCGATCATCGCGATGAATCGCGGCCTGTACCTGCGCGATGTCGAGTTCGCCCTGCTCGGATTCCCGGGGACCGATGTGCAGCAATCGGGCCATGCCGCTGTCGATGAAGATGCGCTGGGTCCGGAGATTCCACACCCACGTGCCGACGGCCGCGGCGTCGAGGGCGGCGCGAATGTGGTCACGCCGGTTGCGGCGGTCGGCGGCGGATTCCGGCGGGGGTGTTTCCATCACGTTGTGAACCATCCGTGCAACATGGGGTTTTTCCCGCTCGATCAAGGGGTAACCCTGCGAAGTTGCACCAGAATCCCCGCATAGGAATGGTTTGTCAAGCCCTTTTAGTCTTTATTCCCCGTCGCGGACCTCGCGGATGACTTGTTCCAGCATCGCCGGATCGATCGGCTTGACCAGGTGCCGGTCAAAACCGGCCTCGCGCGAGCGGCGGCGGTCTTCGTTCTGGCCCCAGCCGGTCAGCGCGATCAGACTCACTTTCTCGCCCCACGGCTGCTGGCGAATTTCCCGCGCTGCATCGTGGCCGTTCATCTCCGGCATGCCGATGTCCATGAAAACGATATGCGGCTCGAAGTCTGCGCCGGCTTCGAGCCCGGCGGCGCCGCTGTAAACAGCACGCACGTCGTGATTCATCATTTCGAGCAGCATCGCCAGGCTATCGGCAATATCCTCGTTATCGTCGATCACCAGCACGCGGCGGCGCGGCGTCTCGGCCGCCCTACCGGCGGGATCGGCCGTCGGGCGCGCATCCGCCGGCGCCGTCGCCAATGGCAGCCGCACGATAAATTCACTGCCGCAGCCCCGCCCGGCACTGGCAGCCTCGATACTGCCGCCGTGCATTTCCACCAGTTGTTTTGTCAGCGTCAGGCCGATTCCCAGGCCGCCAGCGCCGCTTTGAAGCTGGTTTTCGGCCTGGCTGAACATTTCGAATATCTGCGTCAGATCCTCGGGTGCTATGCCGACGCCGCTGTCGCATACCCGGACGCGCACACTGCCGTCGGCGGCGGCAATGTCGAGGGACAGGTGGCCGCCGCGCGGCGTGAATTTTGCGCCATTGTTGAGCAGGTTGACGAACACCTGCTTGAGCCGTGCCGGGTCGGCATCGACAAACACCGGTTCCGGCGGAATATCCACATCCAGCCGGTGCCCGGACGCATCGATCGCGGGCCGGCTGATTTCGATCGCATCGGTGATGATCGTCGACAGGTCGACGCGCGACTTGCGCAGCTCGATGCGCCCGCGGCTGACGCGCGAGACATCGAGCAGATCGTCCAGCAGCCGTACAAGATGATTGACCTGGCGCTCCATGACCGCCTGTGCCTTGCGCGCCGCCTGGCTGTCGGCGCCGGCGAGGCGCAGCAGTTGAAGGTTCGTGCTGAGCGGAGCCAGGGGATTGCGCAGTTCGTGCGCCAGCGTCGCCAGGAATTCATCCTTGCGGCGATCGGCCTGCAGCAGTTCATCGGCCTGTTCGCGCAGTGCCGCGGCAGCTTCCTCCGCCTCCCGGTACAGGCGCGCATTGTCCAACGCCAGCGCCGCGCGCCCCGCCAGATCCTGGGCAAAGGCCAGGTCGTTCTGGCCGTAGCGCCGGCCGGATTCGATCGCCAGCAGCGTCAGCAGGCCGAGGGTCTTGCCGCGCGCGACCAGCGGCACGCAAATCAGCGATGCCGGCTTGTCGCCGATGAGCCGCACCATGCGCGCGACGCGCGGCGGGAGGGGCTGTTGCGCGATGGCTTCGCGAAGCATATCGGTCACGTCCGGAACCAGCAGCGGACGACCCTCCAGCAGCGCTTGCGCCTGCGGCGTTTCGAGTCGCTCGGGTGGCGGCGGCTCGGCGCGGAACATTGCGGCCAGGTCCGCGTGCGCCGGGTCGGCGTGCGCCACTTCGATGCGGCGCAATGTCCGATCGCCTTCCAGCAGGTCAATGAACGTCCAATCTGCGAGATAGGGCACGCTCAGGCGCGCAATATGGCGCATGGTTTCGTCGTAATCGAGCGACGCGGCGAGGATTGCGCTGGTGCGGTTCAGGAAGCGCTCGTTCTCCTGGCGCCGACGCCGGTCCGCCGCCGCCCGGCGGCGCTCGGTAATATCCAGCACTACGCCGATCAAGCGGGCCGGTCGGCGGTTGCCACCGTCGTTGTCGAAGATGCAACGGCCGCGCGAATTCAGCCAATGGGTCGTGCCGTCCGGCCAGATGACCCGGTAGTCGGTGTCGTATTCGCCATCGCCTGCAGGGTCAAGCGCCCGGCGAATCGCACTATGGACCTGTTCGCGGTCCTGCGGGTGAATCAGCGATTCGTGCAGCGCCAAATCAACTTCCGCATCGGCCGGCAAGCCGAACATCGTCTTGCAGCGCGGCGACCAGTCGACGCGGAGCTCGCCATTCACGATGGTGCTGTCCCAACTGCCGAGGTCCGCGGCATGCATCGCCAGGTTGAGGTGCTCTTCGCTCGCGCGCAGCGCTTCGTTGGCACGCTTGCGGTCGGTCACATCGAGCAGCACGCCGGCCATGCGCAGCGGCTCGCCGTCCGCGGTGCAGTCCACCTGGTAACGGGCATCCACCCAGCAGTCCGCGCCGTCCGGCTGCGGGATGCGGTATTGGCTTTGGTGATAGCCTCCGCCTTGCGCGAACGCTTCGGCGATCTCCGTCGCCACCCGGTCGCGGTCGTCCGGATGGATCGCCGCCAGGTAATGTTCCAGCGGGCCGCCCTGCTCGTCTTCGGCCGGCACCTGGAACAGCCGGGCGATCAGCGGATCCGTATAGACTTTTTCGCTGGGCCAGACGATCGTCCAGGTACCGACGCGACCGTAATTCATCGCCCGCGCGAGCCGGTCGCGCGTGTCGCCCAGCGAACGTTCGGCCGCCTTGCGATCGGTGACGTCTATGGTGACACCGGCCATCTCGACCGGCGCGCCGGCGGCATCGTAGCGGGTCTCGCCGCGTGCTTCGATCCAGTGCACGCTGCCGTCCCGCCAGATGACGCGGTATTCGGTCCGATAAGGCTCATGTTGCTCCACCGCCTGTTCAATCGCGGTGCGGACATTGGCACGATCGTCCGGATGGATCAGGTCGAGGAAGCGCTCGTAGGTCGTGGGCGCTGCCGCGGCCAGCCCGAAATGTGCCTTGCGTGCGCTCGCCCAGTGCAATTCATGGGTGGCGAAGTCGAACCACCAGAGGCCGATGCCGACTTCCTGCAAAGTGTGTTGCAACAGCGAACTGCTTTCGGGTATGACATTCATTAAGAAAGAGTTGACTTAATCCGAGGGAAAACCCGAGTTCGGGAGCAATGCAAACTTTCGACTACGGCCTGTGCCGTGTCAAGCTACCGGTTCGCATATGGGGTATCCTCCTATTTTAACCGCATTCCCGCCAAGGAACTGCCCATGCCCGATTTTACCCGCCTCGCGCTGGACCGCGAGGAGATGCGCGCGCTCGGCTACCGCGTCGTCGACATGATCGCCGACCACTGGGCGGATCTGGCAGACAAACCCGTCGCGCAAACGCCCGCGCCTGGCGGAGTATCGCAGGCGCTCGCCGCGCCGCCGCCCGATGGGCCGGGCTCGCTCGACAGCGTGCTGGAAGAATTGCAGCGGGATGTCTTCAGCCACATCGCGCACGTCAACCACCCGAGATTTTTCGCTTTCGTGCCCAGCCCCGCAAATTTCGTCGGCGTAATGGGCGAAGCGCTCGCCGCAGGCTACAACGTCTTCAACGGCACCTGGTTGGCGGCATCGGGCGCGGCGCAGATCGAGTTGAGGGTGGTCGACTGGCTGCGCCGGATCTGCGGCTTTCCTGAGGGCGCGGGCGGGCTGTTCGTCAGCGGTGGTTCGATGGCCAACATCGTCGCACTGGCCGTCGCCCGGCACGGCCGGCTCGACGGCCCCAACGGCAAGGCCCGCGTCTACTTTTCCGCCCAGACCCATTCGTCGATAGAGCGCGGCCTGCGACTGCTCGGCTTCGCCGACGAGCAATCAGTGCGCCTGCCGGTCGATGACAATTTCCGACTCGACGTCCGCGCGCTGGCTGAGCGCATCCGCGCCGACCGGGCCACAGGTCTCGTACCTTTTTGTGTCGTTGCCAACGCCGGCACCACCAACACCGGCGCCATCGATCCGTTGCCCGAACTCGCCAGGCTGTGCCGCAAGGAAGGCCTGTGGCTGCACGCGGACGGCGCATTCGGCGCCGCGGCCGCCGTCAGCGAGCGCGGCCGCCAGGCGCTGGCGGGCCTCGACCAGGTCGATTCCCTGTCGATCGACCCGCACAAATGGCTGTTCCAGCCGTTCGAAATCGGCTGCGTGCTGGTGCGCGAGCGCCGCTGGCTGCGCGACGCGTTCCACGTTCTGCCGGACTACATGCAGGACACCCGCGCGGAAGAAGAGACGATCAACCTCGGCGAATACGGTCCGCAGCTGACACGGTCATTCCGGGCACTCAAACTGTGGATGACGCTACGCATCTTCGGCCGCGACGCGCTGGCCGCTGCCATCGAGCATGGCTTCGAACTGGCCGAGCAGGCGGAGCAGAAGTTAGAGGACAAGAAGAACTGGGAAATCGTAAGCCCGGCGCAAATGGCAATGGTTGCATTCCGCTACGCACCGCCCGACGTCAGCCCGGAAGAGGCCGACGCGCTCAACGCAGAAATTGTCCGTCGCCTGAGCGCCGACGGCTACGCCATGCTCAGCTCGACTCGACTGAACGGCCGCACCGCACTACGCCTCTGCACCATCAACCCACGCACGACCGAAGACGACATCGCGGGCACAATAGATCGGTTGGATGAACTTGCACGCAACATGCATAGTGTCCAGGACCCAGGACTGAGTCGCTAGGACTAAGTCTGGAAGAAGGTGCTCTTTACTCAGTCCTAGCGACTCAGCACTAGGGACTTAATCCCGATGTTATAGTATCGACAAGCCGCGCAGGATCGCGCGGCAGCCTCAAACGAACGTCGGGATGCCCTTACATGGATAGCACGGGTCCGCGCATCTATAATCTGTTTCCGCTGCTCATCGGTCCGGTGCGCGAGTGGTGCGCGCACCTGCCGCGCATCGCTGCGCTCAACTTCGACTGGGTGTACGTCAACCCGTTTCACTACCCCGGCTTCTCCGGCAGCCTCTACGCCGTCAAGGACCCGTACCGCCTTCACGACCTGTTCGCCGGCGGCGGCGACGCCGACACGCTGATCAGCCAATTCACCACCGCGGCCGAACAGAACGGACTGCGCGTGATGACCGACCTCGTCGTCAACCACACCGCACGCGATGCGCTGCTCGCCGGCAAGCACCCCGACTGGTACCGTCGCGATCTGAACGGCGACCTCTACAGCCCCCGCGCCGTCGATCCGGACGATCCGGAGAAAGTGACCATCTGGGGCGACCTCGCGGAACTCGACTACGAAAAGCCGCAAACCCGTGCTCACCTGGTCGATTACTGGTCGCGCTATCTCGATCACATCATCGGCCTCGGCGTCAGCGGTTTCCGTTGCGATGCCGCCTACAAAGTGCCGGCGGCCGTCTGGGAACAACTGATCGCCGCCGCGCGCGCCACCGACCCGGAAGCGGCCTTCTTTGCCGAAACCCTCGGCTGCACGGTCGACGAAGTTCAGGCGCTCGAAGCCGCCGGCTTCGACTACCTGTTCAACAGCAGCAAATGGTGGGATTTCCGCAGCGGCTGGTTGCTGGAGCAGTACAACGACTTCCGCAACATCGGCCCCTCGGTCGCCTTCCCTGAAAGTCACGACACGCCGCGGCTGGCTGCCGAGGTCGAGGCCCCTGATGCCGAAACGCTGGCGCGCCACTACCGCCTGCGCTACCTGTTTGCCGCCTGTTTCTCGACCGGCGTGATGATGCCGGTCGGCTACGAGTATGCGTTCCGCAAGCCGCTCGACGTCGTCCGGACGCGGCCCGAGGACTGGGAAGAAACCGAGATCGACCTATCCGCCTGGATCGCGGCGGTCAACCTAATGAAAGCGGCAGTCCCGGCGCTGAACGAGGAGGGGCCGCAACGGCGGTTTACCTCGCCGTCGTCGCCGCTGGTCGGCTTGCTGCGCGACAGTCGCGACGGGACCGAATGCGCGCTGCTTTTGATGAATCCCGATGCCGAGCGCAGTCATGCGATTGACGGTGGCACGCTGCCCGCCGCGGCGGGCGGCGTTTGCGCGCGCTTCACCGACATGACCCCCGAAACCAGCCCGGTCGAGCTGATCCCCGGCCGACCGCTCCGGCTTGACCCACTCGAAGCACGTGTGTTTCGCGGCGAGCGCACGACGCGCGGCCGTGCGGTAAACCAGCGCAACAGCGCCGCGCGGCTCAAGCGGCTGGCAGGCGAGCGTGTCGTGATCGAAGCCGTCTGGCCGGAAATCGATGGCGGTCGCCACCCGGTCAAGCGTGTGGTCGGCGATGTGCTCGAAGTCTGGGCGGACATCTTCTCAGACGGTCACGACAAGCTCGCCGCCTGCGTGCGCTGGCGAGACACCTGCGGTGGCATCTGGAACGAAGCATCGATGGCCCACGTCGACAACGACCGCTGGCGTGGCGAAGTGCCGCTCGCCCACAACAGCCGCTACCGTTACACCATTGAAGCGTGGCGCGACCGCTTCGCCACCTGGCGCGACGACTTCATCAAGAAGCGCGATGCGGGCCAAACGGTCGAACTGGAACGAATTGAAGGCCGCGAACTGGTCGCCGAAGCGGTTGAGCACGCACGGGGCCGCGACCAGACCGACCTGAGCGCGCTGCTTACGGAGATCGAAGACGCCGGCGACGATACAGCGCGCGCTGAAGCGATCCTGTTGTCCGAACGCCTGGCCAACCTGATGCACCGAGCCGCGCCGCGCGCCGATATGTCGCGCTACCGCCATGACCTCGAAGTGATCGTCGATCGCACCGCCGCACGCTTCGGCGCCTGGTACGAATTGTTCCCGCGCTCGACCAGCGGCGACCCGGGTCGCCATGGCACCTTCGACGACGTCATCGCTCATCTGTCGTACGTCCGCGATATGGGTTTCGACGTGCTCTACCTGCCGCCCATCCACCCGATAGGCAAGAGTCACCGCAAGGGCAAGAACAATGCCCTCCAAGCGGCTCCCGACGATCCGGGCAGCCCATGGGCCATCGGAGCTCCGGAGGGCGGCCACACCGCAATTCATCCCCAGCTTGGCACGCTGGACGACTTCAAGCGCCTGGTCGCCGCCGCGCGCGATCATGGCCTCGAAATCGGCCTCGACTTCGCCATCCAGTGTTCGCGCGACCATCCGTGGATCAAGGAACACCCGGAATGGTTCGACTGGCGTTCCGACGGCACGATCAAATACGCCGAAAACCCGCCGAAAAAATACCAGGACATCGTCAACGTCCATTTCTACGGCGAGTCGCTGCCGTCGCTCTGGACCACGCTGCGCGACGTCGTGCTGTTCTGGGTCGACACCGGCGTGCGCATTTTTCGCGTCGACAACCCGCACACCAAGCCGGTACCGTTCTGGGAATGGCTGATCGGCGACGTGCAGGCGCGCCACCCCGACGTCATCTTCCTGGCCGAAGCATTCACGCGCCCGAAGATGATGAAAAAACTCGCCAAGGTGGGGTTCACGCAGTCCTACACCTACTTCACCTGGCGCAACACCAAGCACGAACTGATCGAATACCTGACCGAACTGACGCAGGACATCCCGAAGGAATACATGCGCCCGAATTTCTTCGTCAACACGCCCGACATCAATCCACCGATCCTGCAAACCGGTGGCCGCGCCGCGTTCATTACACGCGCCACGCTCGCCGCGACGCTCTCCAGCATCTGGGGCGTCTACAGCGGTTTCGAACTATGCGAGGCGACCCCGATTCCGGGGCGCGAGGAATATCTCGATGCGGAAAAATACGAAATCAAGGCACGTAACTTCGATCAGCCGGGCAACATTCGCAAAGAGATTGCGAAGCTGAACCAGATCCGGCGCGACAACCCGGCGCTACAGGAATTGACGAACCTGAAGTTCCATCCGGCCAGCGACGACAATATTGTTTTCTACGGCAAGCAAACAGCCAACGCCGACAACGTCATCTGGATTGCAATAAACGTCGACCCGCACAACACGCATGAGGCGGATATCGAGTTACCGTTATACATGCTGGGTCTGGACGATCACGCCACAGTCGAAGTTGAAAGCCTGCTCGAAAACGACAAGTTTTCATGGCAGGGAAAATGGCAGCGAATCCGGCTGAACCCCCAATTCAGGCCATGCGCGATATGGCGGATAAGGAAAAGTAGCTAGTGCTGAGTAGCCAGGACTAAGTGAGGATCGTTCCCTTTTACTGAAGATATGGACGCAAGGACGCAGCAAATCGAACAACAGGGCATCACGCGCGACGATCCGCAGTGGTACAAGGACGCGGTCATCTACCAACTGCACGTCAAGGCGTTTTTCGACTCAAATAATGATGGCGTCGGCGACTTCGCCGGCTTGGCCGCGAAGCTCGACTACCTGCAGGACCTGGGCGTCACCGCCATCTGGCTGCTGCCGTTTTATCCATCGCCGCTGCGCGATGACGGCTACGACATCGCCGACTATCGCCAGGTCAACCCGAGCTATGGCCATCTGCGCGACTTCCGCCAACTCGTGCGCGAGTGCCATCGCCGTGGCCTGCGCGTCATTACTGAACTCGTCGTCAACCACACCTCGGATCAGCACCCCTGGTTCCAGCGCGCGCGCAAGGCCAAGCCCGGCTCGGCCTACCGCAACTTCTACGTCTGGAGCGACACCGAACAGCGCTACGAAGGCACCCGCATCATCTTTCTCGACACCGAACGATCCAACTGGTCGTGGGACACAGAAGCACAAGCTTATTACTGGCACCGGTTTTACTCGCACCAGCCGGACCTCAACTACGATAACCCGCGCGTCCTCAAGGAAATCACCCGCGTGCTGCGCTACTGGCTCGACATGGGCGTCGATGGGCTGCGCCTCGACGCGGTGCCGTACCTCGTCGAACGCGAAGGCACCAATAATGAAAACCTGCCGGAAACGCACGCCGTCCTGAAAAAAATTCGTGCTGAAGTCGACGCGCATTTCCCCGATCGCATGCTGCTCGCCGAGGCCAACCAATGGCCCGAAGACGTGCTGCCGTATTTCGGCGAAGGCGACGAATGCCACATGGCATTTCACTTCCCGCTGATGCCGCGCATCTACATGGCCATCGCCCAGGAAGACCGCCACCCGGTCACCGACATCATGCGCCAGACGCCCGACATCCCGGACAACTGCCAGTGGGCGATCTTCCTGCGCAATCACGACGAACTGACGCTCGAAATGGTCACCGAGCGCGAGCGCGATTATTTATGGCAGGTTTACGCCCACGACCGGCGCATGCGCATCAACCTCGGCATCCGCCGCCGGCTCGCGCCGCTGATGGATAACGATCGCCGCAAGATCGAACTGATGAACGGCCTGCTGTTCTCGCTGCCGGGCACGCCGGTCGTCTATTACGGCGACGAAATCGGCATGGGCGACAACGTCTTCCTCGGCGACCGCGACGGCGTGCGCACGCCGATGCAATGGTCGCCCGATCGCAATGGCGGATTTTCCAAGGCCGACCCGCCGCGCCTCTACCTGCCGCCGATCATGGACCCGATCTACGGTTATGAAGCGCTTAACGTCGAAGCGCAGGCCCGCTCGCCGGCCAGCCTCCTGAACTGGACCAAGCGCATGATCGCAGTGCGCCAGCGCCAGCGATCCTTCGGCCGCGGCACGATCCGCTTCCTGTTCCCCGGTAACCGCAAGATTCTCGCGTACCTGCGCGAGCACGACGATGAAGCGATCCTGTGTGTGTTCAACCTGTCGCGCGCAGCCCAGGCGGTCGAGCTCGATCTCGCGCAGTTCAAGGGGCGCGTGCCGATCGAGTTGTCCGGGCGCAGCGTCTTCCCGCCGATCGGCGAGCTGTATTACCTGCTGACGCTGCCGGCGTACGGCTTCCACTGGTTCCTGCTGGAAAAGGAGGAGCAAGTGCCCGACTGGCATCAGCAACTGCCGCCGATCGCGCCGGAGTTCGTCACGCTGGTCGCGCGCAACGGCATTCGCGATATTGCGCGCCAGCCGGCACGGCGCCAGCTCGAAAACGACATCCTGCCGGAGTTTCTCGCCCGCCAGCGCTGGTTCGCGGCCAAGGGCGAGCGCATCGACAGCACGATCATCGCCGCGTGCACGGGACTGGGCGACAACGCGCTGCTGTCCGAGGTGGTCGTCAACCTGGCCGGTGGCGATAAACAGCAGCACTATTTTTTGCCGCTCGCGTTGGCGAGCGAGGAATCCGATGGTGCAACGCACGTGCTGCTGCCGTACACGCTCGCGCGCCTGCGCCGCGGCCAGCGGTTGTGGGCGCTGCTGGACGCCGCGGCGGCGGACGGTTTTGTGCGTGCACTCGTCGCGGCGATTCGCGAGCAGCGGGACATGGCGATGGAGCCGGGCCGGCTGATATGCGAAGCGACGGAGCGGCTCGCGGCGATAGAGCTCGCGCCGGATGCCGAAGTTCGGCGGCTGGGCGTCGATCAAAGCAACTCGTCAATCATGATCGGCGGCTCGATGATCCTCAAGCTGTACCGCAAGCTGACGCCCGGCACGCATCCGGAAATCGAGGTCGGCCGCTTTCTGACGCGTGTCGGCTTCGACAACACGCCACCCCTGCTGGGCGCAGTCGAGCATGTCGATGCCGACGGCACGCCGACCGCGCTCGCGATATTGCAGGGACTCGTCGAAAACCAGGGCGACGGATTCCGTGAAGTGGTAGAGCATCTGGAACGGCGGCTGGAAGAGCGTGCATTGGTCACTCCCGCCGGCGACGACAGCGAGGCCCCTCCGCTGCACGACTTTTTCATCAATCTGATTGCCACGCTCGGTCGCCGTACCGCGGAACTGCACCATGCGCTCGCGACCGAAACCGGCGATCCCGCCTTCGACCCGGAACCGGTGCGTGCCGCCGATACGCGCGCCTGGCGGGCGGCCGCACGCAAGCAGGCGCGGCAGGCATTCTCGACGCTGCGGCGTGTCCGGGCCAGCCTGCCCGAAGCAGGACGCGCCACGATCGATGCGCTCACGGCGCGCAAGGCGGAATGCATGGAGACGATCGACGCACTCGGCGCGGGCACCTACGGTGCCGCCAAAACTCGCATTCACGGCGACTTCCACCTCGGCCAGGTGCTCATCGCGCAAAATGACTGGGTGATCCTCGACTTCGAAGGCGAGCCGGCTCGGACCCTCACCGAACGACGCGGGAAGTACTCGCCGTTGCGCGATGTCGCCGGCATGCTGCGCTCATTCGACTACGCCGCCTGGAGCGCCATCGGCCGGCTGGATCGCGACACGACGCGGCCGGGTGAAGCGGTGGTCGGCTTCGCGCGCGAATGGCGCGATGCTGCTGCGCAAGCTTTTTTAACCGCCTACCACGAAGCCATTCTGGGCGCCCCGAGCTGGCCGGACGACGCTGTCGCCGCGCGCCGCTGGCTGGACCTGTTCATGCTCGAAAAGGCGTGCTACGAAGTTGTGTACGAGGCCAACAACCGGCCGGACTGGCTGCCGATTCCGGTGCGTGGGGTGATGGCAATACTGGATGCGCATGCCAATGGATAGGAACGTCACCAGTCCCGATATCGAAGCCCTCGTCGCGGGAGATCACGGCGATCCGTTCGCGTTGCTCGGGCCGCACGAGAGCACCGAAGGCCGCATCATCGTCCGCGTTTTTCTTCCCGACGCCACGCAGCTCAGCCTGATCGGCTCGCGCGGTGGCAAGCTCGCCGACTGCAAGCGCATCCATCCGGCCGGGTTGTGGGAGGCGACGCTGGCGAAGCCGACGCGTTATCGCCTGCACGCCAAGGTGCCGGGCGGCGAGTTCGACTGCGAGGACGTCTATCGCTTCGGCGAAGTGCTGGGCGAACTTGATGTCCATCTGCTGGCGGAAGGCCGCCACCTGCGCAACTTCGAACGCCTGGGCGCTCACCCGGCCGAAATGGACGGCGTGGCCGGCACCGCATTCGCCGTCTGGGCGCCGAACGCGCGGCGGGTGAGCGTGGTCGGCGACTTTTGCAACTGGGACGGGCGCCGCCTGCCGATGCGCCGCCGTCACGAGTGCGGTGTCTGGGAATTGTTCGTGCCGCACGTCGGCGCAGGCGCGATCTATAAATACGAAATCAAGAGCCGCGACGGCGCGCTGCTGCCGCTCAAGGCCGATCCGTACGGCTTTTACGCCGAGCACCCGCCGCGCACCGCATCGATCGTCGAGCCGCTGGCCGAACCGCCCTGGCAGGACGACGCGTGGATGACGGCGCGCCCCGCGGTCCACGCGCTGTCCGCGCCGGTCTCGATTTACGAGGCGCACCTGGGGTCGTGGCGGCGTGCCGACGGGAACCGCTACCTGACGTACCGGGAGCTGGCCGACACGCTGGTGCCCTACGTCAAGGAGATGGGCTTTACCCACATCGAACTGATGCCGATCAGCGAATATCCATTCGACGGCTCGTGGGGCTATCAGCCGATCGGCCTCTACGCGCCCACCAGCCGCTTCGGCGCCCCGCAGGATTTCGCCCACTTCGTCGACCGCTGCCACCGCGAGGGCATCGGCCTGCTGCTCGACTGGGTGCCGGGTCACTTCCCTACCGACCCGCACGGTTTAGGGCTTTTCGACGGCACACACCTCTACGAGCACGCTGACCCGCGCCAGGGCTTCCACCAGGACTGGAACACGCTGATCTTCAATTACGGCCGCCGCGAGGTGTTGAACTATCTGCTCGGCAACGCACTCTTCTGGCTGGAAAGATTCCACGTGGACGGCTTGCGCGTGGATGCGGTTGCGTCGATGCTGTATCTCGACTACAGCCGCAAGGCGGGCGAGTGGTTGCCGAACCGTTTCGGCGGGCGCGAGAACCTCGAGGCGATCGATTTCCTCAAGCAGATGAACGAGCAGGTGTTCGGGCAGCACCCGGGCGCCACGACCGTGGCCGAAGAATCCACGGCGTGGCCGGGCGTATCGCGGCCGACGTATCTTGGCGGGCTCGGGTTCGGCTACAAATGGAACATGGGCTGGATGCACGACACGCTCGCCTACATGCAGGAAGAGCCCATTCATCGCCGCTGGCATCACCACGGCCTCACGTTCGGGCTCTTGTACGCATTCAGCGAAAATTTCATTCTGCCGCTGTCGCACGACGAAGTCGTGCACGGCAAGGGCTCGCTCATCGGCAAAATGCCCGGCGACCGCTGGCAGCGGTTCGCGAACCTGCGCGCGTACTTCGGTTTCATGTGGGCCCACCCGGGCAAGAAGTTGCTGTTCATGGGTGGCGAGTTCGCGCAGGAGCGCGAGTGGAATCACGACGCGAGCCTCGACTGGCACTTGCTCAATGATCCGGCGCACCACGGCATCCGGAACCTGGTGCGCGATCTCAACCGGCTGTACCGGGAGCTGCCCGCGCTGCACGAGCGCGACTGCGAAGCGTCCGGGTTCGAATGGGTCGAAGCGAGCGACGAGCAGAACAGTGTGATCGCGTTTCTGCGGTTCGGCGGCGAGCACGATCGGCCGGCGCTCGCAGTGTGCAATTTCACGCCGGTGCCGCGCCAAGGTTACCGGATCGGGGTCCCGCTGCCGGGATTGTGGCGTGAGCGGTTGAACACGGATTCGAGTTTCTACGGCGGCAGTGATGTCGGCAACCAGGGCGGCGTGCGGACGGAGCCGGTCAGTGCACACGGTCGGCCGCATTCGGTAGTGCTTACGTTGCCGCCGTTGGCGACAGTCATACTGGAAAGTGCTGAGGGCTGAGTCGACGAAAGAGTCACTAGACCAAGTCGCCGGGACTAAGTGAAGGTTTTCTTCTCCTGGCTCAGTCCTGGCGACTCAGCACTAGCTACTATTCAGGAAAAGCATGACTACGAAAAATGTACGAATACTTCCCGGCGACCCGTACCCTTTGGGCGCGACCTGGGACGGTCGCGGAGTCAACTTTGCGCTGTTCTCGGCGCATGCCGAAAAGGTCGAACTGTGCCTGTTCGAGAACACGCGTTCGCGCGAAACCGAACGGGTGGTGCTGCCCGAGTGCACCGACCAGATCTGGCACGGCTACCTGCCGGACGCACGTCCCGGCACGCTGTACGGCTACCGTGTCTACGGCCCGTACGATCCGGAACACGGTCATCGCTTCAATCACTACAAGCTGCTGCTCGACCCGTACGCACGTCTCCTGCGCGGTCGCCTGAAGTGGTCCGACGCCCACTTCGGCTACCGCATCGGCTCGCCGCGCGAAGACCTGTCGTTCGATCGTCGCGACAACGCCCGCGTAATGCCGAAGTGCCAGGTCGTCGACCCGGCGTTCAGCTGGGGGCTGGATCCGAAGCCGGCGCGGCCTTGGAGCGAGACGATCATATACGAGGCGCATCTGCGCGGCTACACGATGGCTCATCCCGAAGTGCCGAAGAGCCTGCGCGGCACGGCGGCGGGTTTTGCGTCGCGCCCGGTGATCGATTATTTGAAGAGTCTCGGCATCACCAGCGTCGAACTGCTGCCGGTGCATGCCTATGTTAATGACCGTCACCTGGTGGACCGGAATCTCAGCAACTACTGGGGCTACAACAGCATCGGCTTTTTTGCGCCGGAGCCCGGCTACCTTGCGAGCGGCCAGTTATACGAATTCAAGACGATGGTCGCGCGGCTGCACGACGCGGGGCTCGAGGTCATTCTCGACGTGGTGTACAACCACACCGGCGAGGGTAACCATCTCGGTCCGACGTTGTGCTTCCGCGGCATAGACAACGCGAGCTACTATCGTCTGCAGCCCGACGCGCAGCGTTATTACACCGACGACACCGGCACCGGTAACACATTCAACCTCGGTCATCCGCGCGTGCTGCAAATGGTGATGGACAGCCTGCGCTATTGGGCGGGCGAGATGCACGTCGACGGGTTTCGTTTCGATCTGGCTTCGGCGCTCGCACGTGGACCGCAGGGATTCAACCCGCATTGCAGCTTTCTCGACGCGCTCGGCCAGGACCCGCTGCTCGCGAACGTCAAACTGATTGCCGAGCCGTGGGATCTCGGCCCGGGCGGCTACCAGCTCGGCCACTACGGTCCCGGCTGGTCGGAATGGAACGACCGCTATCGCGACACGGTGCGGCGCTTCTGGCGCGGCGACGAAGGCATGCTGCCGGAACTCGCCACGCGCATCACCGGCTCGGCCGACCTGTTCGACCACGACGGCCGCCGGCCGCACGCGAGCGTCAATTTCATCACCGCGCACGACGGCTTCACGCTGACCGACCTCGTGTCCTATTCGCACAAGCACAACGAGGCGAACGGCGAGGACAACCGCGACGGCCGCGATGACGCTTTGAGCGCCAACTACGGCGTCGAGGGGCGGACCGACGACGACGGCATCAATCTGCTGCGCCGGCGCCAGCGGCGCAATTTTCTCGCCACGCTGCTGTTCTCGCAGGGCACGCCGATGCTGCTCGCCGGCGACGAGTTTGGCCGCACGCAGGGCGGCAACAACAATGCCTATTGCCAGGACAACGACATCAGTTGGGTGAACTGGGACGCGATCGACGAGCGGGCGCGCGGCGACATCGGCTTCGTGCGCCGCCTGCTGCAGCTGCGCCAGCGTCACCCGGCGTTGCGCTGGCCGCGCTTTCTGCACGGTCGCGCGCAATGCGAGCTGGGGGTCAAGGACATCACCTGGATCGCGCCCGACGGTGGCGAAGTGCGTGAAGAACGCTGGCGTGACCCCGGCGCGCGCACGATCGGTCTGTTGCTGAACGGGCGGGCCGGGCAATCGCCCGCCGCCGTCTCGCCGCCGCCGGATGAGATCTTGCTGTTGCTCCTGAACGCGCACGCGGACAACGTGGCTTTCAAGCTGCCGCCTTTGCCTTTCGGTTCAGGCTGGGTCGAGCTGCTCGCGGCGGATCGGCGTCCGCAACCGGCGTTGCACGCATTCAACGAGGAGATTCAACTGGAGGGCCGTGCGGTGGTGCTGTATCACCTGGCGGTTGAGGAGTGACTTTTGCCCCTTGTCGCTGAGGGAGAAGGGCAAGAACGGGAAGCAAGGATGCCAGCACAACATTCACACGACATGCCGTACGGCGCGCAGATCGAAGACGGCGGTGTCCGTTTCCGCATCTGGGCGCCGGCGCAGGACACACTTAACCTGATCCTCGGATCAGCCGAGGGCGAGCAGGCACTGCCGATGGCGCCGGTCGACGACGGCTGGTTCGCACTCACGACGGACGCCGCCACGGCCGGCGGCCGCTACTGCTATCAACTCGCAAACGACCTGCGGGTTCCCGACCCGGCGTCACGTTTTCAGCCGGAGGATGTCCACGGCCCAAGCCAAATCATTGATCCGCGCGCCTACGAATGGCGGCAAACCGACTGGCGCGGTCGGCCGTGGCGTGAAGCGATCCTCTACGAAACCCACGTCGGCGCGTTCACCGCCCCCGGCGATTACGACAGCCTGCGCCGCAAGCTCGACTATCTCGCAGACATCGGCATCACCGCCGTCGAACTCATGCCGCTGTCCGACTTCGAAGGCCGCCGCAACTGGGGTTACGACGGCGTGCTGCCGTTCGCGCCCGATTCGAGCTACGGCGCGCCCGATGCGCTCAAGCAACTGATCGACGCGGCACACGAGCGCGGGCTGATGATGTTCCTCGACGTGGTGTACAACCATTTCGGCCCGAGCGGCAATTACCTGGCGCTGTATGCACCGGGCTTCTTTACCGATCACTTTCACACGCCATGGGGTGATGCGATTGATTTCACGCGCCACGAGGTGCGGCAGTTTTTCATTCACAACGTGTTGTACTGGCTGGAGGAATATCGGTTCGACGGGCTGCGGTTCGACGCAGTCGATCAGATTCGCGATCCGAGCGAGACGCATTTTCTGACCGAGCTTGCGCAGACGGTGCGGGCACGAATCACGAACCGGCACGTTCATCTTGTTCTCGAGAATGACGACAACGCTGCGCATTACCTGGGACGGGACCGGTTAGCGCAACCTGCGTTATTCACCGCCCAATGGAACGACGACTTCCACCACGCCGCGCATGTCATCGCCACCGCCGAAGACAGCGGCTACTACGTTGACTATATGGACGAACCGACTGCGGCCCTCGGCCGCGCCCTCACCGAAGGCTTCATTTACCAGGGCGAACGCTCCGAGTATCGTAATCGCAATCGCGGCGAGCCGAGCGCGCAATTGCCGAGCGGCGCGTTCGTCGATTTCATTCAGAATCACGACCAGATCGGCAATCGCGCCTTCGGTGAGCGGCTGAATGCGCTGGCGGACGCCGAGGCCGTCGAGGCGCTCACGGCAATCCTGCTGCTCGCACCACAGGTTCCGCTGCTGTTCATGGGCGAGGAGTGGGGCGCACCGCAACCCTTCTATTACTTTTGTGATTACGAAGGCGAGCTGGCCGATGCGGTGCGCGAAGGCCGCCGCCAGGAATTTTCGCGCTTCGCCGAATTTGCGCACCCGGAAGCGCGCGAGCGCATCCCCGATCCGAATGCCGAGGCCACCTTCGTTACGTCCTGCATCGACTGGCTGGCTTCCGAGCGGCTGGCGGGCCAGCGGCGGCTCGAATTTGTCAGCAAGCTGCTCGATATCCGGCGACGCGAAATCGTGCCGCGGCTCGACGCCACCGACGGGCATTATGAAATCCAGCGACGTGCATTGCGGGTCGAGTGGACCTTGGCCGACGGCGCACGTTTGTACCTTGCCGCCAATCTGAGTCCGAAAGCGGTTGACCGGCTCGACTGGACACTGCCCGGCAGCACGTTGTTCGTGCATCCGAGGAAGGCCACATCCACCGCGCTGCCGCCGTGGGCGGTGGTCTGGGCATGCGCGTCATGACCCGTACGCTGCTCAAGCAACTGGCCGACGCGGCCGGCATCGAGTCCGGTTATACCGACACCTGGGGCAAGCGGCATGAGACAAGTCCGGAGACGCAGCGTGCAGTGCTCAAAATCCTTGGCCTGCCGGCCGACGACGAGACGCAGATACGCGCGTCGCTCGACAGGCTGCAGGCGCGCGAGCAGCAGATGCCGCCGCTCGATGTGCCGTCCGAGCCGGCCTGGCGCCCGCAGGCCTTGCGGGGCGACGGCCGCCGCTGGGGCATCCAGGTGCAGCTCTACAGCCTGCGCTCGCCGCGCAACTGGGGCATCGGCGACTTCACCGATCTCGCCGAGCTGGTCGAAGGCGCCGCCGAACTGGGCGCCGCCGCCGTGGGGCTCAACCCGCTACATGCGTTATTTCCGACCCGGCCCGGCCACATCAGCCCCTACTCACCAAGCAGCCGGCTGTTTCTCAACCCGTTGTACGTGGACGTGGAGGCAGTGCCCGAATTTAGCGACTGCGCGGCGGCGCATCGCAAAGTGAGTTCGCCGGCGTTCCAGGCACGCTTGCGCGAACTGCGCGAGGCGCCGTTGGTGGATTATCGCGGCGTCGCCGAATTGAAGTTCGCGATCCTCGAAGAACTGTACGATTACTTTCGGAAAGCCTGTACCGACACCTCGCATCCGCGCCATCGCGCGTTCCGTGAATTTCAAACCGGACGCGGCGAGGCGCTGCGCCGCTTCGCCACGTTTCATGCGCTTGCCGAACAAACCGACATGGTGGCGTGGCGCGACTGGCCACAAGAATGGCGTGATCCGGATGCCGATACGGTCGCAGTTTTCGTCGAGCGCCATATCGATCGCGTCGAGTATCACGAATACCTGCAATGGCAGGCGGACTGGCAATTGCGCGCCGCCGCCGAACTCGCCCGCGAAAGCGGCATGAGCGTCGGCCTGTACACGGACCTGGCGGTCGGCGCCGACCCGACCGGCGCCGAGGCATGGGGTCATCAACAGGCGACAGTGCAGGGCGCAAGCATCGGTGCGCCGCCGGACCAACTCAACCTGCAGGGCCAGGACTGGGGCCTGCCGCCGCCGGACCCGCTGGCATGGCAGGCCCAGGCCTACGCACCATTCATAGCACTGCTCCGCGCCAACATGCGCCACGCGGGCGCCATCCGCATCGACCACGTCCTCGGCCTCGTCCGACTCTACTGGATACCGGCCGGCATGTCGGCAAAGGAGGGCGCCTACGTGCGCTATCCATGGCGCGATCTGCTGGCGGTGGTCGCCGCCCAAAGCCGGCGCAGCCACTGCCTCGTTATCGGCGAGGACCTCGGCACCGTACCGGAGGGCTTGCGCGAGGCGATGATGGAGAACGGCATCCTGTCGTACCGGCTGCTGTACTTCGAGCGCGACGGCGACAGCTTCCGCGCCCCGCGCGATTATCCGACCGAGGCGCTCGCCGCCGTCGGCACCCACGATCTGCCGACGCTGCCCGGCTGGTGGCGCAGCGACGACATCGCACTGCGCGACCGGCTCGATTTGTGGCCGAGCAACGAAAAGCGCGAGGAAGCCTGCGCCGAACGTGAACGGGATCGAGCCGCGCTAATGAATGCGCTGCGCGACGCGCAATTGATGAATGAGGCTGGCGTGCCGGACGAGCCGCCAATCGTCGCGATTTACCGCTACCTTTCCGACGCGCCAAGCCGGCTGCTGATGGTTCAACTTGAAGACGTACTTGGTCAGCGCGACCAGCTAAACGTGCCAGGCACCACGGACGAATATCCAAATTGGCGCCAGCGGATAAAAGTCACCATAAGCGCTGCGCTGGCTGATCCGCGGATGCGGGAACTTGCGGCGGCGCTGAATGAAAGCAGAAGTCGCCAGGACTGAGTCGCAAGGACTGAGTACAAGAATGGCCATTCTATCTCTTCACTTAGTCGTAGCGACCCAGCACTAGCGGCTGTGCGCAATGTTCAGGAAGAACGAGATGCCATACGAGCCGACAACCCCATTAGCGACCTACCGCTTACAGTTCAACCACGACTTCACGTTCGCGGACGCGGAATGCCTGGCGCCGTATTTGGCCGACCTTGGCATCAGCCACCTCTATGCGTCCCCATGGCTCAAGGCGCGCGCCGGCAGCCTGCACGGCTACGACATCATCGACCACAACGAATTCAATCCCGAGGTCGGCAGCGCGGAAGATTTCGAGCGGCTGAGCCGCGCGCTCGACCAACATGACCTCGGTCACATCCTCGACTTCGTCCCCAACCATATGGGGATTGCGGAAGCCGACAACGAATGGTGGCTGGACGTACTCGAATGGGGACGCGCCTCACTGTACGCCGACTATTTCGATATCGACTGGAACCCCACCGACCCGCACCTGCACAACAAGGTACTGCTGCCGTTTCTCGGCAACCACTACGGCCAGGTGCTGGAGGCCGGCGACTTGCAGCCGCGCTTCGACGCCGACAACGGCACTTTCAGCATCTGGTATTTTCAGCATCGCTTTCCGGTTGCATCGCGCGACTACGCGCTGCTGATTCGCACCGGCACGGAAGGCAATGACGCGCCCGTGGAACTGGCCACGCTTGCCGAGCAATTCGCCGGACTGCGGGTGAGCCCGACGGCTTCCGCGCGGCGCGTCAACGATGTGCGCCGCCGGGCGGCGGAGCTTAAAGCACGTCTCGCCACGCTGGCGGCGGGCGAACCGGCGGCTCGGGCATCCATCGAGGCAGGCCTCGCGGCGCTTGCCGGGCGCGTCGGCGCCCTGGAAAGCTTTCGGCCGCTGCACCGGTTACTGGAGCGCCAGGCTTACCGGCTGGCGTATTGGCGGGTTGCGGCCGACGAGATCAACTACCGCCGGTTTTTCGACATCAACGACCTGGCCGGGATTCGCATCGAGAACCCCGCGCTGTTCGACGCGGCGCACCGGCTCGTGAGTCGCCTCCTGAACGAGGGACGGCTCGACGGCCTGCGCCTCGACCACGTCGACGGCCTGTTCGACCCCGCTGAATATTGCGGGCGTCTCGCCGGGCTGATCGAAAAGCCGTTCTACGTTTCCATCGAGAAGATTCTTGCCCACCACGAGCACCTGCGCGACTGGCCGGTCGCCGGCACGACCGGCTACGACTTCATGAACCAGGTGAACGCGTTTCTGGTCGATCCGCGCGGCGAAGCGGCGATGACGCGCACCTATCACCGCTTCATCGGTCGCGAGATCGACTTTGGCGAACTGGCGTACCGGGCCAAAAAACAGGTTATCGACACCAAGCTTTCCAGCGAGCTGCACGTGCTGGCGCGCGACCTCAACCGCATCGCCGAGCGCCACTGGAACACGCGCGATTACACGCTCGAAAGCCTGACCGCAGCGCTGCGCGAAGTGGTCGCCTGCTTCCCGGTGTACCGCACCTATGTCGATCCGCGCGGCGCAAGCGCCGACGACCGCCGCGACATCGGGTGGGCCGTCGCGCAGGCGCGTCATCGATGGGAGGCGGCGGACGAGGATATTTTCGGCTTCATCGAAGCGGCGCTGACGACCGACTTGGTCCGCGAAGCCGGCAGCGGTTACAACCGCCGCCAGGTGCTGCGCTTCGCAATGAAGTTTCAGCAGTACACCAGCCCGGTCATGGCGAAGGGCTTTGAGGACACGGCGCTGTACCGCTACAACCGGCTGATCGGCCTGAACGAGGTCGGCGGCGATCCCGCGCAATTCGGCATCTCGGTTGCCGCATTTCATCATGCCAACACCGAGCGCGCCGAGCATTGGCCCCACGCGCAATTGACCACCGCGACGCACGACACCAAGCGCGGCGAAGACGTGCGCGCGCGCCTGGCTATCGTGGCCGCCGCGCCGGAGGCGTGGGAGCAACACGTGCGCCTGTGGGCGCGCTACAACCGGCGCAAAAAGCAGCCGGTCGACGAGCGGCCGGCGCCGGACCGCGAGGACGAATACCTGCTTTACCAGACCTTGGTCGGCGCGTGGCCGGTCGAACTGTTGGACTACGATTGGAATGCCGGCGCAGCCGATAATTTCATCAGCCGTGTGCAGGGCTACATGAACAAGGCGATTCGCGAAGCCAAGCGCAATTCGTCGTGGACCAATCCGGATGAGGCTTACGAACAGGCTATCGCCGATTTCATTGCGCGCATTCTCGACCCCGCGGGTAATCGCCTGTTCCTGGACGACTTCGTGCCGTTTGCGCACCAGGTCGCCGAGGCCGCCGTGGACGCGAGCCTCGTCCAGTTGACGCTCAAGCTCACCTGCCCGGGCATCCCGGACGTATACCAGGGCGGCGAGTTGTGGGACCTCAATCTCGTCGACCCGGACAACCGCCGGCCGGTCGATTTCGCCGTGCGCCGACGCTTGCTCGCGGAGGTGAAGCGCGTGGATCAACTGCAGGGTCCCGAACGCGCAGCCGCACTGCGGGACATGCGTGCGCACTGGCGCGATGGCCGCATCAAGCTGTTCGTGCTGCACAAGCTGCTGCAACTGCGACGCCGCTACCCGCGGGTCTTTGCGGATGGGGCGTACACTGCGCTGGACACGGACGGGCCGCGAGCCGAGCGCGTTTGCGCTTTCGTACGCAAGCACGAAGGCTGCCGGATCATGGTCATCGTCGCGCGACCGCGGGCGGAAGCGGGCGGCTGGGGCGAGGCGGTGCTGCAAAGCGAGCCGGCGGAATGGCGCGAGGTCATTCGCGATCGGCAGGTGGCGTCGGCGGCGACGGTCGAACTCGCAGAGCTGTTCGACACGTTGCCGGCGGCCGTGCTGGTGGATGACAAGGAGCGAATATGCACATCCTGAACGGCGGATTCGGCGAGTACACTGCCTATGCCCTCGCGCTGCTCGCAGCCCTCGCAAATGCCGCCGGCCAGATTCTGCAGCGCAAGCCGAGCCGCGAGGAGCCGGAGGAAGCGCAGGAAAGCGCGAGGCTGTTTCTTGATCTGGCCAGGAAGCCGCTGTGGCTGGCGGGTATCGCCTGTGTGGTGCTTGGTTCGATATTCCAGATCGGCGCGCTCAACTTCGGGGCGCTGGCGACGGTGCAGACGCTGGTGATTCTGGAATTGCCGTTCACGCTCATCGGTGCATCCTGGTTCCTCGACAGCAAGCTGCGCTGGCGCGACTGGATCTACATCGCGGTGATGACCGCAGGCACCGCCGGCGTGGTCGCTTTTCTGAATCCGCGTGGCGGCCACGCGTTGAACGTCAGTCCGCTGACATGGGGCGTCGCGGTGTGCGCGACGGCATTGCCGATCATTGTGCTGTACTACTTCACGCGGCGCGGCGAGAGCGCGCGTGACGCGGCGCTGCTCGGTGCGGCCACCGGCATCTGCTTTGCGCTGTTCGCGGCGCTGATGAAAGGCGTCACGCTGCAGTTTCACCAGGGCTTCATCGCCGTCATCACGTCGTGGCAGATTTATCTCGCGATCATCGCCGCCGTCGCCGGCATGTGGCTGCTGCAAAATGCCGTGCACGCCGGCAAGCTGGTCGCCGCACAACCGGGCATCACATTGCTCGACCCGGCGGTGTCGATCGTCTGGGGCGCGCTGGTGTTCGACGAGCGCATGCGCGGCGGCCTGTACATACTGCTCGCGATGATCAGCGCGGCGGCGATCGCCTTCAGCGCGTTCGGGCTCGCGGAGTCGCCGCGAGTCGAGGAGGAAGAGGATCAGGGTGGCGGCTGAACTGGTTCTGGGTCCAATGCTGCGCTACGTCGGCGCGCACGAAGCGACCGTGTGGGTCGAAACCGATGCGTCGTGCGAGGTGGATATCAACGGCCACACGGCGCGCACGTTTTGCGTACTGAGTCACCATTACGCCATCGTGCGGCTGACGGATCTCGAGGCAGGCCGCGACTATCCCTATACGGTACGGCTCGATGGCGAGCCGGTCTGGCCGGAACCCGATGGCCCGTTCCCCGGCAGCGTGATCCGCACAATCGCGCCCGGCGCGTTACGCATCGCGTTTGGCTCTTGCCGGGTTTACGTGCCGCACGAGCCGCCGTACACCAACCCGAACGACGACGACCCGCGCGGCCGCGGCATTGATGCGCTCAACGCGTTCGCGCTGCGCATGCGCGATCAGGATGCATTGCTTTGGCCCGATCTGCTGTTGCTGGTCGGCGACCAGATCTACGGCGACGATGTGTCGCCGGGGACAAAGGACTTCATCCGCCGGCGCCGCGACCCCGACAAGCCGCCTGGCTACGAAATTGCCGATTTCGAGGAATACACGCACCTGTATCGCGAATCGTGGCGCGACCCGGCGGTGCGCTGGCTGCTGTCGACCGTCTCCAGCGTGATGATCTTCGACGATCACGACGTCAGCGACGACTGGAACATCTCGGAAGCCTGGGTCCGCGAGATGCGTGACAAGCCGTGGTGGGTTGCACGCATCAGCGGCGCGTTCATGAGCTACTGGCTCTACCAGCACCTCGGCAACCTGTCGCCGGATGAGCTCTACCAGGACGAGTTGTTCTGCCAGGTCCGGCAGGCGGAAGACGCCGGCGACTTGTTGCGCGACTTCGCCTACCGTGCCGATCGCGAATCGCACACCTGCCGCTGGAGTTATCACCGCGACTTCGGCAATACCCGGCTGGTGATGCTCGACTCGCGCGCGAGCCGCGTGCTGGAAGAAGACGAACGGGCGATGATCGACGACCAGGAATGGCACTGGGTCGAGCGCTACGCGACCGGTGGCTTCGACCATTTGCTGATCGGCACGTCGCTACCGTTCATCACCTCGCCCGGTATCCATTACCTGGAAGCGTTCGACGAAGCGTTGTGCCGCGGGGCCTGGGGCCAACGCTTCGCGCGCTGGGGCGAAGGGCTGCGCCGCTGGCTCGACCTCGAACACTGGCCCGCGTTCCAGTATTCGTACCATGCGCTGGCGGACTTGCTGCGTGCCATCGCTGCCGGCGAGCGCGGCCGGGCGCCGGTGTCGATCGTGCTGTTATCCGGCGACGTGCATCACGCCTACGTCAGCCGCGCCGAATTCCGGCGGGCATCGCAGCCCGCCAGCACGATCTATCAACTCGTCTGCTCACCATTCCGGAATGCGCTGGGCAAGAAGGAAAGGGTTATCATGCGCGCCGGCTGGCACCGTGTGGCGCCGGCCATATTAAGAGGACTCGCGCGCGCGGCAGGGGTTCGGAAGCCGGAGATGGAGTGGCGGTTGATGCACCCGGAGCCGTGGTTCAACAACCAGATCGCGGTGCTGGAATTGCGCGGCGACAACGCGCGTCTCAAAATCGAAAAAACCATAGCCGGCGAAACACCGGACAGCCCGGAGCTGGAAGAAGTCTTCAGTCACGACATGACATGACCAAGGGGCCAGTCCGTTCGCCTTGAGCCCGGAATGTCTCGTCCGCCCGTTCGCCCTGAGCTTGTCGAAGGGCTCTTGCTAACAGATGATAAAAATCAACCACAACCTGACGATCCTCGAAGACGCGCTCGAATTCAACTTCATTCGCGCCTCCGGCCCCGGCGGGCAGAACGTCAACAAGGTCGCGACGGCGGTGCAGTTGCGCTTCGACGTGCGCCACGCCGAATCGCTGCCGGAGGACATTCGCGCCCGCGCGATTCGCCTCGCCGGCAGGCGCGCGACCAAGGACGGCGTGATCGTGATTGAGGCGAAACGCTACCGCACGCAGGAGCGCAATCGCGACGACGCGATCGAGCGGCTGGTGCGGCTGCTGCAACGGGCGACCGTCGTGCCGAAACCGCGCAAGAAGACGAAGGTGAGTCGGGCGGCGAAGAAAAAGCGCGTCGAGCAAAAGCGCACGCAGGGCAATAAGAAGAACCTGCGCAAACGGCCGCCAGTAGAATAAGTGCTGAGTCGCCAGTCGCTAGTAAAAAAAAAGCGATTCTTAACTTAGTCCTGGCGACTAGCCACTAGCGACTTTTCAAGCTTGCCCCGCCTGCTGCTGGCGCAGCACATCCGGCTCCGGCGCATCCACTATTGCCTTGATCTCGGCGCCTTCCAGCGTCTCCTTCTCCAGCAGCGCATTCGCCAGCCGCTCCAGCGTCCCCCGATGCTGCTCCAGCAACTCGTCCACGATCCGCTCGGCGTTGTTCATCAATTTGCGCGTTTCTTCGTCGATCACCCGCGCGGTATCTTCGCTGAAGTGGCGCGGCTGCCCCATCGATCGGCCGAGGAATACATGATCTTCCTCGTCGATAAAGGCCGATGGGCCGATACGCTCGCTCATGCCCCAGTTCGAAATCATCCGCCGCGCCATTTGCGTCGCCTGCTTCAAATCCTGCGCAGCGCCGGTGCTGACTTCGCCAAGCATCAGCTTTTCCGCGCCGCGCCCGCCGAGCATCACGCACATGCGATCCTTCAGATAGCTCTCGTTGAGGTTGTAGCGGTCGCGTTCCGGCGTCTGCTGCGTCGCGCCGAGCGCGCGGCCGCGCGGAATGATCGTCACGCGGTTGACCGGGTCGGTGTGCTTGAGCAGCATCGCGATCAGCGTGTGGCCGGACTCGTGAAAGGCGATTACGCGCTTTTCGTCCTCGTTGACCAACTCCTCGCGCTGCGCGCCCAGCACGATGCGGTTGTACGCATTGTCGAAATCCGACATGTGCACCACATCGTGGCGTTCGCGCCCGGCCAGCATCGCCGCTTCATTGACGAGGTTGGCGAGGTCGGCGCCGGACATGCCGACGGTGCGGCCGGCGAGGCCTTCGAAATCGACGTCGTCGGCCAGCGGCAGCTTGCGGCCGTGGGTTTTCAGGATGGCGAGGCGTGCGGCGCGCGCCGGCAGTTCGAAGGTGATTTTCCGGTCAAAGCGCCCCGGCCGCATCAGCGCCGGGTCGAGCACGTCGGGACGGTTGGTCGCGGCCATGACGATCACCGCCTCGCGCGGCGAAAAACCGTCCATTTCGGAGAGGATCTGGTTCAGCGTCTGCTCGCGCTCATCGTGGCCGCCGCCCAGGCCCGCGCCGCGCGCGCGGCCGATCGAGTCGATTTCGTCGATGAAGATGATCGACGGCGATTCATTCTTGGCCTGCTTGAACATGTCGCGCACGCGCGATGCGCCGACGCCGACAAACATCTCGACGAACTCGGAGCCGCTGATGCTGAAGAACGGCACGTCCGCTTCGCCGGCCACCGCTTTCGATAAAAGCGTTTTGCCGGTGCCGGGCGGCCCCATCAGCAGGATGCCCTTGGGCAGCTTCGCGCCCAGCTTGTGGAACCGCTCCGGCTCCTTGAGAAAGTCGATGATCTCCTTGACGTCGCGCTTGGCGTTTTCGCAGCCGGCGACATCGCCCAGCGTCACGTTGGTGTTGATCTTCTGCACCCGCTTGGCTCGCGACTTGCCCATGCCGAACAGGCCGCCGCCACCGCCGCCGTTGCCCATGCGCTCGCGCATCTTCTTCGAGCCCCACCAGAACAGCGCGATCAGCAATACCCAAGGGATGATGCCGATCGCGAGCCGTGTCCAAATGGACGTCTCCTGCGATCGGGCGCGAATCGTGACGTTGTGCGCTTCGAGCAGCTTCATCAAACCGGGATCGCTGATCGGCGGCAGCGTGGTGGTGAATACCACCGGTTGCTTGGTCCTGGAAGACTTGATCTGGCCGCGAATCTGCTGGCCTTCGATGGTGATCGCCGCAACGTTATTCGCCGCGACCTGCTGCTTGAAAGCGGTGTAGGAAAGCGCCTGCGGCCGGTTGGTCCGCTGCCCCTGGCCGATGTAGAACCAGGCGCCGATGACGACGGCCGAGATCAGCAGCCATAGTACCCAGCGGGTCCATGAGGGCTGAAAATTTTGCGGGTCCGGCCGTCTTCGGTTGGGCGGTCCATTGTCCTGTGCCACGTGAAATCCTTTCAATGTTCCTCGGGAATATCCTTTTTACCCCGCAGCTAGTGTAACGCAGATGGCGCCGGGCTTGCGTTAACGGCGTCGCCGCCCGCGCGTGGGCTTTTGAATCGGTTCGGCCTGAATCGCCGGATCGGGCTCGAAACCGGCAATGGCCTGCTTCGGCAGCTTGCGCTTGAGCAGCCGTTCGATGTCCGCGAGCAGCTTGTTTTCGTCCACACACACCAGCGACACCGCCTCGCCTTCGCTGCCGGCGCGGCCGGTGCGGCCGATGCGGTGCACATAATCCTCGGGCACATTGGGCAGCTCGAAATTCACCACGTGCGGCAGTTGATCGATGTCGAGTCCGCGCGCGGCGATGTCGGTCGCCACCAGCGCCTGAATCCGGTTTTGCTTGAAGTCCGCCAGCGCCCGCGTGCGCGCGCCCTGGCTCTTGTTGCCGTGAATCGCGGCGGTCTGAATGCCGTCGCTTTCGAGCTGACGGCTGAGACGATTGGCGCCGTGCTTGGTGCGGGTAAACACCAGCACCTGCCCCCATTCACCAGTACGGATCAGGTGCGACAGCAGGTCGCGCTTGCGCGCCTTGTCGACCGGGTGCACGCGCTGATTGACACCATCGGCCGTCAGCGTGCGCGGCGACACGTCGACCGTCTTCGGCTGCTTCAGCAGGTCGCCCGCCAGCCGGCGGATGTCCGCCGAAAACGTCGCCGAGAACAGCAGGTTCTGACGGTCTTTCGGTAGCAGCGCGAGGATCCGGCGGATGTCGCGGATAAAGCCCATGTCAAGCATCCGGTCCGCCTCGTCGAGCACCAGGGCTTCGACGTGGCCGAGATCGATCGTCCCCTGCTGAACGTGGTCGAGCAGCCGGCCCGGCGTGGCGACAACGATGTCGACGCCGCGGCGCAGACTCGCGATCTGCGGGTTGATGTTGACGCCGCCGAAGATCACCGCCGCCGTCAGCGGCAGGTGCTTGCCATACGTCTGCACGCTTTCGCCGACCTGCGCGGCGAGTTCGCGCGTCGGCGTCAGGATCAGCGCGCGCACCGGCTTGCCACGGCGCGGTCCGCTGAACGGCGCCGCCATCAGGCGCTGCAGCAACGGCAGTGTGAAGCCGGCGGTCTTGCCGGTGCCGGTCTGCGCGGCGGCGAGCAGATCATGGCCGCCCAGCACGACCGGAATCGCCTGCGCCTGCACGGGAGTGGGTTCGTCGTAGCCCTGTTCGGACACGGCGCGCAAAAGTTCGGCCGACAGGCCGAGCGAAGAAAATGACATAGGGAGGTATCCTGAATCCGCCTACGCGGCACATTGATGCCGAGCCGGTCCAGGCAGTCTTTGTGAAGAGAGGTGTCGAGGCAACAGACCGGAAAGTGCCAGGACGAAGGCGCGCAGTCTACGCGAATGGTCGGGAATTAGCCAGCGAGAAAATTCCAAGAAGACCCCTGGCGGCCACTTCCGTTCGCCCTGAGCTCGTCGAAGGGCGCTTTAAGAATGCTTCGACGGGCTCAGCTACACCGCCCAATCCTTGGCCCGCGCCAGCGCATCCAGCCACCGCTCATAAAGCGCATCCCGTGCCACATCCGGCATCGCCGGCTCATATTTCCGCATCGGCAGCCGACCTGCAAACGGCGCGTCGTCAACGGACCAGAAGTCGCTCGCAATTCCCGCCAGACACGCCGCCCCCAGTGCCGTCACATCGCTCAGCTCCGGCACCTCGACCGGCACGCCCAGCATGTCCGCCTGGAACTGCATCAAGAAGCCATTGTTCGAACCGCCGCCGTCGCAGCGCAGCGCCGTCAGCGCGACGCCCGATTCACGCTCCATCGCCAGTGTCAGATCGCGCGTGCGGTAGGCGATGCTTTCCAGTACCGCGCGCGCGATTTCGGCGCGCCCGGTGCCGCGGGTGATGCCGATCAGCAGGCCGCGCGCGCGCGGGTCCCAATGCGGTGCGCCAAGGCCCGCGAGCGCCGGCACGAAATACACACCGCCGTTGTTCGGTGCCGACGCCGCCAGTGCCTCGGTTTCGGCCGCATCGCTGATGATGCCGAGTCCGTCGCGCAGCCATTGCACCGCCGCGCCGGTGGTAAAGATCGCGCCTTCGAGCGCGTATTGCGGCGGCGCGTTTTCGGAGGCGCACGCGCTCGTCGTCAGCAGCCGCTCGCGGCTGACAATCGCCTCGTCGCCGGTGTTCAGCAGCAGAAACGAGCCTGTGCCGTAGGTGTTCTTGGCAAGCCCCGCGCGATGGCAGCCGTGGCCGAAAAGCGCCGCCTGCTGGTCGCCCGCGACGCCGGCGATCGGCGCGCGAATGCCGC
>DASSTE010000076.1:0-36389 GCA_035708085.1 Gammaproteobacteria bacterium | reverse complement strand
GTCAGCTCGCTGGTGCAGGCGTTCGTGCTGGCGATCATATTGGCCGCGGCGGCGCCCGAGCCGGAGCTCGGAATTGCGCTGGTGCTGGGATTCCTGATGTGGCTGGGTTTTACCGCCGCGCCGTCGCTGGCCGATTCGCTGTTATCGCGCCGGCCGATGGGCGGGTGGGCTGTCGATATCGGCCACCGCCTGCTGGTGACTTTGGGAATCGCGTTCGTCCTCGGCGTGTGGTGAGCGCCTGCTGACCGCCTGCTGCGCGGCAGCCAGCAGCTCCCCGAAATCGTCGCTGCGTTCGCGCGACAACGAGCCCGCGCCGACGCGGACATCAAGTGTCAACCCTTCCGGCTTGAGCCCCGCAATCTGGCGGCGCAGTTGCTCCGCGCGCACCGGCGCGTGATCGGCGCCGCAGTGCGGCAACAGCAGCGCAAAGCAGTTGTCGCCGTAGCGCGTGACGAGATCTTCGCCCCGACACGCCTCGCGCAGCCGGGCAGCGACTGCGGCAACGGCTGCATCGGCCGCGGCGCCACCGTCGCGCGCGGCTATCGCGGTGAGATTGTCGATGTCGATCAGCAGCAGGCTCAGCGGCTGGTTGTGGCGCGCTGCCTCGCTGACGTACTTCGGCCCGAGCTCGTGCAGCGACGCGGCGTTCAGCAGGCCGGTCAGCGGGTCGATCAGCGCCGACTCGCGCAGCCGCGCCTGCTGGGCGTGCACCTGGTCGCGCAGCAGTTTCGTGCGCACGAGGTTGCCGATGCGCGCGACCGCCTCTTCTTCCAGCGCCGGTTTGGGCAGGAAGTCGTCGATGCCGAGCCGGAACAGTTCGCTCTTGCGCGCGCGGCCGGCATCGGCCGAGGTGGCGAGAATCGGAATGCGGCCGCGCCGCCCCGCATGGCTGCGAATGTGGGCGACCAGCTCGGCGCCGCCGAAGTCGCCGCCGGTCTGGATGTCGGTAATCACCAGGTCGTAATCGCGCTCGGCGAATGCCGCCCGGGCCGCATCGGCGCGGTTGAAATGCGCCACCTCCAGGTTCAGCTTGCGCAGAATACCGGTCATGACGTGCGTCGCGATATCGCTGTCTTCGACGTACAGCACGCGACCGCGCATGCTCACGTCGGCCTGGTCGGCGTAGCTGCGCAGCCGTCGCAGCAGCCGCTCGACATCGCCCTTCGGCTGCAGGTCGGTCACGCCGGCCTCGCGGCAGCGGGCGCGCGTCGCCGCGTCGTCACGCGACGTCAGCACGATGACCGGCAGCGGCCCGCCGTCCTGGCGTGCGCGCAGCCGCCGGGTCAGCTCGATCCCATCCATCCCCGGCAGCGACAGCGCGGTGCAGACGACGTCGACCGCGTGGTTGTCCATGCATTCCAGCGCCGATTCTGCCGAGGCGGCGATCACGGCGCGATGACCGAGCCGCAGCAGCACGCGGTTCCAGACCGCCTGCGACACGCGCGAGTGGTCGACGAACAGCACGGTCAGCGCCGGCGCCTCGCGCCGTTGTGGCGCGCGGAGGATGTCATTCGGCATTCTCATTTCGAGTTACCTTGTCTCTGGCCGCGGGTCTGATCCCGTAGCGCCTTGAATTGATTGCCGGCATACCAGTCGGGCCACGCGTGGCTGTTCGCGAGCCGTTTGCCGACCCTGAACAGCAGTTTCAGATCCGCGGCCTCGCCGCTGAGATTCCACTTGGGGTTATATTCGTCCGACGGCTTGTGGTAGTGCTCACGGGTGTACTCGTGCTCCTTCCTGAGTCCCCAGCCCTTCGGGTGGTGGAGGTAGTCCACGCCCGCCTCTGTAAATAGAGCCGGCACGCCCTTCTTCGCAAACGCGAAGTGATCGGCGCGGAAGTAAAACCCTTTCTCGGGCTCCGGATCAGGCCGCAGCACGCGGCCACGCTGTTTTGCCGCGCGCCGCAGCCAGTCCTCGAGATGCGAACTGCCGTAGCCGATCACGGTGATGTCGCGCGTCTTGCCCCAGACGTTCATGATGTCCATGTTGATGTCGGCGACCGTGGTTGCGAGCGGCACGACGGGATGTTGTGTGTACCACTTCGCGCCCAGCAGGCCTTGTTCCTCGGATGTCGTGGCAAGGAACAGCACCGAGCGCGCCGGTGGTTGTTTCAGCAAGCTATACGCCTGCGCCAGCTCCAGCAGCCCCGCCACGCCGGACGCGTCGTCGCGCGCGCCGTTATAAATGTTGTCGCCAGGCATGTTCGGGTGCGTGCCGAGATGATCCCAGTGCGCCGAATAAATCACCGCCTCGTCGGGGTGCTCGCGGCCCGGAATCATGCCGATCACGTTGTGCGACTGGACGTGCGCGATCCGGTTATCGAAGGCGACCGACGCGCTTAGGTGCAAAGGCCGTGCCTTGAAACCGCGTTGCGCGGCAGCCGCCTGCAGCTTGTCGAGATCGAGCCCGGCGGCGGCGAAGACTTTCTTCGCTGCCTCGTGCGTCAGCCAGCCCTCGACCGCCGGCCGATAGCTGTTTTTCGGGGGCGGCAGCATGAACTGCGGCCCCGACCAACTGCCGCTGACGACCTTCCACGGATAACCGGCGGGGCCGGTTTCATGAATGATCAGGGCGCCCGCCGCACCCTGGCGCGCGGCTTCCTCATATTTATAGGTCCAGCGGCCGTAGTAGGTCATTGCGCGGCCGGTGAACAGCTTCGGGTTGTGCGTGGCGTAACCCGGGTCGTTGACCAGGATCACGACCGTCTTGCCGTTCACGTCGATGCCGGCGTAGTCGTTCCAGTGGTATTCCGGAGCGACGATGCCGTAGCCGACGAATACCAGCGGGCTGTTTTTGAGGTCGATGTGTTTCGCTTCACGCGTGGTCCAGACGATCATGTCGTTGGCGTAGTCGAAGTGCAGCGGCTTGTCGCCGCCGGAGACGGTGAGCGTCGTATGTGGATCGGTGGTGATCTCGACCAGCGGCACGGTCTGGAAATACCCGCCGTCGGCCGGCGGCTTGAGGCCGTATTCCTGGAAGCGCTTGCGAATGTAGTCGATCGTCAGCTTTTCGCCCGGCGAAGCGGGTGCGCGGCCGCCGAATTTGTCCGAAGCGAGTACCTGGATGTGATGCGCAATATCGGCCGCATTGATCGACGCGGCGGCGGAAGATTGGCTAGCGGCGGCGGTCCCGGCAACGGCCGACCAGAGCGCGATGCCGGCGGCGACGCAGCAGCAGCGGATTGCGTTGTTTTGCGGCGTGTTCACTCCGATTCGGCTCCGATTTGACCTCGGTTTGGACGGGCGGCCGGATCGCGGCGATGGGCGGCGACCGGCAAAATTGCCCGGTTCAACCTTTATTTAGCATCAAAAAGACTGTATTTACAATAGGCTATCGGAATAAGATGACAGATCGGATTAAAAATAGGGCCTAGCTTGCAGTCTGGCCAGAATATGCTAAAACAACACCATCAAAGAATGACCGCGAAGACGGCGGATGGTAGAAGCAATGAACAGGGGATATTGGCTCGTACTGGGAGCGGCGTTTCTGTCGCTTGGCGCGCTTGCGGGCGTAAGCCTGCCGGCGTCCGCCGCGGATGGCCCGCCCACCGTTGGCGGGATGCAGGTTACGCCCGACGCGAAGCCGGCGAAAAAGCAGCCGATTCACATCAAGATCGACGCGCCCAAGCTCGACCTGGGCATGCAGGACACGCACGTCAGCGGGCTGCAAAGCTTTTCCATTAATAATCACTTCAGCGGCACCACCGACGCCGGCACATCGTCGGCGTCGTCCGGGGCCGGTCGCGGGCCGCAGATTTCGCCGGTTCGGCCGCTGCACACGCCGCCGCCGGAATATCCGCGCGCTGAATATCGGGATGCAGTGAGCGCCCGCATCGAGATCATGTACACCGTGCGCGCCGATGGCACGACCGGCGACCTGCACATCATCACACCGAATGCGCCGGAGCCTTTCAAGGAGGCCACGCGCGACGCCGTGGCACGCTGGACATTTCATCCGGCGACCGTGGACGGTCAGCCGCAGGCGCGGCGCGTGAAACAGACGATTTCATTTCATCCACCGCAAGCGGCGCTGGACGCGCACCGTCGCGCCGTGGCGCAAGCGGCGCAGCAGCATCGCGCACCGCCTGCGCCGTCCGGCAGCGGCCGCGGACCTTCGATTCACGGCTCTGCGCCCGTGCCGGTTCATATCGTGCCGCCGGAATATCCCGCGGCAGCGGCGCGGCGCAATACCGATGGCTACGTGGTCGTGGCGTTCACCGTGACGGCTGACGGCAGCACCAGCGACATCCAGGTGGTGTCGTCGTCGCCGCGGGATATTTTCGATGCTGCCGCGCGCGCAGCCGTAGCGCACTGGCGCTTCCAGCCCTACCGGATCGACGGCAAGCCCGCCAGCGTCCGTGTCCAGCAGCGGATCGAATTCAAGCGATAGCGGGCTTGGTCCGTTTCGCCGTCGGCGCAAAGCTGCCTGCCTGCGCCATGTTCCAGAAACGCCGGTACTCGGCGTGTCCGCTGCCGTCCAGTAGCTCGCCCGGCTGCAGGAATGTGTAGACCTCCGCGGCGGTGCGAATCTCGTCCGACGAAATTCTCAGGCAGATGTGATCCGGCTTGAGTTGCGACGGGTGGTCGAGCCCGGCCGCCGCCGTGACCATGCCCACCGCCTGTACCGTGTGCCGATGGTAACGATGCACATGGTTGGCCTTGTCGTCGACGATCAGTGCGCGCTGGCGGCGCGGGTCCATCGTCGTGATGCCGGTGGGGCAGCGGCCGGTATGGCAGCGTTGCGCCTGGATGCAGCCGAGTGAGAACAGGAAGCCGCGCGCCGAGTTGCACCAGTCCGCGCCCAGCGCCAGGTTCATCGCGATCTTGAAACCAGTCACGGCCTTGCCGCTCGCGCCGATGCGGATCTTGTCGCGCAGCCCCGCGCCGACCAGTGCGTTGTGCGCGAACAGCAGCCCCTCGCGCAGCGGCGTGCCGAGCCCATCGGACAGCTCCAGCGGTGCCGCGCCGGTGCCGCCTTCCTTGCCGTCGATGACGATGAAGTCGGGCAGGATGCCGGTTTCGATCATCGCCTTGCAGATGGCGAGAAACTCCCAGCGATGGCCGATGCAGAGCTTGAAACCGGCGGGCTTCCCGCCCGACAGGTCGCGCATTGTGGCGATAAATTCGAGCAGGCCCACCGGCGTTGAAAATGCCGAATGCGACGACGGCGACAGGCAGTCCTGGTGCACAGGCACCTTGCGCGTCGCGGCGATTTCGGGAATCACTTTCGCTGCCGGCAAGAGGCCGCCGTGACCGGGCTTGGCGCCCTGCGACAGCTTCAGTTCCACCATTTTCACCTGGTCGCTTTGCGCCCGGTCGCGGAACATGTCGGCGTTAAACGTGCCGTCGTCGTTGCGGCAGCCGAAGTAGCCGCTGCCGATCTCCCAGATGATGTCGCCACCGTACTTCTGATGGTACGGGCTCAAGCCGCCCTCGCCGGTGTCGTGGGCGAAGTTGCCAAGCTTCGCGCCCTTGTTGAGCGCCATGATGGCGTGCGAGCCGAGTGCACCGAAGCTCATCGCGGAGATGTTGAACACCGACGCCGAGTACGGCCGGTCGCACTGCGGACCGCCGATGTCGATGCGCGGCATGCGGTCCGGGTCCGGATCGGTCTTCGGCGAAATCGAATGATTGATCCATTCGAATCCATCACCGTACACGTCGAGTTCGGTGCCAAAGGGTTTGGCGTCCGTGATGCCGCGCGCGCGCTGGTAAATGATCTTGCGCTCGTTGTGGTCGAAAGGCTTGCCGTCGGTATCGCTCTCGACGAAGTACTGGCGAATCTGCGGCCGGATCGATTCGGCCATGAAGCGGATGTGCGCGAGGATCGGATAATTCCGAACGACGTTGTGCTCGCGCTGCGCGAGATCGTACAAGCCGATCAGCGTCAGCGGCAGCGGCAGAATCAGCCCGTACAGCCAGGGCAGGCCGAGGAAGTAGCCGAGCGCCCCGAACGCGATGGTAAGAAAGGCCATGAGGCCGAAGGCGAAATAGCGCATGAACAAGCTCCCGCTGCATTCGTCGTTCCAGCGAAGGCTGAAACCCAGTCAGAATGGTTGCGGTCGCAGGCCGCTCTGATCAAGATCTGGATACCCGCCGTCGCGGGTATGACGGAAAACAAAATCACCGGGCAGTATAGCGCATACCCCCAATCGGCCCTGCCGGCGGCTGGTATCATAGCGGCCGGATCCCGAGCGAAACGAAGCCGATGCGCGTCCCCGAAATCCTGCTGATTCAATCCGAACACAAGCCCGGCAGCCTTGCCAAAATCCTGCAGGCGATCGGTGAAACCGGCCTTGTCGTCGAGCACCTGAACGCGGTGCGCCGCGACCAGGACCAGACTGTCTGGGAAGTCACGCTGGAGATGGACGAAAACGTCGATTACGGCCTGTACGAGCGCATCGACGCCCTGCCCAATGCCAAGCTGCTCGGCAAATCGGACCGCGTGTTCGACCGCCACCGCGGCGGCAAGATCATGATGGTCACGCGCACGCGGATCGAGACGCTGCAGCAGCTTCGCGACATTTACACGCCCGGCGTCGCGCGCGTCTGCCTCGCGATCCGGAAGAATCCGGAAGAAGTTTGGGAATACACCAACCTCCGCCGCACGGTCGGCATCATCACCAACGGCACCGCGATCCTCGGCCTGGGGGACATCGGCCCGCGCGCCGGTCTGCCGGTGATGGAGGGCAAGGCGGCGCTGATGGCGAAGTTCGTCGGCCTCTCGGGGATTCCGGTGCTGCTCGACGCGAAGGAGCCGGCGCAGATCATCGAGACGGTCAAGCGCATTGCGCCGTCATTCGGCGCGATTCAGCTTGAGGACATCGCCGCGCCGGTGTGTTTCGAAGTCGAAGATGCGTTGCGCGATGCGCTCGACATGCCGCTGATGCACGACGATCAGCACGGCACCGCCGTCGTCACCCTCGCGGCTTTATTAAGCGCCACGCAGCGCACCGGCCACGAAATCGAACACAGCGTCATCGGACAGGTGGGCCTCGGCGCGGCCGGTATCGGCATCGCGCGGCTGCTGATCGCGTACGGCGTCAAGAATGTCGTCGGCACTGATCTGAACCCGAACGCCGTCAAGCGACTGGAGTCGATGGGCGGCAAGGGCGGCTCGCTCGAAGACGTCATGCGCCAGGCCGACATCGTCATTGCGACGACCGGCAAGCGCGGCCTGATCAAACCGGAAATGGTGCAGAAGGATCAGCTGATTCTGGCGCTGTCGAACCCTGAGCCGGAAATCGAAGCCGGCGATGCGCTTGCCCAAGGCGCCGCATTCGCCGCCGATGGTCGCAGCATCAACAACTTTCTGGGGTTCCCCGGCTTGTTCCGCGGCGCGCTCGACGCCGAGGCCAAACGCTTCACCGACGCGATGTTTTTTGCCGCCGCCAACAAACTCGCGGAACTGGCAGTGGGCCACGACCTCGTCCCCGATTCGCTCGACATCAAGGTGCACGAACAGGTCGCAAAAGCGGTCTGCGAAGCGGCCAAATCCAGCGGCGCCTGCGACTGAATCCGGAAAAATTTCCGCTCGTGCTGAGCAGCCACATCAATGAATTTGACATGCATCACCACCGGCACCAGTGTCTCGAATACCGCATCCTTGCTGAACGGCGGCGTCGCCGGCGGCGAATACACCATCGGATTCGTGCCGAACACCAGCACATCAAATGCATAACAGGTGCCGCGCCGTACGCCGCGAAAACTCTGGACCGTAAGGTAATGACTCATCGCCGCATCGGCAGCTTTGAAAGTCGTGAACGGCACGCCATCGATCGTTACCGACTTCTGCGTGTCCGGCCGCGCCGCCCCCGGCAGCTTCGTACACGTCTTCACCGCCGCCGGATCGCGGCTCACCCCGATCCGCAACTCCCCGTCGGTGATGTTGTTCGAACCCGGCATCACCAGCGCCACAAGCGGCTGCCCCGGTGGCCCGCCGGGCCCCAGGTAAGTTTTCCAGCCATCGGCCGCGAGATAGCTCTCGTGAAAGGAATGATGCAGCTTCAGGCCGGCGGGATAGGTGAGCCGAAAGCCGTAGCGTGTGCTGGTGAAGGCTTTATGCGCAGGCGCCGTAACGGGAGCCGGCGCCGGTTCCGAACCGCTGCAAGCGGTCAGCGCGAAGAAGAAAACGGGCAGAATGAATAGGCGAAGTCGGTTCATCCGTTTAGCCACTTGCAGCATGCGTTATATTGGTGCTCCTTACCCTTTAATAACTAATGATACATGCATGAACCTGTTGCGAACGCTCGCGGGGATCAAGTGGCTGTCCGAGAAGCGGCGGATGGAGTTGTATCCGCCGTACTTTCTGATGCGGGCGAAGATCATCGAGGTGCGCGACGGCTGGCGCGTCATCCGCATCCGGCTGCCGCTGACCTTTTTCTCGCGCAATCTCGGCGGCGCGATGTTCGGCGGCTGGCAGGCGGCGCTCGCCGATCCGGTCGCGGCCCTGTCGTGCGCGCGTGTGTTTCCCGGCTATTCGGTGTGGACGCGCGCGATGAGCATCGATTTCGATTCGCCGGGCGATAGCGATCTTGAGTTGCGGTTCGAAATGACGCCGGAGCAGGAGGCCGCGATTCGTGCGCAACTTGACGAAAAAGGTCGCGCGACGCCGCATTTCGACTATGGCTACTACCGCACCGACGGCACCTGCTGCACGACCATCCATAATACTGTCGCGCTGCGGCCGAAAGGTTACGTCAAGCCGGGTCGCCACGGCCGGATTTCGGGCGAGATAAGCTGACGCGAAACACCCCGGAAACACCACAATAGGCATCAGCCGGTGCGCGTCGTACGCTACGTCAATAATGACGCCACGACAAATGGGGCCAACGGAATGACTTGAGTGGGAACGGCAATGGATGTAGCAACAGTGGTGATGACCTTGGCGGCAGCGGCTTTTGCAGCCCTGTGTTTAATTACGATCCTGTCGATAACACTGGCCCGGATACGCACAGCCCGAACGATCAGGAAAATGGCGCCTACGATTGACATCATCCGCCGCCAGAGCGCGGCTCGCGATGGCGCGGATGGCCGCCGCGACATCGTGATACGAGCAGGGGACCAACGACCGGCGGCGCCGTCGACCGAAACACGCCGCCACTACGGCACCGCTTCCGGCGCCCGCAGCGCCCAACGCTAACCGTCAGACTTCGATCAGTCGATTCGACAGCTCGTTGGTGTCGTCCGCCTTGCGCGGGTAGTGCGTCGCCATTGCTTCGCCGATTGCGCCGACCGCCTCGACAAAGCCGTCGGCGATGCGGCCGGCTTTCACTTCAGCGATGAACGTGTCGACAATCTTTTGCCAGTGCGCTTCGCCGACATTTCGATGAATGCCTTCGTCCGCGACGATTTCCACATAGCGCTCGGCAATTGAGACGAACAGCAACACGCCCGAGCGCTCACGGGTCCGGTAGACACCCTGGAAGAAAAACTGCTCGTGGGCGAAGCGGTGGCCGTAGTCGTGGCGGAAACCGGCGGGCGCGAGTCGTGGCCGAATCGACGGCTGGAAGAACACAACTGCAGCGACGATGAAGCCGGCGAGCTGAATCGCGTAGATAAGCAGCAGGCTCAAGTCCGCCCCGGCAAGCAGCATCGCGCCCGGCACGATCAGGCTCGCAATCGCCGTCCACAACATCGGGAAGAACAGGTAATGATCGCTACGCTCGGCGAGCACGGCGACGAATTCGCCGCTGGTCTTGCGCTCGGCCGCCGCGATTGCGTCGCGCACGCGCGCTTTATCGGCGTCGTTCATAAAACCCATCTACCAGCCTCCCGAGGCGCCGCCGCCACCGAACGAGCCGCCGCCGCCGGAAAATCCGCCACCGCCAAAACCCCCGCCCCCGAAGCCGCCAAAGCCACCGCCGAAGCCGCGACCGCCCATCATGCCGCCCATGAGGCCGCCGAGCAGGAGTCCCGAGCCGAACCCGGGGCCGCGGCGGTAATAGCGCCCGCCGGGTCCGCGCCGCCCGCCACCGAACAGCATCGGCAGAAACCCGAAGCCGAGCATCAGCAACAGCATCAGGCCGCCCCAGGAATGATGGCGCCGATGGTGCCCGGCCTGGCGCGGTTCGTACTTGCCGCCCAGCGCCTGCAGGATTGCATTCGTGCCGGCGACGATGCCTTGGGCGAATTGGCCCTGCCTGAATTGCGGCAGAATGATCTGGTCGATGATGTTGAAGGTCAGCGCGTCGGTCAGGCGGCCTTCGAGGCCGTAGCCGACTTCGATGCGCACTTTCTTCTGCGATGGCACAACGATCAGCAGCGCGCCGTTGTCCTTGCCTTTCTGGCCGATGCCCCAGTGGCGGCCGAGCTGGTAGCCGTACATGTCGATCGGCAGCCCGCCGGTATTTTTGAGCGTCACGACGACGAGTTGCGTGCCGTTGGCGCGCTCGTAGGCCGCCAGCTTTTCGCTCAGCTGCTGCTGCACCGACGCGGGCAGCATGTTGGCGTCATCGACAACGCGGCCAGTGAGCGGCGGAAACGTCGGCTGGGCGCCGAACGCGACGGCGCTCGCAGCGAACAGGCAGAACAAGAGGGTCATGCGAAAGGGACGCATGATCAGAACGATACCTTGGGCGCTTTGAAGTTTTCCTTGGCCGTCGTGAAGTTCTGCTTCACCTTGGCGTCGGGATAAAACACCGACGCATACCAGCGCCCCGGGATCGTGCGCAGTTCGGTGTTGTACTTCTGCACAGCGAGAATGTAGTCGCGCCGTGCGACCGAGATGCGGTTCTCGGTGCCTTCGAGCTGCGCCTGCAGCGTCAGGAAATTCTGGTCGGCCTTGAGTTGGGGGTAGTTTTCGGAAACCACCAATAATCGCGACAGCGCGCCGGTCAGGTTCTTTTGCGCTGACTCGAACTTCTTGAACGCCTGCGGGTTTTCGGTGATGTTGGCCGGCAGTTGCAGCGCGCCGACGCGGGCGCGCGCCTTGGTTACGGAAATCAGCACGTCGCTTTCATGCTTGGCGTAGCCCTTTACTGTGGCGACCAGATTCGGGACGAGGTCGGCACGCCGCTGGTATTGGTTTTGTACCTGCGACCAGGCCGCCTTGACCTGTTCGTCGAGCCGCGGAATGTCGTTGATGCCGCAGCCGGCAAGGTTCACCGTCAGTGCGATCAGAACCAGCCCGCCGAGCCAATAACGAATCGAACGCATAAGATGATTCTCTGTTCCCGATGAATACCCTATAGCATAGCATTCGCCACCAGCGATAACCCCGATCGCTGTTGTAATTTCCCGACGCCCGTCCTAGTATCAGGATCAACCGCTACGCATATAGCGGTTCCCGCTAACCATCGTCCCATAGCCAGGAAGGCCGCAAAGACAGAAGGAACTGTCCGGATGCCGCAAGTTTTTCGTCCCCGCGCCAATGCGCTCGCCCGCGTGCTGATCATCTTCGCGGTGCTGTTCGTGGCTGTCTGGGGCGCCGTACTATGGGGCTATTACCAGACGCCCTACGTCGGATTTACCGGCAAGGCGCCTTACCAGCCGGTGCCGTTCAGCCACAAGCATCATGTCGGCGCACTCGGCATCGGCTGCCGTTACTGTCATAACGGCGTGACGAAATCAGAATTCGCCGGCATTCCGCCGACTCACACCTGCATGACGTGTCATTCGCAGTTGTGGACCAATGCGCCGATGCTCGAACCGGTGCGGCAAAGCCTCGAACAGGACAAGCCGATTCGCTGGGTGCGCGTCACCAAGCTCCCCGATTACGTCTATTTCAACCACAGCGTGCACGTCAAAAACGGCGTGCCTTGCCAGGCGTGCCATGGGCGCGTCGATCTGATGCCGCTCGTGTGGAAAGTGCATGGCTTTCGCATGCGCTTTTGCATCGCGTGCCATTTGAATCCGGGGCCGCATTTGCGCCCGGAAAAGGCGGTGTACGCGATGGGTTGGAAGCCGAAGATCGATCCCAAGCTGCTCGCCGCCAAGCTGATGAAGCATTACCACATCAAGACCGCCCATCTCACCGATTGTTATGTCTGCCACCGATAAACTCTCCGGGAAAGTTCCCGGGCCAATTAACTTGAAGATGATTCGCGAGAAGCTCGCTGGCACGCGCGGGCGCGAATACTGGAAGGGGCTCGAGCAGGTCGCCGAAACGCCCGAGTTCGACGAATTCCTGCACGCCGAATTTCCCCGCCTCGCGGCCATGTGGGACCGCAAAATCAACCGCCGCACGCTGCTGAAACTGATGGGCGGTTCGGTCGCATTCGCCGCCGCGGGACTCGCGGGCTGCAGCCGCCCGATCGGCGTGATAGTGCCGTACGTGAACATGCCGGAAGGCGAAATTCCCGGCAAGCCGATGTATTTCGCGACCAGCCTGACGCTCGGCGGCCACGCGCGCGGCGTGATCGCCGAGAGCTATACCGGCCGCCCGACCTTCGTAGAAGGCAATCGCGAACATCCAGCGAGCCTCGGCGCGATCGACGGTTATGCTCAGGCGTCGGTCGAGCAGCTTTACGATCCGGACCGCGCGCAGGTGGCGACCTATCGCACCATCCCGAGCACCTGGAGCGCGTTCATCGAGCAGATGAATTTCCAGGCGACGAAGCTGAAGGCGAAGGGCGGAGAAGGCTTCGCGATTCTGACCGAGTCGATCACGTCGCCGAGCCTGCTCGCGGAAATTCGCGAGGTGCAAAAACGCTTCCCGAAGGCGCGCTGGTACCGCTACCAGCCGGTCGGCCGCGAAGGTGTCGACGCAGGCGCAAAGCTGGCGTTCGGCGAGCGCGTGAACACGGTGTATCACTTCGACGAGGCCGACGTGATCGTCTCGCTCGACGCCGATTTCCTCGGCATGATGCCCGGGCATCTCGCCTATGCGCGCCAGTTCGCCGAGGGCCGGCGGCAAAAGCACGGCAAGCCGGCGAAGATGAATCGGCTGTACGCGGTCGCCGGCACGCCGACGATTACCAGCGCGTCGGCGGATCACGCGCTGCCGGTGCCGTCGGCCGAAATTGAGGCGGTCGCGCGGTCGCTGGCGGCGCGGCTGGGGCTCGACGTAGCGACCGGCGAAGCACGCGCGCCAGCGCACTGGCTCGACGCGGTCGTCGAAGACCTCAAAAATCATCATGGCCGGGCGGTAGTCGTGCCCGGCGACGTTCAGCCGCCGGCGGTGCATGCGCTCGCACATGCCATTAACGCGCACTTGGGTGCCGTCGGTGGCACCATTTCCTATACCGAGCCGCTGGAGCCCGACACGGCCGGAACGCTCAAGGATCTGACGGACGCGATCGACCACCACGAGATCAACCGCCTGCTGGTGCTGGGGGGCAATCCCGTCTACGACGCGCCGGCGGATCTCGATTTCGCCGGCCACTACGCGCGCGTGGAAGAGCGCATCTACTGGAGTCAGTACCCCAACGAAACCGCCTACATGAGCTACTGGCACGTGCCGGCGGCGCACGAGTTGGAGAGCTGGGGCGACTCGCTCGCCTACGATGGCACGATCAGTCTCACGCAGCCGCTGATTGCGCCGCTGTACCACGGTCATTCGGCCTATGAAGTGCTGCGCGTCGTCAGCGGCGCAAACCCGGTCAGCGATTACGACGCCGTGCAGGGCTACTGGCGCAAGCATTACCGGCGCTATGCCAAAAACGGCGAGGCGTTCGACGCGTTCTGGAAACGTTCGGTGCAGCGCGGCCTGATCGAAAACAGCGCCCCGCCGACTAAAACGCCGCAGCTGCGCGGCGACATTGCATCGCGATTGCCGCCACGGCCGGCCCTCGACCGGCGCGGGCTGTATCTGCAATTTCGCCCCGACGATTCGATCTGGGACGGCCGCTTCGCCAACAGCGCCTGGCTGCAGGAGCTGCCACGGCGCCTGACCAAGCTCACCTGGGACAACGTGGTGATGCTGAGCCCGCGCACCGCCGAGCGTCTCGGCGTCAGCAACAAGGAACTGGTGGTGCTCGGTCACCACGGCCGGGAAGTCACCGGGCCGGCATGGATCATGCCCGGCCAGCCGGATAACGCTGTGACGGTGCAGCTCGGCTACGGGCGCAAGCGCGCCGGGCGCCTGGGCACCGGCGTCGGCTTCGACGTGTATCCGTTGCGCCGCTCCGGGGCGATGTGGTTCGACGACGGTCTGACGCTGATGAAGACTGGCAAGCGCGTGTTCCTGGCGACGACGCAATATCACCAGACGATGGAAGGCCGGGGCCTCTTGCGTACCGCGACGCTCGATCACTTTCGCGACGACCCGCACTGGGTGGACGAAGGCTATCCCGGCAAGCCACCCAAGCTGCACGAATCGCTGTACCCGGAGCCGGCGGAAAAGCCGCCGCTTGAATATCGGTGGGCGATGAGCATCGACCTGTCGACCTGCATCGGCTGCGAGGCGTGCGTGATCGCCTGCCAGGCCGAAAACAACATCCAGTCGGTCGGCAAGGAGGAGGTGCTCGCCGGCCACGAAATGCACTGGCTGCGCATCGACCGCTATTACAGCGGCGACATGGAAGACCCGGAAACCTATTTCCAGCCGGTGCCATGCATGCAGTGCGAGAACGCGCCCTGCGAATACGTCTGCCCGGTCGAAGCGAGCGTGCATGCGGAAGGGCTTAATGCGCAGGTTTACAACCGCTGCATCGGCACGCGCGATTGCTCGCAGAACTGCCCGTACAAGGTGCGCCGCTTCAACTGGTTCCGTTACCAGACCGGGCGGCCGACATCGACGCCGGTTGCGGCCGAAAATCCGGATGTCAGCGTGCGCCAGCGCGGCATCATGGAAAAGTGCACCTACTGCATCCAGCGGATCAACGAGGCGATGATCGCCGCTCACAAGACCGATAAGCGCATTCCCGATGGCATGGTTGAAACCGCCTGCCAGCGCGCCTGCCCGACACAGGCGATTTCATTCGGCGACCGCAATACGTCGCACAGCAAGATCAACCAGCTGAAAGATAGCCCGCTCGACTACGAAATGCTGGCCGAGATAAATACGCGCCCGCGCACGTCGTATCTCGGCGGGCTGATCAATCCGAACCCCGCGCTCAAGAAAGGCGAGAAATCATGAGCAATACTGCCGAGCGCGAACAGTCGCCGCTGATGCCGCCGGATATCGATCTGACGGCCATCTCGGACCGGCTGGTCAGCATTGTCACCAAGGACAAGACGCCGCGCTCGTGGCTGTACGCGACCGCGTTCTTCATCTTCCTGACAATGGTCTACCTGTACAGCATTTCGTGGGTGTTCAAGACCGGCGTCGGCCTATTCGGCCTGAACATTCCGGTCGCGTGGGAGTTCCCGATCGCGAGCTGCATCTGGTGGATCGGCATCGCTCATGCGGGCACGCTGATTTCCGGCGTACTCTTGCTGACGCGGCAGAACTGGCGCCCCGCGATCGCGCGCTTCGCCGAGGCGATGGCGATGTTCGCGATCATCTTTGCCGGCGCCTATCCGCTGATTCACCTCGGCCGGCCCTGGTTTTTCTATTGGCTGATGCCGTATCCGAACACGCAGGGGTTGTGGCCGAACTGGAAGAGCCCGCTGATCTGGGACTTTTTCGCAATAACGTCGTACCTTCTGTACACGTCGATGTTTTTGTATCTCGACCTGCTGCCGGACTTCGGCACCATGCGCGACCGCGCAAAGCACCGTATCAGCCAGATTTTTTACGGCATCATGGCGCTCGGCTGGCGCAACTCGGCACGCCACTGGGCGCGCTTCGAACGCGCCAACACGATCCTGGCGGCGATTTCCGCGCCGATTGTTGTCTCCGTCACCGGCACTATCTCGCTCGATCTTGCGGTTACCATCGTGCCCGGCTACCACTTCACGATCTTTCCGGCCTACTTCGTGGCCGGCGCGCTGTATTCAGGCTTCGCGACGGTCGTCGTCATCGCCGTGCCGTTCCGCAAGATGTTCGGCCTGGAAGACCTGATCACCCCGCGGCACATCGATTACATCGCCAAGGTCATGCTCGGCTTCGTGCTGGTGGTCGATTATTCATACATGTGCGAAATCTGGACCGCGTTCTACAGCGGCGCGCCGTATTACTACGGTGTCTATTGGACCCGCTGGTTCGGATTTTACGCACCAGTGTACTGGACCACTTATTTCCTCAACATCATCGTGCCGCAGGCGATGTGGTTCAAACGTGTCCGCCGTTCGATTCCGACGATGTTCGTGATCGCGCTGATCGCTGACCTCGGCATGTGGTTGGAGCGCTACTTCATCGTCGTCACGAGCACCAGCCAGGATTACATGCCGTCGGCATGGCTGGCGAAGCTGCCGACCGGCTGGGACTTTGCGGTGCTGCTCGGCTCGATCGGCGGTTTCTGCATGCTGATGCTGCTATTCGTCCGGATCATGCCGCTGATTTCGCTGCACGACATGCGCAAGCTGATCATCCGCAAGAAGGGTGACGTGGAGACGACCCAATGAGCGAACGCGGGCGCTACGGTTTGATGGCGGCTTTTGACGATGCCGAGGCGCTGATGGAGGCGAGCCGCGCAGCGCACAAGAAAGGCTATCGCAAGATGGACGCGTACACGCCGATGCCTATCAAGGGACTGGGCGAACTGCTCGGCTGCGGCGAACGCGAAAAGACAAAGGTCTCGTGGTTCGCGCTCGCCGGCGGCATCTTCGGCGGTTGTTGCGCCTACGCGCTGCAATACACGTCGACCACCCTCGGCTGGTATTTCCTGTCCGGCGGCAAGCCGGCCAATAGCTGGCCGGATTTCATCATCATCACGTTCGAGATGACCGTGCTGTTCGCGACCTTCGGCGCCGTGTTCGGGATGTTCTGGCTGAACGGCTTTCCGAAGCTCTACCACCCGGTGTTCAACGTCGAGCGATTTTCGCGTGCATCGAGCGACCAGTTTTTTCTGTGCATCGAAGACCGCGACGAGCGCTTCGATATCGAGAAGACGCGGCAATTCCTGGAACAGTTCAAGCCGATCGAGATTGTCGAGGTGTCGAAATGAAGTGGCCTGTTGCGACAGCGCTGTTATCGGTCACGCTGGCGCTTGCCGCGTGCGGTCAGGCCATGGACAACCAGCCCAAGTACGAAACCTTCGAGCCGGCCAATCCCGACCTGTTCCCCGACGGCCAGTCGGCGCGGCCGCGCGTGCCCGGCACGATCGCGCGCGGTCAGGATCTCAAGCGGCGTCCGGATCACATTCCGTACAAGGTCACGATGAAACTGCTGAAGCGAGGTCGCGAGCAGTTCAATGTGTTCTGCGCGCCCTGTCACAGCCGCCTTGGCGATGGCGACGGGATCGTCGTCAAGCGCGGCTTTCCGCATCCGCCGTCGTACCACAGTCAGCGCCTGCGCGCCGCGCCGCTGGTGCATTTCTACGACGTGATTACCGATGGCTACGGCATCATGTATTCCTACGCTGACCGCGTGACGCCGCACGATCGCTGGGCGATCGCCGCCTATATTCGCGCGCTGCAACTGAGTCAGCATGCGCCGAAAAAGGACGTGCCGCCGAGTGTGACGCTGGCGACCGGAGGCGGGCACCATGGCTAGGCATAATCGCCCCGAGGCGATGCTCACCGGCCTGCTGTCGGTGGTCGTCTGGGCTATGCGCGGCGGTGACCTGACACGCCGCCGCGCGCCGATGGAGCCCCGAGACTGGCGCAGGGTGGGCTGGGTCGCGCTGGTCATCGGTACGCTGGGCATCATCGCCTGCGCCGTGGGTGCGGCGCTCGATCTGCGCCTCGCGCTGCAGGCCTGGCTGTTCGGGTTGATCGTCTGGATCGCGCTGCCGCTCGGCGCGATGGCGATGCTGATGTGCCACAACCTGACCGGCGGCGGCTGGGGCGAGCCGTGCCGGCCGGCACTCAAGGCGATGATCGCGACGCTGCCGCTGATCATGCTCGGCTTTGTGCCGCTGCTGGTTGTGCCGAATTCGGTATTTTCGTGGGTCGCGCCGGCCGCGGCTTTACCCGCCGTGGTGCAACGCAAGGCGTATTGGCTCAACGTGCCGTTTTTGTGGGCGCGCACGACCGTGTTTTTCGCCGCGTGGCTCGCGCTCGCCTGGCGGCTCAACGTCTGGCGTCGCGAGCCGCCCGAGGCCCGACCGTTCGGTGCCAGCGGCGGCGGCATGGTCGCCTGGTGCGTGACGCTCACGTTTTTCGCCTTCGACTGGCTGCTGTCGCTGCAGCCGCGTTTCTATTCCGACATCTTCGGCATGGTTTATTTCAGCGACGTCATCGTGGTCGGCCCGGCCGCGGCGCTGGTCGTGCTCGCGCTGGCGAACCCGTCCCGTGACGAGCAGTTGCAAAGCCGCATGCACGATATCGGCAACCTCCTGCTCGCGGCACTTTGCGGCTGGATCTTCGTCAATTTTGTGCAGTACCTGATTATCTGGAACGGCAACATTCCGGACGAAATCACCTGGTATATTCCACGCAGCCGCCACGGCTGGCAGTGGTGCTCGCGCACGCTGTTCATCTTCTATTTTGCGCTGCCGTTCGCGGCGCTGCTGTCGAAGCGCGTCAAGCGCAGCCGCAAGGCGCTGTTGCTGTTGTCAGCTTGGGTGCTGTTCGCGCACGCGCTGTTCGCCTACTGGCTGGTAATGCCGTCGCTGCACCAGCACGCGTTCTTCATCGGCTGGCGGGTTTTCGCGGCGCTGTTCGGCCTCGGCGGCCTGATGGCGGGGCTGTTCGCGTTCGGCTTCGCGCGCAGGGCGGTCGAGGTCGAAGAGGCGGCCGAGGGAGTGGTCGTAAATGGTTGACGAGCGTGCGCTGCGCGAAAAGGAGGAAGGTCCGGGCTACGAGACCTCGCGAGTCGATCTGCGCATTCCGCTCGGGACCGGCGCGATGGCGATCATCCTGCTCGCGTGCGGGATCGCCATCATTTTCCTGTTTTACCACTTCGTCTGGAAGACGACGCCCGGTACGGCCGCCTACCCGTATACGCGGCCGCCCCAAACGACGCCGGCGCCGCGCCTGCTTGCGCATCCGAAAGCGGAGCTGCGCGCGCTGCGGACGCTGAACCGGGACCGGCTCAACAGTTATGGCTGGGTCAACAAGAAAAACGGCATTGTCCACATTCCCATTGAGCGGGCGATGCAAATCATCGCGAAGCAAGGCTTTCCGCCGCGCCCGCCGATCCCGGTCAATAAGATCAACAAGGCGACGGTGCCGCTGGCGCCGACAGGGGAGAAGCCGAAGCCGTACCGTAGCGGCACGGCGAATCGCCACGGCAACAAGCAGCAGGGAACGCCGCCATGATGATTGCTGCCGGTCAAACCCCGTCATACCTCGGCGACGATCTCGGCCGTACCATCGTCCAGTTCCTGCCGCCCGCAGCGACGCCGATGGCCCACTCGTTCGACACGCTGTTCTTCTGGTTGATCGGTATTTGCGGCGTGGTCGCTATGACGCTTACGGCGGTCATCGCGATCCTGATGATTCGCTACCGGCGCGGCAAGAAGATCAACCGCGACTTTCACATCAACAAGAAGCGCGAGTTGTGGATCGAGTTCGGCTGGTCGCTGCCGGTCTTCCTGGCGTTTCTCGCGTTCTTTTATGCCGGCGCCAATCTTTACGTCAAGGCGTTCACGAAGCCGGCCGACGCAATCCACATCGACGTGACCGGCAAGCAATGGATGTGGAAGTTCGAGCATCCTGACGGCGCGCGCGAAATCGACACGCTGCACATTCCCGTCGACCGCGTCGTCGAACTCGATATGACTTCGGTCGATGTCATCCATGACGTCGATATCCCTGCATTTCGAATCAAGCACGACGTGCTGCCCGGCACGCATTACTTTCTCTGGTTCCGCGCGACCCGGCTCGGCACCTATCACTTGTTCTGCAACCAGTTCTGCGGCCTCGGCCACTCGAAAATGCGCGGCAAAGTCATTGTGATGAAAGACGCCGACTACGCGGAATGGCTGAACGACCAGCAGGTGCCGAATTCGCCCGTTGAGAAGGGTGCCGCCCTGTTTCGCGCCCATGGCTGCAGTGGCTGCCACATCGGCAACTCGGCAATTCATGCGCCCGACCTCGCCGGCATTTACGGCAAGCCCGTGCCGCTGTCGGATGGGACGATGAAGATAGCCAACGACGCCTACATCCGCGACTCGATCCTGTTTCCAAGCAAGGACATCGTTGCCGGGTACCACAACGATATGCCGAGCTTCCGGGGCAAGATCAGCGAAGGCGAGATTCAGGAAATCATTTCGTATATCAAGTCGATGCATCGCGACTACAGGAATCAGCCATGAGCGCAGTCACCGTCCCCGAAGTCGATACGCCTTCCGGTTATCCGGAGGAGCACTATCTCAACAACGGCTTCAGCCTCAAATCGTGGCTGACGACGACCGACCACAAGCGCATCGCGTGGCTGTTCTTCGTCGCGCTGACGTTCATGTTTTTCATCGCCGGCGCGGCGGCGACCGTGATGCGCCTGGAACTGCTGACGCCGCAGGGCGACCTGGTCAGCGACGGCACCTACGCGCGGCTGTTCTCGACCCACGGCATCATCATGGTGTGGTTTTTCCTGATTCCGTCGATCCCGAACACGTTCGGCAATTTCCTGCTGCCGATGATGATCGGCGCCCGCGATATGGCGTTTCCGCGCATCAATCTCTTGAGCTGGTACGTCTACATGATCGGCGCTCTGGCGCTGATTGCGAGCCTGTTCGCAGGGGCACCCGACGCCGGCTGGACGTTTTACACGCCGCTCAGCACGCAATATGCCAACGACGCGACGATCATCGCCGCAGTCGGCGTCTTCATCGTCGGCTTCTCGACCATCATGACGGCGATCAACTTCATCGTCACCACGCACCGGCTGCGCGCGCCGGGCATGACGTGGTTCCGCCTGCCGCTGTTCGTTTGGTCGATGTACGCGGTCGCGATCCTGATGCTGCTCGCGACACCCGTGCTCGCGATCACGCTGCTGATGGTCACGGTACAGCACTGGCTCGGCATCGCGATTTTCAACCCGGCAATCGGCGGCGACCCGCTGCTGTTCCAGCACATGTTCTGGTTTTACTCGCACCCGGCGGTGTACATCATGCTGATACCGGCGATGGGCGTCGTCAGTGAGTTGATTACGACGTTCTCGCGCAAGCAGGTGTTCGGCTACGAAGTCATGGTGTTTTCGATGCTGATGATTTCGATCGCAAGCTTTTTCGTCTGGGGACACCACATGTTCGTTGCCGGCGAATCGACCTTCTCCGCGCTCGTGTTTTCGTTAATGACCTTCGTCGTCTCGGTCCCCTCGGCGATCAAGATATTCAACTGGACCACGACGATGTACAAGGGCAAGATAAGCTTCGATGCCCCGATGCTCTATGGCGTCAGTTTCATAGGACTGTTTTTGGTCGGTGGGCTGACCGGGCTGATCCTCGCGATGACCGGCCTCGATATGGACCTGCACGGCACGTATTTCGTCGTCGCGCATTTCCACTACATCATGGTCGGCGGTGCGGTCACCGCATACATGGGCGCGCTGCATTACTGGTGGCCGAAGATCACCGGGCGCATGTATCCGGAGATGTGGGGGCGGTTCGCCGCGATCACGATATTTATCGGGTTCAATGCGACGTTCGGGCCACAGTTTCTGCTCGGCGTCGCCGGTATGCCGCGCCGCTATCATACTTATCCGCCAATCTACCAGGTGCTGAACGAAGCCTCGACCGCCGGCGCCGTGGTACTGGCTGCCGGCTATGCGTTGCCGTTCTGCTATTTCCTCTGGTCGCTGCGCTACGGCAAGATCGCACCGCCGAATCCGTGGGGCGCGACCGGCCTCGAATGGCAGACAACGTCGCCGCCGCCGGAACACAACTTTGGCGGCGACATTCCGGTGGTGTCTCGCAAGCCGTACGACTACGAGCATTACGATGCTGAACACGGCGAGTGGCAGGGCCGTCCCTAATGTCTATGAGCGCCAAGCCCGAACAAGTCAAGGTCCAGTTCGAGACGCTCGACCAGCAGCAGAGCGCCGACCGGCTCGGCATGTGGATTTTTCTGGCTACCGAAACGATGCTGTTCGGCGGTCTGTTCTTTGGTTACACCGCGATGCACACGCTGCACCCGCGGGTATTTGACGAGGCTTCACACGGGCTGGAATGGGAACTGGAGTTCATCAATACGGCTATCCTGCTGACCAGTGGCCTGACAATGGCGCTGGCGGAACTCGCCGTGGCCGCCAAGCGGCGCTGGCTGACGCTGTTCCTGCTGATCCTGACGCTGTTCTTCGGCGCCTGGTTTTTGACCGCCAAGGGCATCGAGTATCTCGATGACTTCTCCAACGGGATCGTCCCGTTCGTGGCCGGCGGCTATCACTACTATGGTTTGCAGCCGCAGATAGCCAAGCTGTTTTTTAACTTCTATTTCGCGCTGACCGGGCTGCACGCGTTCCACATGAGCATCGGCATGCTGCTGCTGATGCTGATGGCGTGGCTGACGTTCCGTTGGCGCGATCCCGACAAGATGATCCGGCGCCTGCGTATCGTCGGCTTTTACTGGGCCTTCATCGACGTCGCCTGGGTCACCATTTACACGACGATCTACCTGGTGCCGCGATGAGAGTCTTACCGAAAACGGCATGGATCCGCATGTTCGTCGCCTGGGGCATGATGCTGGTGCTGGTCGGCATTACCGTCGGCATCGCCGTTATCTTTCCGGGCATCGGCGTCTGGCATTCCGCCCTCAATCTGTTGATCGCGGGCATGCTGGTTTTCCTGGTGATGTTTTTCTACATGCACCTCGAAAGCAGTCCGGGGCTGCTGCGCATGATGGCCGGCGTCGGCTTTTTCTGGCTGATCTTCATGTTCACGCTGGGGCTCACCGATTACTTCAGCCGGATTTATCACGGATGAGCATCATGCAGCCCCGATCCTTCGGTCGCACGCCCGATGGCCGGCCGGCTGCACTTTACACGCTCGCAAACGAACAATTGCGCGCTCGCGTCACCAATTTCGGCGGCCGACTGACCTCGCTTGAAGTCGCGCAGAATGGCGACAGCTTCCGGCAGACCGTGCTGGGTTTTGACGACGTTGTCGATTACGTCAAGGCGGGCAAACCGTTCGGCGCGTTGCTCGGACGAACCTCGAACCGCATCGCCGGCGGCTGCTTCCTGCTCGACGGCAAGCGCTACGAGCTGACCCGCAACGAAGGCGCCAACACACTGCACGGCGGCGGCGTCTTCGGCAACGTCTTCTGGGACATCGTCGCTGCCGACGCCGGGCGCGTGGTACTGAAACATGTCAGCGCCGACGGCGACCAGGGCTTCCCCGGGAAGCTTGAAGTGCGGGCGACATGGCGCCTGGACGGGGCGACGTTGTGGCTCGAATTCGAGGCGCATACCGACGCGCCGGGGCCGGTCAGCCTGAGCGCGCACCCGTACTTCAACCTGGGCGACGCGTGCGACGTGCTCGACCACGAATTCACCATCGCCGCCGATGCCTTCCTGCCGACCGACGGCAAGCAGATTCCAACCGGCGAACGCCGACCCGTCGTCGGTACGCCGTTCGATTTTCGGGAGCCGACAACGGCCGCCGCACGCATTCGCACCCCGGATCCGCAGTTAATCCACGGCAAGGGTTACGACCACTACTACATCCTCGGTGCAGCCGAACCGGGCGCGCCCCGATTCGCTGCGCGCGCCCGCGATCCTGCAAGCGGCTGCACGCTCGAAATCCACACGACCCAGCCGGGACTCCAGTTCTATACCGGCAACAATCTCAATGGCACGATCGCCGGCCGCGACGGCATTTACCGTCAGTCCGCCGCCTTCGCGTTCGAGCCGCAGGGCTTCCCGAATGCGCCTAACCAGCGCGATTTTCCGAGCGTGGTTTTGCAGCCGGGCGACGTCTATCGGCAGGCGATCGGTTATACCCTGGCAATCAGCTAAGGCCGTTTGTGTCAAGACTGGCGCTCGTTCGGGGCCCCGGTACAATGGCGCCATGCCCTCGTCCATCCTCTCCGGCCTCAACGCCGAACAGCGCGCCGCCGTCGTCACCATTGATGCGCCGCTGCTGGTGCTGGCAGGCGCAGGCAGCGGCAAGACGCGCGTCATCACGCGCAAGATCGCCTACCTGATCGGCGAATGCGGCATTGCGCCGCACGCGATCGCGGCGCTGACGTTTACCAACAAGGCCGCGCGCGAAATGAAGACCCGCGCCGGCCAGTTGCTGCGCGGGGGCAAGGCCAAGGGCTTGAACGTGTCGACGTTTCATACGCTGGGTCTGCGCATCCTGCGCGAAGAGCACGCGCGGCTGGGCTTGCGGCGCGGCTTCTCGCTGTTCGACGCCGACGACAGCCGCCAGCTCGTACGCGACATTCTCAAGGACGAGCGCAACGACCGGGTCGAGGCGGTCGATGCGGCGCAGGCGCAAATATCCAACTGGAAAAGTGCGCTGGTCGAGCCGGAGCAGGCGGCGGGCAACGCCGAGGACGAACTCGCTGCACATGCCGCGCGCGCCTACGGCGCTTATCAGCGCGCGCTGCAGGCCTACAACGCCGTCGATTTCGACGACCTGATCGTCCAGCCGGTGCGGCTGTTCCGCAACGAGCCGGATCTGCTCGACAAGTGGCAAAACCGCCTGCGTTACCTGCTGGTGGACGAGTACCAGGACACCAACGGCGCGCAGTATGGCCTGCTGAAATTGCTCGCCGGCCCGCGCGCCGCGCTTACCGCCGTCGGCGACGACGACCAGTCGGTGTATTCGTGGCGCGGTGCGCGCCCCGACAACCTCGCGCATCTGCAAAAGGATTTTCCGCGCCTCAAGGTTGTCAAGCTTGAACAGAACTACCGCTCCGCGCCGCGCATTCTGCGCGTCGCGAACGCACTGATCGCGAACAACCCGCACCTGTTCGAGAAGCGCCTGTGGAGCGAGCTGAAGGATAGCGCGCCGATCACGGTGCTGGCCTGCGCGGACGACCGCGACGAGGCGGCACAGGTCGCCGCGCAAATCGCCGACCAGCGACTGATGCACCGGCGCGCGTACCGCGATTTTGCCGTGCTGTATCGCGGCAACTTTCAGTCGCGTGCGATCGAGCGCGCGCTGCGCGAACAACAGATTCCGTATGCAATCAGCGGCGGCACGTCATTCTTCGACCGTAGCGAAGTGCGCGACCTGATCGCCTACCTGCGGTTGATAGTCAACCCGGAGGATGATGCTGCCTTCTTGCGCATCGTCAACGTGCCGCGCCGCGAGATCGGCGCGGCGACGCTCGAACGGCTCGGCCGTTACGCCGGCGAGCGCGGCACGAGCCTGTTTTCCGCCTGCTTCGAAATGGGCCTGGCGGCCGCGGTGGGCGAACGCCCGCGCATCCGCCTGCAACAGTTCGCCGAATTCATCGGCCGCCTGGGCGAAAGCGACGAACCGGCGGGCGCGCTTGCGCGCAACCTGATCGCCGGCATCGGCTACGCCGACTGGCTGCACGAGAGCTGCCGCGACGACAAGGCGGCCCAGCGGCGGCTGGAAAACGTGGAGGAACTGCTCGGCTGGCTCGACCGGCTGGTCAAGCAGGACCCGGAGCGCGATCTGGCAGCAATTCTCAATCACATGAGCCTGATGGACCGGCTCGACAAGACCGAATCGGCCGAGCCAGCCGACGAAGTGCAGCTGATGACGCTGCACGCGGCCAAGGGGCTTGAGTTTCCGTGCGTGTTCCTGGTCGGCTTCGAAGAAGGCCTGCTGCCGCACCGCGAAAACCTCGACGGGCCGGGCGCCGAGGAAGAGCGTCGTCTGGCATACGTCGGCATCACCCGTGCACAACGCAGTCTCTATCTAAGCTATGCGGAGCACCGGCGGCGTTATGGTGAGAACATGGTCTGTGAGCCGAGCCGATTCCTGGCGGAACTGCCGGCCGCCGAATTGCAGTGGAGCGGAAAACAGAGCGCGCCCGCCGATCCTGAAGCGCGTCAGGAAAGTCGGCGGACGCATCTGGCCGCGCTGCGCGGCCTGCTTGCTGAGGGTTAAAAACCTTTCGTCCTTCCTGCATGAAAGCAGTTGCGGACAGGCCGAATCTTTCCTTACTTGGCCGGCGGCAAGATTTTCTGACCTTCTTTCTTGACCAGCGCGGCGCCGCCGCTCTGGCTGACCATGTACTCCATCGCCTTGACGACCTGCCTGTCGGTCAGGCTGGGGTTGCCGCCCTTCGCGGGCATGAAGCCTTCCGGCCCGTGATAGCCGTGCAGTGCGTGATCCTTGAGCGTCGCGAGTCCCTTGGCGATATGCTTCGCCCATTCCTTCTTGTGGCCGATCGGCGGCGCACCGGCAACGCCGGTTTTGTGGCACGCGGAGCAGGTGCCCTCCCAGATTTCCTTGCCCGACATCGGCTTGGCATTCGCGGTTTTAGCGGCGGCCGGGGCCTGCGCCGACGGGGGAACCTTGCCGATATATACCTGTCCCACCGGCGCCAGCCGCTCGGACAGCAGCTTCGCCTTGAGCGGATCGTTGCTGGTGGTCGAATAATGGCCGGCGGCGACGATGTGCGCGACGATATAAAATACGACGCCCGCGGTAGCCAGAAAGCCGATTACGATGGAGAAGTTGAAAAGGAAGCTTTTATCTTGAATGTCCACGCAATGCCCCGTCCGCAAGGAACCGGTCGCCGCGGCTCTTGGGATCATGAGCCCCGGCAGCGCCGGCCCGGAAACTGGAAAGCGGCGATTATAAACGTAAAGGCAGTGTTGCGGAAACCGCGGCGTGGATCAAAGGCGAGGGGTGGCGCGCGCGACAGGATTAGTCACAGTTTCGAATCGGGAACAGCTGATGCTGCTGCGGTGTTTGCGGCGAGGGAATGTTTGGGATGTGGCGCGCCCGACAGGATTCGAACCTGTGACCCCTGCCTTCGGAGGGCAGTACTCTATCCAGCTGAGCTACGGGCGCATCAGGGGCGCCTAGAATACCCTCAGAAGGCTTTCGCGTCGAGCGGGCGGCGGGTCAACCCGGTAATAACCCGGGGTTCGGTACGTAATCGTCCCCATTGTGACGTGTGTCCGCCGAAGGCCAGAATGAACCCACTGCCAAACGGACTTGAGCGAGCAGACCAAGGTCGATACAGGACGTATCTACAGGATGTTCGGAGTGCTCCAGGACGAGCAGGCCCACAGGGACGTGGACGGGAACGGACTCCCGGATAGCAAAGGCGGTCGGTATGGACACCGGCCGCCTTTTTTTATGGCCATGGAGGGTATATGACGCAGTCGAATCCCGAGGAACGCCAGCAGAACCGGCCGGCGCAGTCGCAGCCGGATCAGCCCGGCCGCGAGAGCGAGATGGCGCCCCAGCCGATCGTAATACGCGACGGCTATCGCGGCAGCGGCAAGCTCGCCGGCAAGGCCGCCTTGATTACCGGCGGCGACAGCGGCATCGGCCGGGCGGTGGCGGTGCACTTCGCGCGCGAAGGCGCGGACGTGGCGATCGTTTACCTCGACGAGCACGACGACGCGCGGGAAACGCAGCGGATGGTCGAGGTGGAAGGGCGCAAGTGCCTGCTGATCGCCGGCGACCTGGCCGACCGGGCGTTTTGCGAGGAGGCGGTCGGCAAAACGCTCGAGGCCTTCGGGCGCCTGAATATCGTCGTCAACAATGCCGCGCAGCAGTTTGCCGAGCAGGAATTCGAGGACGTGACGCCGGAGCAGGTCGAACATACCTTCCGTACCAACATCTTTCCGTATTTTTACCTGCTCAAGCCAGCACTGCCACACCTGGAGAATGGCGGCACAATCATCAACACGACGTCCGTGACGGCGTATCGCGGCAGCGGTCACCTGTTCGACTATTCGGCTACTAAGGGCGCAATTCTCGCGCTGACGCGGTCAATGGCGCGCGCGTTCGCCGAGCGCGGCATTCGCGTCAACGGCGTCGCGCCCGGCCCGATCTGGACGCCGTTGATTCCGGCGACATTTTCAGCCGAGCATGTCGAGAAGTTCGGCTCGAACACGCTGATGAAGCGGGCCGGGCAGCCGTCCGAGGTCGCGCCGGCGTATGTTTTCCTCGCCAGCGACGACGCCTCGTACTTCACCGGCCAAGTGCTGCACCCGAATGGCGGTGACGTGATGATGTGAGGGAAGAAGGTAAGTTCTTAGTGATTCCGCAGCGCGTTGATCAGGTCGTCCTTGTCCATCTTCGAGCGGCCGTCGATGCCGACCTGCTTCGCCTTCTCGTACAGGTCGTGCTTGCTCCAGCTCTCGTACTTGCCGCTGTGGCCGCCCCGCTGGGCGGCTGCATGGCGGTCAGTATTGGCGATGCGCGCCGCCTTTTCCTTGCTCGCACCTTCCCGGCGCAGCGCTTCGTACTGCTCGTCGTCCTTGATTTGCGAGCCGTGATTCTTCGGTGGCATGATGAAAACCTCCTGCCTTTTCAGCCTGTTTCTACCATAGGAAACGGAGCCGGGCCGGGCTACCGTGACGGACCCTGCGCCCGGCAGGTACAAACCCCTAGGTAATCGTCCTGATTGCAACATAAATACGGAAGGCTACACTCATACCCACTGCCAAATGGAATTGTGCCAGCAGCTAGAAGACCGGCACAGGGATGTGCCGGCAACCCTGATTCTCAAAAGAACGGAAACCGGGTTGTGCTGATGCCCCCAACGCACAATGCCAGACGAAAAGCGGCTTAAAAGAAAAACGAATAGCCGACAATAACAAGAAAGCCCCCACGGCCGGTGCCCCAAGCCCGGCCGTTTTTAATTCAAATCGCCCCACTGATATTGGATGACGGCCAGCGCCGCGACCGCTGCCGTTTCCGTACGCAGCACGCGCGGGCCGAAGCGCATCGGCCGGAAGCCCGCCGCCAGCGCCGCGGCACGTTCGGCGTCGGTCAGGCCGCCCTCGGCGCCGATCAACAACCGGACCCCCTCGGGCGCCGCTTCCGACGGTAGACCGGCATCAGCCTCCGGATCGAGCAGCAGTTGCAGCACGGGGCCTTCCGCCGTCAAGGCTGCGTTCAGCTCGACCGGCGCGTGAATCGTCGGCAGCCGGTTGCGACCGCATTGCTCGCAGGCGCCGATCGCCACGCTTTCCCAGTGGGCGCGCTTTTTTTCGCCACCGGCGGCGTCGAGGCGCATGACGCTGCGTTCGGTGACGACCGGCACGATCGACTCGACGCCCAGTTCCACCGCTTTCTGCACCACCAGGTCCATCTTCGCGCCCCGCGACAGGGCCTGCAGCAGTTCGATTCGGAGCGGCGGCTCAACGTCCGGTTGAAGCGCTGCGTCCAGCCGCGCCAGTGCCGGCTTGCAGCTCTCCAGGTGCGCAGAGAAGGCGTGGCCGCGGCCGTCGAACAGGATCAGCGGCGCCCCCGGCGCAAGCCGCAGCACCTTGACGGCGTGGCGCGCGGCGGCGGGGTTCAGCTCGACCGCGTCGCCGGGCGTCGTGGCGGCGGGGTCGTAGATTCGAGGAATTCGCACGCCTATCTATCCGCCCGTTCGCCCTGAGCCTGTCGAAGGGCTCTTAAGAGTGCTTCGACAGGCTCAGCACGAACGGCAATGCCCAGCGCTTGCGTCGCCATCAGTCCCGCGTCGCCACGTCGAGCGCCTCGGCGGCGACCCGGCCGAGCAGCGCGATCTCGTCGTCATTGATCACGTACGGCGGCATGAAGTACATCACGTTGCCGAGCGGGCGCAGCAGCACGCCACGCGTCAGCGCGTGCTGGTAGGCCTTGAGTCCGCGCCGCTCCTGCCACGGATACGGCTTGCGCGCCGCCTTGTCCTTCACCATCTCGATCGCGACGATCATGCCGTGCTGGCGCACTTCGCCGACGTGCGGATGATCGGCCAGCGGCGCGGCCGCTTCGCCCAGTTTCCGCGCCCTGTTGCGATTGGCTTCGATCACATTGTCTTCGGCAAAAATATCCAGTGTCGCCAGCGCCGCGCTGCAGCCGAGCGGGTTGCCGGTGTAGCTGTGCGAATGCAGAAACGCCCGCAGCGTCGCGTAATCGTCGTAGAACGCCGCATAAATCTCGTCGGTGGTCAGCGTCACCGACAGCGGCAGGTAGCCGCCGGTCAGCCCCTTCGACAGGCACATGAAATCGGGCGCGATACCGGCCTGCTCGCAGGCGAACAGCGTCCCGGTGCGGCCGAAGCCGACGGCGATTTCGTCGGCGATCAGGTGCACGCCGTAGCGGTCGCAGGCCTCACGTGCGAGCGTCAGATATACTGGGTGGTACATGCGCATGTTGCCGGCGCACTGCACCAGCGGTTCGAGTATCAGCGCCGCGATCTCCTCGTGGCGCTCCGCGAGCAGTGCCTCAAGCGCCTCGAACTGCCGGCGCGAATGCGTTTCCCAATCCTCGCCCTGCTCACGCTCGAAGCAGTCCGGGCTGGGCACGCTGAGCGTTTCCATCAGCAGCGGCTTGTAGGTTTCCTTGTACAGCGGCACATTGCCGACCGCGAGCGCGCCGAGCGTTTCGCCGTGGTAACCGTTCTCCAGCGTGACGAACTTCGTCTTCTTCGACCTGCCGCGGTTCAGCCAGTAGTGAAAGCTCATCTTGAGCGCAATTTCGATTGCCGACGAGCCGTTGTCGGCGTAAAAGCAGTGGCCGAGTTTGCCGGGGGTGATTTCCGCGAGGCGCTCGGACAGCTCGATCACCGGCTCGTGCGAAAAGCCCGCGAGCATCACATGCTCGATCTGCTCGGCCTGTCGGGCGATCGCGCCGCCGATGCGCGGATTGGCGTGGCCGAACAGGTTCACCCACCAGGAACTGACGACATCGAGGTAGCGGTTGCCGTCGAAATCCTCCAGCCATACACCCTTGCCGCGCCGCATCGGAATGACCGGCAGCCATTCGTGATCCTTCATTTGCGTGCAGGGATGCCACAGGGCGCTCAGGTCGCGCTTCATCAGCGCTGCGTTATTGCTCATTGCAAACAGAATTCTTCGATCAATCGTTTAAAGGTATCGCGCGCCGGCGCGATCATGTCCAGCCCGAGATATTCGTCCGGCTGGTGCGCCTGGGCGATGTCGCCGGGGCCGAGGATAATCGTGTCGAGGCCGAGTTCGCGAAAGAAAGGCGCTTCGGTGCCGAATGAGACGGCCTCCGAGGCCGTCCCGGTCAGCCTCTCCGCTGCCGCGACCAGCGTAGACTCTGCCGGCGTTTCCATCGCGTCGATACCTTCGAACAGGCGCCGGAATTCGAGCCGGAACGGCGTGCCGTCGAGCGCATCGCGGCAGCGCCGGTGCAGCGCATCGCGTACCGCGCTCCCTTTCATGCCCGGCAGCGTGCGCAGGTCGATGTGCAATTCGCACTCGCCGCAAATGCGGTTCGGATTGTCGCCGCCGCGGATCGCGCCGAAGTTCAGCGTCGGCAGCGGCACGGCGAAATGCTCGTCGCGATGCGCGCGTTGCATCTCGTCGCGGTAATCGAGCAGGGCCGCGATAATGGCGTGCATGCCTTCCACCGCATTCGCCCCGAGCGCCGGGTTGCTCGAATGCCCGCTTTGACCGAGCACCCGAATGCTTTCCATCAGGATGCCCTTGTGCATCCGGACCGGCCGCATGCGCGTCGGCTCGCCGATCACCACGCGGCTCACCCCGGGCAGCCCGGAACCGACCAGCGCGCGGCCGCCGAACATGTCGCTTTCTTCGTCGGCGGTCGCGACGAGGACCAATCGCCTTCGGAACGCGGCCGCATCGAACTGCGTCGCCGCTTCCAGCGCGAACGCAAAAAAGGATTTCATGTCCGCGCTGCCGAGGCCATAAAGCCGGTTGTCGGCCTCGCGCAGCTCGAACGGGTCGCTGTGCCACAGCGCTTCGTCGAACGGTACGGTGTCGGTGTGCCCGGAAAGGGCGAGGCCGCCGTCGCCGTCGCCGAGCGAGGCGATCAGATTGACCTTGCCGGGTGCGGCCTCCAGTTTCTGCAGCTGCACGTCGAAGCCCGCGTCCGCGCACCAGTTGGCCAGCAGCTCGATCACCGGCCGGTTGCTCATGTCGAAGTCGGGCGTCACGCTGCTCACCGACGGCGTGGCGATCAGTGCGCGAATCATCTCGATCAGCGGAGGAATAGGTCGGTGTGACATGGCGCGTGCATTATACTCGGCGGGGTTCCGGCTCGATGAGGTTGTCGCGGATTCTTCCCCCCTCCCTGAGAGAGAAGGAGTAAGAATCGAGACTTGATGAAATGAAGATTGAAAACGGCATTGTGACAGGCGCGCGACAGGTTCCCTCGCCGAACTGCGATGCGCGGCCGGCGGATGGCGAGATCGACCTCCTCGTTGTTCACGGCATTTCGCTGCCGCCCGGCGAGTTCGGCGGCCCGCACATCGACGAACTGTTTACGAACCAGCTTGATCCCGCCGCGCACCCGTACTTCGCCGAAATCAAAGGCCTGCACGTCTCGTCGCACCTGTTCATCCGCCGCGCCGGCGAGCTGGTGCAGTTCGTCAACTTGCTCGATCGTGCCTGGCACGCCGGCGTCTCACGCTTCGACGGCCGCAGCGCCTGCAACGACTTTTCGATCGGCATCGAGCTTGAAGGGACGGACGATCTGCCTTACACGGACGCCCAATACGACCGACTGGCGGAAACGGCGCGCGCCATCATGCGCGCTTGGCCGGCGATCGAGCCGAACCGAATTTGCGGGCACAGCGACATTGCGCCCGGCCGCAAGACCGATCCGGGGCCGGCGTTCGACTGGCCGCGGTTCCGCCAACTGCTCGAGGAAACCGATGCGACGATTGACTAGACTCGTCGCCGCCGCAGGGCTGGCTGCGCTTGCTGGTGCGGCCGTCGCCGCGCCGGCGCATCGCATCGTCAGCCTGTCGCCGGGCCTGACGGAATTAGCTTACGCCGCCGGCGCCGGGCGCTACCTGGTCGGCACGACCGCCTACACCGATTATCCAGCTGCGGCGACGAAGCTGCCGCAGGTCGGCGACGCGTTTCACATCGACGTCGAGCGGCTGGTCGCGCTCAATCCGGACCTGGTGCTTGCGTGGGCGAGCGCCGATCCGCCGGCGCTGCTGGCGCGGCTGAAGAGTCTCGGCTTTAAGGTGGCCGTGTTCAAGCCGCGCTCGCTGGACGACATCGCGGCGAACCTGCGCCGCATCGGCGCGCTCGCCGGCACCGGCATCCAATCCGACAAGGCGGCGGCCGCATTTGAGCAGGGCCTGAAGCAATTGCGTGAACGTTATTCGGACCGCAAGCCCGTCACAGTGTTCTACGAGATTTCCGCGCACCCGCTCTACACGGTTAGCGGGCGGCAGATCATCAGCCAGGGCATCAAGTTGTGCGGCGGCCGGAACATTTTCCAGGATCTGCCGACGTTGGCGGCGCCGGTCGCCGTCGCCGCCGTCATCGCGCGCAACCCGCAGGCGATCGTCACCGGCGGCAGCGACGCGGATGCGCGTCACCGGCTGCAGGCGTGGCGGCGGTGGCCGCACCTCGCGGCCGTTCAGAACGACGCGCTGTTCAGCGTGCCCGCCGACTGGGTTGCTCGCGCTACGCCGCGCATGCTGCAGGGCGTCGCAAAAATCTGCCGCGATCTCGACTCGGTACGCCGATGAAGGATTATCCCGAACGCATCGTCTGCCTGACGGAAGAGCCGACGGAAATCCTCTACCTGCTGGGCGAGGACTGGCGTATCGCCGGCATCTCCGGTTTTACCGTCCGCCCGCCCGAGGCGCGCAAGCAGAAGCCGAAGGTTTCCGCGTTCACCAGCGCGAAAATCGACAAGATTCTCGCGCTTGAGCCGGATCTCGCGGTCGGCTTCTCGGATATGCAGGCGGACATTGCGGCGGAATTGATCCGCCACGGCGTCGAGGTGCACATCTTTAACCAGCGCACGGTCGCCGAAATCCTGCGCATGATCTGCACCCTCGGCGGTATGATCGGCTGCCAGGAAAAAGCCGCCACGCTGCGCGCGCGGCTGGAAGAGAATCTCGAAGCGGCGCGCACTGCAGCGGCGGATTTGCCGCGCCGACCGAAGGTTTATTTCGAGGAATGGGACGAGCCGCAGATCAGCTGCATCCGGTGGGTTTCCGAGTTGATTGGTATTGCCGGTGGCGACGAGGTTTTCCCGGAACGCGCGCGCGAGCCGCTGGGCAAAAATCGCATCATTGCCGATCCCGGCGAAGTCGTTGGGCGTGCGCCCGACATCATCATCGGTTCATGGTGCGGCAAGAAGTTCCGCCCGGAAAAGGTCGCGGCGCGGGCCGGCTGGAATGCGATACCGGCTGTCCGCACCGGTGCATTGCACGAGATCAAGTCGTCGATCATCCTGCAGCCGGGTCCGGCGGCGCTGACCGATGGGCTTGAGGCACTGAAAACGATTATCGGCGGGTGGGCGAACGACCGAGCCTCAAGCTGATATCCCCGCTCGCGGTCCGGCGACAGGCGAGAGATAGATGTCGCTGTCGAGGCCGGTGTCCGCCAATGCTGCTTGCATCAACGGCGCGGCACGGTGACCGCCGGCGCTGTCGGCAAACCACGCGAACATGCTCGGTCCGGCGCCGGAGATGCCGGCACCGAGCGCTTCCGCGCTCAACGCTGCTTCGCGAACCGCCTCGAATCCGGGGATTAGTGCCGCGCGTCGCGGTTCCACCAGTACATCCTTGAGGCCGGCGCGCACCAGTTCCGGATCGTCGCGTGCGCAGCCGGTCAGAAACAGCGCGAGATGCGCGCTCTGGCGGGTGATGGCGGCCAGCGGCCATGGATCGCGAAGCACTTCGCGGGCGGCGCGCGTTTCAATTCGGCAGTGCGGATGAATCAGGACGCAATGCCATTCTGCCGGCACAGCCAGCGGCACCAGCCGCTCGGGCGTCGTCAGCACCAGGCCGCCCAGCAGCATCGGGCCGACATTGTCGCCGTTGCGCGCGCCGGTGACGATCGCTTCGCCGTCGAGCGCGAACGGGTAGAGGGCTTCCCGCGACAGCGGCGCATCGAGCAGCGCATTGGCCGCGATCAGCGCGGCGACGCAGGATGCCGCCGAGCCGCCCATGCCGGAGCCAAGCGGAATGCCCTTGTGCAATTCGATCGCGAAGCCGTACGGCAGCTTGAGCGCATCGCGCAGCGCGATCAGCGCGCGACCGGCGGTGTTGTGCATCGGGTCGCGCGGCAGATCGGTGACGATGCCGTCGATGGTGTCGATGCGCACTTCCGGCGCGTCGATGCGGCGTACGGTCGCGCGATCGCCCGCACCGGCGATGCTGTGACCGAGAATATCGAAGCCGACGCTGACGTTGCCGACGCCGGCCGGCGAGAACGCTTCAGCCTCCACGCACGCGGGGGCTCTGCCACAACACTTCGCTGCCGCCTTCGTGACGCGCGAGCACGCGCCCGAGCACGAACAGCAGGTCGGACAGACGGTTGAGATAATGCAGCGCGTCCGGGTTAACCTGCTCGTCGCGCGCGAGCGTCCAGCAGCGCCGTTCGGCGCGGCGGGCGACCGTGCGGGCGAGGTGGCAGGCGGCCGCGGCCGGGCCGCCACCGGGCAGGATGAATTCCTTGAGGCGTGGGAGGTCGGTATTGAAACCGTCAAGCGCTTCCTCGAGCGCGGTGACATCGTCGGCCGTAATCGCCTGGTGCCCCGGAATGCACAACTCGCCGCCGAGATCGAACAGTTTGTGCTGTACCCGCGTGAGGCAGGCCGCGACCGGCTCCGGAATAGCCGCTGCGAGCACCATGCCGATCACGCTGTTCAACTCGTCGGTGGTGCCATAGGCCTCCACCCGCGCGCTGTCCTTCGCCACGCGGGTGCCGTCGCCGAGGCCGGTGGTGCCGTCGTCGCCGGTGCGGGTATAAATTTTGCTCAGCCGGTTGCCCATTGCGCTCTAATCCCTGTTCCACTCGTATTCTAACGTCAAATAAAGGCCGCGACCGGGCGAGCGAAAGCCGGCGACGGTTTGATAGCTGACGTTGAACAGGTTTTCGATCTTCGCAAGCAGCGCCCAGTGCGACGCGAGTTGAAAGCGGCTGTCGAGGTTGACGAGCACGTAGCCGGCGTCGGTCACGTTCGTGTAGGGCGAATCTTTCCGCGGACCCACCGCCGCCACGTCAAGCCCGAGGGTGTGCGGCCCAAGCGCATAGGCGAGGCGCGTGGTGAAGCTCTCGCGCGCGCGACGGGCAAGGTAATCGCCGGAGTCGCGGTCGCGCGGATCGCTGAACTGCGCCGCGGCGTGCCAGCGCCATGAGCCGTCGATCAGGTCGTAGCCGATGTCGAGGCCGCGAATTCGCGAGCGGGCCAGATTGACGTTGCGCCCGGGCTCGGGTCCGAGAAAGCCGTCCGGATCGACAAATACGATCAGGTTGTCGATATCGTTACGGTAGACGTCGAGCGTCAGGCGCTGGTTGATGCCGATTTGATGGCGCACGCCGATCTCGATATTCCGCGACGTTTCCGGGTCGAGGTTCGGATTGCCGCCATAGCCGAAGCGCTCGACGCTGGTCGGCGCGTGAAACGCGGTGCCGAAACCGGCGGTGAGGCGCGTCGCATCGGTGATCTGATAGCCGTAATCGACGTTGCCGGTCAG
>DASSTE010000075.1:0-5616 GCA_035708085.1 Gammaproteobacteria bacterium | reverse complement strand
GCCGAGCGCTGGGATACGCTGTCGGCGCGCGGCTATGCGCTTGGCTATCTCGGCGGCGGGCTGCTGTTTGCGCTTAACGTCGCGATGGCGCTGCGACCGGGCTGGTTCGGGCTGGCCGATACGGCAGCGGCGGTGCGGCTTGGCTTTCTGACCGTGGCCGCGTGGTGGGCGCTGTTTACGCTGCCACTGCTGTTGTGGGTGCCCGAGCCGGCGGCGGCGAGAGTGTCTTGGGCCGGCGCCGTGCGCGACAGCTTTCGCGAGCTGCGGACGACGTTTCGCGCAGTGCGGCGGCTGCGGGCGGTGTGGCAGTTTCTGCTTGCCTATTGGCTGTATATCGACGGCGTGAATACCGTGATCGCGATGGCGGTCGATTACGGACTGTCGCGCGGCCTGAATGCCGGCAACCTGATTACCGCGCTCCTGATTACGCAGTTTGTCAGCTTTCCGTCGGCGATTGCCTTCGGCCGCATCGGCGTCGCGCTGGGGCCACGCCGCGCGATCGGCATCGGCATTGCGGTGTATGTCGCGGCGACGATCTGGGCGGTGTTTCTGCAAACGGCGTTCGATTTTTATACGCTCGCAATCATCGTCGGACTGGTGCAGGGCGGGGTGCAGAGCCTGAGTCGATCGTATTACGCGCGGCTGATTCCGGCCGGCCGCAGCGCGGAGTTTTTCGGCTTCTATGGAATCGTCGGCAAGGCCTCCGCCGTGGTCGGTCCATTCCTGGTCGGTTGGGTCGGCCTGCTGACGCACAGCCCGCAGGTGTCGATTGCTTCGGTCATCGTCCTGTTCGCGATCGGCGGCTCGCTCCTGGCGGCGATGCCGGCCGCCAAGGCGGACGTGGAGCTGGCCGGCGTCTAGGTCGCCGCTTGCGGACATTGTCGCGGGACCACGACAAGCGCCGTATATTCAGGATATAATTACTAAATAATGACTTGGTGCATTTTGCCAGGTTGTATTTATAGAACGATATTTATCAAGTAGTTGCGTTAATTTCCTCCAGTAGATTCTTGTTTCATTCGACTTTCCGGCATCCAATATGGCCCGGGAAGCTTGTCAATGTTACGGGGATTCACTATGGTTATGCGATTCGTGCCACGGAGACATGTTAAATCGGCGCGACTCGATCAGGATGATCGTTACGGGAACGCACATGGATGTGATGTTGGCCGCGTTCGCGCGCGGCGGCGTAAATGGATTGGCATCGCTGCCGCACGTGCTGTTGAAGCTGCTCGAGGTGTACGACGGCGACATGGCCGGCAGCGAGCAGTTGGGTCGCATCATCGCCATCGACCCGGCGCTGAGCGCGAAGGTGCTCGCGCTCGCCTGTGCCGACTCGCCCGATCCGGGCCCTCGTTATTTCACCCTGCAACAGGCGGTTGACTCGCTCAGCGTCGAGGCCGTCAAAAGTATTGCCGTCGGCGCGTCCGGCCATCACATCCTGCTTCGTTACGGCGCCCACTGGCGCGACCATCTCCACAAGCTGTGGCTGCGCGCGCTGACCTGTGCGCTTGCCGCCAGGGCGCTCGCCGAAATGGTCGAATATCCGGCACCGGACGAGGCCTGGCTCGGCGGCCTGCTTCACAACATCGGCCAACTCGCGCTCGGGGCCTATGCACCCGAACAATATCCGAACCTGCTCGCGGTTGCGCAGGAAGGTCCGAAACTCGAGCAACTCGAACTCAGTCATTTCGGCATCCAGCATTACGAGATCGGCGCGATGCTGATCGAATCGTGGAACTTGCAGTCGTTCCTGTCCGACGCCGTGCGCTACCAGGCGGAGTCGCCGGACAAGCTGCACGATGCCCATCCGCTGGTGCGGATCGTCTGCGTGGCGCGCGCGTTGAGCATCGCGCCGGCAGCGGACCGCGATGCCGCGCTGGAAACGGCCGACGCCATTTTCCCGCAGCTTCACCCGAGCCGGCTGCGCGCGCTGATCGACAAGGCCGAGGAGCAGGCGACCGAAACTGCGCGCCGCCTCCGCATTCCGCTCGATCCGGATGTGGCCGAAGCCGACATGGCCGACAAGGCGTTCGAGCTCGCCAACCGGATTCGCAGTATTGCGGTGCTGGACGGCGTCAGCCAGCCGCTCACGGTCGCGCACGAGATGGCGACGCTCGCCCGCGCGGCGCGCTGCGGCGTGGAAATCCTGGTCGGCGAACACGCCTGTCGGCTGCTGGTTTACGATTCCGCGCATGACGTGCTGATCGATGCCTGCGAGCCGGATCGGACGCAGCCGGTTGCGTTGCGTCTCACGGTCGAGTCCGGCGACAACCTGCCCGCGCGGGCGCTGAACGACAACCGGATTCTGAATTCAGCCGATGCCGAAACCGCCGAGGGGCTGGTGGTGGTCGATCGCCAGTTGCTGCGGCAGCTCGGTACCCAGGCGATGCTGTGCGTGCCGCTGGTGGACGAGGGCGCCAAGGCCGGCGTGATTTTGGTCGGTTTCGACAAGCGCTCGCTGCCGTATCCGCGCGACCGGCTGGTGCTGCTGCAGCAGTTCGCGTCCCGCGCCGCCGCCGCAGTAGTCAGCGGCCATACGCCGGCGGCGCGGGCCTACCCGGCGCCGGCCGAGATGTTCGAACAGCACGTGCGCCAGTCGGTACACGAGGCGCGCAATCCGCTGACGACGGTCAAGAATTACGTGCAGATTCTGTCCCGCAGGCACAGCGGTGAGCAGTGGGCCGAGCGCGACCTGAAAATCATCGGCGAGGAGATCGAGCGCATCGACAGCATTCTCGGCCGGCTGTCCGACATGTCGCACGGGCAGGGTGGTGAGCCGGGTGCGGCGGGTGTCAACCGCATCGTCAGGGATATGATCTGGCTGCTCCAGACTTCCACTCTGGACGCGCGTAATATTAAAGTGAAACTGAATCTCGCCGATTCGATACCGCCGCTGGCGGTGGACGTGGACGGCCTCAAGCAGGTCGTCGGCAACCTCGTCAACAATGCCGCCGACGCGATGCCGAATGGCGGCGAGATCACCGTCAGCACGCGCGCCGGCATTAATGTCAACGGCCGCATGCATGGCGAGCTGAGCGTGCGCGACGGCGGCCACGGCGTCGACCCGGAGATGATGGACAGGCTGTTCCGGCAGGGCGCGACCGCCAAGGGCGCCGGGCGCGGCCTTGGGCTGGCTATCGTCGCGCAGCTGGTCGCCGGCTGGGGCGGCTCGATCCGGTGTCGCAGCGAACCGGGTGCGGGAACCGTTTTTGACGTCCTGCTGCCGTACCGCGAGGCGTCCGGCGAATAAAACACATTGGAAGAATTAATGCGAAGGAATCGCAGTTTATGGTGACGACAACCACGCACGCAAAGATTTTGCTCGTCGAGGACGAAGAGCGCGTCGCGGAGAGCCTGCAAACCCTGCTGGAGTTGTATGATTACACGGTCGAGGCGGTGGGCGACGGCCGCGAGGCGATGGCGTGGCTGAAGCGGGAAAGCTGCGACATCGTCTTGCTCGACCTGAACCTGCCCGGCATGGACGGTCGTCAGTTGCTGGATTTTATCGTTACCGGTCAGCCCGACACCGCCGTCATCGTGCTCAGCGGTGAAGCGTCAGGCGAGGCCGGGCTGGACGCATTGCGGCGCGGCGCGCAGGATTACCTGCAAAAGCCTTACGCGCCGGAACAACTGGTGCGCGCGATCGAAAATGCCGCGCGCAAGCGGCAGCTCGAACAGGAAAACGAAGCGGTCGAGTCGCGCCTGGTGGAATCCGAAAAGTTGCATCGCTACATCGTCGAAAGTTCGCCTGACCTGATTTACATGCTCGACCGCGACGGCCGGTTCACGTTCGTCAACAGCCGTATCGAATCGCTGCTCGGCTATCGCAAGGACGAATTGCTGGGTGTGCATTATTCGTCGATCGTGCACGAGCCCGATCTCGAATTTGCACGCTACGTGCTCAACGAGCGCCGGACCGGGGATCGCGCATCGCACAACATCGAACTGCGGCTCAAGTGCCGCGACGATGCGGCCCTGCGACACGGTCACGGCAAGCGTTACCTGTCGGTCGAAGTCAACGCAATGGGCATGTACGCGAGCGGCGATGCCGAGGCCGCGGACCGCTTCAGGGGCACCTACGGCGTCGCGCGCGACATCAGCGATCGCAAGCGCGCCGAGGAGATCATCAACTTTCACGCGTCGCACGATCTGCTGACACGCCTGCCCAATCGCTTCCTGTTCAAGGATCGGCTGACGCTTGCGATCAGCCAGGCGCGGCGCAACCCGCAGACGTTCGCGATCATGTTTCTCGATCTGGATCGCTTCAAGATCATCAACGATACGCTGGGACACTTGATCGGCGACCAGTTATTGCAGAGCGTCAGCAAGCGCATTCTCGGTTGCCTGCGCGAAGGCGACACGCTCGCGCGCGCCGGCGGCGACGAGTACATGCTTCTGCTGCCGCAGGCGGGGCGGCGCATCGATGCGGCCGAAGTCGCCAAGAAGATCCTCGACCGGCTGCGCCAGCCGTTCGCGATCGACGAGCACGAGTTGTTCGTGACGATCAGCATCGGCATCGCACTGTATCCGGAGCATGGCGAAAATCCGGATACGCTGATCCGCCGCGCCGACATCGCGATGTACGAGGCGAAGTCGCGCGGCAAGGATGCCTACGAGTTCTACCGCGACGACATGAGCGCAGTGATTACCGATTACGTGTCGATCGAAAGCGGCATGCGCCGGGCGCTGCAAACGGACCAGTTTGCGATCTATTATCAGCCGCAGGTGAATGTCGCGACGGGCGAAGTCACCGGCGTCGAAGCGCTGGTGCGCTGGCGTCATCCGACGCGCGGCCTGCTCGCGCCCAGCGAGTTCGTTCCTATTGCGGAGGAAAGCGGCCTGATCCTGTCGTTGGGCGAATGGGTGCTGCGCCATGCTTGCTCGGATATTGCGGAGTGGCGAAAGGAAGGTTTGCCGCCGGTGCGGCTTGCGGTGAATTTTTCGATGCTGCAATTCGAGCAGCCCAGCCTGGTCGAAATGATCGTCTCGATTCTCAAGGAATTCGATCTGCCGGGCGACGCGCTTGAAGTTGAAATCACCGAAAACCTGCTGATGAAGGACATGGACAAAACGGTACGCAAGCTGCGCGAGTTGAGCAGTCACGGCATCCGTATCGCGATAGACGATTTCGGCACGGGTTACGCTTCGTTGAGCTATCTGCGCCGCCTCCCGATCGACACGCTCAAGCTCGACCATTCGTTCGTACAGGACATTCACACGGGCAGTTCCGGAACATCGATTACGGCGGCGATCGCATCGATGGCCGACAGCCTGTCGCTCAACCTGGTGGCGGAAGGCGTGGAAACCGAACTGCAAATGAATTATCTGCGTTCGATCGGCTGCAACGAAATGCAGGGCTTCATGCTGAGCCCGCCATTGCCGCCGGAAGCAGCCAAGCGATTTGTCAGTCGGGAGCCGGATTCGCTTGCGGGACTCAGATAAAAAAGTCGCTAGTCGTTAGTCGCTAGTTACTAGTCGCTAGTCGCTAGTCGCTAGGACTGAGTAAAGAGAAAGAGTCTTCGACTCAGTCCTAGCGACTCAGTCCTAGCGACTCAGTCCTAGCGACTCAGTCCTAGCGACTTTCTCATATCCTCCGCTCCGGCTGAAAGTTGG
>DASSTE010000074.1:0-132000 GCA_035708085.1 Gammaproteobacteria bacterium | reverse complement strand
TTCGGCGCCGGCGCGCGCCGCAATGTGTGCAAACTCAAAGGCGATGTAGCCGCCGCCGGCAAACACCAGTCGTCGCGGCAGGCTTTCCAGCTCCATGAACCGGTCGCTGTGAATGAGATGCTCGGCGCCGTCGATCGGCAGCGGTCTCGGCCGCGCGCCATTGGCGAGCGCGATCCTGTCGGCGTGCAGCCGTTGGCCGTCGACTTCGAGCGTGCGCTCGTCGACGAACATCGCGCGGCCGTGGAAGGTCGCGATGCCGCTGCGTTCAAATGATTTTTCCTTCGACTCCGGCACCGGATCGGTAAAGCTGCGTTTGAACGCGATGAGCGCGGGCCAGTCTATGTGCAGCGCGGCATTGCCATCGATTCCCTTGCCCTGCATCAGCCGCGCGACCTCGACCACCTCCGCGCCGCGGCGCAGGACTTTCTTCGGATCGCAGCCGCGCAACTGGCAGGTACCGCCGAACGGGCGCTCGTCGATAATGCCGACTTTCCAGCCGGCTTGCGCGCAGCGCGAGGCGATGCCGCCCGCGGCGACGCCGGTGCCGACGACGAGCAGATCAAAATTTTTGTTGTTGCTCATCGGTCCTCCTTGACCGTTGTTCTTGCCCCTTCTCCCTCAGGGAAAAGGTTGGGATGAGGGGATCAATCGACTTCCCCTCACCCTACCCTCTCCTTGGGGGAGAGGGCTGAGAATTGTGATTCTGGCCCTTCGATGGGCGGGCCTGCATGGGGATCGGCATACCCATTGGGCCGTTCAAATAATGATGCCGACCCTTCGGCGGATAGGCCGGCAACCACGCCGGCGGTGGCGGCAATTTCGGCGGGTTCGCCTTGATTTCCTTCATCAGGTAATTGACGGCGGCATCGATTTGCTCGTCCTTGCCCGCCATGCGATCGCCGGGCAGCGCATCGACCTTGATGTCCGGCTCGACCCCGTGATTCTCCAGCACCCATTGCGAATCGAGACCGTACAGGCTGAAGCTCGAAATGACGATATAACCGCCGTCGAGCAGATCGTTGTCGCCGGAATAGCCGCGCACGCCGCCCCAAGTACGGGTGCCGATCAGCGGGCCCAGGTGATACTTCCGGAAGTAGAATGGGAAGATGTCGCCATCGGATGCCGAGTAGTGATTGATCAGCGTCGCCATGTAACCGTGCAGCACTTCGCGGGGCTCGGTCATCGGCGCACGCTGCCGCGTCGTCGACATGCCAACCAGCACGCGCCGCAAGCGTTCGAGCACAATCGGATCGATGAAGCCGCCGCCGTTCCAGCGGTCGTCGATGATCAACCCTTGCCTGTCGATCTGCGCGTAGAACTGGCGGATGAACTGGTTCATGCCCAGCGCGCCCATGTCCGACAGGTAGATGTAGCCGATCTTGCCGTCCGACTTCTTCGCGACGTAGTCGCGGTTGTGATCGATCCACGCCTTGAGTCGAATCTTGAGTTCGCTGTCGAGCGTCTGCACGGTCACGTTACGCTTGTTATCGCCGGACGGATTGTCGGCCACGGTCAACTCGACCTGCTCGCCGGCAGTATCGACGAACAGCTTGTATGGGTTGGTCGGCGCCTTGAGCGGCACACCATTCACTGCCAGCAGGTAATCGCCCTGGCGGACATTGACGCCCGGCTCGGTGAGTGGCGAGCGGTAGTTCGGGCGGGTGTTGTCGCCCGCATAGATCTTCTTGAAGTAATAGCGCCCGGACGATCGGTCAAGGCCGAAGTCGACGCCCAGCAATCCGGTCCGGTGTGTCTCCTCGTCGACGCCGAAGTCGCCGCCGGCAACGTACGTGTGCGAATTCGACAACGACGCGATCATGTCGCCGATCAGGAAATTGAGGTCTTCGCGGCAACCGAGCAGCGGCAACAGCTTGCCGTAGCGTTCGCCGATGGCGTTCCAGTTGTAGCCGTTCATTTTCGCGTTATAGAAAATGTCCCGGTACAGCCGCCACGCCTGGTGATACATCTCGCCCCACTCGGCCACCGGATCGATGCGCTCTTCCATGTGACCGAGGTCGAGCTGATGTTTGTCGTCAGACTTGTCCGGCAGTGCGTTTTCAATCGTGTAGTCGTCGCCATTCTTGTAAATGAAACGCGCGCCGTTGGCCGACAAGTGGTAGCCGTCGAGGCCGGTCACCAGCGTGTGGTCCTTGCGCTCGGCCAGTTCGTAAACGTGCAGCTCGTTTTCGGCGCCCGCGAGCGGCCCCTGGATCGTCTGCGGCGGTGCCGTCAGGTAGTAAATGCGATCCGCGCTCGACGCGAGGCCGTAAATACTGGCCGATGGGATCGGCACCGGCACTGCGCGATTCATCAGACCGTCAAGGTCGATGTGAATCGGCTTGATTGCTCCCGGCTCGTGCGGCTGGTCGGCGTGCTTTTCCTTTTTCTGCTTGTGCTTCTCGACCGCGCCCTCGTCGGTTTGCGGCGGAAACGGCGACGGCGTGTCCTTGTCCAGCGTCGCGACGTAGATGCCGTCCATCTTCAGCGTCGCGATATTGAATTCGCTCTCGCTGAACGTCGGGTTCTCGTGGCGGGCCGAAATGAAATACAGGTATTTGCCGTTTGAGCTGAACACCGGGTCACGATCGTTATTCCAGCCATTGCTGATCTGCGTCGATTTATTGTCGTCGAGGTTGTAAAGATAAATCTCGCTCATGTTGTTCTTCGCCTGCTTCGAGTAGGCGAGCCAGCGGCCATCCGGCGACCACGAAAAGTCGTGCATGCGGCTGCGCGGATCGTGCGCAACCTGTACCACGCGGTGCGACGAGACGTCGACATACCAGAGCCGGTTGTCGCTATCCGAAAACGCAATCTTGTCGCTGCCCGGCGCCCACGTCGGGTCGAACAGGTAGGCGTTCTTCAGTTGGGTAAGCTGCGTTGGCTGGCCGAGCCCGTCGGCCGGCCGGATTGCGATTTCACTCTCGCCGCTCGCGTCGGTCACGTAGGCAACCCATTTTCCATCCGGCGACCAGGCCGGATGCTGTTCGCGGGCATTCGATGTGTGCGTCAGATTGCGGGTCGCGCCGTGCTCTTCCGGCACGGTAAAGATGTTGCCGCGCGCCGCGAACAATGCGCGCTTGCCGTTCGGCGCGATCGCGAAGTCCATGATGGTCTTGCTGGCATCGACGATCCGCGGGCGCCGGTCGAGACCATCGTCGGGAACATCAACATTTATCCTGTGCAACTGCTCGGACGGCAGGTCGAGCACGTACAGCTCGCCGCCGTCGCCAAACACGATGGCGTTATTGCCGAGGCTCGGCCAATCGATGTCGTAGGTATCGAAGTGGGTGATTTCGCGGAACTGCTGGCTGCCGAGATCGTAGACCCACAGATTCATCGTCTTGTCGGAGCCGCGATCCGAGATGAAATAAATCTTGTTCCGATACCACATCGGCGCGGTGTCGGTGCCCTTCCAGTGTGTAATTCGCTGAACCTTGTGCGTATTGAAATCGTAAATCCAGATGTCCTGCGCGAGACCGCCGTAATAATCCTTCCAGGTGCGGAAGTTGCGAAAAATGCGGTTGTAGGCCATCTTGCTGCCGTCGGCGTTAAACGACAGCATGCCGCCTTTCGGCACCGGCAGTTGCGTCGGCAGACCGCCGTCGGCCGGAATCTCGAACAACTGGCCATACCAGGAATTCGGCGTATTGCGACGGCTGTAAAACACGATGTGTTTGCCGTCCGGCGTCCAGCCGAACACCATGTTGTCCGGTCCCCATCGCGTCGGCGGCGCGGTCACCACGTCGGAATGAAACGTCAGTCGTCTGGCGACGCCGCCATCGGCCGGAATCGTGTAGACGTCCGTGTTGCCCTCGTATTGCCCGGTAAACGCGATGGTCTTGCCGTCGGGCGAGAACCGCGGCATTTCGTCGTAGCCCTTTTCGCTCGTCAGGCGGATCGCCGTGCCGCCATGGCGATCAACCTTCCACAGGTTACCGGCGGCTTCGAACACGATCGTGTTGTCGTGAATCGTCGGAAAGCGCAGCAGCAGATGTTCGGCCGCGGCCGGCAGGCTGATGACGAGAAATGCGGCGATGATGCAAAGCGGACGAAAGTAGTTCACGGCGGGGCCCTCCTTGATGAGGCAGCATCCAATGCGATAGGCGTTCGTCAAGTTTCACATAAAAGGCGCCGGCCGCAAAGCTTTGGCGCTGAAGGCTTATGGTATGCTCGAAGCTTCAACGGATATGAGCTTCGCGGGACGGATCCCGATGTCTTCGTTGCAAACACGCCTTGCCGGGCTTAAACAGACGATTCCCGAGGTCGCCCCGCGAACCGCGCTCGACCTGATGGCGCAGGGCGCGCTACTGATCGACGTGCGCGAGCGCGACGAACTCGGCGCCGGCAGCCCCACCGGCGCGCATCACGTCGGCCGCAGCTTCCTTGAACTGCGCATTGGCGAACTCGCGCCCGACCCCGAGCGACCCGTCCTGCTGATCTGCGCCAGCGGAACGCGATCGCTGTTAGCCGCCGACAGCCTGCAGCAACTGGGCTATCGCGATGTGCGCTCCGTTGCCGGCGGCTTCAAACGCTGGCAGAACGACGGGCTTCCTTTTGAGTTGCCCCGCCCGCTCGACGCACAGGCGCGCGAACGCTACGCGCGCCAGATCGTCCTGCCGGAGATCGGCGAGCGCGGCCAGCGACGCCTGCTGGATAGCAAGGTGTTGCTTATCGGTGCGGGCGGCCTCGGTTCGCCGGCGGCGATGTACCTCGCTGCGGCTGGGGTCGGCATGCTAGGCATCGTCGATTCCGATCGCGTCGAGCGCAGCAATCTGCACAGGCAGGTGCTGCATGCCGACGCACGCACCGGCAGCGCCAAGGTCGCTTCGGCACGCGCCGGCCTGGAAGCCATTAACCCAGCCGTTGCGATCGAGCCGCACGAAACCCGTCTCGACCGCGACAATGCCGAGGACATCTGCCGGAGCTACGACGTCGTCGTCGACGGTTCCGACAACTTCACTACCCGCTACGCCGTCAACGATGCCTGTGTCGCGCTCGGCGTGCCGGATGTGTATGGATCGATCCACCGCTTCGAAGGCCAGGCGTCAGTGTTCTGGCATGGCCATGGCCCATGCTACCGCTGCCTCTATCCCGAATTGCCGCCGCCCGGCATCGCGCCGCCGTGCAGCGAAGCCGGTGTGCTCGGCGTGCTGCCCGGCGTGATCGGGCTGCTGCTGGCGACCGAAACGCTCAAAATCCTGCTCGGGATCGGCGAGCCGCTGACCGGGCGTCTGCTGCACTTCGACGCGCTGGCCGGCAAGTTCCGCAGCCTGAAATTCAAAGCGGATCCGCATTGTTCCTGCTGCGCATCGCCGACCCTCACCAGGGCTGCCTCATGAACGAATGGCGCCGGCAAGTCACGGGCGCGATTTTGGCAGGCGGACGCGGCTCGCGCATGGGCGGGCGCGACAAGGGCCTGATCAATGTCGACGGCCGGCCCCTGATCGAGCACGTTTTGACACGCCTGCGCCCGCAGGTGGGTACGGTGGTTATCGTCGCCAACCGCAACCTTGCCCGCTATGGAAAATACAATTGCCCCGTGCTGTCGGACGAGCAACCCGGCTACGCTGGACCATTAGCCGGAATTGCCAGCGCATTATCCACAGCTGCGACGCCTTACGTACTGATCGCACCGTGTGACGGACCGCGCCTGCCGCGGAACCTGGCGGTACGGCTATACCAGGCAGCCGCTGCCGGCGCGGAGATCGCGGTCGCCGATGATGGCAGTCGTCTGCAGCCGCTATTTGCGTTGTTGCACACGTCGCTTCTGCCGGATGTGCGCCAATTCATGAATGAAGGCGGGCGCAGTGTCCACGAATGGTACGGGCACCATGGGATCGCGCGGGTCGATTTTTCCGACTGCGCGATGGCATTCGTGAACCTGAACTCGCCCGACGAAGTCGCATCTCGTTCGTCGATTAAAGACCGCCTGAATCGCCCGCTGCGCGACCTGCGCGTCTCCGTCACCGACCGCTGTAATTTCCGCTGTGTTTATTGCATGCCGCGCGCGGCCTTCGGCGCCGGCCACCGCTTTCTGCCGCGTACCGATCTGCTCAGCTTCGAGGAGATTGAACGCATCGCCCGCGCGGCCGCCGCACTCGGTGTGCGCAAGGTCCGCCTGACCGGTGGCGAACCGCTGTTGCGCCGCGACCTTGACCGGCTGATTGCGATGCTCGCCTCGATCGGCGGCCTCGACGACATCGCGTTGACAACCAACGGCGCCCTGCTCGCCCGCCATGCAAACGCACTGCAAGCCGCCGGCCTCAATCGCGTGACCGTCAGCCTTGATACGCTCGACGGCAGCCGCTTCCGCCGCATGGCCGACAGTGTCACGCCCGTTTCCGAAGTCATTGCCGGTATCGAAGCGGCGGCCCGCGTGGGGCTCGCGCCGGTCAAGATCAACATGGTCGTCAAACGCGGCACCAATGATGGCGACGTGCTGGCGATGGCGGAGCGCTTCCGGCACAGCGGCCACGTGCTGCGTTTCATCGAGTACATGGACGTCGGCAACAGCAACGGCTGGCGCTCGGATGAGGTCGTCCCGGCCGCCGAGATTCGCGATGCGATTGCGGCGCGCTGGCCGTTGACTGCGCTGGAGCCGCACTACGCGGGCGAAGTTGCTCGCCGCTATCGCTACGGCGACGGTGGTGGCGAAATCGGTTTCATCACGTCGATCAGCCGCCCGTTCTGCGGCGACTGCACCCGCGCCAGGCTGTCCGCCGACGGGCGCCTGTACACGTGCCTGTTTGCGCGCGAGGGTTTCGATCTGCGCAAACTGCTCCGCGGCGGCATCTCCGAGACCAACCTGCAACGCCGGCTGGGCGCGCTGTGGATGCGGCGCAGCGACCGCTATTCCGAACTGCGCGCGGCGCAGGCGAGCGCGGAACAGAAGGTCGAAATGTCCTACATCGGCGGGTAGCAAATGATTGCGCTCGACGCAGCTCTCGCCCGATACCTCGAAGTGGTGAAACCGCTTGGCGCAGAATCGGTTCCGATCGATGCCGCGCTCGATCGGGTGCTCGCCGAACCGGCGCAAGCGGCAGTGGATCTGCCCGCCTTTTCGCAGACGGCGGTCGACGGCTACGCCGTCCGCGCGGCCGATATCGCCGCGGCGACAACCGATCGGCCCGTGCAACTCAATATCCGCGGCGAGATTGCGGCCGGCGCCCGCGAGCTTCCGACGGCGCTCGCGACCGGACAAACCATGCGCATTCTGACCGGCGCACCCTTGCCGCCGGATTGCGATGCCATCGTCCGGCAGGAGCGGGTAACGCGTGTGGACGGCCACGTCGCGGTATCGGCGCCGGTTGAACCGGGCGGAGACATTCGCTTTCAGGCTGAAGAACTGCAACGCGGCGCGCCGCTCGGCCAGGCGGGGCAGCGCGTCACGCCGGGGCTGCTGGCGGCATTGGCAATGGCCGGTGTTGCTGCCATTCGGGCACACAAGCGGCCACGCATCAGCGTGCTGATTACCGGCGATGAACTGGTGCCCGCGGGACAACCGCTGCAGCACGGCCAGGTGCATGATGCCAACGGTCCGCTGGTGCGCGCGTGGCTGCTGGAGAACCGGCTGCCGCAACCTGAGCTGCAGTATGTACGCGACGAAGCCGGCGAAGTCGAAGCGGCGCTCGGCGCCGCGTTGCACAATGCCGACCTCGTCATCACTACCGGCGGCGTGTCGGTCGGCGACCGCGATTACATCCCGAAGGTAGCGGAACAACTGGGTGCAGAGAGGTTGTTCTGGAAGGTGGCGCAGAAGCCCGGCAAGCCGCTGTACTTCGCGCGCCGCAACGGCTGCTTTCTGCTCGGCCTGCCGGGCAACCCGGCCGCGGTTTTGATTGGCCTAGTGTTTCATGCGAGGCGTGTACTTGAAGCGCTGGCAGGTAGCGCAAATCCCGGGCCACCGCTGTTTCCGGGGCTGCTGGCCGAAGAACTCAACCCGGACCGCGCGCGCACGAACCTGGTGCGCGCGCGACGAACGACGGGCAGCGGCGGCGTTGTAGAGCTTCATCCACTGCCCCGGCAAGGCTCGCATATGTTAAGCAATCTGCAAGAGGCGGATGCGCTGGTTTGGGTGCCGCCCGGAGACGAACCGATCGAAGCCGGAACGCTGCTCCAGTGGACGCCGCTATGATTTTCTTTTCGTCATTTCTTGCTGCATTTACGTTTGCTCTCGTGGCATGGATGCCGGCATACGCTGCTGGCGAAACAGCCTATGCCGCCGTCGCTGCCAACTTCACCCGCCCGATGCAGAGACTGACAAAGCAATTCGAAAGGCAGACCGGCTATGTGATCCGTACCAGCAGCGCATCTACCGGCGCGCTGTTTGCGCAAATCAGTCATGGTGCGCCCTACGACCTGTTTCTCGCCGCGGATGCCGCCCGCCCCGGGCGGCTGGAACAGGCGGGCCTCACCGTCCCTGGCAGCCGCTTTACCTATGCCATCGGCGAGCTTGTGCTGTGGGCGCCGCGGCGCGGAACAGTCAGCGAACAGGTGCTGAAGCAGGATGATTTCGATCATCTCGCCATCGCCGATCCGCGCACTGCCCCGTATGGCGCCGCCGCGAAACAGGTGCTGGTCAGTCTGCATTTGTGGCCTGCGATCGCGCCACGACTGGTGCGCGGCGAGAGCATCAACCAGGCCTACCAGTTCGTGGTGAGCGGCAACGCGGCACTCGGATTGGTCGCGCGATCGCAACTGGTTGCCGCACGCGGCGCGACGTGGCCGGTGCCGCAAAAGCTGTATCGACCGCTGACACAACAGGCAGTGCTGCTGAAACATGGGCAGGACAATCCGTCCGCACGCGCATTTATGCAGTATTTGAAAACGAAGGCGCGCTCGATCATTGCGCGTTTCGGCTACCGGCTGCCATGAACGCGGACCTGAATGCGGTCTGGCTGACGCTGCAACTGGCGGGGCTGACCACGCTGATCCTGCTGATCCTCGGCACGCCGCTCGCCTGGTGGCTGGCGCGCACGCGATCGCCGTTCAAGCCGGTGGTGCTCGCGCTGACGGCGCTGCCGGTCGTGCTGCCGCCGACGGTGATCGGTTTCTACCTGCTGCTCGCGCTGGCGCCCGACGGGCCGATCGGGCGCATCAGTCGCGCGCTGGGCGGCGGCGGGCTCGCCTTTACCTTCACCGGTCTTGTGATCGGCTCGGTGATGTATTCGCTGCCGTTCGTCGTGCAGCCGTTATACAACGCGTTCGCGGCTATCGATTCGCGCATGCTCGAAGCGGCGGCGACAATGCGTGCCGGCCCGCTGGACCGCTTCAGAAGCGTCGTCCTGCCGCTCGCGCGGCCCGGCATCATCACCGCCGCCGGCCTCGGTTTTGCGCACACGGTCGGGGAATTCGGCGTCGTGCTGATGATCGGCGGCAACATCCCCGGCAAGACGCGCGTGCTGTCGGTGGCGATTTACGATCACGTCGAGGCGCTGAATTATGGACAAGCCAATCTACTTTCAGCCGGGATTATCGGATGGGCGTTCGTGCTGCTGATATTGCTGTACGCGCTGAACCATCGCCGCGTGCGACAAGTTCAACGTATCCGCCGGACGGCGTGAGCGCCCGTTTCCGGCTGCGCAAGCAGGCCTTCGATCTGGATATCGACTTGCGCCTGCCGTCGCGCGGCGTCAGCGTGCTGTTCGGCCGCTCCGGCGCCGGCAAGACGACGCTGCTGCGTTGCATCGCCGGGCTGGAACGCGCGCCGCAGGGTCGCTTGCGCTTCGGTGATATGTGCTGGCAGGACAGTGATCGCGGCATCTGGCTGCCGCCGCACCGGCGCGCGATCGGCTACGTATTTCAGGACGCTGCGTTGTTCCCGCACCTGACGGTGCGCGGCAATCTGGAATACGCGCGCAGGCGGGCGCGGCAAGCCGACGTTTCACCGGACGCAGCCGCGCAGTGGCTGGAACTTCACGCGCTGCTCGATCGCATGCCGGACGAGTTGTCGGGTGGCGAGCGCCAGCGCGTCGCCATCGCCCGTGCGTTGATCAGCAGTCCGCAGTTGCTGTTGATGGACGAGCCGCTCGCCGGGCTGGATCGCGAGGCGAAACACGCGATTATGCCCCTGCTGGAACAGTTGCATCAGGCGCTGTCGATTCCGGTCGTATACGTCACGCACTCGATGGCCGAAGCCGCGCGCCTCGGCCATCACTTGGCGCTGCTCGATGCGGGACGGGTGGCGGCAAGCGGGCCGGTGGCCGAGATGTTTACCCGCCTCGACCTGCCGCTCGCGCGCGAAAGCGAGGCGGCGGCGATTGTCGACGCGGTCGTCGCCGAACACGATGATGAGTACCGGCTCAGTTATCTCGAATTCGCCGGCGGAAGGCTGGCGCTGGCGAAACATGACGCCCCGCTCGGCCACAAGCTGCGCGTGCGCATCGCCGCGCGCGATGTCAGTATCAGCCTCGAAGGCGATGCGCAGACCAGCATTCTGAATGTGATTCCCGCGCGCATTGTCGCCGCCGATGCGCTCGACGGGAGCCGCATGTTGTTGCGACTTGATGCCGGCGGCGCGGCGTTGCTGTCCCGGATCACGCGCAAGTCGTACGCGATGCTGGAACTTCAGCCGGGCTTGCAGGTATACGCGCAGGTGAAAACCGTCGCGTTAATCGAGTAAAGGGCATTCCCCCATTCAGGCGCCTCGCCCGATTGGAGAGAATGGGGCGTTCCCGGAGCCACGGAAGGCAACACGTGTTCGAGCAGAAAAAAACCGCCGAAGGCGAGCCGATTCCGTCCTGGCCGCGCGCCTTTTTCGGCGGCGCGATCAGCGCCATTCCGGGCACCGAGGAAAAATACGACGGCAACATCCAGACCGTTGCCGTCGCCTTTACGTCCAACCTCGTCGTCGCGATCGCCAAGTACGCCGGCTTCTTCGCGGTGCAATCGTCCGCGCTGCTGGCCGAAGCGATTCACTCGACCGCCGTCACGATCAACCAGGGGCTGATGCTGCGCGGCCGCCTGACGGCGCGCCAGGCGGAAACGCCGGAGCATTCGTTCGGCTTCGGCCGCGAACGCTATTTCTGGGGGTTCATGGTGTCGGTGGTGATGTTCGGCATCGGCGCGGTGCTGTCGATCGGCCGCGGCGTGCTGGCGCTGGCCCGGGGCGAGCATCATGACATCACCGTTATCTGGGTGCCCTACCTGTCGCTGACGATCGGCCTGCTGATGGACGGCATGTCGTTCCTGCAGGGCTTGCGTCAGGCCCGCCGCGACAAGGGCGACCTGAGTTACGCCGACTACCTGAAGCGGGCAAAAAACCCGGAAGTGCCCGTGGTCGTGTTTGAGGACAGCGCGGCGATGTGCGGCCTGTTCTTCGCCTACAGCGGCATCAGCCTGACGATCATCCTCGACAACCCGATCTTCGACGCGCTGGCGAGCATTTGCGTTGGCATCGTGCTCGCGATCGTCTCGTCAATCCTCGCGATCAAGATGAAGGGGCTGCTGATCGGCGAATCGGCGCTGCCGGAAGAAGTCGACTTTATTCGCGGCACGCTCGAAAATCACGCGCACGTGCGCGAGATCGTCTATGTGCGCAGCCTCTACCTCGCGCCCGACGACCTGCTGGTCGAAACGAAGATCAGTATGGATCCGGCGCTGGGCTTTCCGGATGTCGCCGCAACTATCGACGAGCTCGAAAAGGCGATTCGCGCGAAGCTCAAGCACGCCCGGCTGATTTCGATCGAACCGGACATCCCGCAACGCGGCGATGTTGAAGTCCCGGGCTTTGAGCGCGATGATGAAAATTCCACGGATGGAGCTTCCAATGACGGATAACACCTGCACGATCGTCTTCGACGGCGAAAGGATCTCCGGCCCGACCGGCGAACCGCTGATCGACTTCCTGAAGCGGCACGACATCGATCTCCCTCACGTCTGCTACTTGAAGACGCTCGGCCCGATCCAGACCTGCGACACTTGCTGGGTCGAGGTCAACGGAGATCTGAAGCGCAGTTGCGCGCTCACCGCCACGGACGGCATGCACGTCGTCAGCAACAGCGCGCGGGCGAAAGTGGCGCGCGAGGAAGGCATGGACCGCGTGCTGACGAAACACGAGCTTTACTGCACCGTCTGCGAGAACAACACCGGCGACTGCCAGTTGCACAACACGTTCGCGGCAATGGCCATGCCGATCCAGCGCTACCCGTTCACGCGCAAGCCCTACGACAAGGACACATCGAGTCCGTTCTACACGTACGACCCCGACCAGTGCATCCTCTGCGGGCGCTGCGTCGAAGCCTGCCAGAACATCGAAGTCAACGAAACGCTCAGCATCGACTGGTCGATGGAACGGCCGCGCGTGCTGTGGGACGGCGGCAAGCCGATCGACGATTCGAGCTGCGTCCAGTGCGGCCATTGCGTCACGGTCTGCCCGTGCAACGCGCTGCTGGAAAAAACCATGCAGCCGGACGCCGGGCCGTTCACGTCGATGCCGGAGTCGCTCAAGCGGCCGCTGATCGACACGATCAAGGACTGGGAAAACACGATGGGCGCGCCGCCGATTACCGGCATTTCCGAAATGGACATGCGGTGGCGCCAGCCGGAGATCAAGCGCACCAAGACGGTCTGCACCTACTGCGGCGTCGGCTGCAGCTTCGAGATGTGGACGCGCGATCGCCATATTCTCAAGGTGCAGCCGATGGAGGAAGCGCCGGCCAACGGCATCTCGACCTGCATCAAGGGCAAGTTTGCGTGGGATTTCGTCAACAGCACCGAGCGGCTGACGACGCCGCTGATTCGTGAGAATGGCCGCTTCCGCGAAGCGGGCTGGGACGAGGCCCTGGACCTGGTCGCCCGGCGCCTGCTGGAGATCCGCGAGCAGTACGGGCCGCGCAGCATCGGCTTCATCGCCTCCAGTAAAGCCAGCAACGAGGAAGCCTACCTGACGCAGAAAATTGCGCGCCTCATCATCGGCACCAACAGCGTGGACAACTCGTCGCGCTATTGTCAGAGCCCGGCCACCAAGGGTCTGCAACGCACGGTCGGCGTCGGCGCTGATTCCGGCACCATCCGCGATATCGAGAAAGCCGAAGTCGTGGTGCTCGTCGGCACCAACACCGCCGAGAACCATCCGGTGATCGCCTCGCGCATCAAGCGTGCGCACAAGCACCACGGCCAGAAGCTGATCGTTGTCGATCCGCGCAAGCACGAAATGGCCGGGCGCGCTGACATCTACCTGCACGTCCGGCCGAGCACGGACATTGTGTGGGTTTCGGCCATGTCGCGATACATGTTCGACCACGGCTACGCGGACATGGATTTCTTGAACCAGCGCGTGACCAAGGTCGAGGAATATCGCCAGTCGCTCGAACCGTTCACGATGGAGTTCGCCGAAGAAATCACCGGCGTGCCGAAACAGCAATTGGTTGACACGGCCGAGATGATCGGCAAGGCCGAACGCGTGTGCCTGCTGTGGGCGATGGGCATCACCCAGCACAGCCACGGCGCCGACACCAGCACGGCGCTCTCGAACCTGATGCTCGTCACCGGTAATTTCGGCAAGCCCGGCACCGGCGGCTATCCGATGCGCGGCCACAACAACGTGCAGGGCGCCAGCGATTTCGGCGCGCTCAAGAACGTCTACCCGGGCTACGAGAAAGTCACCGACGAGGAGGCACGGGCACGCTGGGCCAAGGGATGGGGCGTCGCGCCGGAGGCGCTGTCGAATGAGGTGGGCCTGGATAATTTCGAGATGACGATGAAGGCTGGTGACGACTTGAAGGCGATGTACATCATCGGCGAGGAAACCGCGGTTTCCGAATCCAACGCCCATGAAACGCATGAGCATTTTTCCAAGCTCGACTTCATGGTGGTCGAGGATATGTTCGTCAGCACCACGGCCGAGTTCGCCGACGTGATCCTGCCCGGCTGCGCCAGCGTCGAAAAAGAAGGCACCTTCGTCAACACCGAGCGGCGCATCCAGCGGTTTTACGAAGTCATGCCCCCACTGGGCGACAGTCGCCCAGACTGGCGCATTCTCACCGATCTCGCGGCGCGCATGGGCCACGACTGGGGGTACACCCACCCGTCCGAAATCATGGAAGAAGTCGCGGGCATTTGTAAGACGTTCGCGGGCGTGAATTACGAGCGCTTGTCGGGCTTCAAGTCGCTGGTCTGGCCAGTCGCCGAGGATGGCACCGACACGCCACTGCTCTACACCGACAAGTTCCACATGCCCGGCGGCAAGGCGCAGTTGTACCCGCTCGAGTGGCAGCCGCCGGCAGAGGCGCCCGATTCCGAGTTCGACCTGCACGTCAACAACGGCCGCCTGCTCGAGCACTTCCAGTCGATGAACCAGACCGGCCAGGGGCCGCGGATGAAGTCCGAAGTACCGCATTGGTTCATCGAAATCGGTCGCGAGCTGGCCGCCGAGCGGGGTATCGAGGACGGTACCTGGTTGCGCGTCATTTCGCGGCGCGGCGCGGTCAAGGTGCGCGCGCTGGTGACCGATCGTGTGCACGGCAATGAGCTGTACCTGCCGATCCACCACGAGAAACCGTCGATGAACAAGCTCACCGGCAACGCGCACGACCCGGACGTCAACACGCCGGCGTACAAGGAGACCGCCGTGAAGCTGGAAAAGCTGCCGGAGAAAAAGGGCGAACCGCCGTTGAAAAAGAATAACTTCCGCTACGGCAATCCGACGCCGCGGCCGGGCGTCCAGGTGGAACATAAATGGGCGCGGGACGATTACGCACAGCCGCCACAACAGGCGCCGCATCCGGAGAGAATCTGATATGGCAGAACCAATCCAATACAAGCCGCACGCTGCGAAGATCGGCCCCGACGCGCACGAAGAACTCGAACGGCTGTTGCAGACCATGCACAAACACGGCGTGCTGCGCCTGGCGAACGACCTGATCGCGGCAAACACGCAATGGACGCAGGTCATCGTGGACGGCCTCAACAAGCAGGGCTCGCGGAAGACGGTACAAAACCTGTCGGTAGTGCTGATGCTGTTGTCCCGCATCGAGCCGAACCAGTTCTACAAGATACTGTTCGCGCTCCGGGATGCGCTGGAACATGTCGCCCGTTACGAACCCAAATCCGAAAAGCCAGGCTCGCCCGGTTTCAAAGGTGCGTACAAAATGCTGAACGACGATGCGCTTTGGCGCGGCGTTACGCCGCTGCTTGAAGCGTTGAAGGTCTTCGGCGAAGGACTGAACCGCGAAGTCGACAGGCCGATCTCCGCCTACAGCGGCAAGCCGACGGAAAGATAATGATAAACGCGGCGCCCAGACCGGAAGGGCCGGAGCTGGAGGGGGATTCTTCTCCAGTACGGTTGTTGCGATTTGAAGCTGGCAAGGCCACCTTCCAGGACGACATGCTCGCCACCGAGGAAGCGCTTGAAATACACGTCGCCGGCACCGCTCCCGTCATCACCATGCGCACTCCCGGCCATGACCTCGAACTGGCTGCAGGTCTGCTGCTCAGCGAAGGGCTTGTGCAACATCGCAACGATATTGCCGTACTGGAACCGGTCACCGGCGCTGCGAACGCCGTAGGCGTACTGCTGAAATCCTTCACCGACAGCAAGGCCGCCCTCCTCCGGCGCTCCTCTCTCTCCAACAGCGCGTGCGGCGTCTGCGGCAAAGACAAGCTCAATCTGGAGCCGATGCACTCGCTGCCGCCGCTGCCCGCCGGCCCCCTCGTCAGCCCCGAACTGCTTTACCGACTGCCGCAAAAGCTTCGCGCCGCGCAAGGCATCTTCGAGCATACCGGGGGACTGCACGCGGCCGCGTTATTTGACGCGAACGGCGACCTGCAGGCCGTGCGCGAAGACGTAGGGCGCCACAACGCGATGGACAAACTGAATGGCTGGGCGCTGCTCAACGACCGCCTGCCACTATACGATCACATCGTGCTGCTCAGCGGCCGTGCCAGCTTCGAGTTGCTGCAGAAGTGCATCATGGCGCGCGTCCCGATCGTCTGCGCAATCTCGGCACCAAGCAGTTACGCCGTGCGCCTGGCGCGGGAGTTTGGTGTAACGCTGGTGGGATTTCTGCGCGGCGAACGGTTTAACGTGTATTCGGCGCCGGAAAGAATCGTGGATTCCAATGACGAAGCCCGGGCAGCAGGAATCGCGTCAACTTAAGTATGTGACTTTCTCCGCTCCGTAGTCATGCTTATGCGGCACTTTTCGCAACACCTCGAACACGTGCAGCACGCCCACCAGTAGCGCGTCCAGAGTTTCCCTCGCTCCGCGCGTGCTTCCCGGGAACGTCACCACCAAGGTCTCGCCGATGAGTCCCGCAACTCCACGCGAAAGCATCGCGAACGGTGTCCGCCGCTGCCCATATTGCCGCGCCGCCTCCATGATGCCGGGCATCTCGCGCTCCAGCATCGGCGCAATCGTTTCAACGGTGCGATCGCGTGGCCCGACACCGGTACCACCGACTGTGACAATCAGATCGACCTTCTGCGACAGCCACTCCTCGACACGCACCCGCAACTGATCCGCCTCATCGGGGATGATGTCGTATCCTTCGACCTCGACGTTTGCCTGACCTAGCCCTGCGCGCACCGCTGCACCCGCCGAGTCTTTCTTTCTCCCTGCGGCAACCGTATCCGACAACACGATGACCGCGGCGCGAATCGGCGGCTCGATGCGACGGTGATACTGCGACTTGCCGCCACGCTTCTCGAGCAAATGCACGTCGTCTATTGAGAGATCGGTACCCGCGTGCGGTTTCAGCATGTCGTACAGCGTCAAGCCCGCTACCGACACCGCTGTCAGCGCCTCCATCTCCGCACCCGTCGCCGCAATCAGTTGCACTTCGGACTCAACTGTCACTGCAGCCTGCTGCAACTCGAACTCGACCTTCACCGCCAGCAGCGGCAGCGGATGACACAGCGGAATCAAATCAGGTGTGCGCTTGGCGGCCATGATACCGGCCACGCGCGCGGCTTCCAGAGCATCGCCTTTTTCGGTGCGCCGCTCGCGCAACAGCGGCACGCAAAACTCGGGGCAATGAATGGTCGCCGTCGCCCGCGCGGTGCGCAATGTCTCCGGCTTGCTCGTCACATCCTTCATGCGTGCTCCGTCACCTCGTCTTCATGTAATGGGCAGCCTTTGACGTAGCTTTGCGTCCCGTCGGCGTAGGTTTCGCGCTTCCAGACGGGTACCGTATGCTTGACCGTGTCAATCGCATAACGTGCCGCCGCGAAGGCTTCCGCACGATGCGGCGCCCGCACAACGATCATTACGCTGGTATCGCCAATGTCGAGCGGGCCGACCCGATGCTGAATGCGGCAACAGGTGACGCCAAAGCGTCGCTCGGCTTCCCGTTCGATCTCTTCGAGCCGCCGCTCGGCCAGCGGTTCGTACACCGAATACTCGAGCGCCGTAACTTCCCGGCCGCCATTGTGACGGCGGACGGTGCCGGCAAAGATGGTGAGCGCGCCTGTTGCAGGCGATTGCGTCACCGTCAATAGGGCGTCCAGGCTCAACGGCTCGCGTCGAATCCGTTCGTGCATGTCAGCCCCCGCTGACGGGCGGCAGCAGCACCAGCGTGTCGCCCTCGTTCAGCGTGTGGTTGCGTACGACAATCTCGTCTCTGACGGCGCAGGCAACATAGGGAAGGTATTCGCGCGCGGCCGGATTGGCCTCCGCGAATTGCGTCAGCGCCTCCTGAACACGGATGGGAAAACCGGAGACTTTCAGCTCGCGTTCGAAGCTGCCGCAGGCTTCTTCAAGCATGCCGCAACACTGGAGTTTAAGGGTGGACATAAACTGCGCTCCATGCAGAAAATTTCCTTGCGGCTCCATAGTAGCATTTATGGAGAGCGCCAGAATCGGGCGCTTGAAGCAGCGGCATTGCCGCATTTATATCTATAACATCGTTCTTCCGCTAAAATAGTTACGCGTCGACCAACGCAGCTTCTGGCGTGATGCAAGCGCCTTTTCCACCAGGTGCCGCCATGCCTTCCGCACGCTCCCCCGAGAGTCCGTCAGCCGTCCGTTTCAAGGACATGAATCTGTCCGCGCCGCTGCTGCGTGCGCTCGATGAGGTCGGCTACGAATCGCCCTCGCCGATTCAGGCGGCGACGATCCCGCCACTACTCGCCGGCCGGGACGTTCTCGGCCAGGCACAGACCGGCACCGGCAAAACGGCGGCGTTCGCGCTGCCGATCCTGTCGCGGCTGGACATCAGGCAAAAAATGCCGCAGGCACTGGTACTGGCGCCGACGCGCGAACTGGCGATTCAGGTCGCGGAAGCGTTTCAGCGCTATGCATCCGCCATCAAGCGCTTTCACGTGCTGCCGATTTACGGCGGTCAGAGCTACCAGCCACAGTTGGCCGCCCTGCACCGCGGTGCGCACGTCGTCGTCGGTACCCCGGGCCGCGTCATGGATCACGTCAAGCGCGGCACGCTCAAGCTCGACGAACTTGCGTGGCTGGTGCTGGACGAGGCCGACGAGATGCTGCGGATGGGCTTCATCGACGATGTCGAGTGGATCTTCGAACAGACGCCGCCGGCACGCCAGGTTGCGCTGTTCTCCGCCACCATGCCGGCGGCGGTGCGCCGGATCGCGAAGCGGCACCTGCGCGAGCCGGCGGAAATCACGATCAAGACCCGGACCTCGACTGTCGCCAATACCCGCCAGCGCTATTGGCTGGTCAGCGGCCTGCACAAGCTCGATGCGCTGACGCGGCTGCTGGAAGTCGAGCCGTTCGATGCCATGCTGGTCTTCGCGCGCACCAAGCAATCCACCGAGGAACTTGCCGAGCGCCTGGAAGCGCGCGGCTTCGCGTGCGCCGCGCTCAACGGCGACATAGCGCAGGCGCAGCGCGAGCGTACTGTCGCGCGGCTCAAGGACGGCAAGCTGGATATTCTGATTGCGACCGACGTCGCCGCGCGCGGCCTCGACGTTGAGCGAGTCAGCCACGTGATCAACTACGATATTCCCTACGACACCGAGTCCTATGTGCATCGCATCGGCCGCACCGGCCGCGCGGGCCGAAGCGGCGAAGCGATTCTGTTCGTCACGCCGCGCGAGCGTCGCATGCTGAGCACCATCGAGCGCGCAACGCGACAGCCGATCGAGCCGATGGAGTTGCCATCGGTGGAAGCTGTCAACGACCAGCGCATCGCGCGTTTCAAACAGCGCATCAGCGATACGCTGGCCGGCAACGATCTCGACGCATTCAAGACGCTGGTCGCGCAGTACGAGCGCGAGCACGAAGTCGCGGCGATCGATATCGCCGCCGCGCTGGCAAGCCTCGCGCAGGGGGAGACGCCGTTGCTGCTCCAGCCGGGCGCGGCGGAGCGCGCACCGCGCGGCGAGCGCGAACCGACGCCGCGCGAAAAGCGGGCAGCCCGCAAGCCGCGGACGGCCGATGCCGATATGGAGACTTTTCGGGTCGAAGTCGGTTACGCGCACGGGGTAAAGCCGGGCAATATCGTGGGCGCAATCGCCAACGAAGCGGGGCTGGACAGTGAGTATATCGGCCGTATCGACATTCGCGACGACCACAGCCTGGTGGACCTGCCGAAAGGTATGCCCAAGGAAACGTTCCAGACGCTGAAGAAGGCGTGGGTCGTCAATCAGCAGCTTCGCATCAGCCGCGCGAACAGAGCCGATGACGAGGCGCCCACGCCGCGCCGGCCCACGCGGAAAACACCGCGCAAGACGCCGCCGAAGAAAGGCGGCAGACGCGGAGCGTGAGCGGATGTGCATCCTCGGGCACGGAGCGGCGTAGTTTGCGTATCTGGGTCGATGCAGACGCCTGTCCCAACCCGATAAAGGAGATTGTGTATCGCGCCGCAACGCGCACGCGCATCGAGGTGACGCTGGTTGCCAACCAACCGCTGCGGACGCCGCGCTCCGCGTACATCAAGACGCTGCAGGTGCCGGCCGGTTTCGATGTTGCGGACAACCGGATCGTGGCCCTGATGGAGAGCGGCGATCTCGTCATCACCGCCGATATTCCGCTGGCCGCCGTCGTCGTCGCCCAAGGCGGCGCCGCACTGAATCCGCGCGGCGAGCTCTACACCGATGCAAACATCCGCGAGCGGCTGGCGATGCGCAATCTGATGGAGACTCTGCGCGGCGCCGGCGCCGTCAGCGGCGGGCCGCCGAGCCTGAATAACCGGGATCGGCAGGTATTTGCCGGCCAGCTCGACCGCCTGCTCGCCAAATCGCAGCGGTAACCGCGGCGGATCCCGTGCGGCCATTCGCGTTTTCAATTGACCCCGTTGGCCGCCCCCTCTAAAATCTACGCCCCCGACCGGACGATTAGCTCAGCGGTAGAGCACTGCCTTCACACGGCAGGGGTCGCTGGTTCGATCCCAGCATCGTCCACCATTTCCCCTTAGTTCTGAACGATCGGCGGCTAATTCCGGCCGTTCACGACTTTTTGTGCTGCGAGCGCCGCTTCCGGCTTGCCGGAAACCCGCGCCGTTGCTACAGTACCGGCCTTCCATTTACGGGTTTTTCCCAGCTTCACCAGCGGCGGCCAAAACATGCTGAACAGTCTTCGTGGATTCTTCTCCAACGATCTCTCCATTGACCTTGGCACCGCCAATACACTGATCTACGTACGTGGTCGCGGGATCATTCTCGATGAGCCGTCGGTGGTGGCGATCCGCGAGGAACCCGGCCGCGGCGGTCGCGCAATCGAGGCGGTCGGCGCCGAGGCCAAGGCGATGCTGGGGCGCACGCCGGGCAACATCATGGCCATGCGGCCACTGAAGGACGGCGTGATCGCCGACTTCACCGTCACCGAGCAGATGCTCAAGTATTTCATCAAGAAAGCCCATGGGACACGCTACTTTCGGCCGAGCCCGCGGGTGCTGGTGTGCGTGCCTTACGGTTCGACCCAGGTCGAGCGCCGCGCGATCAAGGAATCCGCCACCGGCGCGGGCGCCCGGCGCGTCTACCTGATCGAGGAACCGATGGCGGCCGCGATCGGCGCCGGCATGCCTGTAAACGAGGCGCGCGGCTCAATGGTGCTGGACATTGGCGGTGGCACCTCGGAAGTAGCGGTAATTTCGCTGAACGGCATTGTTTACGCGGCATCTGTCCGCATCGGCGGCGACCGGTTCGACGACGCCATCGTCAATTACGTGCGCCGCAACTACGGTACGCTGATCGGCGAGGCGACTGCCGAGCGCATCAAGCACGAAATCGGCTCGGCCTACCCCGGCAAGGAGGTCAAGGAGCTGGAAGTGAAGGGCCGCAACCTCTCCGAGGGCGTGCCGCGCAGCTTCGTGCTGAACAGCAACGAGATTCTCGAAGCCCTGCAGGAACCGCTGTCGGGCATTGTCGGTGCCGTCAAGACGGCGCTGGAGCAGACGCCGCCGGAACTGGGCGCCGATGTCGCCGAGCGCGGCATCGTGCTGACCGGTGGCGGCGCGCTGCTGCACGACATGGACCGCCTGATCATGGAAGAAACCGGTCTGCCGGTGCTGGTCGCGGACGATCCGCTTACCTGCGTGGCGCGCGGCGGCGGCCGCGTGCTGGAGCTGATCGATGAACACGGGCCGGCGATTTTCGCGGTTGAATAAAGGGGGCCGCGAGACGGCACCCGTACCCCGGCCCTCTCCCGGACGGAGGGGAAGTAAGAACACGAAGCTCTTTGGTCCGTAACAACTTGCCCGACTTCAAGCACCGCCGCTCTTACAGCCTGTTCGCCTATAAGCCGGCGGCGGGCGCCAAAGTCCTGTTCTTTATCGTCCTGTCCATCGTGCTGATGACGCTCGATCACCAGTACCACAACCTCGAGGTGATTCGCACCGGCCTGTCGGCGGCGGTTTATCCGCTCCGCGCCGTGGCGGCCTTCCCGTATGAAGTCGGCCAGGAGGTGATGGAGGACATCAGCAGCCGTCAGAAGCTGTTGAAGCGCAATGCCGAGTTGGAGCGTCAGGCACTGACGTTACGGGCGCGTTTGCAGCAGTTCCAGACATTAGAGCGCGAAAATACGCATCTTCGTGCTTTGATGGACGCCGCCGCCCGGATTCACGGCAAGATCCGCATCGGCGAGATCATGGCCGTCGATCTCGACCCGTTTCGCCAGCAGATCGTGATCAACAAGGGCAAGAGCGACGGCGTTTATATCGGCCAGCCGCTGCTCGGCGCCAAGGGCGTCATGGGCCAGATCACACATGTCGGGCCGCTGTCGTCGATCGCACTGCTGATCACCGACCCGAATACGGCGCTGCCGGTTGAAATCGCCCGCAACGGGTTGCGCACCATCGCGCTCGGCACCGGCGATACCAACCGCCTCGACTTGCCCTACCTGCCGAACAACGCCGACGTGCAGACCGGCGATGTGCTGGTGACGTCCGGCCTCGGCGGCCGGTTTCCGCGCGGTTATCCCGTCGGCACAGTGACGCAGGTAGTCCAGAAGCCCGGCGAGCCGTTTGCCGACATCGAGGCGCGACCCGCCGCCGAGCTGAGCCGCAGCCACCAGGTGCTGCTGCTGTGGCCGCCGAAGAAGACGCAGCCGCCGGCCAAAACCGCGGTAGCGGCCGCCGCGGCGCAGAGATCGCCGTCATGAACGCTCGTTCCAATGCAACCTGGGTGGTGGTAGTCACGCTGCTGGTGGCACTGATTCTCAGCATCTGGCAACTGCCGACGGCGGCGATTCCGTTCTGGCCGCGCTGGGTCGTGCTGGTGGTGATCTATTGGTGTCTCGCGCTGCCCAACCGCATCGGCATCGGCATCGCCTGGGTCATCGGCCTGTTGCTCGACGTGCTTTCCGGCACGATGCTCGGCGAGCACGCGCTCGCGCTGGCGGTAATTGCCTTCCTGGTGCTCAAGATTCACCTGCAGGTGCGCGTGTTCCCGCTCTGGCAGCAGACGCTGACGGTCGCGCTGATGATCGTTCTGTATCAGTTCATGCTGCTGTGGATTGACGGCGCGGTCGGGCTGCCGGCGCAGCCGCTGGTGCGGTGGCTGCCGGTCGTCACGAGCCTGTTGATCTGGCCGTGGCTGATGAGCCTGCTGCGGCACCTGCGACGCCGCTACCAGGTGCGCTGATGCGCTCCTGGACGCCCATAAAAAACCAGGAGGCCGAGTATCGCCAGTTTATGGCGCGTGCCAGCGTCGGCGGGCTGTTGGCCACTATTGCGCTGCTGGGCGTGATTGCGCGCCTCACTTGGCTGCAGGTCGCGCATCACAACCATTTCGTCACGCTGTCGGAAAATAACCGGCTCAGGATCGAGCCGGTCGCGCCCACGCGCGGGCTGATTTACGACCGCAACGGCGTGCTGCTGGCGCGCAACGTACCGACCTACGCGCTGACAGTTACGCCCGAACAGGTGCCGGATCTCAAGCAGACACTCGCGGCGCTGGGCAAGATCATCCACCTGCGGCCGGTGGATTTGCAGCAGTTTCACGACCTGATGCAAACCAAACGGCCATTTCAGGCCGTGACGCTGCGCAGTGACCTGAGCCAGCAGGAAGTGGCGGAGTTCGCGATCAACCGGCAGCGCTTTCCGGGCGTCGATATTCGCGCGCAGCTCAAGCGCCAGTACCCGCTCGGCGCCATCGCCGCGCACGTCACCGGGTATGTCGGTTCGATCAGCAAGCGCGATTTACAGCACGTCGACCCGGCGCAGTACAGCGGCACCTCGCAGATCGGCAAGATTGGCGTCGAGAAGGCCTATGAAAATCTGCTGCACGGGTCGGTCGGCGAGCGCCAGGTCGAGGTGAATGCGCAGGGGCGGGTGATCCGGGTTGTCCATACCGATCCGCCCACGCCGGGCAGCGACCTTTATCTCAGCATCGACGCGCACCTGCAACAGATAGCGTATGAGTCGCTCGGCACGCACAGCGGCGCGGTGGTCGCGATCGACCCGCACGACGGCGAGCTGCTGGCGATGGTCAGCAAGCCCGGTTACGACCCGAACATGTTCGTCGGCGGCATCAGCCAGCAGGACTACCAGGCGCTGCGCAACGATCCGCATCAGCCGCTGTTCAACCGCGTGCTGCGCGGTCAGTACCCGCCGGGTTCGACGATCAAGCCGTTCATGGGGCTCGCGGCGCTGTACTACGGCGTTGCTACGCCGTCGCGGCAAGTTTATTGCCCGGGCCACTTCAAGCTGCCGAACGACCCGCACATCTACCACGGCTGGAAGCGCTGGGGCCACGGCGAAGTTGACTTGCGCAAGGCGATCACCGTCTCATGCGACGTGTACTTCTACCAGATCGCGGTCGATCTCGGCATCGGGCGCATCCACGATTTTCTCGCCAAGTTCGGCTTCGGCCAGCCGACCGGCGTCGACATGGTCGGCGAACTCGACGGCATCAACCCGTCGCCGGCCTGGAAGCTGCACCAGACCGGCCACGTCTGGTACCCGGGCGAGACGGTCATCGTCGGCATCGGCCAGGGCTACCTGCTGGTCACGCCGCTGCAGCTCGCCGCGGCGACCGCCACCCTCGCCGAACACGGCAAGCGTTTCCGGCCGCGGGTGCTGCATGCAATCGGCAATCCGCTGACGGGTACGGTGATTCCGGCCGATCCGCAGCCGCTGCCGCCGGTCAAGCTGCACAATCCGCACAACTGGGCGGTCATGGCCAGCGACATGGTCAATGTCGTCAACAGCATCCACGGCACCGGCCACCGCATCGCCGGCCATCTCGATTACACCATCGCCGGCAAGACCGGCACGGCGCAGGTGTACAGCATCGACCCCGATGACCGGCTGGCGGACGGGCGCAAGATTCCCAAGTCGTTATGGGATCATGCACTGTTCATCGCGTTCGCGCCCGCCAAACACCCGCAGATTGCGGTGGCGGTGATCGTCGAGCATGGCGGCCACGGCGGCTCGACGGCGTCGCCGATCGCGCGGGCGGTAATGGACGCTTATTTTGCCGAGCACAAGGGGCAGTCGAAGCAGTGAGCCTGAACGTCAATATCGACACGATCGACAGCGCCCAGATCACGCCGGGCCAGTGGCTGGCGCGCGCGCTGAAACTCGACCTGCCGCTGCTCGCCGGCCTGGTCCTGCTGTCGGGCGCAGGTCTCACGATTCTCTACAGCGCGAGCGGTCCCAGCATCGACCTGGTGATGCGCCAGGGCGTGCGCATCGGGCTGGCTTTCATCGTGCTGCTGGTCGCGGCACAGATCCGGCCGGAGTTTTACCGGCTGTGGGCACCGTGGCTGTATCTGTTCGGCGTTGCACTGCTGATTGCGGTACTGCATTTCGGCGACATCGGCATGGGCGCGCGGCGCTGGCTTGACCTCGGCTTCATCCGTTTCGAGCCGTCGGAAATCATGAAGCTCGCGCTGCCGATGATGATCGCCTGGTACCTGCACGCACGGCCGCTGCCACCCGGCTGGACCACGCTCGGCGCGAGCCTCGCGCTCATCCTGGTGCCGGTCGCGCTGATCTACCGCGAACCGGACCTCGGCACCGCGCTGCTGGTGCTGTCCGCGGGCTGCTTTGGCGTGTTTCTCGCCGGGCTGCGCTGGCGCACGATCGTGCTGTTCCTGGCGCTCGCGGCCGTGATCGCGCCGATCATGTGGTTTTTCTTCCTGCACGCCTACCAGCGCGAGCGGCTGCTGACGTTCCTGAACCCGGAACGCGACCCGCTCGGCGCCGGCTACCATATCATCCAGTCGAAGATTGCGATCGGCTCCGGCGGCATCTTCGGCAAGGGCTGGCTGAATGGCACCCAGGCGCAGCTCAACTTCCTGCCCGAGCAGACCACCGACTTCATTTTCGCCGTCGTCTGCGAGGAATTCGGCCTGCTGGGCGCGGCCGGCCTGCTGGTGATCTATGCGTTTTTGATCGGCCGCGGCCTGTACATCGCCGTGCGCGCGCAAGACACGTTCTCGCGCCTGCTCGCCGGCAGCATTACCCTGACGTTTTTTGTTTACGTGTTCGTGAATACCGGCATGGTCAGCGGCATTCTGCCCGTGGTCGGCGTGCCGTTGCCGCTGGTCAGCTACGGCGGCACCTCGATGGTGACCCTGATGGGTGGCTTCGGTATCCTCATGAGCGTCAACGCCCACCGCAAACTGATGCCTTCCTGATGAAATTACTGAAATTTTCCGGTTCCGTTATTGCCCTCTCCCTGATTTTCACCTGCGGCGCCGCCTTTGCCGCCACTGCATCGAAGGGCTACCTCGCGAAGCCCGCCGTGCAGAAGTTCATCAACAAGATGGTTACGCAGCACGGCTTCGACCGCACGAAGCTCGACTCACTGTTCGCCGGCGCGCGCTATCGTCAATCGATTATCGATTCCATGAACCGACCGGCGGAGTCGCTGCCGTGGTATCGCTATCGGAATATTTTCCTGACGCCGAAGCGCACGGCCGGCGGCGTCGATTTTCAGCACGCGCACGCCGAAACCCTCGCGCGCGCCGAAAAGGTATACGGCGTGCCGCCTGCGATCGTAACGGCGATTATCGGCGTCGAAAGCTATTACGGCGGCAACAAGGGCGCTTATCCCGTCATCGATGCGCTGGCCACGCTCGGCTTCGACTACCCGCCGCGCGCCGACTTTTTCCGCAAAGAACTGGCGCAATACCTGCTGCTGAGCCGGGCGCAGCATTTCGACGCGGCCACGATGACCGGCTCCTATGCGGGCGCAATGGGCGCGCCGCAGTTCATCGCCAGCAGCTATCGGCACTACGCGGTCGATTTCGACGGCGACGGCAAGAGCGACCTGTGGCACGACTGGGCCGACATCATCGGCAGCATCGCCAACTATTTCGCGGACAACGGCTGGCAGCGCGGCGCCGGCATCGTCGTGCCGGCGAAGCTCAAGGCCGGGGCCGAAGGCGACATCAAGTCGATGGATACGACGACCGCCGCCAAGCTGCGCAACGCCGGCTTCGAATTCAGCAACAGGATTGCCGATGATGCCAACGTGACATTGGTCGCGCTGGACACACATGACGGTAAGCGTTACTGGGTCGCGTTGCACAATTTCGGCGTGATCATGACCTACAACCACAGCCCGCTGTACGCGATGGCGGTGTATCAATTGAGCAATGCCATCAAGCAAAAGATGAATGGGGACTGAACGACGCGCACAATGTGTCGCGATACTGGCGACGCTGCTGCTGGCGGGCTGCTCCTTCGGTCCGCGTCCGGACTTCGATCCGGCATCGGTGCCCGACGCGGTGCCGCAGCCGGTCGAACGCAGCCAGTACGGCAATCCCGACTCCTACGTCGTCTTCGGCAAGCGCTACCAGGTGCTGGACTCGAGCGTCGGCTACGACGAGCGCGGCATCGCCTCCTGGTACGGGCCCAATTTCGACGGCAAGCGCACCTCCAGCGGCGAAATCTACGATATGTACAAGATGACTGCTGCGAACAAGGTCCTGCCGCTGCCGACCTACGCGCGCGTCACCAACCTCCAAAACCACAGGAGCGTGGTCGTCAAGATCAACGACCGCGGGCCGTTCCATAAAAATCGCATCATCGACCTCTCCTACGCCGCCGCCGCCAAGCTCGGCATGCTGAAGAAAGGCACGGCGCTGGTCGAAGTGCGCGCGATCAGCGTGGGCGAGCCACCGTCGCCGGACGCGGTCGCGGCCTCCGAGCCCGCGCCGGGGTCGCTGCCGACCAAACCGCAAATTTATGTTCAAGTCGGCGCTTTCGCGGATCATGACAACGCCATGCGCATGAAGGCGCGGCTGACGCTGGGCGCGGTCGGGCCGGTGCGGGTCCGGCCGGCCATGTCCAACGGCAAACGGCTGTACCGAGTGCGCATCGGCCCACTGCCGACCGTCAATGCCGTCGACGCTCTGACGAAGCGCCTCGGGCAGCTGGGAATCGGCCAGACGCAGGTAATTATTCCGTGATCGGCGCTAATCCGCCTTTTCAAGCCCCGGGCAACCACTTAGAATTGAAAGGGTTTTTACCAGCCGTGTCGCCAAATCGAGGAAATTCAGCGTGAAAGCCTTCCCAGCGTTCGTCGTGCTGCTCGCGAGCAGCCTCATTCTGCCGGCCTATGCCGCCCTGCCAATCCCCGCCCCGCCCAAACTTTCTGCGACGAGTTACATCCTCGAAGACTACACGACCGGCACGATACTCGCCGCGAAGAAGCCCGACGAGAAAGTCTCGCCGGCAAGCATCACCAAGCTGATGAGCCTGTACGTCGTGTTCAACGCGCTGAAATCCGGCGTGATTCACCTCGACGACAAGGTCACGATCAGCAAGAAAGCCTGGCAGATGGGCGGCTCGCGGATGTTCATCGAAGTCGGCGACAAGATTACGGTCGATCACCTGATCGAAGGTGTCATCGTCGATTCCGGCAACGATGCCGTGGTCGCGCTGGCCGAATACGTGGGCGGCACCGAAGGTGCCTTCGTCAACATGATGAACGCATACGCCAAGCGGCTCGGCATGACGAACTCGCATTTCACCGATGCGAGCGGCATGCCTCACCCCGAGCATTACATGACCGCCCGCGATATCGCGACGCTGGCGCGCGCGATCATCAAGGACTTTCCGAAGTATTACCACCAGTATTTCTCCGACAAGGAATTCACCTGGAACAACATCCACCAGACCAACCGCAACCTGCTGCTGTGGCGGGACCCGTCGGTGGATGGTCTGAAAACCGGCCACACCAGCGCCGCCGGTTATTGCCTGGTCACCTCTGCCAAGCGCGGCGACATGCGCCTGGTTGCAGTGGTGATGGGCACCGAGAGCGAAGAAGCGCGCGCCAATGAAAACGAGGCGCTGCTGAACTACGGCTACCACTTCTTCGAAGGCCGCACTCTCTACGCAGCCGGCAGCAAGCTGACAGAGGCGAAGGTCTGGAAGGGCACGGCGGACAACGTGCCGATCGGCGTCAAGTCCGATCTGTACGTCGTGATTCCGAAAGGCCGCGCCGACAAGCTTGATGCCAAGATGAAGCTCCCCGCGACCATCGTCGCGCCGGTCGACACCACCCAGCCGATCGGCAAAGTTACCGTGACGCTGGGCGACAAGACCGTCGCGACGGCGCCGCTGTACGCGCTCAAGCCGGTAGCCGAAGGCGGCCTGTGGACGCGCATGGTGGACAGCATCGCGTTAATGTTCCACTGATTGTTCTGGCCCCTTCTTCCTCAGGGAGAAGGCCGGGATGAGGGAGAGTTCGATTTTCCCCCTCACCCTGTCCTCTCGCTAGGCAGAGGGTTTTGAATTTCCAGGTTTGGATCAACATGGCAAAGCCTCTCGGCATCGCGTTTGTCGATGGCCAGTACCTTCCGCTGAACGAAGCGCGAATTTCGCCGCTCGATCGCGGTTTCCTGTTCGGCGACGGCGTCTATGAAGTCATTCCCGCTTACGACGGGCGCCTGTTCCGATTGGACGAACATCTGCGGCGGCTGGCATACAGCCTCGACGCGATCCGGCTGCCCGATCCCTATTCCGCCGCGCGCTGGCGCCAGGTGCTGGACGGGCTGATCGCTCGCAATGGCGGCGGCATGCAAAGCGTCTACCTGCAGATCACGCGCGGCGCAGACGCCGGCCGCGATCACCGCTTCCCGACCAATGTTGCGCCGACGGTATTTGCGCTATCGCAGGAACTGGCACCGGTGCCGGAAGAATGGCTTGCCGACGGCGTCGCGGTCGTCACCGCCGAAGACATCCGCTGGCGACGCTGCGACATCAAGTCGATCTCGCTGCTCGGCAACATTCTGCTGCGCCAGCAAGCTGAAGATGTCGGCGCGGCCGAAACGCTGCTGGTGCGCGACGGCTGCGTGACCGAAGGTTCGTCGAGCACGCTGTTCGTCGTCACTGCCGACGGCACGGTTCGCACCCCGCCGAAGGACAGCCGCCTGCTACCCGGCATCACCCGCGATCTGATTCTGGAACTGGCGCGCGAAGCCGGCCTTGCGTGCGAGGAAGTGGATATCCCGGCGAGCGAACTGGCATCCCTCCCGGAAGTCTGGATCGCCAGTTCCTCGCGCGAAGTGCTCGCCGTCACCCGCATCGACGGCACGCCGGTCGGCAACGGCTATCCGGGGCCGGTCTGGCGGCAGGTTCATGCGCTGTTTCAGCAGTACAAGCAACGTCTCGGCGCAGCATGAGTGCTGACTCGGACAAGGAAGACAGTCCCCTCAAATTTCCTTGCGAGTTCCCGATCAAGATCATGGGGCGTGAGGCGGCGGATTTCGATATGCACGTGCGCGCGATCGTGGATCGGAACGTCGGGCCGCCGGACGTGCTCGAGTTTCGCCGCCGCGAATCACGCAACGACCGGTTCGTCTCGATCACGGTGACGATTCGCGCGACCAGTCGCGTGCAGCTCGACACGCTGTACCGGGAGTTGAGCGGCGATCCGCGTATACTGTTTGTGTTATGAATATGCCTCTCATCCGCGATCTCGGCATGCGGGACTACGTGCCGATCTGGCGGCGGATGCAGGCCGAAAACGCCGCCCGCGACACCGACACGCGCGACGAAATCTGGTTCCTGCAGCATCCGCCGGTCTTCACCCTGGGTCTCAACGGCAAGCCTGAGCACGTGCTCGCCGCCGGCGACATTCCGGTGGTCAACATCGATCGTGGCGGTCAGGTGACCTATCACGGCCCCGGCCAGATCGTCGTCTACCCGCTGATCGACCTGCGGCGCCTGAAGCTCGGCGTGCGCGCGCTGGTGATGGCGCTGGAACAGTCGGTGATCGACACGCTCGCCGGCTACGGCATCGAAGCCGTTGCGCGGCGCGATGCGCCGGGCGTCTATGTCGAGGGCGCCAAGATTGCCGCGCTGGGGCTACGGATTCGTCACGGCTGCACCTACCATGGGCTGGCTTTCAACGTGGCGATGGATCTGGAACCTTTCGAGCGCATCAATCCGTGCGGCTACGCGGGGTTGGCGGTCACCCAGGTTGCCGATTTGGGCGGCCCGGCGGATGTTGATAAAGTCGCTGAAGATTTAAAGCCGCATTTGTTGAAGAACCTGGGGTACGACAAAGAAAAGTCGCTAGTGCTGAGTCGCTAGGACTAAGTTCAAGAGCGGCGGATGCTTGGCTTTTCTACACTCAGTCCTAGCGACTCAGTCCTAGCGACTTTCATTCTGAGACTATGGAAACCTTCAAGTTGACAAGAGACGCCGAAGGCAACGAAGCGGTGGAAGTTTCACTGCGCGGCCGCACGCTGCTGTCGCATCCGATGTACAACAAAGGCACCGTCTTCACGGCCGAAGAGCGCCGGCAGTTCGGGCTGGACGGCCTGCTGCCCGAGCATACGGCGACCGAAGCCGCGCAGGCACGGCGTACCTACGAAGCGATCGCGCGCAAAAACGACAAGATCGAGCAGTACATCGGCCTCGCCGCACTCCAGGACCGTAACGAGGTACTGTTCTATAAGCTGCTTCACCAGCACCTCGAAGAATTCCTGCCGATCATCTATACGCCCACCGTTGGCGAAGCCTGCAAGCGCTACAGCCATATCTTCCGGCGCGGCCGCGGCATCTGGATTCACCCCGGCCACAAGGGCCGCATCGACGAAGTGCTTGGCAACGCGCCGTACGAGGACGTGCGCCTGATCGTCGTCACCGACAACGAACGCATCCTCGGGCTCGGAGACCTCGGTGCCGGCGGCATGGGCATCCCGATCGGCAAGCTCGCGCTTTACAGCGTCGCCGCCGGCATTCACCCCAGTCAGACATTGCCGATCTGCCTCGACGTCGGCACCGATAACGAGGAACTGCTGAATGACGAGCTGTACGTCGGCTGGCCGCACAAGCGCCTGCGCGGCGCCGAATACGATGCGCTGGTTGAAGAGTTCGTAACGGCGGTCAAGCGGCGTTTCCCGCGCGCGCTGGTGCAATGGGAGGACTTCAAGAAGTCCAACGCGTTCCGGCTGCTCGACCGCTATCGCAACCGTCTGCTGTCATTCAATGATGACATCGAGGGCACAGCGGCGGTGACGCTGGCCGGCGTCATGGGTGCCTGCCGCGTGATCGGGAAGCCGCTGGAACAGCAGCGGACGGTGATTCTCGGCGCGGGCGCGGCCGGTATCGGCATCGCGCGGCAACTGCGTGAGGCACTGCGCCAGGCGGGGCTCGACGACGAGATCCTGCGCCAGGCGATCGTCCTGCTCGACTCGCACGGGATGCTGATGACCGGCACCGACCTCGACGAGCACAAGCGCGATTTCGCGTGGACCCGCGAGCAGATTGAAGCTGCCGGCATCGACCCGGACGGCGAGCGCGATCTGGAGGAAGTCACAAAGGCACTCAGGCCGAGCGTGCTGATCGGTACGTCAGGGCAGCCGGGCATCTTCACAGAAACAGTGATCCGCTCAATGGCCGAGACGATAGAGCGGCCGATTGTACTGCCGATCTCGAATCCGACCGCCAATGCGGAGGCAACGCCCGAGGACATCATCGCGTGGACCGACGGCCGTGCCGTGGTCGCGACCGGCAGCCCCTTCGACCCGGTCGAATACCAGGGCCGAACATACCCGGTCGCGCAGGGCAATAACGTCTACATTTTCCCCGGCGTCGGCCTGGGCGCGCTGGCCGCCAACGCGCGCCGGCTTGACGATGAAAGCTTCGCCGTCGCCGCGCGCGCCCTCGCCTCGTATCTGTCCGATGATTACGTGAACAAGGGGCTGGTGTATCCGCCGCTCACGGAACTGCGCGGGATCAGCGCGGAGATTGCGTTTGCGGTGGCTCAAGAGGCGGTCGAATCGGACAAGGCGCCTCCAGCCAACGCGGAGACTTTGCGCGGGCGCATCGCCGCCATGATGTGGGCGCCGGACTATCCCCGGCTGATTCCGGTTTAGCCGGAATTCCCATGGACTTCGCCCTCGGGGAAGCCTTCGCAGGAATGACGGAAAAACGGCCGCTAAGGGCGCAAGCGCAGACGGTTTGAGTCGTTCTGTGGGTTCACCGCCGACAGAGGCCGCTCGTCCGACTTCCGCGCCGGATGAGTCAGCGACAGCCCGCCGCCAACCAGCAACGTAATCGCGGCGCCGATCGGCACGAACCACGGGAACGCCAGCGACTGGCCGTGAATTTTGACGTCGAGCACCACCACGGCCATCACGATCAACGTCATCACGAACGCGACAGCGCCGTCGCGCTGATTGGCACGCTTGATCAGCAGGCCCAACAGAAACGCGCCCAACAGCGCGCCATAGGTATAGCCGGTAATGCTCAAGCCCAGCACGATCACCGGGCTGTTGGTATCGGTGAACATCGACGCAAAACCGACCAGCGCGCCCGCCCATACCAGAGTCGTGATGCGCGAAAGGCGCAGCATCGTTTTGCCGTTGTACTCGCGGCGACCGAACAGGTGAATCAAATCCGTGACCGTCGAGTTCGACATCGAGTTCATCGCCGACGACAGCGACCCCATCGTCGCGCCAAGAATTCCCGCAATCAATAATCCCGATACGCCCGCCGGCAATTGCCGGATTATGAATCGTGGAAACAACTGATCGGAGTCGCTGAGCCCCAACTGATGCGGCGTCTGACCGCCATAGTTAATCCACAGCAACGTCCCCACGAACGAAAACAGCGCGAACTGCGCCATCACGAAAATAGCGCTGCCGATCATCGCCTTGCGGCCGTCGGCCAGGCTCTTGCAGCCGAGAATGCGCTGCACCATCAACTGGTCGGCACCGTGCGAGGCCATCGTAAACACCGCGCCGCCGAAGATTGCCGCGACGAATGCATATGGGTCGGTCAGGATGGCCGAGTGGAAATTGAAGACCTGGAACTTGCCGGCCTGCCAGGCAGCGCCCAAATCCGAAAGCGGTGTATGGGTAAGAAGAATGGCCGCGCTCAGAATGGCGCCGCCGACGTACAGCATCATCTGGATCGCGTCGGTCCAGACGACGGCGCGAATGCCGCCGATGTAGGTGTAGCCGACTGTCACCCCGGTGAGTACGATGATGATTTCAATGTAGCTTGCATTGATGCCCATCGCGGTCAGGAGCAGCGCGATCGGAATTGCGGCGGCGAACAGGCGCACGCCCTCGGCCAGCAGCCGGGTGACGAGAAATGTGACCGACGCGAGACCCTGCACTTTCTTGCCGAAGCGCAGGCCGAGGTATTGATAGGCGCTGACGAGGTCGCCGCGCATGTAGAGCGGCAGCATGACCATCGCCACGATGATGCGGCCAATCAGGTACCCGAAGGCCAGCTCGACGTAACCGTACGCGCCGAGGTAGGCGACGCCGGGGACGCTGATGACCGTCAGCGTCGAGGTTTCGGTGGCCACGATGGAGAAACAGACCGCCCACCACGACAGGCTGCGCTCGCCGACGAAGTAGTCGCTCGCGGAGCGCTGCCGGCCGCTCAGGCGCAGGCCGATCGTCGCGATGACGACCAGGTAGGCGACGATTACGAACAAATCTAGTGTATGCATGTGCTAAGGTTGGCTGCGCGCTAGGGGTGTACCCTATCATCCGCCTGACTGGCGCAGTTGACGCGAAACACGATGAAGTATAGCCAACGGCTATAGTACCGTTCGCAAACGGCGATTCCTGCGGAATATCATGTTGTTACTATTGATTATATGACTCGGGGGACAGCCTCAGTGCGCATACGCAAGATAGTGCTCATCGCCATCAGCTTCTCGGGCCTCGGCGGCATCCTGTACGGCTACGATATCGGCATCATTTCCGGCGCGCTGCTGTTCATGAAGGGCAGCCTCGGCCTGACACCGTCAGAAATGTCGCTGATCGTATCGGCGGTACTCGGCGGTGGTTCGCTCGCGATCCTGTTCGCCGGCCCGTTCGCCGACCGCTACGGCCGCCGCATGTCGATCATTCTCGCCGCCGCGACCTTCATCGCCGGGGTCATCGTTCTGATCGCCAGCAACGGCTTCGCGATGGCGCTCGCCGGCCGGCTCATCCAGGGAATCGGCGTCGGGATTCTTACCATCGTCGTGCCGCTTTACATCGTCGAGGTGATGCCGCCGGCGTTGCGCGGCCGCAGCGTCGCGCTGTTCCAGTTGTGCCTGACGTTCGGCATCCTGATGGGCTACGTCGTCGGCTACGCGCTCAATGGCAGCGGCGACTGGCGCGCGATGTTCGCCACCGCGCTGATCCCGTCGATCGCATTCCTGGTCGGTGGCTTTCTGCTGCCGGCTTCTCCCGGCTGGCTGTACCGGCGCGGGCGCCAGGAAGAAGCCCGGGCGGCGCTGCTGCAGACGCAACATGCCGACGAAGCCGCGCGCACCTTCAACGAAATGGTCGAACTTGCCGAGCAGGAGCGCGACCGGACTGTCGGCGAGTGGCGCCTGCTGTTGCGCCCCGGCTACCGCAAGGCATTTTTCATTGCGCTCGCGGTCGGCATCCTCAACCAGCTGACCGGCATCAACACCTTGCTGCAGTTCAACACGGTCATCCTGCACCAGTCCGGCCTGCACGGCGGCGGTGCGGCGGTGCTCGGCAGCGTCGGCGTCGGCATCGCGAACTTCGTCCTGACGCTGATCGCCTTGCTGCTGATCGATCGGATCGGCCGCCGGCCGCTGCTGATCGTCGGCACTGCGGGCGTGACGATCGCACTGGCCTTCATCGGCATCGTCCATGCCGGGTTCCCTCCGTCGGCGTTCCAGGGCTACGCGACACTCGGTGGCTTCATCGCCTTCATTATTTTCTTCGCCGTCGGCCCCGGCACGGTGGTCTGGCTGGCGATCTCGGAAATCCTGCCGCTCGCGATTCGCGCCAAGGGCATGGCCGTGGCACTATTTGCCAACTCGCTGATTTCGGCCGGGCTAGCGGCCGCGTTCATGAGCATCGTCGGCACCATCGGCTACAGCGGCGTGTTTTTCGTACTGGCCGGCTTCGTGTTCCTTTACTTCCTGATCGCGGTGTTCCCGCTGCCGGAAACCCGCGGGCGTAGCCTCGAAGACATCGAGCGCCATTTTCTCGGCCAGGCGGCCGAGACATCGGTACTTGCTCAACCCGCTGCCCGGGAGCACGGCTGAATGAATCCCGATTTGTTTGAAATCCAGCGTCCGCCGACGCGCGTGCTGCTCGGCCCCGGCCCGAGCGAACTTGATCCCGAAGTGCTACGGGCCATGACGCTGCCGCCGCTGGGTTACGTTGACCCGGCGATGCTGCAAATATTCGACGAACTCAAGGTACTGCTGCGGGAGGCCTTTCAGACCACGAACGACTTTGCGATCGCCCTGTCCGGCACCGGCACTTCCGGGATGCAGGCGGCGCTGTGCAACACGATCGAGGCCGGCGACCCGGTCGTGATCGGCACGATGGGTTACTTCGGCGAGCGGCTGGCGTCGATGGCCGAGCGCCTGGGCGCGAAAGTGACACGCGTCGACGCCAAATGGGGCGCGCCGCTCGATCCCGACCGTCTGCGCGACACGATCCGCCAGGTGCGCCCGCGCGTGGTCGGCGTCGTGCACGGCGAAACCTCGACCGGCGTTGCCCAGAACAATATTGCCGATATCGCCGCAGCGGCGCATGAGCTCGACGCGCTGCTGATTGTGGATACCGTTGCGTCGCTCGGAGGTCATCCTATCGATATCGATGCTGCGGGCATCGACGTCTGCTACAGCGGCAGCCAGAAGGCGCTCGGCGCGCCGGCCGGCATGGCGCCGCTGACGCTCAACGAACGCGCGATGGAGCGCGTGCGCAATCGCAAATCGCCGGTCGCGAGCTTTTATCTCGACGTGCCGGCGCTGGAAAAATACTGGTACCAGGGCCAGTACCACCATACGATCTCGGCGCCGCTGGTCTACGCGCTGCGCGCGGCGCTGCTGAGCCTGCATCACGAGGGACCCGAGCGCCGCTGGACGCGCCACCAGCGCAATTACGGTGCATTGCGCGCCGCCGTGGAGGCGCTGGGGCTGAAGATTCTGGCCGCGCCCGAACACAGCCTGCACACGGTAGCCGGCGTACTGCTGCCGGACGGTGTCGATGCGGGCAGCGTGCAAAAGTCGCTGTTGAATGACTTCGGCATTGAAGTCGCGACCGGGCTCGGGCCGTTCAAGCCGCGCATGCTGCGCGTCGGCCTGATGGGCTATGGATCGCAGCCGGTCTTCGTGCTGCGGTTGCTGGCGGCGCTCGAAAGCGTGCTGCGCGCGCACGGGCACGATGTAGAGCCCGGCACAGGGCTGGCGGCGGCACAGCGATCGTGGCATCAAAGTGAATGACTGCTTCCGCCGGTAAACCCGCCATCGACAAGCGCGGCCTGATCGCCGCCCTGCGCCGGTTTCTGCCGGACGATGCGATCCTGCACGCCGAAGAAGACCTGCGCCCGTACGAGTGCGACGGCCTGTCGGCGTATCGCCAGACGCCGATGGTCGCCGTGCTGCCGCGCACGATCGAGCAGGTGCAGCAAATCCTGCGCACCTGCCACGAACGCGGCCTGCCGGTGGTGGCGCGCGGCGCCGGTACCGGCCTGTCCGGCGGCGCGCTGCCGCTGGGCGACGGCTTGCTGCTGAGCCTCGCCCGCTTCATGTCGATTCTCGACATCGACCCCGGCAACCGCACGATGCGGGTGCAGCCCGGCGTGCGCAACCTGGCGATTTCCGAGGCGGCGGCGCCGTACGGCCTGTATTACGCGCCGGATCCGTCGTCGCAGATCGCCTGCACCATCGGCGGCAATGTCGCCGAAAACGCCGGCGGCGTGCACTGCCTCAAGTACGGCCTGACCGTGCACAACATCCTCAAGCTGAAATTGGTGACGATCGACGGCGAGCTGCTGACGCTCGGTGCGGACGCGCTCGATGCACCCGGCTTCGACCTGCTGGCGCTCGCCACCGGCTCCGAAGGCATGCTCGGCGTGATTGTCGAAGTCACCGTCAAGCTGGTGCCAAAGCCGGACACGGCACGCGTCGTGCTGGCGGCGTTCAGTGATGTCGAGCAGGCCGGCGCCGCAGTGGGTGCGGTAATCGCGGCCGGCATTATTCCGGCAGGGCTCGAGATGATGGACAACCCAGCGATCCGTGCGGCGGAGGCGTTCGTTCACAGCGGCTATCCGACCGAAGCCGAGGCGATATTGCTGTGCGAGCTGGATGGCACTGCCGAAGCGGTCGCCGACGACATCGATCGCGTCACCGCCATCATGGCGGAATGCGGCGCGAGCGCGACCCGCGTATCGCGCGATGAAGAAGAGCGCGCCCGGTTCTGGGCCGGGCGCAAGATGGCGTTTCCGGCGATGGGCCGCGTCTCCCCCGATTACTACTGCACCGACGGCACAATTCCCCGCAAGCACCTGCCGCTCGTGTTGCGGCGCATCCAGGAATTCGGGCGCAAGCACGGCCTCGCGGTCGCCAACGTCTTCCATGCCGGCGACGGTAACCTGCATCCGATGATCCTGTACGACGCGGGCCGGCCGGGCGAGCTTGAGCGTGCTGAACTTTTGGGCGGCGACATTCTCAGGCTCTGCGTCGAGGTCGGCGGCACGGTGACCGGCGAGCACGGCGTCGGCGTCGAAAAGATCAACCAGATGTGCGACCAGTTCTCGTCGGCCGAGCTGACGCAGTTCCACGCGATCAAGGCGGCGTTCGATCCGAACGGTTTGCTCAATCCGGGCAAGGCTGTGCCGCTGCTGAAACGCTGTGCCGAGTACGGCGGCCTGCACGTCCACGGAGGCGAGTTGCCGTTTCCGGAGCTGGAGCGCTTTTGACGGCATCTTGCGATTCAAGCGCGGACATCCGGGCGCGCGTTGCCGATGCGGTCGGGCGGCGGACGCCGGTCGCGATTATCGGTGGCGGCACCAAGCGCTTTCTCGGCCGCCAGATGCCGGGCGAGCCGCTGGCAGTCGGCAACCATTGCGGCGTAGTCGACTACTATCCGGAAGAACTCGTCCTGACTGCCCGCGCCGGCACGTCCGTGGCCGAACTCGAAGCACTGCTGGCGGAGCGCGACCAGATGTTCGCCTTCGAGCCGCCGCATTTCGGCGCCGGCGCCACTCTCGGCGGCACGATTGCGGCGAACCTCTCCGGCCCGCGCCGCCCGTATGCCGGTGCCGCGCGCGATTTCGTGCTCGGCGTCCGCATCGTCAACGGGCGCGGCGAGATCCTGCATTTCGGCGGCGAAGTGATGAAAAACGTGGCCGGCTACGACCTGTCGCGGCTCATGGCCGGCGCAATGGGCACGCTGGGCGTGATGCTTGATGTGAGCCTGAAAGTGCTGCCGCGCCCGCGCGAGGAAATCACGCTCGCGCAGCCGTCGGCACTGCGCGAGGCAATTGAAACCTTGTGCCGCTGGGCTGCCAGACCGCTGCCGATCTCCGCGTCCTGCATCGAGAATAAGCACCTTTACGTGCGCTTGTCCGGTACATCGAGCGCGCTGGCAAAAGCGCGGGCGATCATCGGCGGCGACGAACTCCCGGATGCAGATTCATTCTGGCAGGATATCCGCGAGCAGCGGCGGCCTTTCTTCGGCGGCGAACGCCCTCTGTGGCGCGTGTCGCTTCCGCCGGCGGCGCTGCCGGAACTGCCTGGCGAGCAATTGATCGAATGGGGCGGCGCGCTACGCTGGCTCAGAAGCGACGCACCGGCCGCCACGATTCGCACCGCGGCGGCGGGACATGGCGGACACGCTATGCTGTTCCGGGCGCCGGAGCGGGACGATGCACCTTATCATCCGCTGCCGGAACCGCTGATGCGGCTTCACAAGCGCCTCAAGGACGCGATGGACCCGCAGCACATTTTTAATCGCGGTCGCATGTATCCGGAGCTTTGATGCAAACGAACCTGCCGGAACAATTCAGGCTGACCGCCGACGGCCGCGAGGCCGAAGCCATTTTGCACGCCTGCGTGCATTGCGGCTTTTGCACCGCCACCTGCCCCACATACCAATTGGTTGGCGACGAACTGGATGGACCGCGCGGCCGCATCTACCTGATGAAAATGGTGCTCGAAGGTGAGGCGCCGAGCCGCAAGACGCAATTGCACCTCGACCGCTGCCTGACCTGCCGCGCCTGCGAAACGACCTGCCCGTCCGGCGTGCAATACGGCCGGCTCGCCGATATCGGCCGCGCCGCAGTGGACGCGCAGGTAAAGCGACCCCTCCTGGAGCGTATCATGCGCCGCGCGCTGCGCGCGATCGTGCCGTATCCTAGGCGCTTCGCCCTGCTCTACAAGCTGGGTCGGATCGCACCGCAGCGGCTGTCCGGCGGCATGTACAAAACACCCGGGCGTGCAGGATCCACTATCTGGCCCGCCAGCCGGGCGCTCGCTCGCAAAATGCTGGTGCTGGACGGCTGCGTGCAGCCGGTGGCCGCCCCCGCAACCAATGCGGCGGCGGCGCGCGTGCTCGCGAAACTGGGCGTCGACTTGCAACGACCTGCAGGCGCCGGCTGCTGCGGCGCGATCAGCCATCACCTGACAGCGCCCGAAGAGGCCAAGGCGTTGATGCGCCGCAACATCGACGCGTGGTGGCCGTACATCGACGCCGGCGCCGAGGCGCTGGTGATGACCGCCAGCGGCTGCGGGGCGATGGTGCGCGAATACGGCCATCTGCTGCGCGACGACCCGGATTACGCCCACAAGGCGGCGCGGGTTGCGGAACTGACGCTGGATCTGAGCGAAGTGCTGGCACGCGAGAATCTGGAAGCGTTCGCCGGTATCGGCAATGGCCGCCGCATCGCCTGGCACCCGCCCTGCACGCTGCAGCACGCACAAAAGGTGGTCGGCCTGGCGGAGCGGGCTTTAAGAACCGCGGGTTTCGATCTGGTGCCGGTACGCGACAGCCACCTGTGCTGCGGCTCGGCCGGCACCTATTCGCTGCTGCAGAAAAAGCTGGCCGAGCCGTTGCTGCGCAACAAGCTCGACGCGCTGCAGGAGAGCAGCCCGGAAATCATCGTCACCGCCAACATCGGCTGCCAGCTGCACCTGGGCAGCGAAGCGGAAGTGCCGGTGCGTCATTGGATCGAGTTGCTGGATGACCCGGACATCACCTGATTGGCAGCATCACCCCATTCTCGTCGTTCCTGACTGCGCAGGAACGACGGAACAAATTACTGGCCGTAATGCACCGGCTGCGTCTGCCGGCCAAGTACCTTCCAGATTCCCGGATCTTCGTAACCCAGCACCCACGCCGAAAAACCGCGGAAGTGGTATTTCGGAATCAGTTGCAGCTTCTTTGCGAAAGACCGCGCATTCTCGATAAACATCCAGCTGAACACGCCGTTGGGATCGGTCCAGCGCGCATAATCGACGCCCTGCTTCGCCATCCAGTGCGGCTGCGCCTGGTAGCGATCCAGTAAATTTTCGACTTCTCTGTAACTGATCTCGTCGCGGGTCGAATGCGGACCCTTCTTTTCGCTGTAGGCCGGATACCAATAATCCGAATAAGTCGGGATACCGAACGATATCTTCTGCGGATCGATGCCCAGCTTGACCAGGTAGTTGGCCATGTTGACCATCCACGGAATACCGGCGACCGGTCCGGGCGGCGTCAATGACGTGTGCTCGTCGTAGGACATGAACGACATGAAATCGCCGAACTTCGCCAGCTTTCTGAAATTGAACGCGCCGCGCCAGTTTTCGTACAGGAACCGGCTGAATCCGCTATGGCCGGCGTTCGGCGCCGGCTGATCCGACTTCACCACCGCCATGCTGATCTTGTAGCCGTGCTTGTGCAGGGCATCGGCAGCCTGGCGATAGAAGTCTGTGTACGCGTCGCCGTCGGTGACGTGCACATTTTCGAGATCAAATTGCCAACCGTAATAGTGATATTTGTTGGCGTAAAACAGCATCAGCCGGATCGCCCGCGCCCGCGCCTGCGGATCGTTCAGAAATGTATGAATCGCCTGCTGGTCGAACGTCGCGATGATCGGCATGACCATGACGTGATGCGCCTTGGCAATGGTCAGCACGCGCGGATCGACGCCGCCGTACACTGTGCCGTACTGGTCGAGATGATAGGCCGCCGGCACCACGATCGAGATTTCGTCGGCATGGCTCTTGAAGCTGGTAAACGAATCCAGCGTATCGACCATGTAAAACAGGTTCTCGGACTTGAAGGTTTCCGCGCGGGCGGTCTGCACCGCGAGCAGCGCGAAAGTCAGGCTGAACAGCAATACTATCGTTTTCTTTGCGGTCATATTCTTTCCTCCTTAGCGGTGCCCCGGCCCGTACAGAACCCGGCCCGGCAATGCCTGTGTCATTTTGCCTTTTGCAATTACCGGTACGCCGTTCACCAGCACGTACGCCATGCCCTCGGCAAGCTGTTTCGGTTTCTCGAACGTCGCCGGCGCATGCACCTTGGCGGGATCAAAAATCACGATATCCGCGAACATGCCTTTTTTGATCACGCCGCGCTGCGTCAGGCCCATGCGCTGCGCGGGCAAAGCCGTCATCTTGCGAATCGCATCCGGCAACGTCAGCACGTGGTCCTTGCGGACGTATTTCTCGATGATGCGCGGAAATGTCGCGTAGGCGCGCGGGTGCGGATGACCCTCGCCCAGCAATCCCGTCGGCGCCTGCGCGGCCGAATCGTCGTCGATCGACACCCAGGGTTGCTTGAGCGCGAGCGTCACGTCCGGCTGCGACATGCCGAAGACGGCGACGTCGGTGGCGACATGATCCTTGATCAAAATGTCGAGCAGCGTATCGATCGGCTTTTCGTGCCAGCTTTTCGCGATGTCGTCGAGGCGCCTGCCTTCAAGCCCCTTGAGCGCCGGATTGCCGACCGACGTGATTTCGACCGCGTGCGGCCCCGGCACTTCCAGCCAATCGTTGCTCCACGCATCCGACGGCGTCCGCATATCTTGTTCGATCCGCGTGCGAGTCTGGGGGTTTTTGAGCCGCGCAAGCAGCTTTGCGGTGCCCCCGGCATGCGCCCACGGTGGAATAAACGATGCCAGATCGTTGCCCCAGGCGGTGTAGGCATAGGTGTCGGCGCTGACGTCGAGACCGGCATTGCGCACAGCGTCGATCTTTGCGATTACCTGCGGCATGCTGCCCCAGTTCTGGTGGCCGGCCACCTTGAGATGGAAGATTTCAGCCGGAATGTGCGCCTTGCGCGCGATGGCGAACACCTCATCTAGCGCAGCCATCTCTGCGTTGCCCTCGCTGCGCATGTGGGTCGCATAGATGCCGCCGAAGCGCGCCGCGGTTTCCGCCAGCGCGACAAGCTCCGGCGTCGTGCTGTAGGTTGCGGGCGGATACTGCAGGGCCGTCGATACACCGAAGGCACCGGCCCGCATGGCGCGCGCTACCACCGCCTGCATTTGCTTCAGTTCAGCCGGCGTCGCCTTGCTATCGCCGTAGCCGATCACCATTTCCCGTGCGGTGGCGGCGCCGACATAGGTGCCGAAGTTGACCGCGATGCCCTGCTTTCGCAGCCGCTTGAAATAGCCGCCCAGCGTCCGCCAGGTCGGCTTGATGTGATAGTGCCGGTAGGCCGGCATGTTTTCCTTGATGATCGCGGCATTAAGCGGCGCGACGGATTCGCCTTCGCCGGTGATGACCGTGGTCACGCCCTGGAATATTTTGGATGGCGCGTGGCCGTCAACCAGCAACGTCAGCGCGGATTGATCCAGCATGTCGATGAAGCCGGGCGCGACGACCATGCCGTGCGCGTCGATCACTTGCTTCGCATGCACACTCCCGAGCCGGCCGATAGCGACAATGCGACCGTCCGAAATTGCGATATCGCCGTGAAACCACGGCGAGCCGGTGCCGTTGATGATGTGGCCATTGCGGATGACCAAGTCGTATGTTTCCGGCGCACCGGCCCCGGCGGATGCAAGCGCCCCGAGGACACTCAACAGCAGGATCGCCAGGATGTAGGTCGTCCTACGCATGGCGTTCCCGTTCAGCTTGCTGCTGCAGGCCGCCCGCAGGGACGATCTTCTCTGCAACTTCAACCGCGCTGGCCGGGGCGAGTGTAAAGCCCAGCGCACCCTGACCGGCATTGACCCAGAGCCCGTGAACCCGGGTCGTGCCGATGATCGGTATGCCATCCGGCGTCGCGGGTCGCAGGCCGACCCACTCGACGGCCGGCTGTCGCGCGGCCACCACCGGCAGCAACGCGGCGGCCTGCTCCTTCAGCAGCGCCATGCGCGACGGCCGCATCGTCAGGTTCTGCCCGTCCATATCCGCAATACCCGCCAGCCGTAGCCGTTCGCCTATGCGCGCGCAAACCGTTTTGCGAAAATAGTCCGTGACGCTCGCTTTCGGTACGGCAGCACGGTCGATGCCGTCATACGTCAGGCTGTAGCCCTTGAGCGGGTAAAGCGGCAGGCGGATGCCCAGCGGCTTCAGCAGATTGCGGGATGCAATGCCGGCAGCGACCACAGTCGCCGAGCTGTCGATGTCGCCATCGTCGGTCGTCAGCGCGACCAGCCGGCGGCGCGACACCCGGATGCCGGTCACGCGCGTCTGGCGGATTTCGCCACCCAACTGACGCAAAGTCCGCGCCAGTTCCTGGCAGAGCTTGTAGCAATCGCCGACTTCCTCGGTCGGCGTCCACACGGCGCCGCGGATCTGGTGCTCGAGGTGCTCGAGCGCCGGCTCAAGATCGACCGTCTCCCGGGGCGACAGGATCTGCTGCTCAATGCCGAGCGAAGCCTGCCATGCGACCTGGTCGCGTGCCGCGTGGAAGTCGTGCGGATCGCGGTGAAAGACCAGCTTACCGTTGGCGCGCCAGTCGAAATCCAGTTTGTAATCGGCCCGCCAACGGTTGAGGATCTCCTGGCTCGACCGGCCCAGCGGCCCGAGCGAGGCGACACTGTTGTGCGCCTTCCGGCGCGTACAGGCGCGCAGGAATTTCGCCCCCCATTGCCATAATACCGGGTCGAATGCGTCGTAAACGCGGGTCGGGCTCGACTCCGCCAGCAGCCATTTGGGAAGCTTGTGCAGAATTTCGGGGCTCGCGAGGGGCGCAATGTAAGCGTAGGAAAGCTGTCCGCCGTTAGCCCGGCTGGTCCCGTTACCCGGCGGCAAGGGATCGAGCACTTCGACTTCGCAGCCGCGTTCCACCAGCGCAAGCGCAGTACTCAGGCCGACGATACCGGCACCAATAATTTGAACGCGCATATCTCCCACTAGTGGTGAAAACCACCCCTTCACAATATCAGCGGCCGCCGCAGCGTAAATCGCCGAAATGCAATCCGACTATAGCCAACTGCTATACTGGCCCCGGGTAAACCATTACAGACCAGTATGGAGTGACCACCATGCAGTTCAGGCTACGTGACCTCGAGGTCCTCGATGCAGTCCTGCGCACCGGCAGCACGCTTGCTGCGGCGGAGTGTCTGCACGTAACGCAGCCGGTTGTTTCAAGAAGCCTCAAGCATGCCGAGCAGCGGCTCGGCTACGACTTGTTCCGTCGCCACCGCGGGCGGCTTGAACCGACGCCCGAAGCGCAGGCTCTGATCCCGGAACTCAACTCCTTCTTTGCTCACTGGCGCAAAATCCAGGACTACGCCCTGCACCTCGCCGACCGGCCGATCGCGCTCCGGGTGGCCGTCAACCCCGCGCTGATTCACGTGTTGCCGGAAGCAGTCGCGCAGGTAAACCGGAAAATGCGCGGCATTCGCTTTCAACTGCTGACGCTGCACACCACCGAAATCATCGACAAGCTGTTCTCCGGCCAGCTCGACATCGGCATCAGCCAGGGCGGCACCATTCCGGACGGCATCGCCGCCGAGGAACTCGGCCAGGGCGAATTCGTCATGCTCGCGCCACGCACCGAAAAAAACAGCCAAGCCCGACTTAACCTCAAGGCGCTGACGGCGCAGCCGTTCGTCGGACTGCAGACCGACGCGGGCCTGGGCAAAATTATTGGCGGATACCTGCACGAGCGCGGCATCGAGCCGTCGATCGTCGCCCGTGTCCAGACCTATCGCCTCGCTGTATCGCTGGTCGAGCAAGGTCTGGGCGCGACCATCGTGGACCGCTTCACCGCAGACACGGCCAACGAGGCACTGGTAGTTCGGGCGCCGCTGGCCGACGCACCCACGTTTGCCATTCACGCGCTGTATCATCCCCGCCATATCGCCGGCAATGCGGAAAAGTTGTTGTGCGAAAGCATCGCGAAATTGTTGCGCGGCGACGAAGGCGAAGCGGCTGCCGCAACCGCATAGCGACTTTCGCCATACCGGCGCTCCGTCATTCCAGCAAGAAGGGTTGGCGAAATCGTTCACTGGGTTTTCCGGCGCGTGTAAGTGCCGACACCGATCAATTTCAACCGATGCACCTGACCCGCCGGATTAAGCAGGAATTCGGCATACCCATGCCCGAGGTAGTGATAGCGCCACGTAATACGGAACGTGTCGTGATCCCAATGCTGCAGGTCGCCCACGAACAGCCGGCCGCGGCGCAAAACAAGGTGGCCGTCTTCCATCGACACCGTCACCTTCCCATATAACGGATCGGTGTAAACCCCGACATAATCGGCGGGCGGTACCGGCGGCCTTGAGTCCGGCACCCGCGCCTTGGCCAACGCGTCGACCTGCCCCGCTGCTCCGCGCTGCCGCGTAATCTTCAGCAGCCGCGCGCTCCAGTCGGTGTTCGGGGCGCCGATGTAGGCATCGATCACGCGGTACATCAACGCCACCGGCAGCCAGTTTTCATCGCGATTGCTGAGCACGACAACGCCCAGATGGAGGCTCGGGATCATGCCGAGCGCCGACTGGAAGCCGTCGGTCTCGCCGTAATGCCAGTCGATGTGATAGCCGCGATAGTCGTTCATGAACAGCGTCAAACCGTACGACAGCGAATGTGCCTGCGGAATGAAACTGCCAAACAGGCTGCCTTCGAAGCTGTCGGGCGGTATCGCAATCTGCGGCGTCTCCATTTCATGGATCACTGCCGGGCTGACGATCTCTCGACCGTGCCACGTGCCATCGTTCAGCAGCATCTCAAGCCAGTGCGCCATGTCGCTGACGCTGGAGACGACGCCTCCGGCCGGAGCGTCGTTGGCGTCGTAATACCAGCGAATTGGCTGAACTTTGCCGTCGACCTCGCTGTGCGGCGCCGCGGTGTCGCCATGCGGCTTGAACGTCATCAGCGTGTCGCTGTGCGCCATATCGAGTGGCTTGAAGATGCGCTTTTGGACCGCCTGGTGCCACTGCTCTCCGGTGATCGCGGGAATGATCTGCGCCGCCATCGTCACCATGATGTTGCTGTAGCAGAACGTCGCCCGGAACGGGTAGCGCGGTTTGAGCAACCGCAGCTTGTGCATGATGTCGGCGCGCGTGTTGTTCGTGCCGTATTCGAGAAAGCCGCCGTTGCAGTAACCGGTGCGGTGAGTCAGCAGGTCGCGAACCGTCACTTCGCGCGTCGCGTAGGGGCTGTAAAGCTCGAAGTCCGGGAGATACCTGGTGACGTGGTCGTCCCAGCCGAGTTCACCGGAATCAACCAGCGTACCCAGGGCGACCGTCGTAAAAGCCTTGCTGTTGGATGCAATGGCAAAAATCGTGTTCTTGTCCACTTTCGCCGGCTTGCCCAGCTCGCGTTCGCCGTAGCCTTGTTCCTTGACGATCCGGCCGTCCTTGACGATGGCAATTGCCAGGCCGGGCACCCGCCAGGCCCGCATCGATTTGAGGATGTAATGATCGAGACCTTGCAGCCGGGTCGGCGTATCTGCTTGCGAAGGAACCGCGAACGCGGCTAGCGCAAGCAAAAAGATGAGCCGACCGGTCGTGCCCATGACTCGATAGCTTCCTTGAGAAGAGCGGCTTGCGCCGCGTGGACTGATTAACGGTTTCCGGCGGACGCGACTGTTGTCGCGCCCGCCGGGAACATCTTGCCGTTATGTCGGCAGCTAGAACTTGGCTGTCACCTGGAAGTAGTAGTAACGGCTGAAGACACCATAATCCAGTTCGGATATGTAGCCGTAACCGTCAGAAGTGCCGGCCGGAAGTTTGCCGGTAATATTATTGATACCCAGCGCCAGATCCACGTTCCAGGGCGTGTTATAACCGACGTGCAAATCCCAATAGACCAATGAACCGCGGTGGCCGGTCGACAACGCGTTGTTCACCGTGTTCGGGTTGTCGCAGAAACCGAGAGCGGTCAGACTGATGGGCGTGCCGTTCTTGGCATCGGAACAGCTACCGGTGAAGTCGCTGAAGTAATGACCGATGATTGCGGCGTGCCACGGCCCGAAGGTGTAATCGAGGTTGAGCCGTGCCTTCCATTCCGGCACCGTGCCTTCGTCCAGATCACCGACAAGGCTGTTCACCACGACCGATCCGTCAGGCTGCGGACTGTAGTTCTTGAAGAAGTTGACATGCGTGGCATTGAGGTCCACACCAAACTGGCCAAATGACATCGGTGGCAGATCGTAGCTGATGCCGAGATCATAGCCGGCGGTCTTCGATTCGCCGATGTTCACATCGCGAATGCGAATCTCGGTAACCTGGCCAGCGGAGCTCCGGGTAACCAGGTCGCAGAACTGCTGAATGCTTTGCTCATAGCAGAAGCGCAGGATCGAGGTCGCACCGAAGGATGCGATCTTCTGCGTCAGGTCGATGTGGTAATAATCGAGGCTGAGGTTGAAGCCCGGCAGATACGTCGGACTGTAGACAAAGCCGAGTGTCTTCGAGACCGAGGTCTCCGGCTTCAGATTCGTGTTGCCCGAGTAGATGCCGGTGGTCTGCGATTGAGTCTGGACGTAGCCGTTCGGACCACCAGGCACACCCGCTGCCTTGCAGTTTGCCTTGAGTTCGGCGGAATTGCCGGGCGCATCATAGTTGCTGCAAGGGTCAGTGTAGTACGGGAAACCCGTGCTCCGGGGTGAAAACAGTGCGGAAAGATCGGCCGCACGGAAGCCTTGCGAATAGCCGCCGCGGAACGCGAGGTCCTCAATCGGCTGATACTTGAAGCCGACGCGCGAATTGGTGGTGCTGCCGAAAGTGCTGTAGTCGGAGTAGCGACTCGCGAGGTCCACGCCGAGATAATCGGCACCCGTCATATGCGCCAGGATCGGTACGTTCACTTCCGCGTAGTACGCATCGACATTGTACTGACCGGCCAGCTTGGTCGACGCAACGGAACTGCGCCGGCTGACCTCACGGAACGATTGGCCGGGCGTATCGCTGCCGGAGATGTTGCGATGCTGATAGCCGACGGCAAAGCCAAGTCCGCCCGCCGGCAAGTCCACCAGGTTGCTCGTGGAGATGTTGGCCTGAGTGGACCGGTAATCCTTTTCGATGATGTCGAAAATGGCATGACTGACGTTGACGTAGTCGACCATCGCCTTGGTCCAGGAGCCTTTGCCATTGACACCCTGGCCACCGAAGAGGCGCAGCGGCACGCAGCCGGCGATTTGCGGACAAAGCGGCGAGGTCGCCAGACTGAGCCCCAGATTGTTGCTGAGGTTGTCTTCCGCAGAATTGACGGTGTAGCTCGAATAGAGGTAGTTCGCGTCCCAGTCCCAGACGATTCGGCCAGTGTTGAAGTAACCGTTCAAGCCCCCTGAAAACCGGCCGGTTTGCGCGTCAAACTGACGAATCCGTCGGCCCAGTTCGGTGGTGCTGCGGTAACCTGCCTGCCACGTCGGAATCTTGACTGGCGTGCCGTCAGGCGCCGTGGCAACTTGAACCGGCTTAGAGCTGGCCAGTTCGAAGCCGAACGGGTTGCCGTTCTGGCCCGGCAGAATATCAAAGCCCGACCGCGTCCAGAATACGAGATCCGGATCGCGCGGCCCGATGGATTGGCGACGATTGTACAGAGCGCTGGCATTGATCGAGATCGACGGCGTCAGGTTGTAGCTGCCTTCGGTATAGAAATTCTTGACGTTCTGATTAATCGTAATCGGAATTTCAAGGGGACCGCCGATATAGCGATCGGCGTCGGTGAAGCGGTGAAAGTCAGCCCCGCTCGTGCCCGCCGTGCGCGGCGTCTTGGCCAGGGCGCAGCTTGGAATGTAGTACGTCGAATTACCGACTGTAACCTGGGCGTCCGGACATTCCGCGGCCGTCAGACCGGTATAAGGCGCCGGCACGTTGCCGGGCTTCGTCGGATCGCCGTTGGTCGGCGCATAGAAGAAGTACGTGCCTTCAGGGGTGGCAACGCTGCCGCGCGTATTCTTGAGGATCGGGTTTATGCCCGAAAATTCGCGGTCGCCGGCGGGGATCGCGTTGCCCTTGAGATACGAGGCGCTGAAGAGGAAATCACCCCAGTCGCCGGACTTGCCGATCGTCGCGTTGTAGTGCTGCGTCTGGCCGTCCCACTTGCCGCTCTTGACGCCGTTGGAAATGCCGTAATAGGCGGTGACGCTGCCGCCGTTGATATTCTTCTTGGTGATGATATTGATCACGCCCGCGATCGCGTCGGAACCGTATACTGCCGAGGCGCCATCCTGCAGGATTTCAATGTGATCAATGATGGAAGTCGGAATCTGCGTCAAATCGGCGGAGCCGCCGAACTGGGCCACCAGGCGGTGACCGTTTAACAATACCAGCAAACGGTTACTGCCCAGGTAGCGCAGATCGATGCGCTCGGCGCCGCTGCCGTAGAAGGAACCCGAGGCCAGTCCTTCAACGAAACCCACTGATGGCAACTGATCCAGCAGTTCACCGAGGTTCTTGATGCCGGTGTCCTCAATCTGCTGATGCGTAATCCGCAGAATCGGCTGCGTGGTAGCCATGCTGCTACCCTTGATGTGCGAGCCGGTTACCGAGATCGTGCCCAGGTTCTGGCACTCAGCGTTATTGTTATTAGCTTGGCACTCTGCGGCCGCGCTGTCCGGGCTTTGGTTTGAAGCGCCATTGGCCGCCCATGCCGGCGCGGCCAGCGCCGCGGTGACAAGACCCGCGAGCGCGTATCGTGTGGCTCGGTTTAATCCAGATCGACCCTTCATTTCTTTTCTCCTCAACAACAGATGCGAAAACCTGCGTATTTAACCCAGCTCTGTTGCGCATGGCCCACAGAGCGCCGCTCGACAACCCTTTGTGTATAAACGCTTTTTCCTGCGCTGGCTGGTTTTGATACATTTTTGCCAACCGCCTATTGCCCGATAATAGGCCAGCTGCAGGCAAAGTGGATGACGAAAATCGCCATAGGGTATACCCGTCGGCTATAGGACTCAAAACGAAACGGTGCGCGCCCACGGCGGTATGGAGAGGCGGGGGGACCGCCGGGAGCACGCACCGGTCCGTAAAAAAACGTGCGCAATATGTAGCAAATCGCGCCGCACAAAACCAATGCGAAAAAAGCAATAGGGGATGCTTTATGGCTATGGACTTGCCACCTGCCCCGTTTACACATAGGCTGCCGGAACGCTGTTTTTGATCAGATGAGGTCAGGCCTTTGTCAGCTCAGCCACAATCGATAACTCAAGCCGCGGCGGCGCCGCGCCAGTTGTCCCGCCGCCTTGGTCTCGGCGCCGCAATCGCGATTCTCGTCGGTGGCGTGATCGGCAGCGGCATCTTCCGGGTGCCGTCCGTTGTTGCGCTCAATACCGGGAGCCTCAGCGGTATCGCCGCCGTCTGGGTTGTGGGTGGCGCGATCGCGTTGTTCGGCTCGCTGTCAATCGCGGAGCTGTCTGCACTCTACCCCGGCACCGGCGGTATATATGTGTATCTGCGCGAGGTGTACGGCCGGCCGCTGGCCTTTTTGTTCGGCTGGATGTGGCTGCTGACCGAGCCGATCGCCTGGGCGGCGCTGGCGCTGGTTTTCGCCGAATATCTCGCGAGCGTGGTGCCGATGTCGCTGACGGCGACGCATGCAGTCGCAGCGCTGATCATATTAATCGTGGGCGCCGCCCAATATCGTTCGGTGGCGTTGGGCGCCGCCATTCAGAACATCTCCACCGCCGGCAAGCTGCTCGCGCTGGTTGCATTGAGTATCGTGATCTTCGCGCTCAGCAGTAGTGGCGGCGCATATACGCAGCCGACGCTGATCACGCACACCTCCACCGCCGGCTGGGGCGTCGCGCTGATCGCGGTGCTGTGGGCCTATGACGGCTGGCAGAACCTGACGCTGATCGCCGGCGAGATTCGCCGCCCCGAGCGCAACATGCCGATCGCGCTGGTCGCCGGCACGCTGATCGTAATCGCGGCCTACCTGATTACCAACGCCGCCTATCTCGACGCGCTGACGGTGCCACAGGTGGCGCAATCGAAGTCAGTGGCCGCCGATGCGATGATCGCCGTGGTCGGGCGCGCCGGCGGCGCAGTGATCGCGGCACTGGTGATGCTCTCCACCTTCGGTTCGCTCAACGGCAACATGATGTCCGGCTCGCGCGTGTATTTCGCGATGGCCGAGGACAGGCTGTTTTTCAGCGTCATCGGCAAGGTGCATCCGCGTTTCGGAACCCCCTACGTCGCAATTGCCTTCTCGACGGTGCTGGCAGCCTGCTACGTCATGCTGCGTGACTTCCAGGAGCTGACCGAGGCTTACGTGCTGGGCGTCTGGCCGTTCCTGGCGCTTTGCGTCGCCGGCGTCTGGTGGCTGCGCAAAAAGCGCCCCGACCTCAAGCGGACGTACAAGGCATTCGGTTATCCGGTGATTCCGGCACTGTTCTTCGTCGCGACGCTGGCGGTCATCGCCAACGCACTGGTGACGCAGACTGCGTCGGCCGCCCTCAGCCTCGGCATCACGCTGGTCGGTATACCCATATATTTCATCTGGATTTACTTCACGCGCCGAACGTCCGCGTAATGCGCCCGCGCAACCGGCTCCGCCTTCTGGTTGCGCTGGGCGCGGTGGCGCTGGCCGCACACGCTGCGGCCGGCACACGCTTTATCAAGGCCGACAATCCGGATTTCGCCTATGCGGGGCGCATCGACTTCTCGAACCGCCAGGCGCCGCGGTTCTACTGGGCCGGCGACGCCGCGACCATCGGCTTTACCGGCAGCACCCTAGCGGTCGTGCTGGACAATGCTGCCGGCGACAACTATTTCGATGTCATTATCGACGGCGACGGCGTGCACCGGCACGTCATTCATTGCCGCAAGGGGCGGCATACCTACATCGTTGCCCGACATCTGACAGGCGCGCGCCACACGGCGAAAATTCTTCGCCGCGTGGACCCGACGTATTCGGTAAGCGAGTTCGATGGCATCGAGATCGGGCCGCACGCGTCGGTATTTCGCCCATCGGTCCGGCATCCTCTCGCCATCGAGTTTTATGGCGACTCGATCACCTCGGGCTACGGCGTGCTCGACACCACGCGCCATCACAATGCCAATCCGGCCACGATGGACAGCTACCTGTCCTATGCCGCCATCACCGCACGTCATTTTCATGCCGACTACCGCAGCATCTCGCTGAGCGGCATCGGCATCCTGAAGAGCTGGTTCCCACTGACGATGCCAAGCATGTATGCTCGCCTGAACCCCCGCGACCCGGCAAGCCACTGGAATTTCTCGAAGTGGACGCCGGACATCGTCGTCATCAACCTGCTCCAGAACGATTCCTGGCTGTTGCCCCGCGAGAAGCACCCGCCATCGAAGGAACAGATCATCAGCGCATACATGAGCTTCGTCGAATCGCTGCGGAGCCACTACCCCCACGCGATTTTTATCTGCATGCTGGGCGATATGGACATCACGAAGCCCGGCTCGCCGTGGGCCGGCTACGTCAAGGCGGCCGTGCGACGCATGAGAGCCGACGGCGATAACGGCGTTTACCCGCTTATCGTCCCATACAAAAGGACGCCGGGACATCCGAACGCCGCGGAACAACAAGCCATGGCGCAGATGCTGATCGAAAAAATTGAAAGCTTCAGTTTTCCGTTTTCCGTCATACCAGCGAAGGCTGGTATGACAAGAAGCGGCTAGTCCGCCGCCCCCGTAATGCCGCGTGAACCGACGCCGATAGCACCAAACGGCCACGCCCTGTTGACCTTCGCCCACGCGAGAAACGCAACGATCCCGGCAAAAATCCAGATGCCGGACAGGAGCAGCGACAGTGACGTCGCGGAAAAGTAGACGAAGCTCCACCCGACCGCGGCGATGACGCACGGCAGCGGGTATAGCCATTGCCGGTACGGGCGGTGCAAATCCGGGCGGCGGCGCCGCAAGACGATCAATGCCGCGATTTGCGCAAGCGACTGCACCAGCACCGACGCCGCCAGCAGCATATTGATGACTTCGGTGAGATCGAAGAACGAGCCGACGGCGGTCACTGCTCCCATCGCGAGCAACGCGACGTGCGGAAAGTCGTGGCGGTTGTGCAGGTGGCCGAATGCCTTGAAGAAGACCTGATCGCGAGCGGCGTAAAACGGCACCCGCGAACCACCCAGCAATCCTGCAAAGACTGACGCGAAAGCGGTCACCAGGATCAGCACAGTCACGATCGCTGCCGCCGTATAGCCCCAGGTTCGCTCCAGCACCAGTGAGCCGATCGACGACGCATGCGCGACGGTCTGCCACGGGACCACGCCCAGCACGCCGATGTTAAGCGCGAGGTAGAGCGCCATGATGGCCACGATCGCGATGACGATCGAGCGCGGCATGACGCGCCCCGGGTCGCGCAGTTCGTCGCCCATGTACGCGCTGGTGTAATAGCCGAGGTAGTCGTAGACGGCGATGATCAGGCCGCTGCCGAGCCCGGTGAGAAAACCCGCGCCGCCACCCGTGAAGTTGAATGCGAGATGTGGATCGAAATGGCTGAAGCAGGCGGCGATCACGAGCGTGACGCTCGCAAGCATGATCACCCAGAGGCCGGTCGTAATCCAGCGGATCGACTCGATGCGCCGGTACAGCGCGAGCACGACCAGCGCCGTCACGCCTACGCCGATCGCGCGTTGCGCCCACCAGCCGAGGTGCGGGAAAAAGAAGCCGAGGTACTGCACCAGGCCGATCACGCCGGTCGCCATGATCAGCGGAATCGTGAGCATCGCCGTCCAGATGAACAGGAACGGCATCAGCTTGCCGGTGCGATGCTCGAACGCCTCGCGCAGATAAAGATAGCTACCGCCGGCACCGGGCAGCGCCGCGCCGAGTTCCGCCCAGACCAGGCCATCCGCCATCGCCAGCACGGCGCCCGCAATCCAGCCGATCATCGCCTGCGGGCCGCCCATTGTGGCGACCATGATCGGTATCGTGATGAACGGCCCGATGCCGCACATCTGCGTCATGTTGATCGCGGTCGCCGGCAGGAGCCCCAGCGTGCGGCGAAAACATTGCCGACTCACGGGACGCTGCCGGAACGGTGGAATTTAGCGATGGGCAATCGTTTTAAGCTGCGCCACGGTGCCCTGGATAATCACCGGCCGCTTGTCGGGTTCCAGCCACTTCAGCAGATCGACCAGGTGTGCTTTCGAGATCGCTGTGCAGCCTACGGTCGAGCCGTCCGGGCCGGGCCAGATGTGAAAGAAAATGGCGCTCCCGCGGCCCTTGCGTATCGGATCCATGTTGTAACGGATGACGATCATATATTGATACGCGGGGACGAGCAACCGTTCGTACGACTTCCAGCGTGTGCCCGGATTGCCGGCGTACCTGACCCACTTGTTGTAGTCCGGCGATGTCGTGTCGTCGATCCAGTAGTCGTTCTTCGTCGTTCTGGTGTACGGCATGTCCACGCCGTCGGGCTTTGGCGCAGAGCCGAACGCGCGGCCCAAATAAAAGATACCCGCCGGCGATTTGAGATCGCCTTCATGCTTGTCGAGCGTGATCCCGCGACGCCCGACGACTGCCGCTATCTTCCCGGTCGCCCTTTTCCAATGACCGTTCTTGAAAGCGTAGGCAACGAGCGACGCGCGCGGCTTGTCCGGCGCACCGACTGTCACCACGATGGCTTGCGAGCTGCCGTAGGCGCTATGAGCCTTGGCAAGCAGTTGACCTACATACTGTCCGGTAGCGGCGCCTGCGGTTGCGCTCCACGCACAGGGCGCTGTAGAACAGAGCAGCAGCACGCCTAGCGCCAGCCCGATTTTTCGGCGATCAAATGTCACCCGGACGCCCTGCCCGCGTGCCGTTGTAACCGTGCAGTAACGCCGTTGCCGGCACGTCGGCACGCGCCGATTCGTCGAAACGCGAGATCTTCATAATCCCAGCTGAAATCGGCGTCGGGATCGACCTTGGCCATCTGCAAGACAACAGGCTTCTCTTGCGCAAACTCCAGCCAGGCTTCGGCGTGCGGGCCGAAATTGTCCCAATCCACCAGGTAACGATTCCCGACACGCATCACGATGCCCATCATCATCGGCGACTTGGCGGAACTGAAGCGCACTTTGCCGTGAGCCTCGCATAGCGAGACCTTGCCGAACCACGGACTGCGCCAGATGCCGAGTTCCCGCTCGAGTTCGTGCGCGGTCGCCGGCACACGTGAGGACGTATCCGGCATATGCGACACCTGTTGCCGATGGTGCGCGCGCGCCAGTTCGTCCGCATAACTCGCCACCGATCGACCCCGTCCAGGCGCGGTGAAATGCTTCAGAATGACTTCTTTCAGCACCCGGCGTGCATCGGGTGCTTCGGCATTAATAAGGATGACAAAGCCGGTCTTCTGGTCGGGCAGCAGAGTCAGCGCCGAGTACACGCCGGACAGCGTTCCGGTATGCCAGACGACCCATTTGCCGTCGACGTCTTCGAGGTGCCAGCCGTAGCCGTTGGCGAAAAAGTGGGCGTGGTCCCACGCACGACGGCGCGGCGATAACGGAATCGGCCGGTGCGCCGACCACAAAATGCGGCGCTGCTTCGGCGACAGCCAGGCCAATTGTTTCGGCGTCGGCGCGAGCCAGTTCTGCGCCCACTTCAGCATGGCGTTCAGACTGCAACGGACACCCCCGGCCGCGGCGGCGGTGACTAACGGTACAATTTTGCCGTCGGCGCCGGTAACGACCCAATGACCATGTGAGCGGGTATGCGGTTGCGCGACGTTACCCACTTCGTCTCGATTGAAGCGGCCGACGATGCAGCGAGTCAGGCCCAGCGGCTTGAACACTTCCCGACGCATCAAGTGCTCGTAGGATGCGCCGCCGGCCGCGGCCGCAACCTGGCCCGCGATCACGTATGACGTATTGCTGTAGGCGTATGTCGCACGGAAGCTGTGGATCGGCTTGATGTACTTCAGGCCCGCCACGATGTCGGCGCGCGTGAAATCGTTCGGTTGCGGCCAAAGCATCAGATCGCCCGCGCCGGCGCGCAGACCGTTGTCATGCATCAACAGATCACGGACCTGCATATTGCGCGCCACCCACGGCTCGTACATGCCGAATTTCGGCAGGTACTTGCGCACCGGGTCGTTCCACTTGAGCTTGCCTTGCTGGACCAGGCGGGCCAGCAGCGCAGTTGTGAACGCCTTGGTATTCGACGCGATCTTGAACAGCGTATCCGACGTGACGGGCTTGCCCGAGCCGATGGCCAGTACACCGTCCGTCCGTATGTACACCACCTTGCCGTTCTTGATGACGCCTACGGCAAGACCGGGAAGATGGTAACGCGCCATAACCGCATCGACCATGGCGTCGTAAGGCGAAGCCGCGCACGCCGACGGCGCTGCCGAAATCAGCAGCGCCGTCGCTAGTGCGGTGATTACATGACGCATGACTACCAGTCGTATTCGACGCTCACTCGCGCATAGCGGAACGTCTGATAGGCATCCGGCACCAAGTAGCTCGGAATGCGGATGTAATGGTAACTACCCGGCTGACCGGCATATCGTCCATCGTCGTAGAATTCGCTGACGTGAGTGGCATGGTGCGAATTCAACACGTTGAAGACAGCCAGGCTGATTTGCAGCCCCGGCGCCCACGCCGGGCTGTACTGCACCGATCCGTCGAGCCTGTAAATACGAGGCGTCCTGCCGACCGAACCCTGCGGGACGAACTGGTCTCCACAGAAATGCGATATGTTTTCGCTGGCAGCCGAGTTGTGATTGCCGTAGAAGTTCGGATACGTGCCCAGGCAACTGATCGGCATGCCGCTGTGTATCAGGACGTTGAAGCCGACGCGCCACTCGGGAGTAAAGTTGTAGGCGCCAAAAACCTTCAATACCCAGCGATGGTCCTGCGGCAGATTGCCATAGGAGTCGACCGTCCATTCGGTGTGATCGAAGTTCGTGGTCGTACCGGCTTCTTCCTGACCGGTCGCGGGTTTCACATAGCCTTGCGCATTGCCGTAGTTATGCGACCACGTCAGCGAACCGTTCAGGAACCACTTGCCGTCAAACGCGCGCTGAAACAGCAGTTCCACCGCGTTGTAATAGCGTTCCATATCCGGCAGACCAAGATATTTGTTTTCGATGGTCACCTTTTCGAGCTGGCCGTCGCCATCGATATCGACATAGTCGCCTACATCACTGCCGGGATTGACGATAATGCAGGTCGGCGAGTTGAGCACTGAGTCGACATCGTAATTGTGCGCCTCGGCCCACCTCGCGAAGCCCTCATACTGGCAGGTGTCTTCCTCACCGTTAACGAGTACGCGCCGAATCCCGCGAATGCCGACCGACCATTGACTCATGCCAATGCGCTGCTGGGCCCCGAGGATCAGTTCGTCGTTGCTCATCGACTTCAGATTCCAGGCCGCAACGCTCTGGGGGCTGCGCACTTTGCCGTCCGCCACCACGTACTGGCCGCCGATTTCCTGCGTGCCGGTGGGCGCGCCGGTCGTGGAGTCCATGCCGGTGAAGGTGTAGTAGTTGTCGGTCTCGATGCGAGCGCCCGCAGTGATAACGCTTTCGTTGGTAGGAATCGGAATAAAGTAACGGCCGAGATCGCCGTAGATCTTCAGGCTGCCGTCCCCGTTAACGTCCCACGAAAAGCCGAGCCGGGGCGCAATCTCGTTGTTGAACTTGATGTAGGTGTTGCCATTGGCGTTCTTGCTGTCGATGCGGCTATCCCGCAGGCCAAGCCTCACGTACCAATTACCGATCCGCCACTTGTCCTGGATATAGGCTGCGTCGCCGATATCCTCGAAAGTACCGCCTTCAGTAAATATGCGCTTGCGCACGATCTGGGTGACGCCCGCCGGCACGTTGGCCCCATTGGGCAGCAAGTTACCGGGCGCGGCATCTTCGTACAGCCAGTAGTGGCCGCCGCTGTAGTGAATGTGATATTGGGTGACGAAATCCTGATGATCGTAGCCGAATGTCACATCGTGCGGGCCGATTTGCCATTCGAAGTCGAGCCGGTACTGGTGACGATGGCTGTTATTGTCCTTCGGATGAATATAGTAGGACGACCAGCAGCCGAGACGAATTGACGTGTCGCCGATATCGTTATAAACGACGGGGCAATCGACACCCGAAGGGGTCGCGCCGTTGTCGAAATAGACGTAGCCATACATCGCCGTCATTGAGAAATTGTCCGTGAACGTCCCGGTGTACTTGCCGATGTAGGCACGCGACCCGAGATCGGTCTGAACGGTTCCGGTGACGCCGGTGCGAGTGGTCGAATACAGCGGATCCAATGAATAGATGGTTTCATTGTCCTCACGTTCCGTGCTGAAGCCGGTGAACGTCAGTCGGTTGCGGTCGTTGATATTCCAGTCGAGCTTCAGCAGGCCTTCCGGATTGCCGATATCGTCGTGATAGCTGGTACTACCGGCGTACAGGTCATCTTTGTAGTTCTGCCCTTGATACAGCGCGTAGAAGAACAGGTGGTCCCTGATGATCGGACCGCTGCCGTACACGTTGTACACGGTATTCGAGTATTCGTCGTAACTGTCGTGAATGAAGTGATCACCATTCGGCAGGAACGTTTCAGGCCCTTTGCTCCGCAAACCGGGCGGCGTCCAGAAGACGTTGGCGCCGGCGTGAAACTGGTTGGTGCCACTCTTAGTCACGATGTTGACGACGCCGCCAAGGGCGTTGCCGAATTTGGGGCCGTAACCGCCCGTCAATACCTGGTATTGCTCAAGGCCTTCAAACGGCGGGACCGCGAACGACAGAAATTCCTGCATGTCCGTAACGTTGAGTCCATCGAGATAATAGGCGTTCTCTGCAATCGAGGAACCACCGAACGACACACCGAAGCCAAAATTCGGCGAACCGGCTAAAGTACTCGGCGCCAACAACGCAACGCTGGTGATGTCGCGCGGTACCGGCAGCTGTTTAAACTCAGCGGAAGTCAGCACCAGCGAAGTGTTGGTTGACGACACGTCGATCGGGTTGATCGACCCGCCCACCACCTTGATCGTTCCAAGGTTTTGTGCCGCACCGGTACCCAAACGGACGTCGGTACCAATGCCGGCCTGGACGATAACGTGACTGCGGCTTGCGACGACCTCACCATTCTGCTGAAGGGTGACGCTGTACTCACCCGGCGGCAAATCATTGATACGGAAATGTCCGTCGCTGCCAACGATTACAGCACGCGAAAGGCCTATTGAAAGACTGTGGACGACAATGCTCTCGCCGGGCGTGGCTTGGCCGTAGATTGAGCCTTCCGTTTTGGATGCAGCCCAGGCGCCACTGCTCGTGAATGCAATAAAAGCCGCCGCCATAGCGGCCCTCTTGAGGATGCCGATACAGGTGGATCGTTTCATTGGACCCCTCCATGTTTTTTGTGTCAGCCTTAGCGCAACTGCCATTTCGCGCTTTCGGTCACCCTATGTAATAGCATCGCTCACGCATCAAGTAAATCGCCTAAATCGAAACCACTTATAGCCGCAGGCTATACGAATCCCTGCAAACGGCTGAACTTTGTAAATGTAGAATATGTGCAGCTTGACAGGTTGCAGCGGCGATGCAACGCTTCGACACTCAAATTTCAAAGGAGCAGCGGGGAGCGCATGCAACCACGGTTACGAATGGCATTCGCCGGTACGGCTGCATGCATTGTATTTGCCGCGTCCTTGAACGCAGCGGCAGGCACGACGACAACGATCCCCGCGGCTGCCGGAACCGTTACACTTATTGCCGGCTGGCAGATCGAATCGTCGACGCGCGCACCGCAAAACGGTCACACGATTTCACAAGCGGATTTTTCGACCAAGGGCTGGTATGCGGCCGGCGCGCAATCCACCGTCATGGCTGCGCTGCTGACGGACGGCCGCTACACAAGATTGTTTAAGGGCGACCGGCTGCGCAGCGTCAATCACGAACATTTCCGGGTTCCGTGGTGGTATCGCGCGGAATTCCAGCTCGACGGCGCGCACGGCTTGCGCACGTATATTCGCACCAACGGCATTATCCCCCGGGCCGACCTGTGGCTGAACGGCGTCGAGATTGCTGATCGCACGCAAATCGCCGGCGCATTTACGGTGCACGAAATAGACGTGACCCGGCTGGTGCATCCCGGCATCAATACGCTGGCTGTCGAGGTTTATCCGGCGGAGCCTGAGCGCGACCTGATCATGGGCTGGATCGACTGGAATCCGCCCGCGCCGGACAACAACATGGGCCTGTGGCGCGGCATTGATGTGGTGCGCTCCGGCCCGGTGTCGCTGCATGGCTTGCGCGTCACCTCGAATCTTGCGCTGCCGGCGCTTGATCGCGCGGCGCTTGCGATCAAGGCGGAAGTGCACAACGACGATGATGCGGCGCACAGTGTCGTCGTTAATGGCGAAACGGCCGGTGTTGAATTCCACCGCCGTCTCACGCTAAAGCCGCACGAAACAAAAACCGTCACCTTTAATCCCGCCTCCGATCCGGCACTAGAACTGCACAACCCGCGCGTATGGTGGCCGGCGGGGCTCGGCCCCCACCCTCTGTATAAGGTGAGGTTGAGCGCGACGGTAAGGGAGGCTCTGTCCGATCGAGCACAGGCGACGTTCGGCATTCGCGACGTGCGCTCGCACCTCACGCCGCAAGGCTATCGCCAGTTCGTCGTCAACGGGATGCCGCTGCTGATTCGCGGCGCGGGCTGGTCGCCGGACATGTTTCTGCGCGTGCAACCGAAACGGCTGGCGGAGGAGTTCGGCTACGTTCGCAACCTCGGCCTCAACGCGATTCGCACCGAGGGCAAGCTCGAGCGTCAGCACTTTTACGATCTCGCCGATCGCAACGGGATCATGATTCTGCCCGGCTGGGAATGCTGCGATAAATGGGAAGGCTGGGCCGGCACCGGCGGCGCGCCGTGGGATGCGACGGACATGAAAGTGGCGCGCGAGTCGATGACGAGCGAAGCGCGCCTGCTGCGCAATCATCCGTCTGTGATCGCGTTCCTGATCGGCAGCGACAACGCGCCGCCGACGAAGATCGCGCAACTGTACGTCGATGCGCTGCACGCTGCCGACTGGCCGGACCCGATCGTCTCGGCGGCTTCGGCACAAAAGACTCCGGCGGCCGGGCCGTCGGGTCTGAAAATGGCGGGGCCATACGCCTGGGTGCCGCCGAACTACTGGTATGCCGACAAGCACGGCGGCGCCTTCGGCTTTGATTCGGAAATGAGCGCGGGCATCGACATTCCGACGCTCGACAGCCTGACGAAAATGCTTTCGCCGATCGCGCTCCAGGCGTTGTGGCAGAAGCCACACGTGAAGCAATACCACGCCGCGCCCGCGTTTTCGCCATTTTCGACGCTGAAGCGCTTCGACGCCGCGCTCGCCGCGCGCTACGGCGCCCCACGCAGCCTGGAAGATTACGTCGAAAAAGCGCAGCTCGCGAATTACGAAGCCACCCGCGCACAGTTCGAGGCCTACGCCGCGCATATGGATGCGGCGAGCCCGGCGACCGGTCTGATTTACTGGATGCTCAACAACGCCTGGCCGTCGCTGCACTGGCATTTGTTCAATTATTACCTCGATCCGGCCGGCGCCTACTTCGGCGCCAAGAAGGCCAACGAGCCGGTGCATATCCAATACGCGTACGGCAGCGGCAAGATCATCGCCGTCAACTTGACCCGGCATCCGCTGCGGGACCTGACGGCGCAAATCAGGGTTCGCGATCTCGAGGGCCGGATTCGCTACACGCGGCGCATCGCGCGCATAACGCTGCCGGCCGACCACACGCACGCGTTGCTGCAGCTACCGAATCTCGCACATCTGTCGCCGACCTTTTTCGTCGAACTCGCGTTGATGGATGCCGATGGAAAGCTCCTCAGCCGGAACGTTTATTGGCTGTCGACACATCCGGACAAGCTCGACTGGAAGAAGTCGACGTGGTACATAACGCCGGTGAGCCGCTACGCTGATTTCAGCGCGCTTGAACATTTGCCGGCGGCGACAGTCGAAATCAGCGCCGCAACCCGCCGCACCGGTGTTGACGACGTTACAACGGTCAAAATCGTCAACCCGGCGCAATCGCGGCACGTCCAGTTTTTCCAACATCTGTCGATGCGGCGCGGCAAGGGCGGGCCGCCGGTATTGCCGGTGACATGGAACGGGAACGACGTGACCTTGTGGCCGGGAGAGTCGATCACGCTCACCGCGCGCTATCGGGCCGCGGACCTTGCCGGTGCGGTGCCGACGGTGCGGCTACACGGCGTCAATGTCGCGCGGCATGAGTTTCCCGCGCCTGTCATGCAAAAAGGGGTCGAGACCAACCAATGAAAGCGGCAAAACTCGTACTTGTGGCGGGCGCTCTGGCGCTCGCCTCCGTGCAGGCGCTTGCCGATAGCGCGCCGACGGCATCCAAAGCGAATTTGGACCTGATGCCATGGCCGGCGCATCTGGAACTTCATCACGGCCGCTTTCCGCTGACCGAGCAATTCGATATCAAGGTCGTCGGCCACCCGGCGTCGCGGCTGTACCACGGCGCCACGCGACTGCTGCATCACCTGCAGCGGCGCACCGGCATCGTATTCAAGCAGCACATGGTTACAGCCGACGTTGACGATCCGCACGCCGGGCTCCTGATTCGCGTGCAGCGCCCCGGCGTGCTCAAGATCGGCGAGGACGAGTCCTACAGCCTGCACGTCGACTCGCACCACGCGGTGCTGACGGCGGTAGACGGGCTTGGTGCTCTGCACGGTCTGCAGACGTTTCTGCAACTGCTGCAATCGAACTCGGGCGGCTACTTCCTGCCGGCCGTGGATATCCAGGACCAGCCGCGCTTCAAGTGGCGCGGCCTGATGATCGACGTGGTGCGCCATTTCGAGCCGGTCAACGTCATCGAGCGCGAAATCCGCGGCATGGCGGCGGTCAAGCTGAATGTCCTGCATCTGCACCTGAGCGACAACCAGGGCTTCCGCATCGAGAGCAAGGTTTTTCCGAAGCTGACGGCGCTCGGCTCACGCGGCCAATTCTTTACGCAGCGCGAGATGAAAGCGATCATCCGCTACGCGAACGACCGCGGCATCATGGTGGTGCCGGAATTCGATCTGCCGGCACACGCGCTGGGTTGGCTGGTGAGCCACCCGGATTTGGCGAGCGCGCCGGGACCGTATCATCTGAAAATCCGGTTCGGCGGCAAAAATCCCGCGTTCGATCCGAGCAATCCGGACACGTACCGGTTTCTCGGCCGGTTCTTCAAGGAAATGGCGGGCCTGTTCCCCGGGCATTACATCCACATCGGCGGCGATGAAAATTCCGGCCGCCAATGGAATAACAATCCTTATATCCAGGCTTACATGCAGCCTTCGATCAAGTCCGACGATGCGCTGCAAACGCAGTTTATCCAGAAGCTGGCCAAGCTGATCAATGCGGATGGCAAGCAGATCATCGGCTGGGACGAGATTTTGCAGCCCGGGCTGGAAAAAGGTGCGGTGATCCAGGTCTGGCGCGGCAGAAAATCGCTGTACGAGGCTGCGCGCAAGGGCCATCCGACCATTTTGTCGAACGGCTACTATCTCGATCTGCTCTACTCCGCCGCGGACTATTACAAAAACGATCCGATTCCCGCTGACGTGCACCTCAAGCCGGCGGTGCGGGCAAACATCCTCGGTGGCGAAGCGGAAATGTGGGGCGAAATCGTCCGCCCTGCGACGATCGACTCGCGCATCTGGCCGAACGCGGCCGCGATCGCCGAACGGCTGTGGTCGCCGGAAAGCGTTCAGAATGTAGCGTGGATGTACAAGCGCCTGCACGCAGTAAGCCTGCAACTCGAAGAACTCGGCCTCACGCACATCCGGAACCAGGATGTGCTGCTACGCCAGCTTGCCGGGCAATACGATATTCAGCCGCTCAAGGTGCTGATCAATGTGATCTCGCCGGTGCGGGGCTACCGGCGGCTCGGAAGCGGCCACTACACGATCTATTCGCCGTTGTCGTCGATCGCGGACGCCGCGACAGGCAATCCGTGGACGGCGATTCAGTTCAAGGAACACGTCAAACAATTCGTGCAGCACCCGGATGCGGTTACGGAGCGAAAGATTCGCGCACAACTCGAGCAATGGATTCGAAACGTCCCGGCGCTGGAATCGCTGATCCAGCGTTCGCCGGCGCTGCAGCCGGTGCGGCCGCTGGTGCGCTCGCTGGCGACGCTGTCGAAGATCGGCTTGCGCGCGCTGCACTACATGGATCAAAAGCAGCCCGCGCCGCGCCGGTGGGTCCGGCAGACGACCACCGATTTTCTGCAGGCACGCGAGTCGGCGGCGGAAACGAAACTGCGCATTGTCGATGCCATCGAACAACTTGTGGTCATGACGGTACCGAAGGACCCGTCCCATCCGTAGGAGAGTGCTAATGAAAAAATTGTGGATCTTTGCGAGCGTACTGACCGCCGGCCTGTCGCTGAGCGCCTACGCGGCGGATGCGCCGGGGCCAGTGACGCTGACTGTCAATGTGACCAATATCAGCCAGAAGGTCTTTCACGCACACGAATCGATGCCGGTGACGTCTGGGCCGCTGACGTTGTACTACCCCAAGTACATTCCCGGCGAGCACGCACCCAGCGGGCCGATCGATGATCTGACCGGGCTCAAGTTTACGGTCGACGGCAAAGCCATTCCCTGGCAGCGCGACCCGGTCGATATGTGGACTTTCCACCTCGACATCCCCAAAGGCGCGACGAAGCTCGAGATCGATCTCGATTACCTGTCGCCGACCGGCCACGGCCTGTTCAGCGCCGGCGTGTCGGTAACGCCGCACCTGGTCGACCTCAACTGGAACCAGGTAGCGCTCTACAAGGCCGGCTATCCCACCAGTAAGGAAGTCTACAAGCCCACGCTGATCATTCCGAAAGGCTGGCGGTATGCGACAGCACTCGACACGCAAAGCAAGCGCGGCAATCGCATCGTGTTCAAGCCGACGACATTCAACACGCTCGTCGACTCGCCCGTTATCGCCGGCGAATACTTCCGCCAGGTCGACCTTGCGCCCGGCGCGAGTGTGCACCGCTACCTTGACATGGTCGCCGATGCGCCGTGGGCACTCGACATCGGCAAGCAGCGGATTACGAAATATCGAAACCTGATCAAGCAGGCGCAAGCGCTGTTCCAATCGCACCACTACAACGACTATCACTTCCTGTTCGTCATCAGCAACTACACTTCGCACGGCGGCGTCGAACACCATCAGTCGAGCGACGATCGCGCGCGTACCGGCATGCAGGTTTTTCAGGATCCAACCGCTTTCATGCTGGACGCCTCGCTGCTGCCGCACGAGTACACGCACTCGTGGAACGGCAAATTCCGCCGTCCGGCAGAACTGTGGCAGCCGAATTTCGAGACCCCGGAGCAAACCAACATGCTGTGGGTGTACGAAGGCCTGACGGTGTATCTCGGCGACATCATGACCGAGCGCAGCGGGCTGTGGAGCAAGCAGGATTATCTCGATGCACTCGCTTACCGCACCGCGGTGATGGACCATCAGCGCGGGCGCGAGTGGCGGCCGCTGGTCGACACCGCCACCGCTGCGCAGCTTCTCTACGGGGCACCCGCGGCGTGGTCGAACTGGCGCCGCGGCACTGATTTTTATCGTGAAGGCACGCTCGTCTGGCTGGCCGTCGATACGAAGATCCGCCAGTTGAGCCACGACAAACGCTCGATCAACGACTTCTGCCGGCTGTTCTTCGGCGTCGACAATGGCCGCGTCAAGACATTGACTTACACCTTCGACGACGTTGTCCATGCGCTGAACGAGGTCCAGCCGTACGACTGGGCATCGATGCTGCACCATCTCGTCGACGACACCAGCCGACGTGCGCCGATGGAAGGCCTCGCGCGCAGCGGCTGGAAGCTGGTGTACACCGACAAGCCGTCGCATTACGAGCAGGCGCTCGAAAATGTCGGTCCGGGCGAGTTGAGCCGCCACGGCATCAACCAGATGTTCTCGATTGGCCTGTTCCTGGACAAGGACGGCAATATCGAAGATGTTCTGTGGAACGGGCCAGCCTTCAAGGCCGGCGTCGGCCCGGGCATGAAGATCATGGCCGTCAACGGCCGCAGTTTCACGCCCAAGGTTCTGCAGGAAGCGATCGCCGCGACGAAGACCGACAAGGCGCCGTTGGAACTGCTGCTTCAGAGCGAAGGCGTACATCGGCGCTACGTGATCGACTATCACGGCGGTCTGCGCTATCCGCACCTGGTCCACGTCGGCGGCGAGCCGGACTATTTGAGCGAGATACTCAAGCCGCTGCCGTGATGTTGTCACGACGCAAGACCGCGGCCGCCGTCGAGCACATTGCCCCCGCCACGGCCCGGCGGACACTACCGCGCACGCTCGGCGCGTTCACCGCCACCGCCGTCCTGATTGGCGCGATCGTCGGCAGCGGTATCTTCCGGGTGCCGTCGGCAGTCGCGGCGACTGTCGGCGGCCCGTCGGGATTGATGCTGGTATGGGTATTCGGCGGCCTGATCGCGCTGTTCGGCGCGCTGTCGATGGCGGAACTCGCAGCCATGTTTCCGCGCACCGGCGGACCTTACGTCTATCTGCTTAAGGCCTACGGTCGCCCGCTCGCCTTCCTGTTCGGCTGGATGTGGCTGCTGACCGCGCCGATCTCCTGGGCGGCGCTGAGTCTGACCTTCGCGCAATACCTGGCGACGCTGGTGCCGCTGACGAACGCGGCCCAGCACTGGATCGCGGCGCTCGCAATCGTCTTCTTTTGCGCACTGCAGTACCGCTCAGTCCATATCGGTGCGTTTATCCAGAATCTCGCCACCACAACCAAGGTGCTCGCCCTGCTCGGCCTTGCCCTGGTCATTTTTCTGCTGGCACCGCACCTGTCGCCCGGTGGTACCACGACAGCGACGGCGCAGCCGATGGCCTGGTCGGGCATCGGCATCGCGCTGGTGGCAGTGTTATGGGCATACGATGGCTGGGAGGATCTGACGACGTTGTCGGGAGAAATCCGCAACCCCGGAAAAAATGTGCCGATCGCGCTGATCGTCGGCACACTGATCGTCGTGGCGGTGTATCTCCTCGTCAACGCGGCTTACTTGCGCGCACTGCCGTACGACCAGCTGACAGCGTCGCGCGCGGTAGCATCCGACGCGATGGTGGCGGCGATGGGGCCGGTCGGCGCCGCCGCCACGGCCGTGCTCATCATGGTATCGGTGCTGGGAACACTCAATGGCAGCGTGCTGACGCACCCGCGCGTGTTTTTCGCGATGGCCGAAGACAACCTGTTCTTTGCCTCCATCGGCAAGGTGCACCCGCGTTTCGAGACGCCCTACGTCGCGATCATCCTGACCGCAACCCTGGCCGTTATTTACGTGCTGCTGCGCAACTTCATTCAGCTCGCCGAAGCTTACGTGCTGGGCGTCTGGCCTTTCCTGGCACTGGCGGTGATCGGCCTGTTCATCCTGCGCCGCAAGCGGCCCGACATCGAGCGACCCTACAAGGCGCTCGGTTACCCGGTGGTCCCGGCGCTGTTTATCCTCGGCACATTTTTCGTTATCGCGTATGCGCTGTGGCAGCAGCCGGTCTCGACCGGCGTCAGTATTGCGATAACACTGGTTGGCATCCCGCTCTACATCGGCTGGGAACGACTTCGCCGCCGGCGGACCTGATGGCAATCATTTGCCGGAATTGCGAGCCTCGCAAACAGCTTTGATACGCGGATTTGTCGTCAATTCCCGGATGGTGCCCCGGCTTACCCGACGAACTTTTTTACCCGCGATACCGCCGCTTACGAACGAGGGTGGATCGCCGCCATTGTTCAACTTCGCCGTGAAATATTGTTTGTTGGTCATGCAGGACATGCCATAGAACTGGCTGCCGGTGATCTTGTGAATCCGGCAGATAATATCATCTGCCTTGGCAGGATTACTGGAATATTCTTCGCTGAACGCCTTGCGTAAAAAGCACAACCTTTCGATAGGCGTCATTTTATGGCCGTTGACTTGTACCGTCCCCAGTTGCTGCGGTTGGTTTTTATGTTCCGGCTCCTTATTCTTTTTAGCTGGTTTAGCCGTACTCGCGGGTTTTGGCGGCACGGCCTTGGCCTGAGTCTGGTCATTGCCGCCGGCGAATGCCGGCGTAAATGCGATGGCTCCCAGCGCTATAAGGAGGACGAAACTACGTGCCTTTATCATTGGAGTAACGCTTCCAACGCGCCTCAATACTGCCGCGACTATGTAAGATGAGCTTAACAAATAATCCCGGGAACAGCATGCAAAGACCATTTAGCGGGCTCAACGAATACATCAGCCGGGCGATGAAAGCCTGGCACGTGCCGGGGCTGGCGATCGGCATCGTCAAGGACGGCCGCACCGTGATGTCGGAAGGCTTCGGCGTGCGTGAACTGGGTGCGCCGGCGCCGGTGGATCGCCATACGACCTTTGCCATCGGCTCGAACAGCAAAGCGTTCACGGCGTTCGCTCTCGGTCTGCTGGTCGACGCCGGCGAACTTGGCTGGGATGACCGGATGACGCAATGGCTCAAGGACTTCAAGCTACACGATCCGGCGACCACGCGCGAAGCGCGCCTTCGCGACCTGCTCACACACCGCACCGGTATCTGTGACGGCGGCTTCCTTGAGTACCGCTCCGGCAATTCCCGCGCCAATATCATTAACAAGCTTCGTTATCTCGTACCACAGCATCCGTTTCGCTCACGGTTTTGCTACAGCGACATTCTGTACATGGCAGCCGGCGAAGTCATTCCCGCGGTTACAGGAAATTCCTGGAGCGAATTCGTCGAGCGCCGCATTATCAGGTCGCTCGGCATGCAGCACAGCCACGCCCTGATAGCCGAGCGCGACAGCAATCACGCGGCAACGCCGCACGCGTGGGTGGGCGATGCGATCGAAAAGCTTGAGTGGTACGACGACCACAACTGCGCGCCGGCCGGCGGCGTCAATGCCAGCGCCGAAGATATGGCGCACTGGCTGACGATGCTGCTGGACGAAGGCTGCTATCAGGGCAACCGCCTCGCAAGCTCCGAAATCGTACAGGCGATGCGCACGCCGCAGATCGACGTGCCGGATGACAGCTGGGAGGGACGCCTGTTCAACAGCTTCAACCCGCAGATGCAGGGCCTGGGTTACGGGCTGGCGTTGTTCACGGCACGTTATCGCGGCGAGCCCGCAGCCTGGCACTACGGTCAGACGGACGGAATGCAAGCCGTGCTCGGCATGCTGCCGGGCCGGCGGCTGGGCGTCGTCGTCCTGAGCAACCTTGAATGGAACTGGTTGCCGCTCGCGCTGATGTACCGGGTATTCGACGCGGAACTCGGAGCACATCCGACAGACTGGAGCGAGAAGATTCGCCACCGCTGGGAGAAGCTTCGCGCCGAAGAGCGCCGTCGCCGGCAGATCGTTGCGGCGAGCGGCAACCCCGACAAGCCGCCGTCATTGCCGCTCGACGCCTACGCGGGCCACTTCAGCGACCCGCTGTACGGGGAAGCTGTCGTCACCATCGAAGATGGAAAACTGGTTCTGACGCGCGGCTTATACGTGGGCGACATGCGACCGTTCGAGCGCGACACGTTTAGTGTCGAGTGGCGTTACCGCTACCTCGGCGACGCCTACGCGGAATTCAAGCTTGACCCGGCCGGCCATATCGATACCTTGACGTTGTCCGGTGTCGGCACGTATTCGCGCCAGGCCTAATCGCCGTTAATCCTCCGGCGCCTCCTCGTTCTGTTCCGCCTGACGCTCATAGCGCCCGCCGTGGACGAAATGGATGTTGTCCACTTCGCCGCGCGGGTTCAGGCCGAACTGCACGTAGCCTTTGCCCCAGAAGTGATAGCGCCAGACAAGGCGAAAGGTGTCGTGATTCCATGGCACGAGATCGGCAAATGAATGCCGGCCGCTCTCCAGCACCAGGTGGTGGTTCTGCAACGTGATGTTGACGGTGCCCCGCAGTGGACTGGTGTAGGTACCGACGAAATCCTTGAGCGGTACCGACGGGTGCGGATGCGCGGAGCGCGCCGCGAGCAGTCTTGCGGCTTTCTTTTCCGCCTTGGCGGCGAACTTTTGCTGCAGCGCCAGTATTTCGCTCGACCAGTCCTGCGGCGGTACGCCGAGGTAGGCGTCGAACACCCGGTTCATGATGGCCACGGGCAGGTAGCTTTCATCCTGGTTGGTCAGGATCACGACGCCGAGGTTGCGACCGGGAATCATGCCGAGCGCGGAGCTCATACCGTCGAGGTGGCCGGTGTGCCAGACGATGTGCTCGCCGTGATAATCATCCATGCGGAGCGTCAGTCCGTAGGCGAGTGTGTGCGCTTCCGGGTTCAGTTGGTGCAGGAATTTGTGATCCGGCGGGATGATGACCTGTGGCGTTTCCATCTCGTGAATAACCGCGGCGCTGACGATGCGCTGACCACGATATTCGCCGTCGCCGAGGAGCATTTCCAGCCAGTGAGACAGGTCGGCGACGCTTGAGTTGATGCTCGCAGCCGGGCCGATGTTATCCCAGTTCAGCCAGCGAATGGGTTGCATGTGGCCGTCGACCTTGGCGTGCGGCGTTGCAATATCGCCGCCGCGTTTGAATTCGGTGATCGATGTGTTGCTGTCGGTCATGCCGAGTGGCTTGAAGATGCGGTTTTCGACAAAATCGTTCCAGCGGATGCCGGTGACCGCGGGGACGATCATGCCGGCGGCCATGACCATGTTGTTGCTGTAGCAATACGTGGCGCGGAAGCTGTGGCGCGGTTTGACGAGCCGCATTTTGTGCAGAATTTCGGTGCGTGTGTTGGGGCTGTTGTACCAGAGGAAGTCGGCGCCGCAGTCGCCGCTGCGATGGGTTAATGCATCCCGGACGGTGACTTCGCGAGTCACGAACGGGCTATACATCTGGAAGCCCTTGAGGTAATCGGTAAGTCGACTGTCCCAGGTGAGTTTGCCGGCGTCGATTAGCATACCGAGGGAGACGGTGGTGAAGGCTTTGGTGTTCGAGGCGATGGCGAACAGGGTATGTTTGTCGACTTTGGCGGGTTTACCCAGTTCACGTACGCCGAAGCCTTTCGCGAGTACGACTTTGCCATCTTTGACCACTGCGATCGCCAGCCCGGGATCGTGCCATTGGTGCATGGCTTGTTCGATGTATTGGTCGAGACCGTGGAGCGGTGGGGGCTCTTGTGCGTATGACAAAAACGGGAAGAAAGCTATTGCGGGTAATAGCAAGATCAGGAACTTTTGCGCCAATCTCATGTAAAGACTCCTGCCTGTCATAAGTTGTCTCACGTTAACCGGCGCCCGCCGTGGTAACTGTTCTCAGGGACGCCGTAAATACATCCCTGTAGGCTCTGGGTTCGGCATCCTGCCTCACACAGCCCTGATAACAGTTACCACGCCGTGCACCTGCGTTGTGGTGTTGCTTTAGTCGTAAAGAAGATAGTGGTTTCTGAGCTTTTTGAACTGTTCCAGCCGCTTTTGCCAGTGCGCCTGCATTTTGGTGACTGGCACATCATGCTCAATATCCTGCCGTACCCAATCGTTACCGATCAGGTGGTCGAAATGCGATTTTTTGAATTTGAATTGTTTCGGGTACAGCTCTCGAATCGTCTCGATGGCTGTCAGGCCCGCCACGACCGGATTAAAAGCCTTCCGATCAAGAACATGAACCTGAATGCCGTTGCACGGCTTGCCCTGGTACTTGGAGAACGTTGGGGTGAAATGAACGGGCCGAAAGCGTGCGCCTGCCAGGTGCTTTTGATTCAGTGTGTCGGCAAGCTTTTTTGCGTTGATCCACGGCGCGCCGATGAGTTCGAATGGTCGAGTTGTACCGCGGCCTTCGGAGACGTTCGTACCTTCGACGAGACCGAAGCCGGGGTAGACCAGCGCCGTTTTAAGGGTCGGCATGTTGGGTGACGGCATGACGAATTGCAGGGGCGTGTCGTCGTAGTACATCGACCGGTGCCAGCCGCGCATTTTGACGACGGTGAGGTTGGCGCCGATGTGGAAGGTGTCGTTGAACAGCTTCGCCAGCTCGCCGACGGTCATGCCGTAGCGCAGCGCGATGGGATACTGGCCGACGAAGGACGCGTATTTCGGTTCGAGCACGGGTCCCTGCACCGCTATGCCGCCGATCGGGTTCGGGCGGTCGAGCACGATGAACGGGATATGCGCGGCGGCCGCCGCTTTCATGGCGTCGGCCATGGTGTAGAGGTAAGTGTAGAACCGCGTGCCGACCGGCTGGATGTCGTAGATCAGTACGTCGACGTTCTTGAGCATCTGCGGCGTCGGCTGGCGGTGCTTGCCGTACAGGCTGTAGACGGGCACGCCGGTTTCCGGGTCGCGGTAGGTGCCGACGTGCGCGCCCGCCTGGTGCGCGCCGCGAATGCCGTGTTCGGGGCCGAACAGCGCGACGAGGTGGACGTTAGGTGTGTGCGCCAGCAGGTCGACGTCGCTGACGAGGCTGACGTTGACGCCGGTCGGGTTGGTGATCAGGCCGATATTCTTGCCCTGGATCAGGTCCAGACGATCGTGCAGCAATACGTGGATGCCGAGTTGGAACTTCGGCGCCGCGACGGCGACTGACGATAATGCGATGACGAGTAAAATCGCCGCCGCTTGTATCAATTTGCGTGTGATCATTCGGTTCAATAATCCCGCTGTACCCAGTCCGATTTTTCGAACTGGTCGACTTTCCGGCCGTCGACTGTAATGTCGTGCACGTACCAGCCGCGGCCGTTGGTGCTCGCGTCGGTGCGGTAGTCGAATTGTACATAACGGGCATTCGGCGGCAGCGCGAATTTCGGCGTTTTCCAGCCGTCGCTCGAGCCGGTGAGCTGGCCAAGCGTCGTCCAGTGCACGCCGTCCGGCGATGCCTGGACGATACCGTAGTCCTCGCCCGATTCGGTGTGGTACCAGGTATGGAACGACAGTGTCTTGCCATGCGCGCCGATCTTCGCCGTCAGCGTCCGATTGAGGTAATCGCCGTAGCCGGAGAACCAGGCGTCGCCGCCGCCGGGGATGGCGACCGGAATGGCATCGGCGGCATCCGTATAGACTTCGCGGCGCGCGACGACGTCGGAGGCGCCGTGGCGCGTCGGGTGCACGCGATTCATCAACAATATGGCGACGATGTCGTTGGGCTTGTTGAGGATAATCGTGGTGCCGGTAAAGCCTTCGTGGCCGATCGTGTGCGGACCGGACAGCGCCCCCATGAAATAGTCGCGGTCGATCGACCAGCCGAGGCCGGTGGCGTCGTCGGGATACTTGGTGTCCCAGTTGGTCGATAGCAGCTTCACCGCGCGCTTGGACAGGATGCGCTTGCCGTTGTAGGTGCCGCCGTTGAGCATCATCTGACCGAACACGGCGAGGTCGTGCGCGCTGCTGAACAGCCCCGCGTGGCCGGCGACGCCGTGGAGCGCCCAGGCGTTTTCGTCATCGACCTGTCCCCACAGCAGGCCGCGATTGGTCCACGGCTGGTATTCCGTCGCGGCGATGCGCGGCTTGAGGCTCGCCGGCGGGTTGTACATCGTGTCGGTCATGTGCAGCGGACCGGCAATGTGTTGCTGAATGAACGCATCTTCGCGCTCGCCGCTCACGCGTTCGATTAGCGCGCCCAGCGTGATGAAGTTGATGTCGCTGTACACGTAATGCGTCGCCGGCGGATATTCCAGCGGCAACTGGAGCACGTATTCCAGGCGATCCTTGCGCGTGCCGGGAATCTGGTAGAGCGGCGTCGGCGGGTCGGGCCGGAAGCCCGACGTGTGCGTGAGCAATTCGCGAATAGTCACAGCGCCTTTGCCATTGACGCCGAACTCGGGCAAGTATTTCGCGACCGGATCATCGAGTTTGATTTTGCCTTCGTCCCAGAGCTGCATCACCGCCGTCGCGGTAAACAACTTGGTTACCGAAGCCATGTCGAAAATTTCGTCCTTGTGCATCGGCAGCGGCTGGCCCATCGTGTCGTAGCCGCCATTCGTGTAGATCGCGGAATAGCCGTAGGCTTTCCACTTGGCGATCGTGCCGCGCCGCGCGATCAGAACGACCGCGCCCGGCGTCACGCGCCGGACCAGAATGCGGCTGATGGTGCCATCCATTGCCTTCAGGGGCGCCTCGACCAGACCGGCCTGTTGCGCTGATCCCTCATGCAGAATTGAGGGACACGGGCAGCCGGGATGATCCCAAGTGTAGCGATGTTGCACGCCCGCCTGCCCTGCCATTGCAGCCGACAGCGGTGCGATCGCAAAAATGAAAGCGAAAAGTAATGTCATTGAAATTTTCGCTTGCTCAATTGAAGTCATGTCGTATACTCCGCGCCCATGTCAAATTTAATTACATCCAAAAACGGTGAATTGTGGCTGGAGTCCGTTCCGCTGCAATCGCTGGCCGAGCGTTTTCAAACGCCGCTGTTCGCTTATTCCCGGCGCAGCATTGAAACCGCGTACCAAGAGTTCGAAGAAGTCCTCGCCGGCGCGCCGCACCAGATCTGCTATGCAGTCAAGGCGAACGGCGCGCTTGCACTATTGCAATTGCTCGCGCGCCTCGGCGCCGGTTTCGATATCGTCTCCGGCGGCGAACTCGCACTCGTACTTGCAGCCGGCGGCAGCGCCGAGCGCACGGTTTTTTCCGGCGTCGGCAAACGCAGCGACGAAATCGAGTACGCGCTGACGGTCGGCATCCAATGCTTCGACGTCGAATCGACCGCCGAGCTTGAGCGCATCAGCGACATCGCCTCTCGATCCAAAAAGACCGCGCGCGTGGCGTTGCGCGTCAACCCGGATATCGAGGGCATGACGCATCCGCACCTCACCACCGGGCGGCGCGAAGACAAGTTCGGCATCCCGATCGAACTGGCTGAAGATCTGTGCCGGCGCGCCAGCGCACTGCCGGGTCTGCGCCTGACCGGCCTCGCCTGTCATATCGGTTCGTCGCTGCACGATCCGGCGCCGTATGTCGCCGCCGGCAAACGCATCATCGAACTGGCCGACCGGCTCAAGAAAGCCGGCATCGCGCTCGACCATCTCGACTTCGGCGGCGGCTTTCCGGTCGGCTATCGGGGTGAGACGTTGCCGCCGGTGAGCGAGTTTCTGCAACCGCTGAAAAACGAGGTCGCGCGCCGCGGCCTGACGCTGTTCATCGAGCCCGGCCGCTCCATCGTCGGCCCCGCGGGCATACTGCTGACGCGGGTCGAATACATCAAGCACGGCGAAGGCGTGAACTGGCTGATCGCCGATGCCGGCATGACCGAGTTGATGCGGCCGCCGTTGTACGGTGCGTGGCACGACATTCGCGTCGTCAAGCCGCACGCGAACCTGACCGCCGAATCGTGCCACGTGGTCGGACCGGTATGCGAATCGGCGGATTTCCTCGGCCGTGACCGCATGCTCGCGGCACAAGCGGGCGACGTGCTCGCGGTCATGGATGCCGGCGCTTACGGCGCGTCCATGGCATCCAACTACAATGCCCGGCCACGTCCTGCCGAGGTGCTCGTCGATGGCGAGCAGGCGACGTTGATTCGTCGCCGCGAAACCTATACGGACCTGATGCGTCTCGAGCAACTCGACTCCGCCGGCTAGGCGGCTGTTACCGGTCCGCATTCGCGCCCAGTTTCCCAGCCAGGAATCCGGCCGTCCGCGTATCGGCTTCGAGCCACGAGTGATACCGCAGAAAGCTGTGAATTTCGTCCGGAATGACGAGTTCCTGCACCTCGACGCCGCGCGACTTCAAGCGGTTGGCGATATCGACCGTCTGCTGGAATTTGACGGTGTGATCGTTGTCGCCCTGGATCAGCAGCACGGGTGAGTGCCACTTTTCGATCGAGCCGACGGGCGATGAATGCCACGCGACCTTGAGCGCCTTCTTCCGGTCGGTTTCGAAGCTGGGGTAATCGCGCTGGAACCAGTTGCGGAGCATGTCCAGCGACCAGTCGTGAATGCCCGCCCAGTCGGAGCCCGCCTTGAAGATATCGGAATTGCGTGCCAGCGACAGTGCGGTCAGGTAGCCGCCGTAGGAGCCGCCCCAGATGCCGATATGATGCGCATCGACTCCGTGCAGATGTTGCAGGTAACGCGCGCCGGCCACCACGTCGCGATATTCCGAAGCGCCCGCGGGACCGGCATGCGCCGGATGATGAAATTCCCAGCCGTGGCCGATGCCGAGGCGGTAATTGACCGACAGCACCACGAAGCCGTGGTTGGCGAGATATTGGTTGACCGCGTAGCCGTTCGAGTAATAGCCGGAGTAATGCCAACCGAGCAGCATTTGCCGCATCGGGCCGCCGTGCACGAAGATCACCGCGGGCTTCTTCGCGGCGCCGGGCCGCTCGAAGAGTTGTCCGTAGGCGATGTGTCCGTCGCTCGCCTTGAACGTCACAAGCTTTGGCACCACCAGTTGTTGGGTGGGAAAATCGGCCGGTATCTGATCCGCGTCCAGCACCTTTACAGTACCGCCTTCGGCCGGCTCGACCGCCACCAGCGGCGGCTGCTTCGCGCCGGCCTGGATGAAGGCGATGGTCTTGCCGCCTTCCGCCACCACCGGCGACCAGCTCAATTCCGTCCCGTGCGTCAGCGCTTGCGGCTTGCCGCCGTCGACCGCCATGCGAAACAGGTGGCGCCGGTCGATATCGCCGGGCGTATCGCCGGTGTTGGCGCTATAGACAATGAAGCGGCCGTCCGGCGACATCGTCACGTTCTCGACCATGTAGTGGCCGGCCGTCAAACGCCGCGCCTTGCCGCCCGTGGCGGCTATCGCATAGAGGTGCGGCCAGCCGTCAAGGTCATTCATGAAGATGAGGCGATTACCGGCGGCCCAGTGGAGATTCGCCCCGCCCGCGGTGTCCGGCCTCGACCCCAGCAGCGTGTGCGGGCTTTTCCAGACCGGGCGCGCCTCACCGCTCGCCACGTCGCCGACCCAGATCGACCACGGGTGCGGCGTCCGCTTGAGCAGGGGCTCGACCTTACCGCCCGCGCCGGGGCGGCGAACAAACGCTATGTGCTTGCCGTCCGGCGACCAGCGCGGATCGGAATCGTGGTTGGTAGTCGGGTCGAGGTAGCGTAGCCGCGATTCGCCGCGCGTGTAAACAGCGATAAAACTGTGATCGCCGCGACCGGAAACAAAAGCCAGCTGCTTGCCGTCGGGCGACCAGCGCAGGCTGTAATCGGCGCCGCGGTCGAAAAACACCAATTGCGGCTTCGCCGAGCCGTCGGTCGGCGCGGACCAGACTGAATGGTTCTTCTTGAGGAACGCGATCGTCCTGCCGTCCGGCGACACCGCAGGTGCATCGCCCATCCCGATGAGGATCGGCGCACCGCCGGCGATCGGCACCGCCCAGACCTGCATCTTCGGCCGCTTGATCGACGACGTCGGATCGGGCGGCACCCGCATCGGGTAGATATTGTCATGGTTGCCGCCGCGCACGTAGACCACATAACGATCGTCGCCGGAGACCTGCACGTACGTCAGTTCCTGGCCGTCGTCGTTCCGGTAATGCGTCAACTGGCGGGGCTTGAAGTCCGGCGCCCGGGCAATCCAGATGTTGCGCACGCCGCGCTCGTCCAGCACCCAGGCGATAGTCTTGCCGGACTGCGACGCGGTGAGTTCCGTCGGGAACGGGTAGCCGAGCACCTGCTGCATCGTGAAATGCGGGACCGATGCCTGTGCAGCAGCCGGAATCAGCACGGCCAGGAAGCCGATTATCGCCAGACTTCGCTTGAACAATAACAACATGAAATACTCCAACAGCGGGCGCTGAACCGGGGCCTAGCCTAAGCGCAGCGCCGCTGGGCTGGCAACTGAATAGCAATAAAGCATCGATTATTTACTTTTTTGCATTGGTCTTTGAGAATCTCATCTTCTATGGTTTAGGCGAAACACGGAAAACGGCATGTCTCTCATGAAGCTATCTAACCGTCTGCGCGGCCGCGGTATCCTGTTCGCCGCGCTGTTCATCGCCTGCGCGCCAGCCGCGGCCAAAAATTCGCCGCGCGCCATCGGTACCGCCTATATCGATGTATCGGTAGCGACGCTGTGGACGTCGCCGGATTCGCCCCGCCCGATCGACCACCCCGCACTCACCAACCCGGTGCACATGCAGAAATGGATCGACGGCATGTCCGTCGCGCAAAGGCGCTGGCTTTCCGGCCACAACGCGACGCAGACCCAGGCGCTTTACGGGCACAAGGTTTACATCCTCAAGGAGCAGGGCCAGTGGGACAAAATCGCGGTGCCAGGCCAGCCGACGCCGAAAAACCCGCTGGGCTATCCAGGCTGGGTGCCGAAAGTCCAGCTGACCCACAGCAGCCATTTCGGCGAAATCGTGAAAAAGCACCCGTTCGCGCTCGTCAGCGGCGCCCCTACGGTCTGGCTGTACAACAATGAAAAACTGTCACACAAATTCCTTCGCATCAGCTTCAACACCCGCCTGCCGGTGCTGAGCCGCACTGCCGATGCCGTCCGCGTCGCCACCCCGGACGACGGCCCCAAATGGCTCAAAGCGAGCGACGTCAAAATCTACAAATCGACAGCCGACATCCCGCGCCCGACGCCGGCTGAATTGCTCAAAACCGCCAAACAGTTCGTCGGCCTCCCCTACATCTGGGCCGGCCGCTCCGGCTTCGCCTACGACTGCTCCGGCTTCACCGGCTCAATGTACCAGTATTACGGCATGACGCTGCCGCGCGATGCCGGCGCTCAGGCCCTCCACGGCCACGGCAAAAAGATCCCGCGGACCAATCACGACCTGCAGCGCGGCGACCTGCTGTTCTACGCGAACCATGACGGCACCGGCTCGATCTATCACGTCGCGATGTACGTCGGCAACGGCAAAATGATCGAAGCCTACGCCAGCGGCACGCCGCTGCGCGTCACGACCGCCCGATTCGGCAAAAATTACTGGGGCGCCGCCAAATTTCTGAAGGAAGGCGCAAACGCGAAGGTCGCGAACTCAACCAAAACAGCGACAAGATAATCTTGCGAACGAAACCTCGCACCAAACAAGCCAACACGCAGGTGCACGCTACGGCAGCCGTTTGCCGGGCTGTGTGAGGCAGGAGCCGAACCCAGAGCCAAAGCTGCCCTAAGTGTCGACAAAGGCTCTCTCAGCGGGCCTCTGGCGGGTCAGATGCAAGGCGCGCGTTCGCCGGGATGGTCGCCCATTTCAAGAACGCGCAACGCCGCAGACGGCCCGGCAGAGGCTCGCCCGAAGGGAGCCCGGGAGAAGTCCGCCTGCTGCGTTGCGTCCGCTTGACGTAGATGACTACGCCGGCGCGAACGCGCCTTGCATCCGAACTTCTCCGGGGCTCTGAGTGAACCTTTGTCGACGCTTAGGGCAGCACGATTCACGGCGTCCCGGAAAAAGGCTGCCGTGGGGGGCGCCGTTCAGACTGCGAAATCCTGAGACGGGATTCTTGCTCTAGAGAGGATCACGGATATGCGCAAACTACTTTCCGCGGCACTTATCCTTGCAGCTTGCGGCATTTTTGCGAGTCAAACCGCCTGCGCGAATGAAGCGGCCCCGCTTCAAGGTCTCGACCATTACATCGAGCAGTCAATGCACGCGTGGCATGTGCCGGGATTGGCGATCGCCGTCGTCAAGGACGGCAAAGTGGTCATGGAAAAGGGTTACGGGGTCAGGACGCTCGACACGCATGCGAAGGTCGACAGAAACACCCTGTTCTCGATCGCCTCCAACAGCAAGGCCTTTACCGCCGCCTCGATCGGCATGCTCGTCGATGCGGGCAAACTCGGCTGGGACAGCCCCGTCACCGACTACCTGCCCGACTTTCAGCTTTACAACGCGTACCCGACGCGCCAGGCCCGGATTCGTGACCTGCTCACCCATCGCACCGGCTATTGCGGCAACAGCTTCCTCTGGTACGACACCTTTGCGACGCGCGCCGAGGTGCTGCACAGCCTGCGGCTGATCAAGCCGCAACACAGCTTCCGCTCGCGGTTCTGCTACAGCAACATCATGTTCATGGCCGCGGGCCAGATCGTGCAGGCCGTCAGCGGCAAAAGCTGGGACGACTTCATCAAGACCCGTTTTTTCGAACCACTCGGCATGACGCACAGCGACGTCACGATCGCCGCGATGAGCGCCAGCAAGGACGCCGCCACGCCGTACGCGATGATCGACGGCAAACTGGCGCCGCTCGACCGTTATTATCAGAAGAATATCGCCCCGGCCGGCGCCATCAACTCGAGCGTCTCCGACATGGCGCACTGGCTGCAGACACTGCTGGCCGACGGCGAATACAACGGCCACCGGATTCTCAGCCAAACGGTGGTCAAGGCAATGGAAACGCCGCAGATACCGGTCCCCGCCGATGCGCGCGAACTGCGCCTGTTCCACGAGCTGAGCCCGAAGATCCACTCGCTGTCCTACGGCCTCGCGCTGTTCATGGAAGACTATCGCGGCGAGCACGTCGTCTGGCATTACGGCGAAATCGACGGCATGACGTCGGCTGTCGGCATGATTCCGGACCGCCACCTGGGCGTCGTGGTATTGACAAACCTCGACACCAACTGGCTGCCGCTCGCGGTGATGTACCGCGTTTTTGACGCCTATCTCGGCGCGCCGGCCTACGATTGGAGCGCCCGCGCAGAAAAAGTTTGGACCGGCATCGAGGCGCAGGCAGAGCAACAGGCGGCAAAGCTCGCGCCGCCGCGCGCCACACATCCGCAACTGTCTGCGCCGCTACACGACTATGTCGGCACCTACACCAGCCCGTTCGGCAAGGCCACTGTGACGCTGGAGAACGGTCATCTGGTGATCCGGCACGGGCGCAAGTACGTCGGCGACCTGACGCCGTGGAACCGCGACACGTTCCATGTCATCTGGCGCTACCGTTACCTCGGCGACGCGTACTGCCATTTTCTGGTAGGTCCGGCAGGCACGATCGACAAGCTCAAGCTGTTCGGGCTGGATACCTACGCTCGGCAAAAGTGACAGTCAGATAACGACCGGCTCCGGCTCAAGCGTCACGCCAAAACGCTCTGCGACGGTCTCGCGAACGCGCGTCGCCAGCGCCCACAACTCTTCGCCGGTCGCACCGCCGTGGTTGACCAGCACCAATGCGTGCCGGTCCGAGACGCCGGCGGCCCCTGCGCGCGCGCCTTTCAACCCGCAAGCGTCGATCAGCCATGCCGCCGACAGCTTGAATTGATCGTCGCCGTAGGCGTGCGCGGGCATATCCGGATAGCGCTCACGTAGTATGGCAAGCTCCGCCTGCGACACCACCGGATTCTTGAAAAAGCTCCCTGCATTGCCGATTTGCGCGGGGTCCGGCAGCTTGCGACGGCGCAGCGCTTCCACCGCCCGCGCCACGTCGGCCGCCGTCGGCTGCTGCACGCCCGTGGACTCAAGCTCCTGGCGAACGCCCGCGTAATCCAGCCGCAACGGCCCCCGACGCGGCAGCCTGAAGTCAACACCGGTCACGATGTAGCGGTTCGGCCGGTGCTTGAAGATCGAGTCTCGATAGCCGAATTCGCACGCGGCATTGTCGAACCGGGCCCTGGCCTGTGCCTCGCGGTCCCAGGCTTCGACACCGGCTATGAACTCGCGCGCTTCGACGCCATAGGCGCCGATGTTCTGGATCGGCGCGGCACCGACGCTGCCCGGAATCAGAATGAGGTTCTCCAGGCCTTCGAAGCCCGCCTCCAGTGACCAGCGCACGAACCGGTTCCAGTTCTCGCCGGCGGCAACGCGTATGAGGCCGGCTTCCCGGTCCTCGTCCACGATCGCAATGCCGCGATTCGCGAGCCTGAGCACGAGTCCGGGCACGTCATGAACGAACAGCACGTTGCTGCCGCCACCGAGGGCGAGGCAAGGCAGATCGCGCAATTCCGGCCGGGCCAGCACGCGCGGCACGTCCGCGGCATCGCGTACTTCCGCCAGCCACTCGGCGCGCGCCGCCACGCGGAACGTGTTAAGTCGCTGCAGCGAGCCGGCGCGGGTCAGCGAAAAGTCGTCGGCGACGGACACGCTCAATCCGCCGCCACGGCATCGCGCACGCGGCCGCCGGCGTGCTGCAGCCGTTGTTCAGCCGCCGCTGCATCGCAGCGGCTCAGCAGCATCACGACCGCCGTCTTGACGCTGCCGCCGGCCGCTTCAAGTGCCCGCGCAGCCTGCGTTTCGCCAGCGTCCGTGATGTCGCACACGATGCGCAGGGCGCGCCGCTTCAACTTCGCATTGGTCGCGCGCACGTCGATCATGCGCGGCCCGTAGGTCTTCCCGAGCTTGACCATCACAGCGGTGGACAAGCTGTTAAGGGCAATCTTTTGCGCGGTACCTGCGGCCAGACGGGTCGAGCCCGCGATGACTTCGGGGCCGGTCAGCAGTTCGACGGCGTGCTCGGCGGCTGCCGCGAGCGCGCTGGCGGGATTGTTGGCGAGGGCGACGGTGTACGCACCCACCTCGCTTGCATAATGCAATGCGCCGACGGCGTAAGGCGTGCGCCCCGATGCCGCGATGCCCACCACCGCGTCGCGCGAACCCAGGCGACGCGCCTTCAAGTCGGCCGCACCGGCGGCGGCATCGTCCTCGGCGCCCTCCACGGCTTCAATGTACGCGGCTTCGCCGCCCGCGAGCAGCGCGACCACCATGTCCGGCGGCGTGTTGAAAGTGGGAACGCATTCGGCCGCGTCCAGCACTGCCAGGCGGCCCGAGGTGCCGGCGCCGACATAAAACAGGCGTCCGCCCTCGGCCAGCCGCGCAGCGATCTGCTCGGCGGCTTCGGCAAGCTGCGGAACGGCGCGATGCACAGCCGCGAGTGCCGCGTCCTGCCCATCGACCAGCAGGCGCACGACATCCGCGACGGAGCGCAGGTCGAGATCGTCGAGGTCGGCGCGCACGCCTTCAGTGGCCAGCGCATCGAGCTTGTCCCGATCGGAATCCATCCTGCAAACCCTCTTATTTACCCGCCCGAATGACCAACGGTTCGTGAATGTGATGATGCGGCCGGGCCAGGCGCCGCGCGCCGTCGAGTGCGGTGCCTTGCGCCGGCCTGACGTCCAGTGGCACGCCGCTGTCCTGCAGCACGGCGCGAAGCGGTTCCAGCAGCACCGGCCCCAGCTTCGTCAGTCCGCCGACGATGGCAACCGCGATCGGATCCACATCGTGCGCCAGCGCTCTGGCACCGGCGATAACCGTACTCGCCAACGCCGTCGCCGCCGCCTGCATCAATGCCAACGCGACAGCATCTTTGGCCGCCGCCGCCTGCCCCACGGCGGGCGCGAAACCGGCCGCCAGGCGTGCCGGATTATCAACCGCATAAAGCTGCGCCACCCGCTCCTCGGGGGAGCCGAACTGCGTCTCGGCTGCCTGTTCGAGCGCCGTGTGCGGCCCGCGTCCGTCCGCCGCGCGCATCGCCGCGCGCAGGCCGGCGAAGCCCAACCACGCGCCGCTGCCTTCGTCGCCGAGCCACGGACCCCAGCCGTCGATACGATGAAACTGGCCGTTGTCGCCGATGGCGGCCGCCACGGCGCCGGTTCCGGCTGCGAGCACCACGCCGGGAGCGCCCGCCAGCGCCCCGGCATGCGAGGTCACGGCATCGCTCGCGATGGCGACCGATGGCGTCGGCAAGGATGATAGCAGGCGTTCGGCCAGTTCGCGCGCGGCCGGTTCGGCGGCAAACACGCCGGGGGTGCCGAGACCGACGGCTTCAAGGGTGACGATACCTGACTGCTTCAGGAGTGGCTCAACCACGACAAGGATGGCTTCTGCGGCGACGGCCGCGCCGTCCGGGGCGGTCAGCCCGACGGTTCCTTTGCCTTCCGCGGTGTTCGTCGGCACCGCTTCGCCATCGCGCCAAAGCGCGGCGCGACAGCCGGTCCGGCCGACATCGATTGCAAGTACGGCTGTCAACGGAGAGTCCTGCGGGGAGTTATCCCTTCAGGTTGCCCTCCAGCAGTGCCGGCATGCGCCCGCCGGATACCCAGTGGTGCTCCGGCTCGCTGCGAATGTGGGCGCCGAGCTGCGACAGCTTTTCCTCGATGCGCTCATAGCCGCGATGAATGTGATAGATACGGCGGACCTCAGTCGTACCTTCGGCCGCCAGGCCGGCGAGCACCAGCCCGGCGGATGCGCGCAGATCGGTGGCCATGACCGGCGCGCCATTCAGCTTTTCGCGGCCGGTAATCATGACAGTATTGCCTTCCAGCCAGGCATCGACCCCCATCCGCTGCATCTCCAGCACGTGCATGAAGCGGTTTTCGAAAATGGTTTCGGTAATGGTACCGACGCCTTCGGCGATGGCGTTCAACGCCGTGAACTGGGCCTGCATGTCGGTCGGAAAGCCCGGATACGGTGCCGTATGTACATTAACTGCCGTCGGCCGGCGCCCGCGCATGTCGAGTTCGATCCAGTCTTCGCCGACACGGATCCCGGCACCGGCGGCCTTCAATTTTACCAGCACCGCGTCGAGCGCCTGCGGGCGCGTGTCCAGCACCCGGACGCGGCCACGCGTGATCGCGCCGGCGACCAGGTAGGTGCCGGTTTCGATCCGGTCAGGCGGAACCCGATACTCGGTGCCATGCAACCGGTCGACGCCTTCTATGGTGACGACGCCGGTACCGGCGCCCTGCACCTTCGCGCCCATTTGATTGAGGCAGTCGGCAAGGTCGACGATCTCCGGCTCGCGGGCGGCGTTTTCGATGCGCGTCGTCCCTCTCGCCAGCGTCGCGGCCATCATCAGGTTCTCGGTACCGGTAACGGTGACCTTGTCGCAGACAATGTGTGCGCCGGCCAAGCGGTTCGCGCGCGCCTTGATATAGCCGTCCTCGACCCGGATGTCGGCACCCATTGCCGCCAGCCCCTGTAGATGCAGGTCGACCGGGCGTGCGCCGATCGCACAGCCGCCCGGCAGCGACACGTCCGCTTCGCCGAAGCGCGCGAGCAGCGGCCCCAGTACCAGAATCGATGCTCGCATCGTCTTGACCAGTTCGTAAGGCGCGAGACACGAGTGAATATCGCGCGCGCTGACCTCGAGCCCGTATTCCTGGCTGAGCGTCACCTCAACACCCATTTGCGACAGCAGAACGTTGGTCGTGACGACATCTTCGAGATGCGGGATATTGCTCAGATACAACGGATCGCCAGTCAGAAGGGAGGCCGCCAGAATGGGCAAGGCAGCGTTCTTCGCACCCGACGCCCGCACGTCACCTTCGAGCCGCGCGCCGCCTTCGATAATAAATTTGTCCATACTGCTTTCGCCCATCAATGCCTCCCTCCAAGTGCCGAATATATATACCATCGAACGGCGGCGCGACGGAACCCTTTTGTCAGGCGGTGCGCGCCCTTTGTCATCCGGCGGCCGGCGCATTGCCGCGGAACGGGAAGTATGCGAAGGTAGGCGCGCCCGGCCGGGCCACCTAATCTACTGTCGGGACCATACTACTTGGCGCTCAACCGCTTGCGAAACTCGCCGTGGCAGGTCATCGCCTTCGCCGGCCTGAGCGCTGTCGCCGGCGGTGCCTGGGCCATTCCGCCTGCGATTTGCCCGCTGCCGCCGTTTGAACAGGCGCCACAGCCGAAGGCAGCGTCGACCAAAGGCACCGTGACCATCAATGCCGACTCGGTGACCGCCTTGCGCCACGGGATTTCATTGTTCGAGGGCGACGTCAATGTCTTCAAGGACGAAAAAACCCTAAGCGCCGACCTGGCCACCTATAACAGCGTCAAGCGCAGTATCAATGCTCGCGGTGACGTGTTGTTCACCACGCCGACGCTCCAAGTGAAAGGCAATCGCGGCCGGTATTCGCTGGATTCCGGCCTCGGCATTTTTTTCGATGCGCACTTCCGCCTGCCGAAACGCCACGGCCGCGGCACCGCCGGCGAGGTTGAAGTGACGGGTCCGGGCACGAGTACGCTGCACGACGTGACGTATACGACCTGCCCGCTCGGCCACCAGGACTGGGCGCTCAACACGCCCCATGTCGATCTCGACCGCAATACCGACGTCGGCGTCGCCTACAACGCGACGATCGACTTTTACGGCATACCGATTTTCTACACGCCGTATATTTCTTTTCCACTGTCGGATCGGCGCAAATCGGGCTTTATCGCCCCCATGATCGGCTATTCGGGGCAGGACGGCCTCGACATTACGCTCCCGTACTACCTCAACATCGCGCCGAACATGGACGCGACAATCGCGCCGCGCTACCTGGGGCAGCGCGGCGTGCTGATCAATTCGCAGTACCGATATCTGCTGACCGGGACGGCGGGCGAATTCGATTATGCAGTCATGTCGCACGACAACCTCGCCAACGCGCGTCGCAGCCGGTTTCATTTCAACGATCGCACGCGGATCAGCGACACGTGGGGGTTCAGCGCGAACCTGAACCACGTCAGCGACGGCAACTATTTCGCCGATTTCGGCAACAGCCTGAGCGAGACGTCGCAAGTCTTGCAAGTCTCCAACGTACAGCTCGGCTACAACAACACCAACTGGTCATTTCTGACGCGGCTGCGCGGCTACCAGGCATTACGCGGCGCTCGCCCTCCATACCGTGAACTGCCGCAGATCGTGCTGGATTGGCAGGGACCGCTGCAAAATTACCGACTGGACTACGGGTTTGGCAGCGAGCTGGTCCGATTCGCCTATCCGGGCCGCGTCGGCGCCGCCCGTCTGCACGTGCAGCCGGCGATCGACTATACTTTCGGCAGCAATGCCTGGTACGTCCGCCCGACCGCCAAATACGATCTCGCCGCGTACCAGTTGTACAACGTCCACGACCCGCTCAAGCCGACGCAGCTTTCCCGCGCCGCACCAATCCTGAGCCTGGACAGCGGCGTAACGTTCGAGCGCAATGCCTTCGGCGGCCTGGTGGAGACGCTGGAGCCGCGGCTGTTTTATCTCTACGTGCCTTACCGCGACCAGAGCAATTTCCCGCTGTTCGATACCAGCCAGGCGACGTTCAACTTTCTGCAACTGTTCACCGACAACCGCTTCAACGGCACCGACCGACTCGGCGATGCGAACCAGATCAGCTACGCGCTGACGACCCGCTTCATTCACCCGGACACCGGCAAGGAACTGCTGGCCGCCAGCATCGGTCAAATCCACTACTTCAGCGACCGGCGCGTAACGCTGCCCGGCCAGCCGCCGGAAACGAGCGAGGTATCGGACCTCGTCGGCGAGTTGCGCCTCGACGTCAACGACTACTGGACGACGGCGGCCGGGCTGCAGTGGAACCCAAACACGCGCCAGAACGACGTGGGGCGATTCCAGGTGCGCTACCAGCCGGGGCCGCGCCAGGTCGTCAACCTCGGCTACCGCTACCGCCGCAACCGTCTGGAAGAAACCGATCTGTCGCTGGCCTGGCCGCTAACACAACACTGGCAGGTGGTCGGCCGCTGGAATTATTCGCTGCGGGACCAGGCGACCCGCGAGACGTTCGCCGGCTTCGAATACCAGAACTGCTGCTGGGCGTTTCTGTTTCTCGACCGCCATTACCTGCGGCCGGACGGCAAGGTGGCACAGGCGTTGTACTTCGAGATCCAGTTCAAGGGTCTCGGCCGGCTGGGCCGGCAAATCGAAGATTTCCTCGAGCGTGGTATCCTAGGCTACGGAGACTAGTGGCTCTATAGAAGCGATATTGCCCCTCATTCGGCGTTCACCCGGAGTACCCATGTCCATTAAACGGAGCATTCTGCTGCTCTTGTCGGCCGCCCTGTTCGCAGCCGCTCTTCCCGCAGTCGCTGCCGATACCGGCACCACGGCCTCTGACAACCAGGGCACGCTGCTCGACCGCATCGTCGCAGTTGTCAACGACAAGGTCATTTTGCTGTCCGAGCTGGAACAACAGGCTGCACTGACGCGCCGCCAGCTCGCCAGCCAAGGCACGGCCATACCGCCGACCGACGTGCTGCGCCGCCAGGTGCTGCAGCAGATGATCACGACCAAGCTCGAGCTCGAAAATGCCGACCGCCAGGGCATTCACGTTTCCGACGAGGCACTGAACCAGGTGCTGGCAAACATTGCGCAGCGCAACGGCTTCACCCTGAGCGAGATGCCGGCGCGGCTTTCCGCCCAGGGTATCGACTACGACCAGTTTCGCGAGCACATCCGTGACGAGATGATTCTGCATCAGATTCGGCAGAAAGCCGTCGACGACCGGGTTGTCGTTACGCCGACAGAAGTCGACCAATACCTGGTCGCCCAGGCGCAGCAGGGGCACGGCAACACGCAGTATCACGTTTACCAGATCGTGCTTGCGGTGCCGTCACACGCTACGCCCGCGCAGGCCGAGGCAATCCACCAGAAGGCTGAGCAGATTTACCAGAAGCTCAAGAAGGGCGCCGATTTCAAGGCCACCGCCGTGGCCGTCTCGGACGGTCGCCGCGCGCTCAAGGGTGGCGACCTCGGCTGGCTCAAGGGCTCGGAATTGCCGAGCAGCCTGGCCAACACGGTGCTGTCGCTTGACGAGGGCCAGATTTCGCAGCCGGTTCTGGACCCGAACGGCTGGCACATTCTCAAGCTGGCCGGCGAGCGCGCCCAGCACCAGGTCGTTGTTACGCAGACGCATGCCCGCCACATTCTGATCAAGCCCGACCTGCTGATCAGCAATACCGAGGCCGAGCAGCGACTGGAAAACATTCGCCAGAAGATCGAAAAAGGCGCGAGCTTCGCTGCACTGGCGAAAAAATATTCGGACGATCCCGGCTCGGCCGCGCAGGGCGGCGACCTCGGCTGGCTCGATCCGGGCATGGTCGTGCCGGCGTTCCAGAAGGTGATGGACCAGTTGAAGCCGGGCGAAATCAGCGAGCCGTTCCGCACCCAGTTCGGCTGGCACATCGTCGAGGTGCTCGGCCGGCGCAAGCAGAACCAAACGGAACAGAGCCGCCGTCACAAGGCGTTCATGGCGCTGCGCGAGCGCAAGCTGCGCGAGCAGACCGACCGCTGGCTGCGGCAATTGCGCGACGAGGCTTACGTCCGCATCCAGCTGGATGACAACAGCAGCAGCAGTTGATCGGCCGCCGCGGCTCGCCGTCACCAGCGGCGAGCCGGCCGGCATCGGCCCCGATCTCTGCCTCGAACTCGCCGCCAACGGCCGGCCGGCGGAGCTGGTGGTGCTGGCCGACGCCCGGCTGCTCGCCGAACGCGCCCGTCTGCTGGGCAAAAAATTCGATCTGCCGGCTTACGATCCCGCCAGCCCGGCAGTCGCCGGACGCATCAGCCTGCTGCCGTTGCCGACCGCCGCACCAGTGGAACCGGGGCACCTGGATCCGGCCAACGCCGATTACGTGCTCGCCCTCCTTCAGCGCGCGGCGGATGGGTGCCGCAACGGGGAATTCGCCGCGATGGTCACGGCACCCGTTCATAAAGGCGTCATTAACGATGCCGGCACCGCTTTTTCCGGCCACACCGAATTTCTTGCCGAGCGCACCGGCGCAGCGATGCCGGTGATGATGCTGACGGCGGGAACGCTACGCGTCGCGCTCGCGACGACGCACCTGCCGCTCGCCGCCGTGCCGGCCGCAATCACATTCGAGCGCCTGACACAGGTGCTGGCGATTCTGGATCACGATCTGCGCGAGCGCTTCGCCATCGGCGCGCCGCGCATCCTGGTCTGCGGACTTAACCCGCACGCCGGCGAAGACGGCCACCTCGGCCGCGAGGAGATCGAGATAATCGAACCGTGCCTGAACGCACTGCGCGAACGGGGCCTGGATGTCGTCGGCCCGCTGCCGGCCGACACGCTGTTCACACCGACGCGCCTCAAGGGCGCGGATGCAGTGCTCGCGATGTACCACGACCAGGGGCTGCCGGTGCTGAAATATGCCGGCTTCGGCCACGCCGTCAACATCACGCTGGGGCTGCCGATCGTGCGCACCTCGGTCGATCACGGCACCGCGGTCGACCTGGCCGGCACCGGCCGCGCCGACGCCGGCAGCCTGCACGCGGCCATCCAGGCGGCGCTCGACATTGTCGCGCGACATGGGTGAGCCGCACCGCCCGCGCAAGCGGTTCGGCCAGCACTTTCTGCACGATCCCGGCACGATCGCCAGGATCGTGGCGCTGATTGCGCCGGAACCCGGCGACAAGCTCATCGAAATTGGCCCCGGGCTCGGCGCGCTGACGCGGCCGCTGCTCAAAGCACATGGCCGGGTCGAAGCGATCGAACTGGATCGCGACGTCATCCCGCGGCTCAAGGAGTACTGCGCGGGCGTCGGCGAACTCATCGTGCACCAGCAGGATGCCCTGGCCACCGATTTTCGCGCCTTTGCCGATGCGGGCCGGCTGCGCCTCGTCGGCAACCTGCCCTACAACATCTCCACGCCGCTGCTGTTCCACCTGCTGGCGCAGGCCGACGCGATCCACGACATGCACTTCATGCTGCAGCGCGAGGTCGTCGACCGCATCTGTGCCGCGCCCGGCACGCGCGCCTACGGCCGCCTCACCGTCATGCTGGCCCGCGGTCTTCGCGCCGAGCGCCTGCTGACGATCGGCCCGGGCGCGTTCCGGCCGCCGCCCAAGGTCGATTCCGCCATCGTGCGGCTGACGCCGTACCGGGAACCGCCGTTCGCCTGGGGAGATCCTGCCGTGTTCGCGGCGATCGTCGCGCAAGCCTTCAGCCGGCGCCGCAAGACATTGCGCAATGCGCTGAAGGGACTCGTGGACGTCGAAGTCATGACGGCGGCGGGCGTCGATCCCGGTGCCCGGCCGGAAGCGCTTGCACCGGCGGATTTCGGACGGCTCAGCGAACTGAGCGGCGGGCAGTAAGGAAAAGCTTGTGTATACTCCCGAAAAAGACAGGTGGCCTTGAAAGACCACTAGGTACGTAACCATGACTTACCGGCGAATTCTGCTCGCCGTCGACGTCGCGGCCGGCGCCGATGCGGTCGGCCGACGCGCCACGGCATTGGCCACGGCATTGGGCGCAACCGTCAAGCTGCTTCACGTGGTCGAGTACGTTCCGATGGACCCGGGCGGCGAAGGACTGATGCCGCCGCCGGTCGATCTGGAAGACGAACTGCTGGCCGGCGGCCGCGATCGCCTGGTCGAACTCGCCAATCGTATTGGCCTTCCCGACGCGGAACGCGAAGTCTGCGTCGGCAACATCAAGTCAGAAATCGTCCGCGCGGCAACTGAAATGGCCGCCGATTTAATCGTGATTGGCCGCCACCAGCACCATGGCCTCGCCCTGCTGTTCGGCTCAACGGAGCGTTCGCTGGTCAATGCTGCGCCGTGCGACGTGCTGGCGGTCAGGGTCGAAAAAGAAGACACAGAGGACTGAATGGCGGTTTACGCGATCGGAGACGTGCAGGGTTGCTACGACGTGCTCGCGCGGCTGCTCGAGCACATCCGCTTCGATCCGCACACGGACCGGCTCTGGTTGACTGGCGACCTGGTAAATCGCGGCCCGCAATCGCTCGAAACCATGCGCTTCGTCATGAGCCTCGGCGACGCCGCGATCACCGTGCTCGGCAATCACGACCTGCACCTGCTGGCGATCGCTGCCGGTTGTCAGAGTCCGCGTGCAAGCGACACGCTCGACGACATTCTGGCCGCCCCTGACCGGCGCGAACTGCTCGACTGGCTGCGCCACCGGCCGCTCGCGCACTACGACGCTGCGTGCGGTTACCTGATGGTTCACGCGGGCCTCGCGCCGCAGTGGACGCGCTACGACACGCTGGTGCTGGCGGCCGAGGTCGAAGCCCGCCTGGCCGCGGCCGACTGGACCGACTTCCTCGACCACATGTACGGCAACGAGCCGGCACGCTGGGACCCGCAACTGACCGGGACCGACCGACTCCGCGTGATCGTGAACTTCCTCACGCGGCTGCGCTTCTGTACACCCGACGGTACCATGGACTTTGAGCACAAGGGCCCCCCGGGTTCGCAGCCCACGCCGCTCATGCCGTGGTTCGCGGTACCGGACCGAAAGAGCATCGACGAGCGCATCATCTGCGGTCACTGGTCCGCGTTGGGCGCCGTCAGCACCCACAATGTCTTCGCACTCGACAGCGGCTGCGTATGGGGCGGCGCGTTGACCGCCTTTCGCCTGGACGGCGAAGGCGGCTGGTTCAACGTGGATTACAAGGACAACGCGTCGAATGGCTGATCCGGCATTCTTCCAAAACTACATCGGCGGCAAGCAGCAAGCACCCGCCGGAGACACTTGGCTGGACGTATTCGAGCCTGCCACAGGCGCTATATACGCGCGCGTCGCTGATTCCGACGCCACTGATCTTGCTGCCGCGGTTGCCGCCGCCGAGTCGGCTTTCCCGGATTGGTCGGCGCTGCCGGCGGCCGAACGCGCTCGCTGGCTGAACAAGCTGGCCGACTGCATCGAAGCGCGACACGACGCGCTGGTGCGAGCGGAAAGCATCGACAACGGCAAGCCAATGGCGCTCGCCGCGCGGGTCGATATTCCGCGCGCCGCCGCCAACCTGCACTTTTATGCCGCCGCCGCGACACAGTTCGCCAGCGAGAGCCACGCGACGAGGCTGGGCGAAAAAGTCGGCGCAATCAATTACACGCTGCGTCAGCCGCATGGCGTCGTCGGCTGCATTTCGCCGTGGAACCTGCCGCTGTATCTGTTTACGTGGAAGATCGCGCCGGCGCTCGCGGCAGGCAACTGCGTAATCGCAAAACCGTCGGAAATCACGCCGGCGACCGCGGCGTTGTTCGGGCAAATCTGCGAAGAAGCCGGTCTGCCGCCCGGCGTGCTGAATATTGTCCACGGCCGCGGCGCCGGCATCGGCCAGGCGCTGGTCGAGCACCCGAAGATCGGCGCGATTTCGTTTACCGGCGGCACCGTGACCGGCGCGAACATCGCCCGCACCGCCGCGCCGGTGTTCAAGAAGCTGTCGCTGGAACTCGGCGGCAAGAACCCGACGCTGGTGTTCGCCGACTGCGATTTCGACACGGCACTCGACGGCGCGGTCAGGGCCGCGTTCTCGAACCAGGGCGAGATCTGCCTGTGCGGCTCGCGCATCCTGATCGAAGACAGCCTGTACGAGCGCTTTCGCGATGCCTTCGTCAAACGCGCAAGAGCGCTGAAAGTGGGCGACCCGCTGGAGCCGGGCGTCGACCTCGGCGCCGTCGTCTCCGAACCGCACATGAACAAGATTCTCGCCGCCATCGACACTGCGCGCGAGGAAGGCGGCAACGTCCTGGCCGGCGGGGTTCGCCTGCGATTCGACGGCCGCTGCGCCGACGGCTGGTTCATCGAACCGACCGTCATCGAGGGTCTCGGTCCCGACTGCGGCACGAATCAAAACGAAATTTTTGGGCCCGTAGTCACGCTCGCACCATTCAGCAGCGAAGCCGAAGCCATCGCCTGCGCGAACGGCGTACGTTACGGTCTCGCCGCTTCGCTTTGGAGCTGCGATACCTCGCGCTGTCACCGCGTGGCAGACCGACTTGAAGCCGGCCTGATCTGGGTCAACTGCTGGATGCTGCGCGACCTGCGCGTACCGATGGGCGGCATGAAGCAATCCGGCGCCGGCCGCGAAGGCGGCTTCGAAGCCATGCGATTCTTCACCGAAGCGAAAAATGTATGTATACAATATGACCGATAAAATCAATTCGCAAAAAGCGCCCGAGCCGGTCGGCCTGTATCCGCACGCCCGCCGCGTCGGCAACCTGTTGTTCCTGTCCGGCGTCGGGCCGCGGCAGCGCGGCAGCGATGAAATCCCCGGCGTGACGCGTGATTCCTCCGGCCACGTCATCCTGCACGACATTGAGGTGCAATGCCGAGCCGTGTTCGCGAACGTGCGCGCGATACTGGAGGAAGCCGGATCGAGTTGGGACAGACTTGTCGATGTCACCGTTTTTCTGACTGACATCAAGTATGACTTCGACGCATATAACCGAGTGTACGCAGAGTATTTCAGCGACAACCAGCCGTGCCGAACGACGGTCGAAGTCAACCGCCTGCCCACGCCGATCGCAATCGAGCTAAAGTGTATAGCCACCATCGAATAACAGGATCAAGCCGATGTGGGACCTCACGCCAATCAACTTCAAGCAATGGATCGACGACCACCGCGACCTGCTGAAGCCGCCGGTCGGCAACAAGCGCATTTACACCGATACCGGGTTCGTCGTGCAGGTGGTCGGCGGGCCGAACTCGCGCACTGACTATCATGACGACCCGGGCGAAGAGTTCTTCTACCAGATCGAAGGCGAGATGGAACTCAAAACCATGCAGGACGGCAAGCCGGTCGACATTCCGATCCGCGCCGGCGAAATCCTGCTGATTCCGCCACACCTGCCCCACTCGCCGCAGCGTTTCGCAAACAGCATCGGCCTCGTCATCGAACGCCCGCGCACACCGGACGAACAAGACGGCCTGCTATGGTTCTGCGACAACTGCCATCACAAGCTGTACGACGAATACTTCCACCTCGAAAACATCGAGACCCAGTTTCCGCCGGTGTTCGACCGGTTTTACGGCAGCGTGGAAAATCGGACTTGCGAGAATTGCGGCGAGGTGATGGATAGCCGCTCGTGATGATCGCCCCTCACCCGAACCCTCTCCCCGTGACGGGGAGAGGGAGTAAGAACAATGCTGAAAATCGACATCCACACCCACATCCTTCCGGAGAACTGGCCCGACCTGAAAGAGCGCTACGGCTACGGCGGCTTCATTCAGCTTGAGCACGACGGCCCCGGCTGTGCGCGGATGATGAAAGACGGTCGCCACTTTCGTGACATTCAGGCGAACTGCTGGGATCCCGCCGTGCGCCTCGATGATTGCGATCGGGACAACGTCGGCGTGCAGGTGCTCTCGACCGTGCCGGTCATGTTCAGCTACTGGGCCAAGGCCGAACACACGGCCGACCTCTGCAAAATACTCAACGACCATATCGCCGGCGTCGTTGCCGACAACCCGAGCCGCTTCGCAGGCCTCGGCACGCTGCCAATGCAGAACCCGGAACTGGCCGTCCGCGAGATGGAACGCTGCAAGCGCTCGCTGAAACTCGCCGGGGTCGAAATCGGCACCCACATCAACGACTGGAATCTCGACGACTCGCGCCTCAACGAATTCTTCGCCGCCGCCGAAGATCTCGACCTCGCCGTCTTCGTGCACCCGTGGGACATGCTCGGCCGCGAGCGCATGGACAAATACTGGCTGCCGTGGCTGGTCGGCATGCCGGCGGAAACCTGCCTCGCAATCTGCTCGATGATCTTCGGCGGCGTGTTCGAACGTCACCCGAAACTGCGCGTCGCGTTCGCCCACGGCGGCGGCTCGTTTCCGGCCACCATCGGCCGCATCGACCACGGGTTCAAGGTCCGCCCGGACCTGTGCGCGCGCGACACCGACATCAATCCGCGTCGCTGGCTCGGACATTTCTACGTCGACTCGCTGGTGCACGACCCGGACGTGCTGCGCTACATGATCAAACTCATCGGCGCGAACCGCATCGCGCTCGGCAGCGACTATCCGTTTGTATTAGGCGAACACCACCCCGGCACACTGATCGAATCCATGGACATGAGCGACACCGACCGCGGCTCGCTGCTGCACGGCGCCGCGCTCGACTGGCTGAACCTCGACATCACCCGCTTCCAGTGACAGCCATCACCTTCGAAGCCGGCGGCCGCCGCTACCGATGTGACACCGCCGCGGGCCGCAGCCTCGCCATCCGTCTCGACTTCAACGGACAACAACCCAATTTCTTCGGCGCCCCGCCGGCGCAAAAGGAAACCTTCGCCGCCGGCGGCTTCGTCGGCGACACCCGTAGCGGCGGGAGTTGCAACGTCGGCGTCTACCGACTCAATCCGCACTGCAACGGCACGCATACCGAATGCATCGGCCATGTCGTCGACGATGACATTACTGTGGCCGATCTCAACGTACCCGGCATCATCCCGGCAACGTTGATTACCATCGATACTGGAGGCGCGCCAGCAATAGGCTTGAATCGCGTACAAGATGCGCTACAACAATGGCAGGAAGAAGCATTTCACCGCGCGCTGATCATCCGCACGCTACCGAACGAAATCGGCAAGCAATCGCAACACTACGATTCAAGCAAGCCGCCGCCGTACCTAGCTGCCGCGGCGGCGCGTCTGGTTCGTGAAGTAGATGTTGAGCATTTACTGGTGGATTTGCCTTCACTCGATGCAATGAACGATAACGCTCTCATCGCGCACCGCATCTTTTGGGGCCTGCCCTCAGGCTCGCGTTCCTGCGCAAAGGCAACCCATCCGCAGGCAACGATAACCGAAATGATTTATGCTTCCGATGAAGTCATCGACGGCTACTATTTGCTCAATCTCCAGGTACCGGCATTCGCCACCGACGCCGCACCAAGCCGTCCCATACTTCTTCCGATAGAAGCCGTAGCCCGCTGAAACAAGAACGTACAGAGGCGGTGGGGTAGCTTCTTCCGAGGGTCTCTGAGGACAGGATGTCCGAGGGAAGCCCCCATGGATGGGTTCACGGCGTCCCTCGGAAGGAGCTACCGCATCGCCCCCGCAACAACCCAACAGAAGCCCCAAATGGATTACCGAACAGACAAAAACTTCGCCATAGAACAGGACCGGGACGACCCGCTGGCCGAGTACCGCCACCAGTTCCACCTGCCGCAAACCGTCGGCAGCGAACCCGACATCTACCTGTGCGGCAACTCCCTCGGCCTGCAGCCCAAAACCGCCACCGCCTGGGTCGAACAGGAACTGGCCGACTGGGCCCGACTCGGCGTCAAAGGCCACGTCGAAGCGCGCCACCCGTGGCTGCCCTACCACGAGCGCGTGGCCGACAAGCTCGCCGAAGTCGTCGGTGCAAAACCCGACGAAGTCGTCGCCATGAACACCCTGTCCGTCAACCTCCACCTGATGATGGTCAGCTTCTACCGGCCAACACAGAACCGCTACAAAATCCTCATCGAACGCAGCGCGTTCCCGTCGGACCGCTACGCCGTCGAATCGCAGCTCCGGTTCCACGGCTTCGAACCAGACGATGCCCTGCTCGAAGTCGGCAACGAAGACGGCACCATCGAACTTGGCGATATTGAAGAAACCGTCACCCGCAACGCCGCAAGCCTTGCACTGATCCTGCTCCCGGGCATCCAGTATCTTAGCGGCCAATGCCTGCCGATGGCGGAAATCGCGCGGCTCGGCCACGAAGTCGACGCGCAGATCGGCCTCGATCTCGCCCACGCCACCGGCAATGTCCCGCTTGCCCTGCACGACTGGGATGTCGACTTCGCCGTCTGGTGCCATTACAAGTACATGAACTCCGGCCCCGGCGCGGTCGGCGGCTGCTTCGTCCACAACCGCCACGCACGCGAAGACCTGCCACGCTTCGCCGGCTGGTGGGGCCACGACAAGAAAAGCCGCTTCCAAATGGGTGATGAATTTCATCCGATTCCCGGCGCCGAAGGGTGGCAGCTCAGCAACCCGCCGATTCTGTCGCTCGCACCGCTGGCCGCCTCGCTCGAACTGTTCGCCGCCGCCGGCATGCCCGCATTGCGCAAAAAGTCGGTCCGCCTCACCGGCTACCTCGAATACTTGTTGGGCGAAACGCTCGGCGGGCGCATCGGCATTACCACACCGGCAGACCCGGATGCGCGTGGCTGCCAGCTCTCGCTGCGCCTGGCGCTGACGCGCGAAGCGGCACGCGACACATTCGAAAAGCTCAGCGCCGCCGGCGTCACCTGCGACTGGCGCGAGCCGAACATCGTGCGGGTTGCGCCGGCGCCGCTTTACAACCGCTACCAAGACGTATTCGAGTTTGTGGAGATTCTGAAGAAAGCAGTAAACGATGAGTAACAAGCCCGCGATAGTCGGTGGCGGCCTCGCCGGTTCGCTCGCCGCAATCTACCTCGCGCGCTGCGGCTACAACGTGGCGCTTTACGAACGCCGTCCCGACATCCGCAGCCACGACCTGCCTGCCGGCCGCTCGATCAACCTCGCGCTCGCCCAACGCGGCATCGCCGCGCTCGAAAAGGCAGGCGTCTACGACTCGATCCGGGAACTCGCGCTGCCGATGCGCGGCCGCATGATCCATGACCGCGACGGCAACACAAACCTGCAACCCTACAGCCGGAACCCGGATGAGTTCATCCACTCGATCTCGCGCACGGAACTCAACCGCCGCCTGCTCGATGCTGCCGAAGCCGCCGGCGTCGAGCTTTATTTCAACCACTGCTGCACCGGCATCGACTGCGGCAGCGGCACGCTGCAATTCGAACACGAACCGGAGAACCGGGTATTCGACCGCGCGCACATGCCGATCATCGCCGCCGACGGCGCCGGTTCGATTATCCGCCGTGCGCTGATGCAAACAACCGGCACCGAAACCACTGAAGACATTCTCGATCACGCCTACAAGGAACTGACGATCGCCCCCGACCGGGATGGCGGCCATCGTATGGACCCGGCCGCGCTGCATATCTGGCCGCGCGGCGGCTACATGCTGATTGCGCTGCCTAACCTCGACGGCAGTTTTACGGTGACACTGTTTCTTTCAAAGGAAGGCAGCCCGAGCTTCGCGACGTTGACCGACGCCGCTGCCGTCAAGCAGTTCTTTTCGGAAGAATTCCCGGATGCGGCCGCGTTGATGCCGAATCTCGCGGACCTGTATTTCGACAATCCGACCGGCATGCTCGGCACGGTCTGGTGTCCGCAATGGCATCACGATGGACGCGTGCTGCTGCTCGGCGATGCGGCTCACGCCATCGTGCCATTCCACGGCCAGGGCATGAATTGCGCGTTTGAGGATTGCCTGCTGCTGGATCGAACCCTCCAACAGTGCGACGGCGATTTCTCGCGCGCCTTCGCCACGTTTGCCGAAGGGCGCAAGCCGGACACCGACGCCCTCGCCGAAATGGCGCTGGAGAATTACATTGAAATGCGCGATGCGGTGCGCGACGAAGGCTTCAAGCTGCGCAAGGAGATCGGTTGGCGGCTCGAAGCGCGGCATCCGGACCGCTTCGTGCCGCGCTATTCGATGGTCATGTTTCGCAGCCTGCCGTACGCCGAAGCGTATGAACGGGGTCGCGTTCAGCAGGAGATTTTGATGCGGCTAAGCGCGGATATCGCATCCGCGGATCAAGTCGATCTGGAACTGGCGGATAAATTGGTCGAGGAGCGGCTTGTGCCGCTCGCTCCAACTCAGGATTTCGGCACGAAAGCGACGCAGTAACCGTTCGGATGGATCTTGCCCTGCACGACTTTGCAGGTGCCCATCGCCCCCTTCTTGGGGCCGGGAATAAACTGGATGCACTCGCTGCACTGCTTGCCGTCCTTGGGGTGATCCTGGTACTGAACCGCCGATTTCGGCAGCTTGCTCGCCGCGCGCGCCCCGCCGCCGAACATCAGCGCCGGAACAGCCGCCGCCCCGGCCGCCAGCGCCGCGCTCTTGATGAAGGTGCGCCGCGAGAATTTTTTGTCCAGGGGGTTATCCATAGCATCGCCTCTCTTCGTCCCTTACCATGGGAACGTGTTGTTGCCCGATGCGGCCATTATACAAGATACAAGGATCGCGTGATGAAATTCTCAGTTCTGCTCGTTGCCCTCTCTTTCGCCGCAATTTGCGCTCAACCGGCGCCCGCGGCCCAGCCTGTCGATCATGCCGTCGCACAGTTGCACGCCTTGTTCAAACGCCAGTGGCAGCGCCACCTGCGGGAAAACCCGATCGAAGCATCGCTTGACGGCTTTCACGCCTACGATGACCGGTGGCCGAATGTCAGCCTGAGCGCGACTGCACGCGAACACAGGGAAGATGAACGAGCGCTGGCGGCGCTGGAAAAGATCGACCGGGCGGCGCTGCCTTCGAAAGAGCGACTCAGCTACGACCTGTTCGCCTACAAGCTGAAGGATCGCATCGCCGGCTACAAATTCCATGGCTACCTGCTCGCGCTGAACCAGCTCGGCGGCATCCAGACGACGGCGACGCTGACACACCAACTGCGCTTCAACTCGGCGAAGGATTACGAAAACTGGGTGACGCGGCTCAAGACATTCGCGCCGTACATGGACCAGACCATCGCGCTGCTGCGCGAAGGCATCAAGGAAGGTATGACCGGGCCCAGGGTCGTGATGAAGCGCGTGCCGCACCAGATCGCGGCGCAGATTGTCGATGATCCTGTAAAGAGCGCGTTCTACCGGCCGTTCAAACAAATGCCTTCGACCATTCCGGCCGCGAAACAGGCCGCGCTCAGGGCCGCCGCAAAAAAGGCTATCGCCAACGTCATCGTACCGAGCTACAAGAAATTCCAGACGTTTTTCAACGACGTCTATCTGCCGGCGACGCGAACCACGATTGGCGCCTCAACGCTTCCCGACGGCAAGGCCTATTACGCCTACGTCGTGCGCCATTACACTACGACCGAGATGACGCCGAAGCAGATTCACCAACTCGGCCTCAAGAAGGTCGCCGCGATTCATGCGGAGATGAAAAAGATCTTCGACCAGATCGGCTTCAAGGGCAGCTACAAAAACTTCCTGCACCACCTGCGCTCCGACCCGCGCTTTTACTACAAGGATCCGCAAAAACTGCTCGAAGCCTATCGCGCCGCGGCCAAGCGCGTTGATCCGCACCTGGTCCAGTTCTTCCCGGTTGAACTGCTGCCGCACGTGCCCTACGGCGTGCGGCCGATTCCGATGAGCCTTGCACCCGACACCTATCCGGCCTACTCGGTGCCGCCGGCCGGCGACGGCAGCGTCGCGGGCTACATGGCCGTCAATCTCTATAAACCGGAATCGCGGCCGAAATACGACATCCAGGTGCTGACCTGCCACGAAGCGCGCCCCGGCCACCAGTTGCAGATGCCGATCGCGATGGAACTGCACGACCTGCCGAATTTCCGCCGCTTCAGCTACTTCAACTCGTTTGGCGAAGGCTGGGCACTGTACGCCGAAACGTTATGCGACGAGATGGGACTCTACGACAATCCATATTCCCGCTTCGGCTACCTCGACTACCAGATGTGGCGCGCCGTGCGCCTGGTCGTCGACACGGGCATGCACGAATTCGGCTGGAGCCGTGCGCGCGCCATCCAATACTTCAAGGACAACACGGCGCTGAGCGTCGAGAACATCACCAACGAAGTCGATCGTTATATTGCCTGGCCCGGACAGGCCCTGTCCTACATGATCGGCGAGATGACGATTCAGCAACTGCGCCAAAAAGCGGCGACGGCACTGGGCGAAAGCTTCAATGTCCGCGCGTTCCATGCGGCGGTGCTGGACCACGGCAGTCTGCCGATGAGCGTTCTGAAGCAGGTGATCGATCGGTGGATTGCGGAGCAGAAGGGCTGAGGCTTCGTTAACCGGCGGCAGTTGCAGAAACGTCCCGGTAAAACCGACAACCGTTGCGGCCGGCGGCCTTGACGGCGTACATCGCCGCGTCGGCGGCCTGGATCAATTCGTCGGCACTGGTGCCATCCTGCGGGTAGAGCGCGATGCCGATACTGGCGCTGACCTGTACCGGCTCGGGCGCATCGCTGGCGCCGCGAAAGCTCAGCGGCCGGATCACCGCCTCGAGAATTTTTTCGGCGACCGCGGCCACGTCATCCGGTTGCGGCACGTCCTCGATCAGCATCAGGAATTCGTCGCCGCCGATGCGCGCGACGAGGTCCTCGCGCCGCAGACATGACTTGAGGCGCGACGCCAGCACGCTGAGCATCCGGTCGCCGACATGATGGCCGAATGAATCGTTGATCGGCTTGAAGTGGTCGACGTCGAGAAACAGCACCGCCAGCCGGTCGCCGCGCCGCTCACGGTGCAGCAGGGCTTCTTTCAGCCGTTGCTGGAACAGCAGACGGTTGGGCAGGCCCGTCAGTTGATCGAACAACGCGAGTTGCTGATGGCTTTCGCGTTCGTGGTCAATCAGCCGATTATGGTGGAACAGCACGCGCCGCTGCCACTCGATCAGGTAGCCGGCAAAGCCGGTGATCATCGCCGCGGCGATGCAATTCGACAGGTCCGTTGCGAGCCAGCGGAGGGGGGCGGCGTTATAGGCACCGAACACCATACCGTACGCGGCGATCAACACGACATTGGCGCAAAGCGCCGGGTAAAATCGAAGCCCCGAAAAGTTGAAGGCCCAGACAATCACCAGCGTCACGCCGAAGAAATAGGAATTGGCGGTTTCAAGACTGGCGTGAGCGATCATGAAGACGACGCCGGCGCCGGCAAGCAGCGTCTGCGCCAGCACCCACGGTTGCTGGACGCGATCGAACAATGGATGAAATGTCGCCGCCACCGACACCAGCAGCGTCGCCGAAACGCAAAGGCGCACCACCAGAATCAGCGCCGCCTGCTGCGGAAAGAACCAGGGATCCTGAAAGCCGAGCGCCAGGTAAATCACCAGCCCCAGGGCCAGCGACACCCGCGTTTGCATTCGGGTACGGACGGCGTAGTCGCTGCGGAACGCGCGCTCGAGGTCGCTGTCGACGAAGCGGAGCCGGAACCAGTCCAGGCGGCCCGTGGCCACGCTTGATGGGCTGCCGTTCATCCCGGCGGCCGGCGTTGTGGCATCATCCCTGCCCCTTATTTGACATTACCACCTGGACATTATGCCACAATGGTTGATCGAAATGGTTTGCCGGCGGGCAAAGCTGATAAACTGGGGAATCGAGGTGATTTATTATGGGTAAAGGCACCAACTACGAAGCAAAAATCCCCGATGCGAACGGCATCATTCCGTACACGGACGAGGAAAACGCAATCTGGCACGACCTGATCACGCGCCAGCGGCCGATCGTCGAGCGGTATGCGGCGCCCGAATACCTTGAAGCGCTGGAACGCATGGATTTCCCGACGGATCACATTCCGCAGCCGGAAGAGACGTCGGCGGTGATCCGAAAATACACCGGCTGGGAAGTAGCGCCGGTGCCGGCGCTGATTCCATTCGGACGATTTTTCGAACTGCTCGCCGACAAGAAATTTCCCGCCGCTTCGTTCATCCGCACCCGCGAAGAATTCGACTACCTGCAGGAACCGGATATCTTCCACGAAGTGTTCGGCCACACGCCGCTGCTCACCGACCCGCGCTTCGCCGAATTCACGCACGCTTACGGTAAGGCCGGCCTGACCGCAAGCAAGGAAGACCGCGTGATGCTCGCGCGGCTGTACTGGTTCACGGTCGAATTCGGATTGATGAACACGCCTGCAGGCCTCAAGACCTACGGCGCCGGGATCGTCTCGTCGGTCGGCGAAACGCCCTACTCGATCGACAGCGACAAGCCGATCCGGAAGCCGTTCGATCCACTGGAGGTGCTACGCACGCCATACCGGATCGACATCTACCAGACGATTTATTTCGTGATTGACAGCCTCGACCAGCTGTTCGAAACCGCAAAACTCGACCTGTTCGGCCTGATTGCCGAAGCACGCCGGCTGGGCATGCGCGAGCCGACTTATCCACCGGTCGAAAAAGCCGCTTCCTGATAGAATTCTCTTTTTTATGCGGAGCAACAACAATGACCGAACTCGCCGAAAAGCACTGTCTGCCCTGTGAAGGCGGCGTGAAACCCCTGACGCACGACGAGGCGGAGGCCTATCTGAAGAGGATCGCGCCCGAGTGGACGCTGAGCGGCGACGACAAGACCATCAGCCGCGATTTCAAGTTCAAGGGCTTCAACAAGACGATGGGCTTCGTCAACGCCATTGCCTGGATCGCCAACGCCGAAGGCCATCACCCCGACCTCGAAGTCGGCTACAACCACTGCAACGTCAACTTCACGACCCACGCGGTCGGCGGGCTGTCCGAAAACGACTTCATCTGCGCCGCCAAGGTCGACAAGCTGCTCGACGCATAAATACTTGGGTCCAGCCCTGCGCTCCAGTATCATTGCTGTTTTTGGCCGGGCCGCTCTGCAGCGGCCTTCTTTATCGCTCATCAAGGGCAGTTGATGGCTAACCGAACGCCTCTTTACGCACGCCACCTCGAACTGGGCGCGAAAACCATTGATTTCGGCGGCTGGGACATGCCGATCCACTACGGGTCGCAGATTGAGGAGCACCATCACGTGCGCCGCGACGCGGGGATGTTCGACGTCTCGCACATGACCATCGTTGATATCGGCGGCGCCGGCGCCCGCGACTTCCTGCGCCGGCTGCTCGCCAATGACATCGCCAAACTCAAGGAACCCGGCAAGGCCCTCTACGGCTGCATGCTGAACGAGCGCGGCGGCGTCATCGACGACCTGATCACCTATTACTTGAGCCCGGACCGCTACCGGGTGATCGTCAACGCCGCGACGCACGACAAGGATCTCGCCTGGATGCGCAGGCAGGCCGCGACGTTTGATCTCGGAATCTCCGAGCGCACCGACGCTGCGTTGGTCGCGATCCAGGGCCCCGAAGCGCGCAACAAGGTTGCCGGCACGCTCGATGCCGACGCGCGTGAGGCGGCGCTGGCACTGAAGCCGTTCAGCGCCGCGCAGATAGGCGATCTCTTCATTGCGCGTACCGGCTACACCGGCGAGGACGGCTTCGAAATCATGCTGCCGGCCGACCAGGCCGTCGCCTGGTGGGACAAATTCCTGGCTGCCGGCGCGGCACCTTGTGGCTTGGGCGCGCGCGACACTCTGCGGCTGGAAGCCGGCCTGAACCTTTACGGCCAGGACATGGACGAGGACATCTCGCCGCTCGCGGCGGGCCTCGGCTGGACGGTCGCCTGGGAACCCGAAGATCGCGTGTTTATCGGCCGCGAAGCGCTGGAAAAGCAGCGCGCGGCCGGCGTGGGCGAACAGTTCGTCGGTCTGTTGCTGGAGGATCGCGGCGTGCTGCGCGGCCACCAGCGGGTCGAAACCGATGCCGGCGACGGCCTCGTCACCAGCGGCGGCTTTTCGCCGACGCTCGAGCGCTCGATCGGCCTGGCGCGCATTCCCGCCGGCGATATCAAGCGCTGCCGGGTGGATATTCGCGGCCGGCTCGCCGAAGCGCGCGTCGTCAAGCCGCCGTTCGTCCGCAAGGGCAAGATATTAATCGACGTTTCAGAAGGGGTAACGCAGTGAGCACGATTCCAGACGACTTGAAGTACACCCAGAGCCACGAGTGGCTTCGCGACCGCGGCGACGGCGTGATCGAAATCGGCATCACGGATCATGCCCAGGAAGCGCTCGGCGAGCTCGTTTATGTCGAGACGTCCGAAACCGGCCGCGAGATCGACGCCGGGGAGACCTGCGCGACGGTCGAGTCGGTGAAGTCCGCGTCCGACGTCTACTCTCCCATTGCCGGCGAAATCGTCGACGCGAACGACTCGCTCGCCGACGAGCCTGACAAGGTTAACAATGACCCGTACGGCGAGGGCTGGCTGGCCCGCATCCGTGCGGCCGACGACACCGATCTGGATCGCTTCATGGATGCGGCGGCCTATCGCGACTATTGCGAAGAGGACAACTGACAGGCAATGGCCTTCATTCCGCATACCAAAGACGATGTCTGCGCCATGCTCGCGGAGATCGGCGCCGACAGCATCGAGCAGCTGTTCGACGAGATCCCGCGGGAACTGCGTGTCGAACAGCTGACGGGCGTGCCAGCGGCGATTACCGAAATGGAAATCACACGGCTGATGCACGCGCGCGCCGCGGCCGACGGCATGCCGCTGTCGTTCCTGGGCGCCGGTGCCTACGAGCACCACATCCCGGCCGCCGTCTGGGAAATCACCACGCGCGGCGAGTTCTACAGCGCCTATACACCCTATCAGGCCGAAGCCAGCCAGGGCACGCTGCAGGTGCTGTATGAATACCAGACGATGATGGCCAACCTTATGGCCATGGACGTCTCCAACGCGTCGTTGTACGACGGCGCATCCGGCCTCGCCGAAGCCTGCCTGATGGCGGTGCGCGCGCAGCGTAAATCCGCGCATCGCATCCTGGTTGCCGGTACGCTGCATCCGCTTTACCACGAGACGATCGAAACCATCGCCGGCATGCAGGATATCGAGTTCGTCGATCTGCCGTACTGCACGCAGGCCGGCCAGACGTTGCCGGAAGCCCTGGCGCGGTTCGACGGTCAGGCGTTCGACGCGCTGGTGATCCCGCAACCCAATTTCTTCGGCGTTCTCGAAAACGTCGATGCGCTGACCGACTGGGCGCATTCGCAGGACGCGCTGGCAATCGGCGTCGTCAACCCGACCGCGATGGCACTGCTCAAGCCGCCCGGCCGCTGGGGCGAAACCGGTGCCGACATCGTTTGCGGCGAAGGCCAGCCGCTGGGCGTGCCATTGTCGTCCGGCGGCCCGTACTTCGGCTTCCTGTGCTGCCGCCAGTCGCTGGTACGCCAGATGCCGGGCCGGCTCGCCGGCCGCACCGTCGACCTCGACGGCCGGGAAGGCTTCACGCTCACGCTGCAGGCGCGCGAGCAGCACATCCGGCGCTCCAAGGCGAAATCGAACATCTGTACCAACCAGGGCCTGCTGGTGACGGCAGCGACGATCTACATGGCGCTGCTCGGCGCCGAGGGGCTGAGGCGCGTTGCCGCGGTCAGCCACGCCAATACCGTGAAGCTCGTCGCCACGCTGACGGCCATCGGGGGCGTGCACCGCACATTCAGCGCGCCATACTTCCATGAGGCCGCGCTGACCCTTGACCGGCCGGCCGCGGACGTGCTGGCGCAACTGTCGGACCGCGGCATCCTCGGCGGCCTCGACCTCGCAACCTGGTTCCCGGAACTCGACAACGCGCTGCTGGTATGCGCGACCGAAACCAAAACCGACGCCGACATCGATCTTTACGCGAGCGCGCTCGGCAACATCCTGACGGCGGCGGCCGAAGTGGCCTGAAAAAGGAGTAACAGCCATGACTCAAATCACCCTGCGCGGCAACGCAATCAACACCAACGGCGAACTGCCCCGCGTCGGCAGCACCGCGCCCGACTTTTCGCTCGTCAATAAGGACCTCAAGGACGTGTCACTGGCGGAATGGGAGGGCCGGAAGAAGCTGCTCAACATCGTGCCGAGCCTGGATACGCCGGTGTGCGCACTGTCCACAAAGAAATTCAACGAGTACGCGAAGGACCATCCGGACACGGTGATCCTGATCATTTCCGCCGACCTGCCGTTCGCGATGAGCCGCTTCTGCGGCGACGAAGGGCTGGAGAACGTCATCACCTTGTCGCTGATGCGCGGTCGCGATTTCGCGCGCGACTACGGCGTGCTGATCGAGGATGGCCCGATGGCGGGGCTGACCGCGCGCGCGGTGGTTGTGATCGACGAAAACGACACGGTGGTCTACACCGAACTGGTGCCGGAAATCGGTAACGAACCGGATTACGAGGCGGCGCTGAAAGCGCTGGGATAGAAAGTCGCTGGGACTAAGTCGCTAGGACTGAGTATGGAAGAGAAAAGATGCCTGTCTTCCCTCTTCACTCAGTCCTAGCGACTAAAGCGAAAAGATTGCGTTACCGGTACAGCAGCGAAAACTTTTAACAGAGCAGCTAGAGATGTTGATCTTCGAACATTCCCGCCGCGGCCGCCGCGCCACCGCGCAGGCGCCGTTTACGTGCCCGCCGCCAGACGATCTGCCGGCTGACCAGCTGCGCGACGAGGCGCCGGAGCTGCCGGAAGTATCCGAAATGCAGGTCGTGCGCCACTACACGCGGCTGTCGCAGGAAAACTTCTCGATCGACACGCACTTCTACCCGCTCGGTTCGTGCACGATGAAGTACAACCCGCGCGCGTGCAACACGCTGGCGATGCTGCCGGAGTTGCTCGCCCGCCATCCGCTCGCCCCGGAAGAGCACGGCCAGGGCTTTCTCGCCTGCCTGTACGAACTGCAGGAAATTCTCAAGAACGTCACCGGCATGAAAGGCGTGTCGCTGACGCCGATGGCCGGCGCGCAGGGCGAACTGGCGGGCGTCGCGATGATCCGCGCCTACCACCGCGCGCGCGGCGATACCGAGCGCACCGAGATTATCGTTCCGGACGCCGCGCATGGCACCAATCCGGCGACCGCCGTCATGTGCGGCTGCACCGTACGCGAAATCAGGACCGGCCCCGACGGCGACGTCGACATCGAAGATTTGCAGGCCGCGGTCGGCCCGAAGACCGCCGGCATCATGCTGACCAACCCGTCGACACTAGGCGTGTTCGAGCGGCGCATCTCCCAAATCGCGCAGATCGTCCACGAAGCCGGCGGCCTGCTCTACTACGACGGCGCCAACCTGAATGCCATCCTCGGCAAAGTGCGCCCCGGCGACATGGGCTTCGACGTCATTCACATGAATCTGCACAAGACGTTCTCGACGCCGCACGGCGGCGGCGGACCGGGCTCCGGCGCGATCGGCGTCAGCCAGCGCCTGCTGCCCTACATGCCGACGCCGATCGTCGGCAAAGACGGCGACGAATACCGCTGGCTGACCCGCAAGGACCTGCCGGAAAGCATCGGTCGCCTGTCGGCGTTCATGGGCAACGCCGGCGTCCTGTTGCGCGCCTACATCTACGCGCGGCTGCTGGGCCGCGAAGGCATGCACAACGTTGCCGATTACGCGACGCTGAACGCCAACTACCTGATGAAGCGGCTCGAGAAGGCCGGCTTCGAGGCCGCCTATCCGAATCGCCGCGCGAGCCACGAATTCATCATCACGCTCAAGCGCCAGGCGAAGGAACTCGGAGTCACGGCGATGGACTTCGCCAAGCGCCTGCTCGACTACGGCTTCCACGCGCCGACCACTTATTTCCCGCTGCTGGTCCCGGAATGCCTGCTGATCGAGCCGACCGAAACCGAGGCGCCGGAAATCATCGACGCATTCGTGGACGCGATGGCGGCGATTCAGAAGGAAGCCGAAGCCGACGCCGACAAGCTCAAGCAGGCGCCGTACACGATGCCGGTCAGGAGACTCGATGATGTCAGGGCTGCACGACAACTCGACCTTGTCTGGAAACGTTCAGCCTGAGATTCGCAAGGCGCGGGTCGGGCCGCTGACGCACCTCGTGCGCGCGACCGGCAACTCGTTCAAGGGTTTTCGTGGCGCGCTTGCGAGCGAAATGGCGTTTCGGCTCGACCTGGTTTTGTTTGTTGTGCTGACGCCGGTTGGGATTTATTTTGGTCAAACTGGCGTTGAACGGGCGCTGCTTGTTGGTAGTCTGTTTATCGTTTTGATTACCGAGCTGCTCAATAGCGGGATTGAGAAGGCTATTGATCGGATTAGTTTTGAGCATCATCCACTGTCCGGGTTGGCTAAGGATTTTGGTTCGGCGGCTGTTTTTTGTTCGCTTGCCAATTTGGTAGCCATTTGGTTGCTTGTTTTTTTTGGGTAGGTTTTGTGCCGCCTCGGCGGCGGATGATTGGTGCCGGTATCCGGCCCGGCAGCCGGCCTACTTTTGTTACGGCAAAAGTAGGCAAAACCACCGCTCCTGTCGCTTGGTCGCCAGCACATCCTGTGCTGGCGACTTCCCGAAGATTGGGCTGCAAAAAGGGGCCGGAACATAACTCAGCCATCCATGGCTTCGGACAATGTTCCTTGTTTCCCCTTTTTCCAGCCCGATCTTCGGCTGCGCTCGATGTCGCAAGAGAAGAAGCCAGCCATCGTGGCCGGCAAGAAAACGGATGAAAGCTCATGGATTCGTGAGCGCAGGCGCACGCTGCGGTAGGTATTGCCGGGGCTGTGTGAGGCAGGAGCCGAACCCAGAGCCTACAGGGATGTATTTACGGCGTCCCCGGCAATGCCTACCGCGGCGGGCGCCGAAAACGAAGCCAACAACTTAAAAGGATATTCCAAAAATGGACGCATTAATCACCGGCTCAATCGCCTACGACACCATCATGGTCTACCCCGGCCGCTTCAAGGACGACATCCTGCCGGACAAGGTTCACATGTTGAATGTGTCGTTCCTGGTGCCGGAGATGCGCCGCAACTTTGGAGGTTGCGCGGGTAACATTGCCTACAGCCTGGCTCTGCTGGAGGCGGACGCCGCGCCAATGGCCACCGTTGGCCTCGACTTCGGGCCATACCAGGACTGGCTGAATCGGAACCGGATTTCTTCCGAATACATTCGCAAGCTGCCGGAGCACTACACCGCGCAGGCCTATATCACCACCGACGTCGACGACAATCAGATCACTGCGTTTCACCCCGGCGCGATGAACGAATCGCACCAGAACCGCGTGCCGACCGGTGACGGCTTGCGCCTCGGCACCGTCTCCCCGGACGGCCGCGACGGCATGCTGCAGCACGCGCGGCAGTTTGCCGATGCCGGCATTCCATTCATGTTCGACCCCGGCCAGGGTATGCCGATGTTCGACGGCAACGACCTGCTCGCCTTCACCGATCAGGCCGAATGGCTGACCCTGAACAGCTACGAAGCCGAACTGATGCAGAGCAAGACCGGCCTGTCGCTCGACAAGCTTGCCCAACGGGTCGCCGCGATGGTCGTGACCCGCGGCGGCGAAGGCTCGGTCATTTACACCGACGGCAAACAAGTCGAGATCGACGTGGTCAAGCCGGAGGCAGTGCGCGATCCGACCGGGTGCGGCGACGCCTATCGTGCCGGACTGATTTACGGCCTGCTGAATGACATGGACTGGGAGACTACCGGCCGCGTCGCCGCGCTGCTCGGCGCGATCAAGGTCGCGCACACCGGCACGCAAAATCACCAGTTTACCCGGGAGCAATTTGCCCGACGGTTTGTCGAAACGTTCGGGTACAGCTTTTCCTGATTCTCATTCCCTCTCCCGCTATGCCAAAATTTGCCGCACTCATAGTTCCAGTTCTGCTCATGGCGTTTGCGCCACCCGCCGCTCACGCCGCCACCAAGGCCGACTGGACGCCTGTCATCCAGCGCGTCGAGCCGGCGGTGGTCAGCATCAAGATCGACGCGCCGCGTGCGTTCGATACCGAGTGGAACTTTACCGGCGAGGCGACCGGCTTCATCGTCGATGCCAAACGCGGCATCATCCTGACCAACCGTCATGTGGTACAGCCGGGACCGGTGGTTGCGACAGCCGTCTTCAAGGATCACGAGGAAATCCCGCTGACGCCGATTTATCGCGACCCGGTGCATGACTTCGGGTTCTTTCACTACGACCCGTCAAAGCTCAAGTACATCCACCCGAAGGCATTGAAGCTCGCACCGGCCGAGGCGCGAATTGGTGAGGAAATTCGCATCATCGGTAACGATGCCGGCGAGCAGATGTCGATTCTTGCCGGCACGCTCGCGCGCACTGACCGCAACGCACCCTACTACGGCGCATCGCGCTACAACGATTTCAACACGTTCTATTTCCAGGCCGACTCGGGCACGTCCGGCGGCTCGTCCGGCTCACCCGTAATCGATATCGCCGGCCACGTCATCGCGCTCAATGCCGGCGGCGGGACCGACAGTTCGTCGAGCTATTTCCTGCCGCTTGACCGCGTGGTCGTGGCGCTGAGGTACATCCAGGAAAATCAACCGGTCCCGCGCGGCACGCTCGAGACCGTCTTCCTGCACCAGCCTTACAACCAGCTCGACCGCCTCGGCGTCCGCGCCGAGGTCGTGCAGCGCGCGCGCAAGAAGGCACCTGATTCGAGCGGCCTGCTGGTCGTCAATGATGTCGTTCCCGGTGGGCCCGGCAGCGGCAAGCTCCAGCCAGGCGACGTGCTGGTGTCGGTCAACGAGAAGCTCGTGACCGGCTTCGACAGCCTCGCCGACATCCTCGACCATCGTGTCGGCCAGACGGTCTCGCTCGACATCGAGCGCGGAGGCAGTCCGCTACAGTTCAAAATGCCGGTCGCAAACCTGCACGCGATCAGCCCGTCCAGCTATCTCGAATACGGCGGCGCAGTGCTGAACAACCTGTCGTATGAACTCGCGCGCAGCTTCGGCAAACCGATTCGGGGCGTCTACGTCGCCGACCCCGGCTTCGTATTCAGCAACGCCGGCATCGGCCGCGGCGCAGTCATCACGCAGTTCGGCCATGTTGCCGTGCCCGATCTCGATGCATTCCAGCAGCAACTGGAGCGCTATCCGAACGGCACGCGCGTGAGCGTGCGCTTCTATACAGCCGACAACCCCGACCAGCCGCACACCGCGCTCGTCCGGCTCGGCAGCCGCTGGTTCCCGCCGCGTCGCTGCCATCGCGGCCGTGGCCTGTGGCCGTGCAAGCAACTTCCGCCGGCACAGCCGGCGAAGCCGGTCAAGCCGACCACGGTGCAGTATCCCGACTACGGCGACGCGCGCAAACGCGCGCTGGCGCCGTCACTGGTGTACGTCCAGTTCAACATGCCGTACCAGATCGAGGGTGTGCAGGAGACGCACTACGTCGGCACCGGCCTGATCATCGACGCGAAACAAGGCCTCGTGATCGTCGACCGCAACACCGTGCCGGTCTCCATGGGCCAGTTGCAACTGAGCTTCGCGGGTTCCGTGTCGATTCCGGCCAAAGTCGCCTACATCGACCCGATTCACAACCTCGCCGTGCTGCACTACGACCCGAAGCTGCTGGGCGACACCCCGGTCAGAAGCGCGCGCTTTGGCAACGGCAACCTTGACGCCGGCGATCCGGTCTGGGTGGTTGGCTTCAACGACCGCCAGTCGCTGGTCAGCCAGGCCAGCGTGGTCGCCGATATTCAGCCGCTGGCGCTGCCGGTATCGGCAACGCTGCGGTTCCGCGACAGCAACCTCGACGTAATCCGCGTCGTCGACGCACCGGCCGGCGTCGAAGGCGTACTGGCCGACGCGCAGGGCCGCGTGGTTGCGCTGTGGTCGAGCTTCGCGTGGCAGAGCGGCCAGAAGCTGCACCAGGCGCTGATGGGGATCCCGCTGTGGCTGGTGCAGTCGCTGATTCAGCACGTCGAGAATTCGGATCATCCGGCGGTGCGTACTCTGGGCGCCGAATTCTGGCCACTGTCGCTCGCCGATGCGCGCGAACGCGGACTGCCGGCGCAATGGGCCAAAATATTTGAAGCGGGGTCGGATACCGACCGCCAGGTGCTGATGGTGACTCGCCTCGCAGCAGGCGGCCCGGCCGAGGGCAAGTTGCGCATCGGCGACTTGCTGCTGGCAATCGACAGCCGGCCGCTGCACAACTTCGAACAGCTCGCACACCTGAGCCAAAAGCCGTCCGTTGCGCTGACCGTGCTGCGCGACAGCAAGGTTATGCATATCACGATGCCCACCAGGCTGCTCGATACCGGCGCGCTCGACCGGGTGCTGGTCTGGGGCGGTGCGATCCTGCAACGCCCGCCGCGCACGCTGGCGACGCAACGCGGCCAGCCGCGCACCGGCGTCTGGGTCGCCTACTTCAATTATGGATCACCTGCGAGCCGTTACGGCCTGTCGCCGGGTTTGCGCATTGTTTCCGTGAACGGCAATCCAACGCCCGACATCAAGACGTTCCTGGCCGCAGTCCGCGCCGCGCCCGGACATTCGGCGCTGCGCCTGCGCGTCATCGACCCGGACGGCCGCCCCGGCCTCGTCGCAATGAAACTCGAGCCGCATTACTGGCCGACGTACGAACTGGTCCGCAAGGGCGGCCGCTGGACCCGGCGCGGACCTCGGGAAAGTCGCTAGTCGCTAGGACTGAGTTCAGAGAAGAACCTCTTCACTCGGTCCTAGCGACTTAGCACTAGCTACTTTCTTGTAAGGTCCTTCAGCGGAATCGAGTAAACGTTGCCGTCCTGGCAACCGACATAGAGATTCCGGTCGATCACGACAGGTCCAGCCGGCGCAAGCGCATCGGGAAAGTGTCGCTTCTGAATCAGCTTGCCGGTCTTCGCGTTCAGTACGTATAACGTCCCGCGCGTGTCGCCGAAGAAAACGAAGCCATCGACAATGGCCGGTGGCCCCTTGATTTTGACGCCGGTGAAATACTTCCACAGCAGCTTGCCGGAGCTGACGTCGTAGGCGAAAAATGCCTTGGCGTACGGGCTGCCGACGTAGACGCGGCCGTTGGCGATCGCCGGCGCGCCGGAGGTGTTGTTTTCCTGCTGCGAGCCCGGCCCCATCAGGTGTTTCCAGCGCAGGCTGCCGTCCGGGTTGATCGCGTAGATGAAATGGTAGTCCTCGCGCACCGCACCGTATTTGCGTATTTCCGCGTAGCTCAACTGCACCGGCACCTTGACGCCGGTGGTGACGATGACGCCCTGCTTCGAGATCGCCACCGGCACGTCGGTGAACGACGCCAGCCGCGAAAACTGCCACTTGACCTTGTGCGTCGCAAGATCGATCGCAAACACCGTGTCGAGCCCGCCGACGTAAAGCACCCCGTTCTTGATGTGCGGCGACGACATGCTGACAAAGGCGGGCAGCCCCGCAGACAAATGCAGACCGGTGTCGACGGTGATGCGCCTGGTTCTGAGCGGCAACTGCCAGCGGACCGCACCGGTCTTCGCGTCGAGTGCATAGAGTTCGCCCGCGCCGGTGGTCACGTAAACGACACCGTTGCGGTAGGCCGGCGTCGGCATGACTTCGCCCACGGTCTCGAAGTGCCAGACGATCTTGCCGGTATCCGGGTTGAGCGCCAGCACGCCGCTCGGCCCCTCGCCGCGCAGCCAGGGTGTGACGAACACGCGGTCGCCGTAGCCGACGTACAGCAGCCCGCCGGCATCGGTCATTTCCGAGTGCACCCAATTAGGCGCCTTGTTGTGCCACAGCATTCGGCCGGTTTCGAGATCGAACGCCTGCAGTCCACCAGTCTTGTGGTTACCGATGTACAGCCGGCCGTTGACGATCACCGGCGTTGCGCGCAGCGGTGCGTTCGTGTGGTACACGTGGCTCGGCAGCACCCTGTTCGCGGCGGCGCCCGGATCGCGATATACCGCATTGCTGGTCGGCCCCATGCGGTACTGGGTCCATTCGGGCGGGCCGATGGCAGCGGCTGCCAGCGCCGCCTGCCCGAGCGACGCCATGACCACGCCCGCAATTATTCTATTCATCTGCATGCCCTTGTTATTTAACCGTCAACTCAACCTTTCCATAACTGCCTCGACCGACGTGAGCGGCGCCGAACATTCCGTCCCTTTGCAGAAATACGCTACGCCATCCGCGAGCGGTTCGCACGCGCCCAGCAACCCCGGCAGCTCGCCCGCATCGTGCGGAATCGCATACACGCGCCGGTGCAGGTCGAACGTCGACTCGATCCGCCGCCGCCATTGCGCTAGAACCGTCGGCTCGCCGCGGAGGATGATCTGCGCCGGCAGATCGAGTTCCTCACGCAGCGCAATCAGCAGGCTGCACATTGCGTCCGGATAATCGGCAAGCACTGCCGTGCCTGCACGCAACGTGCGCGCGGCGGCATCGAGATAGCGGATTTCACCAAGCAGATGGCCCAGCCGGACGAGGACTTGCGCGGCCACGCCGTTGCCGGCAGCCATCGATTCATCGACAAAACTTTTCGGCCGGTCGAGCGGCGTCTCCTGTGTGTCCGCCGTGAAAAAGAAACCGCCGCCGTCACGATCCTCGAAGTGCGCGAGCATCGCCTCGCACAGCGCGCATGCGAGTTCGAGGTCTGCGTTGCGCCAGCGGGCCTGCAGCATTTCGAGGCAGGCCGCGGCGGCGAACGCGTAGTCGTCGAGATAGCCATCGAAGCGGGCGCGGCCACTCTGGTACGTCGCGAACAGGCGTCCGTCGCGCCACAATTCAGCACGAATGAATTCAAGTGCGCGCGCCGCCGAGTCCAGCCAGCGCGACTCGTCGAGCAGATGCCCGGCCGCCGTCATGCCGCGGATCATCAGCCCGTTCCACGCGGTGAGGATCTTGTCGTCGCGCGCCGGTGGCGTCCGCGCTGCCCGCGCGTGCAGCAGCTTGCCGCGAATCGTTTCAAGTTGTGTCGCAACGGCCTCTTCGGACACCTGCCGCTGTTCGGCCAGCGTTGCCGTGTCGGCGGCGATGTTCAGGTGCCAATGGCCTTCGAAATTGGGCACGCCGTCGAGGCCGAAGCGCGCGACGGCGAGCGCGTATTCATCGTCATTGAGCAGATCGCGCAACTCGTCGCGGTCCCAGATGTAATATTTGCCTTCGTGGCCTTCGGAATCGGCATCAAGGCTCGAGTAGTAGCCGCCCGCCTCCGACTGCATGACATCGATCGTCCAGTCGGCAGTGAGTGCCGCGGCCTCACGGAAACGCGCGCTGCCGGTCTGCCGTGTCGCGAGCGCGTAGAGCCTGAGCAGCGCACCATTGTCGTACAGCATTTTCTCGAAGTGGGGAATCGTCCAGCCGGCATCGACCGAGTAGCGGCTGAAGCCGCCGCCGACCTGGTCGAACAGGCCGCCGTCGGCCATGTGCGCGAGCGTTTGCAGCGCCTTGCCGCGCATGGCGGCATCCGGCGCCCCCAGCAGTAGTTCGAGCGCGCCCGGGCGCGGAAACTTGGGCGCGGGCCCGAAGCCGCCGTGGCGGGCGTCGTGGCTTTGCGCCAGCGTCGACAGCGCGGCGTCGATGATCTCCCGATCCGGCTCCACGCCGGCGGCAGGCGGGCGCGCTTTGAGGCGGGCGAAGGTGTCGCTCAGCGCGGCGGTGCGCGCACGAATCTCGTCGCGATGCGCGTGATAATAATCCGCCACCTGGTTCAGCACGGTCTTGAAGTCGGCGAGCCCGTGGCGCGGCTCGCGCGGGAAGTAGGTGCCGGCAAAAAATGGGGCGAGATCGTCCGGCGCGAGAAACACCGTCAGCGGCCAGCCGCCGCCGCGGCGATTCAGAAGCTGGTGCGCGGTCTGGTAGACCCTGTCGAGATCGGGCCGCTCCTCGCGATCGACCTTGATGTTGACGAAGCGCGCGTTCATCAGCGCCGCCGTCGCCGCATCCTCAAACGACTCGTGCGCCATCACGTGGCACCAGTGACAGGCGGAGTAACCGATCGACAGCAGGATCGGCTTGTCTTCGGCGCGGGCATGCGCCAGGGCCGCGTCGTCCCACGGCTGCCACGCCACCGGATTGCGGGCGTGCTGCAGCAGGTACGGGCTGGTTTCGTCGCCGAGACGGTTGAAAAGGGGGGGCTCGTCCATGATGCGTCCCACTATAACGCAAGCTGGTAGAATACCCTCATGCTGACTTACCCCGAAATCGACCCGATTGCCTTCAGCATCGGGCCGTTGGCCGTGCACTGGTACGGCATCATGTACCTGGTCGGCTTTGCCGGCGGGTATGGCGTCAACTGGCTGCGCATCAAGCGCAAGCCGGGCTATCACTGGACCGCGGAGCAGCTCGGCGACCTGCTGTTTTATGTCGTGCTCGGCATCGTCATCGGCGGGCGGCTCGGCTACGTGCTGTTCTACAACCTGCCGTTCTATTTCGCCCATCCGGAGCATATTTTATTTGTCTGGGACGGCGGCATGTCATTTCACGGCGGCCTGCTCGGCGTGCTGGTCGCGATGGGTGTGTACGCGCGCCGCTTTCGGCGCTCATTCTGGGACATCATGGACTTCATTGCGCCGGCAGTGCCGATCGGCCTGGGCACCGGCCGCATCGGCAACTTCATCAACGGCGAATTGTGGGGCAAGGTTTCGCACCTGCCCTGGGCGATGCGGCTGCCGTGCTACGACGGCCGCTTCATGGACCGCTACTGCCACGGCGTGCCGAACGGCTACAGCGCGCCGCACATTCCGAACCAGTTGTACGAGGCTTTCCTCGAAGGCCTGGTCATGTTCGTGGTGCTGTGGTGGTTTTCGGCCAAGCCACGTCCGCGGATGGCGGTGTCGGGGCTGTTCGCCCTGCTCTACGGCGTGTTCCGCTTCAGCATCGGGTTCGAGCGCCTGCCCGACCCGCAGGTCGGCTACCTTGCCTTCGGCTGGCTGACGATGGGCCAGGCGCTGTCGTTTCCGCTGATCGTCGTCGGCGTCGTGTTGATCGCACTCGCCTATCACCGCAAACGTTTCGCGGTCGCAGCGCCGAAACGCACGCCACCGGAGCGCGTATGAGGCAATACCTCGATCTGCTCGCGCGGGTACGGCACGAGGGGGCGCGCAAGGAAGACCGCACCGGCACCGGTACGCTAAGCATCTTCGGCCATCAGATGCGCTTCGATCTGGCCGCCGGCTTTCCGGCGGTGACGACCAAGAAGCTACATTTCCGCTCGATCATCCACGAGCTGCTGTGGTTCCTGCGCGGCGACACGAATGTCGCCTATCTCAACGAACACGGCGTCAGCATCTGGGACGAATGGGCGGACGCGAATGGCGACCTGGGTCCGATTTACGGTTACCAGTGGCGCAGTTGGCCGACGCCGAACGGCGAACACATCGATCAGATCGCGAACGTAATGCGCCAGCTGCGCAAAACGCCACACTCGCGGCGCATCATCGTCTGTAGCTGGAACGTCGGCCAGATCGACGATATGGCGCTCGCCCCGTGCCACTGCCTGTTCCAGTTCTACGTGGCCGACGGCAAGCTGTCGTGCCAGTTGTACCAGCGCAGTGCCGATATCTTCCTCGGCGTGCCGTTCAACATCGCCTCCTACGCGCTGCTCACCCACATGATCGCCCAGCAACTCGACTTCGCGCCCGGCGAGTTCATCTGGACCGGCGGCGACTGCCACCTCTACCTGAATCATGTCGAGCAGGCTGACGAGCAGCTGACGCGCAAGCCGTATCCGCTGCCTGAACTGCGCCTGCGCCGCCGGCCGCCGTCCGTCATCGACTACGAGTACGAAGACTTCGAGATCGTCGGCTACCGCAGCCACCCCTCGATCAAGGCGAAAGTCGCCGTTTAGTAAAACCCCATCAGGGCACGCCCCGATGGTGTCATCCGGCGCCGCGAGACATACTGTGATGGAAGTCGTTTCAAATTCACCGGCACGTCACTAGCATAATTTTCGTCTTGCACATACCCGAAACCACGGAGGGTTCAACATGCACGCCAAATCCATCATTACATCCGTTTCCGCGGCAGCGCTCATGGCGACCGTCGGCATCGCCTATGCCGCGCCGCAACAGACAACGCAGCAAACACCGCAGCAATCCAATTCGCAGAACCAGCAGAGCTGGAATCAGCAGCAGCAGACGGGCATGACCGGGATGCAAAGCCAGCCCCAGCAGATCGCCACGCAAGCGGCGATGGTGCTGCGTGAGAACGCGCAGTCCAACGCTCAGGTCGGGCAGTCGCAAAGCGGCCAGACGGGCACCTACGGAACTACCTCGCAACAGATTCCGCAGCAGGTCATAGCCGCCGCGCGCTGTGTCGCCGTGTTCCCGAAAAATGCCACGATGATGTCGAGCGGCGGCACCGCCGGCGCCACCTATCCGGGCAGTTCCACCAGCGCGAGATCGACGCGTTCGTCCGGCATGAATCAGAATGCGATGAGTTCCAATAATGCCAGCACGAGCAGCTCCAGCATGGCGAATACGCACATGACGTCGCAGTCCGAACGCGTGGGCGTCGCGAGTTGCCGTAACGACAATGGCCAGTGGACCTCGTCGTCGCCCGTCTTCGTGCGGATCACGAAGTTGCACCTGATGAACAGCTCGATGAGCATGCAGGGCAACGGCGCAATGTCCGGACGGACGCGCATGAACGCCGGCGGCCAGACCGGCATGAACACCGGTGCCAACAGTTCGTATGCGCAGACCGGGACGAACAACACTTACGCCAATAGCAGCACGCAGGCGGGCACGACCGGGATGCAGACCGGCACCGCAACCGGCCAAAGCGGCACGCAGACGGGAGTCGGCGCCTACGGCAATACCAGCATGCAGGGCAACACCAGCAACGCGCTGGTGCTGGTGTTCGTGAACGACGATGCGGCCAACACACTGCAAAGCGGCGACTTCACCCTGGGCGATGACGTCGACGTCACCGCCGGCCCGACGAGCCTGCAGCACGGCGGTACCGTTTCGGCACCCGTCCTCGCCTATACGTCGAACTCGGAGCACGGTTTTACCGGCGCCAATGTCAAAGGCGCGCAGGTACAGTTCGACCAGCAGGCGAATCACCAGGTCTACGGTAGCGATGTTGATCCGGAAAACATGCTGCAGGGTGAGGGCAACAACAATGGCAAGAGCAGCCAACAGCTCACGGCCTTCAACCAGGCACTGAGCCAGTTCGCCCCGTCCACGCAGTACAACTCCAATACCAGCATTGTGAAGTAAGCTGCGATACGCTTACGCGTAACGAAAGAAGCCCTTGCGCAAGCAAGGGCTTCTTTTTTGCGAGGCGGCCTCCGCTATAGAGATCGCAAAAACCTCACCAGATCGTGCTTCTGCTGCGCGCCGTCAGGTGAATTCGGCATTAGACGGAACCGGCAGCTACATCAAACCGGCCTGCGCTACCGCGGGCACCGGCTTTGCCGCGCCACCACAGCAAGCTGCCCAGTAACAGCAAGCCGAGGCCGAACAAGCCGAGCTCCTCGGGTTCTGGGACGGCGGCGGCCTTACCTGTCGCCGCTTGGAAGCTGAGCACTGTGTCGGCGCCCTTCGCCAGCGCCATATTCCCGAGGCTGGTGCCTGCAAAGGGGACATTGAGAAAAAATGGACCCATGCTCGAGGCAATTGGGCCGAATGGAGAAGCCAAATCATAGGTTTTCAGCCCGTCAGCTGTATCGACCAGGTCGAACAGATCGTGTGTGAGCGTCCCGAATCCGATTACTTGCTCCCATTGGTTGTCGAACACATACAGTGAATCACTGAAGCTGCCCGAAAAGGTGCCGAGCGTGAACATGGCGCTGAGCGTTCCGGTCATAAGTCCTGAGTCTGTGCACTTGCCGTAGCCGACAACATAGGCGTTTCCGCATGCCGTCTTTACCACGTCGGCAGTATCCGCAGTCGTTGTGACCACGAGCGTCTGTCGGCTGATCGTATGGCTGCCGAGCGTACCGCTGACGTCGGTTGCCGAGAATGTAAACATGAGCGGCGTTGCCTGCGCCTGACTTACGCAAAAGCCGATTGAGATTGCCGCTGTCAAAAGCAGGGCGAAGCTGTTTTTTCTACGCGTTTTCATGATGAATCCTCTGCGAATAAAGTAGGTAAAGTCATCACGGATCGTCGACCCGTACAGGCAGTTGCCAAAGGGCCGGCCGGTGGCGGGCTGAGATGCCCGTCGACCGGCCAGATGTATGGACGTAGGGCTGGTTCCTTGTCTACCGCTTTGACTGCCGACGCCGCAGCGCGAACGTCAATCCCAGCAAGCCGAGGCCGAATATGGCCAGAGAGCCGGGCTCCGGCACCGCAAAGCCATGAAGGTCGCCAGACCCGCATAGTGGTTCGCCGTTATCCGGGCAACCGACGTTGCTGAAGGAGCTGTTGAAATAGAAGTCCGCAAGACCTCCCTTACCATCATCGACAGTGTTGGTATTAAAATACTGTCCCGCATCGCCACCTGTTACGTCCAATTGCCCGATACCGGTACCGCTCAATTGACCGCTAGCGCTACTGCTACTGAAGTTACCGAGCAGCGTGCCTGAACGACCGGTATTAAGACTGGTGAAGTCATGGCCGCTCGTGGAGAGAAAAAGGTCGCCGTCGCCGGTGTAGAAGTTCACTGTTCCGCCATTGAAATCGACGGTGCTCGAGGTGATGTCTGTAACCGTATAACCCGAGAACTCAAACCTTAAAGAACACTGGCCCGGGCCTGCGGCACAACTTAATCCTGCGCTCGAATCGAACGAGATGTTCCCGAAACCACTCAACTCGTCGCCTGGCGCGGCAACGGTATCCTCGTAGATGTTGCTGATATAGAAGGTCGCTCCGGTGTTGAATGTAATTCCATCGACAGTAGCCGTCGGCGTTGCAAATGCCTGGGCCGATAGCGCCATCGCAGATGCAATGGTCGCCAAAAGAAGCCATTTCAATTTCTTCATTTTATTACTCCAAATAGTCCTTTAGGGGAGAGTGAACGAACCCTGCAGACGGGTTCTGCGAAGGCGGCTGGAAGCTCCATTCCTCCTAAACCGCCAGATCTTCATCGAGTTCGCTGCTGAGTAACCGCGCGTCGTCGCCGCGCGCCCAGGATTTTTTCCTGGACGCGTAGCCGAAGCCGGCCAGCAACAGCAGCCCACAGCCGAATATCAGGAGGGCGCGCGGTTCGGGCACTGTGACATGCGTGCAAGTGGTGCCCGTGCAAGAAATATTGGCTTCTCCAAAGCTCGTGCCGTACTGAAAGCTGACGTTGGATATATCCAGATTATCCAGACCGGCGACGCCGCTGAGATTGAAGGTCACGTGATCCTGCACCAGTGGTTCGGATGACAACCCACCGTTCGGATTGCCGTAGGCATTCGACACAATTCCGAAGTTGATGCCATCGAGCGACCCAGGGCTATCAAGGTCGGTGCCGGCGGAGCCATCATTGAAATTTCCTATGTCGTGCGACAGCCCGGTTTCAAGATAGCCGGCACTGGCAATACCCTCGCCGGCGCCGTTAGGAAATCCGCTGCCGGATACGTTCTGATAACCGAACTCGCCGCCGACATTCACGCCGGTGCCGGAGCAATCGCCGGTGTCGCAGCTAGCTGCTTGAGCGATGGCACTGGCTGTGGCGGAAATCGGAGTGAGCGACGGGTTGCCGGTGAGACTAAAGAACAGACCGGTCAAGGTCGAGCCCGGCACGTCTTGGCCGCTCGCTGGAGCAGATGTGTTCGTCAATACGATCGTCAGGTTGTCGCCGGAAAAGGTGAATTGGGCCGAGGCGCTCACCGAATTGCCACCGGCGGTTCCGGATGCGGTAAAGGTAATGGGCGTTGCGACAGCCACCGAAGCGGTCAACAAAGTCGCGGCTGCGCCGAGTGCCGATAAGTACAGAACTTTTTTCATTGTCAATTCCTTTTGCTGTGAATATTTCAGAGATGAAAAGCCGGCAGACGGTCGCCTGTTGACCGTCCGCCGACTGAGGGTTTGCACGTTGATATGAACCCGAAAGGAGAATGAGAAGTGCAAGGACTCATGGCTTCATCTGTGGCTTTCATATTCCGTGCAGAAAGTAAATCTTCGTGTTCCAACGACCCCGCAGGGTCCGGTACATTGAGCATAAGCAAATCCCGTGCCAACTAGAGCGAACCGTTTCAAAATCAATGGGTTGCCCGAGATACTTTCATCCCCTAAGGGTTTGGAATCCGCCAAACCGTAAAATCGTTCGACAGTGATTTCTGTGGGGAAAGCCTCATGCTCGCCTTTAACCTGTTGATTTAACGGCTTTTGCCGGGACAATATCGATTGGTTTCACGTGTAAAGTAATCCGGCACTTCAGTCATCGTTTCGGCCGAATTTGACACTGGGCCGTCTGCTGGCGGAGACGTACTTGCAAATCCCGCGTTCCCGCCTTTCGCGTTTTAACTTAGTCTCGAAGGAGACGTCCATTTTTCTTTCGCGAACCGTGTCGCTCTACAGACGTACCCTAGCAAATAAGGTGCCATGTTTAACTTATCTTTATTATTCAGGGGGTTACGATACCCTGTGATGGCCTTTTTGTATTTGCTACCGTTCGCCACGCCCGACATGTAAAATTTTTCGACGGTTTGCTTGAATCGGAGGCCGATTGTGTTGAAGAACTTTTCTATTCGCTGCTTCGTCACGCTGGTCGCTGCGGTGACTCTTTCGCCGTTTGCGTTTGCAGCGCATGGCGGCACCGCAGCATCCGGCGCCTTCCTGTTAAAACCCGCGCGAGTCTTTACTGCGACGGATTCGGAAACGCATCCGGGCTGGGTGGTGCTGGTTGAAGGCAACAAGATTGCCGCCGTGGGGCCGGCATCGCGCATACATGCACCGGCGGGCGCGCAAATGATCGCGCTGCCCGGGATGACGCTGCTGCCCGGCCTGATCGACGCGCATTCGCACATCTTTCTGCACCCGTACAACGAAACGCTGTGGAACGACCAGGTGCTCAAGGAGCCGGTGCCCTATCGCACAATCGAGGCCGTCAACCACGTCCGGGCGACGTTAATGGCAGGTTTTACAGTACTGCGTGATCTCGGCACTGAAGGCGCGGGCTTTGCCGACGTGTCGGTGCAGCAGGCGATCAACAAAGGTCTGATTCCGGGGCCGCGGATGTTTGTCGCGACGCGCGCGACGGTGGCGTCCTATTGTTACGGCCCGGGCCCTTACGGGTTCCGCAACGATCTCGATCTGCCGCAGGGCGGCATTCCGGTAAGCGGACGGGCGCAGATGCTTGCGGCGGTGCGCAAGCAGGTCGGCCACGGCGCGGACTGGGTCAAGGTCTATGCCGACTATCACTGCGGCAAGAATCACAAGTCTGTGCCCACGTTCACCGAGGAAGAACTGAAGGCGGCGGTTGAAGCCGCGCATTCGCTCGGCCATCCGGTGTCGGCACATTCGACTACGCCGGAGGGAATGCGTCGCGCCATCCTCGCCGGCGTCGATACCATCGAGCACGGCTTCGGCGGCACCCGCAAGGTGTTCGAATTAATGAAGCAGCACCACGTCGCCTACATACCGACGCTCGAAGCGGTGACCGCCTACGCGCAATATTTCGGCGGGTGGAAGCCCGGCGATCCGCCCACCGCCGAAATGAAGCAGGTCAGGCATGCGTTTCAGACAGCAATGGACGTCGGCGTGACGATCGGCTGCGGCAGCGATGTCGGTGTGTACAAGCACGGCACCAACTACAAGGAACTCGAGTGGATGGTGCGCGACGGCATGACGCCGACGCAGGCGCTGCTCGCGGCGACGCGCGTCGATGCGAAGATCCTGCGTCACGCGGACAAGTTCGGGCAGCTCAAGAAAGGGTTGTACGCGGACATCATCGCTGTGAAGGGCGACCCGACGAAGGACATCAGCGCGATCGAGAACGTGCCGTTCGTGATGAAAGGCGGCGTCATTTACAAGCTCGACGGACGGCCGACTTACCCGTTGGGACCGGCGATCAACCGCGACCACTAGAAGTCGGCATCACTCCTACGGGAGATAAGGAATCGCCTGCTTCGTGAACGTCGCGAGGTCGATGTTCGTGCCGCAGAGAATGACCCCGACGCGCTTGCCGTCGAGCCGCTCGCGCAGCGGACCGCACAACGCTGCCGTCGCCGCCGCGCAAGCCGGCTCGACGGCAAGTTTCAAATCGGCGAATAACAGGCCCATCGCGCGCTGCATTTGTTCATCGCTGACCTTGACCAGATCGTCGACGAAGCGGCGGCACAACTCGAAGCTGTAAGGCGCCGCGTGCGGCGCGGCCAGACTGTCGGCGATCGTATCGATCTTGCCGGCCTGCTGTGGTGAGCCGGCGGCAAAGCTCTTGTGCATCGTATCGGCGCCTTCCGGTTCGACACCGAACACCTGACAGTGCGGCTGCATCTGCTTGACAGCGGTTGCAATACCGGCACACAAGCCACCGCCGCCGATCGGTACGATGACGGCATCCAGATTTTTAGCCTGGTTACACCATTCGTAACCGACGGTGGCGGTGCCGAGCGCCGTCAGTTCGCCCTCGAACGGGTGAATGAACGTCCGACCTTCTTCGGTTTCAAGGCGTTTCACTTCAGCGAACGCCAGTTTCACGTCATCGACCAGCACCACTTCGGCGCCGTAGGCCCGGCACAAGGCAACGCGTGCCGGGTTGGCCGTTTTGGGCATCACGACTTTCGCGTTCGTGCCCAATTGCCGGGCAGCGAACGCGGTCGCAATGGCATGATTGCCTGCACTCACCGCGGTCACGCCACGACGCTTCGCGTCGTCGGATAGCGCCATCGCGTTCAATAGCGCGCCGCGTGGCTTGAAGGTGCCGCCGTACTGGAACAGTTCCATCTTCAGGAACAGCGAGGTGTCGGCGCCGACTGCATTTTCGATCGCGCTGCCGCGCCATTGCCAGACAGGCGTCTGTCGCACGCGCTCCCCGAGACGCTCGCGGGCGGCTTCAATGTCGGTGATTGCGGGAATTTTCATGCGGTTATCATAACAGCGTATGGCCACTGCGACTTTCCGCTTCTACGCCGAGCTCAACGACTTCCTGCCACCCGAGCGCCGGCAGCGTACCTTCAACTACGCGTTCGACCGGCGCGCGGCGATCAAGGATGTGGTTGAAGCGCTGGGCGTGCCGCATACCGAAATCGACCTGATTCTTGTCGATAGCGAGCCGGTCGATTTCAACCACATTCTCGGCGACGGCGAGCGTGTTGGTGTCTACCCGGTGTTCGAGGCCTTCGACATCGCGCCGCTCGCGCGCCTGCGTCCGCGCCCCTTGCGCACGCCGGGCTTCGTCCTCGACGCCCATCTCGGCACGCTCGCCCGCTACCTGCGCCTGCTCGGTTTCGACACGCTGTATCGCAACGATTACGACGATGCCGAACTCGCGGCGATCTCGGCCGGCGAGCACCGCATTTTGCTGACGCGCGACCGCGGCCTGTTGAAGCGCCGGATTATTACGCATGGCATGTACGTCCGCGACGACAAGCCGCGCACGCAGATCAAGGACATCGTCACGCGGCTCGATCTGGCCAGGATGGTGCATCCGTTCAGCCGCTGCGCACGCTGCAACGGGCTACTGGCGCCGGTGGACAAGGCCGACATCGTCCATCGACTGGAACCGAAGACAAAGCTGTATTACGAGAACTTTCTGCGCTGCAACGACTGCGGACAAATCTATTGGAAAGGCAGCCATTTTGCACGGATGGAGAGGTTGGTTGAAGAGCTGGTAAAGGGTGAAAGGTAAAGGGTGAAAGGTGAATGGGAAAACAGAATCCCTTAACCCTTAACCCTTAACCCTTAACCCTTAACCCTTAAAACCCCTCACAAATAGGGCGAAAACAATCGCATCGCCCCGTCGCGCAGCTTGACCGGCAGCGGCCGGTTGCGCACGTCTTCGCACAACAGCCGGCGCGCGCTCGCGATCTTGGCGTCGATATGGCGTTCCATGTCGGCTGCGAATGCCGCGTCGTAGCATTCCACGTCGAACTCGAAGTTCAGCGAAAAGCTGCGCGGGTCCCAGTTGCTGGAACCGAGCAACGTCCAACCGCCGTCGACGACCATCAGCTTGGTGTGGTCGAATGGCGGCGGCGTCAGCCACACGCGACAGCCCCACTCGAGCAGCGGTTCGAGCTGCGCCATCGAGGCCCAATGCACGAACAGCAGATTGTTATGTTCCGGCAGTACGATATCGACGCGAATCCCGCGCATCGCGGCCGTGGTCAGCGCGCTGATCAGCGCATCGCCCGGCAGGAAATACGGCGTAACAATCGCAACCGAGCGCCGCGCACTGGTGATCGCACCGAAGGCGATGCGGCGGATGCGATCGAACGTCTCGTCGGGGCCGTCGTCGATGCCACGCGCGAGTGTGTCGCCGGCCGGCGCAAGCGTCGGAAACCACAGCTCGCTGTCGAGCGCCTCATGCGTGGTGAACGCCCAGTCTTCGACGAACACTTCCTGCAGATGCCGCACCAGCGGCCCCTCGACCCGGAAATGCAGATCCTGGGTAGCGCCGCGCGGTCGCGACGCCAGCCGGTTCTTCACCGAAATGTTCATGCCGCCGGTAAAGCCGATGCGGCCATCGACGACCAGCACCTTGCGGTGGCTGCGCAGGTTCGTGTACGGCATTCGCCACGGCAGCCACGTCGGCATGAAGCGCGCTGCCGTCACGCCCGCGCGCCGCAGCACGCGCATGATGGACGGGAATGAGTAGCGGGTCCCGGCGGCATCGACCAGCACGCGTACCTCGACACCGCGCCTGACCGCGAGCGCCAATGCGTCAACGAATTCGCGGCCGACCGCATCGTCGTTGAAAATGTAGGTGGTCAGCGTGACGGAGTATTCGGCCGACCGGATCGCGGCGATCATTTCCGGGTAGGCGGCGTCGCCGTTGGCGAGTGGCGTGAGGCGGTTGCCCAGCAGCACCCGGCGGCGGGTAATGCGGTCAGCCAGTTCGACCAGCGGGATGAAGTCGCGCGAGGCCACACGCTCGAGCTCGTGTGCGATCTCGTCCGGGCTGTCTTCAACCGCAGTAAAGCGCCACATCGCCTGGCGGCGGGCGACCGCGCGCCGGTTGATGCGGTTGATGCCGAGCAGCACGTAGGCGATCGGCCCGAGCACCGGCGCGATCCAGATCACGCCGACCCAGGCGACTGCCGCACCGGTATCGCGCTTGGTCAGGATCGCATGAACGGTGGCCGCGACCGCCATCGCGAACGAGCAGAAGGCGGCCAGCGCCGGCCAGATATCAGCCAGAAAGTTCATGGCCTCCCTTCATAAAGAAGCCTTTTGTTGGTTGTAGGTTGTGCCGGAGCGTGCGCCCGCTGTCGGCCATTGACTCAGAGCGCTTCGAGTTGCCGCTCCAGCATCGCGACCCGCGCGCGCAGGCGCCGCACCTCGTCCATCAATTCAAGCGCGAGCGCCGCGCCTTCCAGGTTCACCTCCAGGTCGCGTCGCAGCCGCAGCGTCGACTGGATACGCGCGAGCGCATACGATGGAAAGCGCCATTCGGCCGGGTCCCGGCCCTGCGGCTCCAGCAGGCCCACTTCGACCATCTCGACGATCACTTCCGCGTGTACGCCGCTCGAACGGCACAGCTCGTGCAGCGTATACAGCGTATCCCTGTCGATAAGACTGCCTTCGATGATGAAATTTTCCGTCATCCCTAACTCCATGCGCCGGCGCGTGGATCGAACGCCAGCGTTTCGGCCATTTGCCTGTATAACTGTTTCGCGGCGTCGGTGTCCGCTGCCGGCGTCACGATCTTGAGGATCAGGTACTGGTCGCCGGCGGCCGGTTTGCCTGGCAGGCCGCGACCCTTGAGGCGCAGCCGCTGGCCGGATTGGGCGCCGGCGGGAATGGTCGCACTGACCTCGCCGTCCAGCGTCGGCACGGCGACTTTGGCCCCCAGCGCGGCTTCCCACGGGGCGATCGGCACCGTCAGCGATACGTCGCGCCCATCGAGATGGAACCAGCGGTGCGGCTGGATGTTGGCTTCGAGATACAGATCGCCGCCCATCGCACCCTGCCCAGCGAGGCGGATCTGCTGCCCCTGTTTCATCCCGGCCGGGATGCGCACATTGAGCGAACGGCGTTTGACCTGTACCTGACCCTGCGCATCGACCTCCGGGTTTTCCAGGGTGATCTGGCGGGTCGCGCCGCTATACGCGTCCTCGAGGGAGATGTCGATGCGGGCGAACTGGTCCTGGCCGCGCGGCTGGCGGGAACCGCCTGCGCCGCCGGCGGCACGAAAGCCGCCGCCGAACAGCGATTCGAAGAAGTCGCTGAACGCGCCGGCATCGCCGCCGGTAAAGCCACCGCGAAAGTCGAAGCCGCCCTGGTCCCGGCCAGGCGGCTGGCGGAACTGCTGCCCCTCGCGCCAGTTCTGGCCGAGCTGGTCGTAGGCCTCGCGCCGTTCCGGGTCCTTCAGGACTTCGTAGGCTTCCTGCACTTCCTTGAACTGCGCCTCGGCGTTCTCTTCCTTGCTGACGTCGGGATGATACTTGCGCGCCAGTTTGCGGTAGGCGCGCTTGATCTCGTCCTGACTGGCATCGCGGGAGACGCCGAGGCGTTTGTAGTAGTCTTTGTATTCCATTCAAACAGCATAATCGAGCGCGTGACGGTTGAACACCGACGCGAAGGGAGATTCCATGATCACCACCGCCAGAATCTTTCTCACGCTCGGCTGCGCCGGGCTCCTTACCGGCGTCATCCTGGGCGCGTTCGGCGCCCATGCGCTGCGCGCGCAACTATCGACGGCGATGGCCGCCGTCTGGCGCACCGCCGAGTTGTACCAGTTCGTACACGCGCTCGGGCTGCTGGCGGTCGGCTTGCTGGTGTTGCACTTCGGCGCCCCGCCGCTGCTGCGCGCCGCCGGCTGGTTGATGGTCGCCGGCATCGTGCTGTTCAGCGGCAGCCTGTACGGACTCGCCATCACCGGCACGCGCTGGCTGGGCGCGATCACACCGATCGGCGGAATCGCCTTTATCGTTGCCTGGCTGCTGCTGGCGCTCGCGATCTGGCGAATTGCCGTGTAGGAGCGAGCGCCGCTCGCGATTCATATCTTCGCGGCCGGCGGCCGCTCCTACATCGTCGGCGGGCGCTTGTCGTACACCGCGAACGATTGCTCGAAGTCACCGCCTGTATCGAAGCATAGCGAACGCAGGGTGAAGTCCGCGGGCGGATTGAGCTGGCGACCTTTAATCAGCGTGTCGAACGACAGGCCACCCAGCATCCGGTGCGCCTGTGTCAGATACAGACGATCGAATACGTTGTCGACCAGCAGCGTGTTCAACAACTCGGCGCCGCCGACCATGGCGATGTTCGCGAAGCCTTCGCACGCCAGCGTCGATACCAGCCGATAGCCCTCCACCCGCAGTCCGTCGCCGCCGATGAGCACGCGTGCACCCTGTGCTTCAAGAGGCTCCATCTTCTCCCGCCCCGTCGCCGCACCGGTCACCAGGTAAACCGGTCGTTCATCGGGCAGGCCGGCCGGAATCGAAAGGTTGAGGCTCGCACTGACGACGGCCACTGCAGGCTGCCGCGCACGGCCCTGCGACACACGCCATTCAACCAGGTCGGCGAACTCCGGCTGCGTGCTGACCGGCAGACCGGATTGTGCGACCCCGCCGGCGAGATCGCGAATGTAGCGCCCGCTGGTGACCAGCACGTCGGCAGAGGCCGCCAATTCCTGGAACAGCCGCCAGTCGCGCGGATTGGTGGTGGCGCCGGGCGCCTTGCGGGTCTTGTTCTCGGGATCGGGCAGCGAAATGCGTCCGTCGAGGCTGGTAATGAAGCTCGCATAAACAAACGGCCGCGCAGGCGTGCCCGCGGGACGCAACGTTTCATTCAGATAAAAGCCGCGCAGCGGGAGCTTGCGCGCGGGGCCGGGAAATACTTGCAGCAGCTCGTCGGAAGACATCGCACCTTCACCGCCGGGTTTTTCAGACAACCGCCTTAGCTTATCAACATATGGATCAGCGGCACGGTCACCAGTGAAATCACGATGCCGACGCCGAGGATGCTGTTGGCCAGCGGCGGGTCGAGATCGTACTCGTTGGCGAGAATCGTGGCCGACACCATCGGCGCCATCGCCGCCTGCAGCACGCCGACATCGAAAATCGTCCCGCCTACCCCGGCCAGCGTGCCCACCGCAAATGCCAGTGCCGGCGCCACAAACAGCTTCCAGCTCCAACCCAGACCGGCGGCAGCCAGCATCTGGCGGCTGCCGAGGTTGAGCTTGAAGCGCAAGCCGACCGAGAACAACGCCACCGGGGTCAGGGTGGCGGCAACGGGCGCTAGCGCATCGGTAACGATGCGGGGCCAGCCGCCGGCGACGTTGATCACGATGCCCGACAGCAGCGCGAGGAAGGCCGGAAACGTCACGACGCGCTTGAGAATATGGCTCGGGTGCGGCGTCCGCCCGGCATACAGGCTGGCGACGACGACCGCCAGCGAAATCAGCACGGGGAAGCTGCCCAGCTGGTCGGCGACCACGGCCACG
>DASSTE010000073.1:0-88426 GCA_035708085.1 Gammaproteobacteria bacterium | reverse complement strand
TCGTCGAAGAACTCGCGCGGCACGCCGATCTTCAGGCCCTTGACCGGCTTGTCGAGGGCGGCGACGTAATCAGGTACTGCCTCGTCCACGCTGGTGGAATCATTAGGATCGAACGCCGCCATCTGGTTGAGCAGCAGCGCGGCATCCTCGGCGGTCGCCGTTAGCGTGCCGGCCTGGTCGAGACTGGAGGCGAACGCAATCATGCCGTAACGCGACACGCGCCCGTAGGTCGGCTTGAGGCCCGTGATGCCCGACAGCGCGGCCGGTTGGCGAATCGAGCCGCCAGTGTCCGTGCCGGTCGCGGCCGGCGCCAAACGCGCGGCGACTGCCGCCGCCGAACCGCCGGACGAGCCGCCCGGTACGCGCTCAAGATCCCAGGGATTTTTGACCGGCCCGTAATAGCTGGTTTCATTCGACGAGCCCATCGCGAACTCGTCCATGTTGGTCTTGCCTAGCAGCACCATGCCGGCGGCGTTCAGTCGCTCGACGATGGTCGCGTCGTAGGGCGAGACGAAGTTGTCGAGCATCCGCGAGCCGCAGGTCGTGCGCACGCCTGCGGTGCAGAAGATGTCCTTGTGGGCGAGCGGCACGCCCGTCAGCCGGCCGCCCTCGCCCGCCTTGATCTTCTTGTCGGCATTCGCCGCCGCAGCCAGCGCCTTATCTGCGGTCACCGTCACAAATGCGTTCAGTTTGGGGTTGAACCGCTGGATGCGATCGAGATAGTCAGTCGTCAGCTCGGTACTCGTGATATCGCCGCGCGCCAGCGCCGCGACCATTTGCGCAAGAGTCATTGTTGGAATGGGCACGCCGGGAACCTTTCCGTGTCGATTCGTTCAAAGAATATGAGTTTGCTAGGGGAAAACCCTTATTGTTTACTCGATAACCCGAGGGACCGTGTACAATCCGGCTTCGACGCCTGTTGCGTTTTGCTGGTAGACACTGCGTTGATCGACTTCCGTCACCTCGTCCGGACGCAGTCGCTGGGCACGATCCAGCGGATGCGCCATCGGCGCCACGTCGCTGGTATCCGCGGCGTTCAACTGATCCACAAAAGCAATAATCCGGCTCAGATTGTCCGCGTATCCGGGAATGTCGGCATCGTCTATCCGCAAGCGCGCGAGAAACGCGATCCGTTTTACGTCTTCCGGTGTCAACGGCATCAGAAAGCACTCCGAATGGTCGTCGAGTGAATTGCGTATCGTAGCACAGGGACGTGTAATAGCTGCTGATTTCGTGTGGTGTCCGAAGGACCGCGCACCGCTGCCACCGACAACGTGACAATGAGGTGCCCCTCATCGGAAACCACTTCGTCAAGTTGAGTTTGCGCCGCGTCGCGCTCGCCCTGCTGGTCCTGCTGGCGCCCGCTGCGTTTGCCGCGCCGACCCTCTCGCCCAGCCTCTACGAAGGCTTGCACTGGCGCCAGATCGGCCCGTTCCGCGGCGGCCGCGCGCCGGCCGTGGCCGGCGTCGCGAGCGACCCCAACACCTATTATTTCGGCGCCGCTGCCGGCGGCGTCTGGAAGACCACCGATTCCGGCGTCACCTGGCGCGCGGTGTTTGCGCGCGAGCCGGTATCGTCGATCGGCGCAATCGCAGTCGCCCCCTCGGCGCCGAACGTGGTTTACGTCGGCACCGGCGAGGCCGATCCGCGCAATGACACCTCGTTCGGCGACGGGATGTACAAGTCGACCAACGGCGGCGCGACCTGGAAGCACATCGGCCTGTCCAATACCCGCCATATCGGCGACATCGTCGTCGATCCGCAAAATCCGGACATCGTACTGGTCGCGGCGCTCGGCCACGTTTATGGCCCGAATACCCAACGCGGCGTGTTCCGCTCGACTGACGGCGGGCAGACCTGGCGCCGGGTGCTGTACGTCAACAACCGCACCGGCGCGACGGATCTCGCCATCGATCCGGCCAATCCGAACATCATCTACGCGGCAATGTGGAGCATGTACCGCACGCCGTGGCACCTCGAAAGCGGCGGCCCCGGTAGCGGCCTGTTCAAATCCACCGATGGCGGCAAAACCTGGATCCGGCTTCAGGGCCACGGCCTGCCGACCGGCCCGCTGGGACGCATCGGCATTGCCGTCGCCGCCGGCGGGCAGCGCGTCTACGCGCTGATCCAGGCTCGCCGGGGTGGGCTGTATCGCTCCGACGACCGCGGCGCGCACTGGAAGCTGATCAACGACGATCAGCGCCTGCGCCAGCGCGCCTGGTATTTCAGCCTGCTGAAGACCGATCCGCAGGACCCGGACACGGTTTATGTCGGCAACGTCCACCTGTTCCGCTCGACCAACGGCGGCAAGTGGTTCGGCATGGTGCGCGAACCGCACCCGGACAACCACGCGCTGTGGATCGACCCGAACAACCCGCAACGCATGATCCTCGGCGAGGACGGCGGCGCGGCGATCACCACCAACGGCGGTGCGAGCTGGACGCAGCCGGACAACCAGCCGACCGCGCAGTTCTACCACGTTGCCGCGGACAACCAGTTCCCGTACCACATCTACGGTTCGCAGCAGGACTGGGGCTCGGTGGATATCGCCAGCGCCACCAGCCACGGCGCGATTACCGAACACGACTGGCACCCGGTGGGCGGCGGCGAAAGCGGCTACGTGCTGCCGAGCCCCGCGGATCCGAACATCGTTTACGCCGGCTCGTATTTCGGCATCCTGACGCGCTACAACAAGCGCACCGGCCAGGTGCGCGACGTGTCGCCGTGGCCGGTCGATACCGATGGCCAGCCCGCCGAGGAACTGGAGCATCGCTTCACCTGGACCGCACCACTGGCGTTCTCGCCGCAGAACCCGCAGGTGCTCTATACCGCCTCCCAAGTGCTGATGAAAACCACCGATGGCGGCACGAGCTGGCACCAGATCAGCCCGGACCTGACGCGCGACGACCAGTCCAAGCAGGGCCCGTCCGGCGGCCCCATTGCGCGCGACAATTCGAGCGCCGAATACTACGACCTGATTTTCAGTATCGCGCCTTCGCCCAACGCGGCCGGCGAGATCTGGGTCGGCACCGACGACGGCCTGGTGCAGCTCACCCGCGACGGCGGCAAGACCTGGCACAACGTCACGCCGCCGGGGCTGCCCAAGTGGGCCAAGGTGGCGCAGATTCAGGCCTCGCCGTTCGACGCCGGCACGGCCTATGTCGCCGTCGATGCCCACAAGCTCAACGACGTCACCCCGTACATTTTCCGCACCCGCGATTACGGCAGGCACTGGACGAAGATCACCACCGGCATCAAGGCGCCCGCCTATGTGCACGTCGTGCGTGAGGACCCGCACCGCCGGGGCTTGCTGTTCGCCGGCACCGAGACCGGCGTCTACGTCTCGTTCGACGACGGCGACCACTGGCAGTCACTGCAACTCAACCTGCCGTCCGCGCCGGTGCACGACCTGATCGTGCATGCCGGCGACCTGATCGTCGCGACCCACGGCCGCGGCTTCTGGGTACTCGACGACATCAGTCCGCTCGAGCAGGTGACGCCCAGGATTGCGAACGCGCCGGCGCACCTGTTCGCGCCCGCGCCCGCGTACCGCGTGCGCGAGACGCGCGGTCTCGAAGGCAGCCAGACGGCGGCCGGCAGCAATCCGCGGCACGGCGCGATGATCGACTACTACCTCGCCGCGGCGCCGGACGAGCCGATCACGCTGACGATCCGCGACAGCCAGGGCCGGCTCGTGCGCCGCTTCACCAGCGCGATCGATCTGAGCGGCAACACGCCGTCGCTGCCGTCGAGCGCCGGCATGCACCGCTTCGTCTGGAACCTGCACTACGCGCTGCCGCCGTCGATCCCGGGGGCGGTCTACGACATGGGTGGCCCGGTGGCGCCGCTCGCACTGCCGGGCACCTACCAGGTGACGCTGAACGTGGACGGCCGCACGTGGCAGGAACCACTGACGGTCAAGATGGATCCGCGCGTCGACGTGTCAATGGCGGCGCTGAAACAGCAATTCAATCTGATGATGAAGCTGCGCGACGACATCGCGGCCGACCATCGCGTGGTTAACCAGATCAGCGACTTGCGCGACCAGGTTTACGGCCTGCAGCAGCAGTTTGCGGCAAGGCCCCACGCGAACCACATCGTCACGGTGGCCGATCAGTTCGACAACACGCTGGCCACGATCGCCGACAGCTTGTGGCAACCGCGCGCGCACGCCAGCCAGGCGATGCTGAACTACCCCGCCCGCCTGAACAGCAAGCTCGCCTGGCTCGAGCGGACGCTCAGCCGCGCCGACGCCGCGCCGACAAAGCAGGAGTATGCGGTGTATCGGAAACTGCACGGCCGGCTGCAGACGGCGCTGGATCAGTGGAGGCACGTCCAGCGGCACGAACTGGCCGCACTGAACCTGATGATCGGACAGCACGGCTTCAATATCCTTATCGTCAAGGACTTCGGCGGATCGGGCGGCAGCACAAAACCGGCACGGGCCATAGCCGAATAATCTGACGAAGCTGCTATATTTGAAAGCGCGCACTGATCAAGGGGGTTGAATATGCGCTTTTGGATTCCCGCGGCGACCGCCGTTGCGTTCGGCGTCGCTGCCGCCGGCTTCGCCGCCACCACGGCCGTCTCGCCGCCGTCGGCCCGTGCGCTGATGACGCATCCGGTCCGGCAGGCGGCGAGTCCACCGGCGGCGCAGCAAACACGCTATATCGTGCGCTTCAAGGGCGCGCCGGTGCCGCTTTATGCCGGAAGCGGCACCCGCAGTCCGCTGGGCGCGAGTCGCGGCGTCCGCCGCACCGAAGCGTTTACCCCCGCCGAACTGTCTTACGCGCGCGATCTCAAAGCGCGTCACACCGAGTTCCTGCAGCGCGCCGCCGGGCTGCTGAAGCGCCCGCTCACGCCGCACTTTACCTACCGTTACGCGTTGAACGGCATGTCGGTCAGCCTCACTCGCGCCGAAGCGGTCCGCCTGGCAAACCTGCCCGACGTCGCTTCAGTAGAGCCGGTGCGCTATCTGCGCCCGAGCGCGGCGCAGGCCACCGATACCGGCGCAAGCCGCGCATGGATCGACACGACGGCGGTCTGGGCCCTGCCGACGGCCACGACGGACGCGGGACCCGACACCGAAGGCGAAGGCATCGTGGTGGCGGATATCGATACCGGCATCAATTCGGCCAACGATTCGTTTGCGGCAATGGGGCCGGTGGATGGCTACGCGGTGCAGGATCCGCTCGGCAGCGGGCATTACCTCGGCGTCTGCGACCCAACCAATACCGACCAGGCGGCAAAGAAGCCATCATTCTTTGCCTGCAACGACAAACTGATCGGCGCCTACACCTACACCAGCGGCAAGAACGACCCGAACTCGCCGGAGGATTCCGAAGGCCACGGCTCGCACACCGCGAGCACTGCCGCCGGGGACCTTGTCAGCGCCGACCTGAATGGCGCGCAAGTGCCGCTGTCGGGCGTCGCGCCGCATGCGAACCTGATTGTCTACGATGTCTGCGACCCCACCGACACCTGCGCCACCGACAAGATCGTCGCGGCGATCAACCAGGTGATCAAGGACAAGACGGCGCTGGCGAAGACAGCCGGCTTCAAGGGCATGGTGCTGAACCTGTCCATCGGCGGCGGCGGCAATCCGTATGTCAACGCCATGCCGCAGGCGCTGCTGGCGGCCAGCGAAGCCGGCATCTACGTCGCGGCCGCGGGCGGCAACGGCGGCCCGAGCAGCACCGTGGCGGGCGACTCGACGCTACTGTACCCGGTCGAGCACATGGGACCATGGGTGACGACCGTCGCCGCCAGCACCCATGACGGCACATTTTCGAACCGAATCACTGCGGCAGGCGGCGCCAATCCGCCCGCCACGCTGACTGGCACGGGCGTCACCCGCAGCCTGCCGGCTGCGCCGATCGTATATGCGGGCGACTATCACTACCCCTCCGACTACGATTACAGCGCCCACCTCGACCCGGATGCCGTGTATGCACCGAAGACGGCACCGACCACCCCGGCGGAAATAGCCCAGGCCGAGCGCGAATGCGACTTTCCATTTCCACCGAACACGTTCCCGGGCGGCGCCATCGTCGTCTGCGATCGCGGCACAATCGCGCGGGTGCAAAAAGCCGTCAACGTGTCGTATGACTGGACTGCGCATCCCGGCCAGTACACCTCCGGCACCGCCGGCGCCGCGGGTTACGTGCTGGCAAACACGACCGACATGAACACGATGTACGACGACAGCTACGTGGTGCCGGGCGTGCAACTCGACTACCAGGACGGCCAGGCGCTCAAGAACTGGCTGGTCGCGAATCCCGGATCAGACCCCAGCAGCCCGACCAATCCACCCAATCCGGCGTTGACGGCGACCATTGGCGGCGCCGTGCAATCGCACGATCCGGCCCAGGCGGACTTCATCGCCGGCTTCAGTTCGCGCGGGCCGGCCGGTACTGTCTTCGACAACCTGGTAAAGCCGGACCTTGCCGCGCCGGGCGTCAACGTCTTGGCGGCGACTTCGAATCCGGCCTACACCGATGGCGCCAGCGGCGGCGCCAATCAGCCGCAAAGCTACGCCTTCATGAACGGCACGTCGATGGCGACGCCGCACGTCACCGGCGCCGGGGCGCTACTGATGCAACTGCATCCGGCCTGGACGCCTGCGGAAATCAAGTCGGCACTGATGCTGACGGCTGTCGTGACGCCGCTGCGCGATGCCTGCGCCAGCCTGGACGCCGACCAAGTCTGTGTGGCCGGCAATGCCGTGCCGTCGCCACAAGTACGCGGCGCGGGCCGGATCGACATCGACCACGCGGCGCGCACCGGATTGATTATGAATATCGCGGCTGACGACTACGACGCCGCCAACCCGCTCAAAGACGGCGACCTGACTGCGCTCAACCTGCCCAGCCTGGCGAACAACGATTGCGTGTTGACCTGCCGGTGGACGCGCACGTTTACCAGTGCACTTGCCGGCGTGACAGCCTCCTACGCCGTGTCGGTGTCCGGTGCAACCAGCGGGCTTGATGTCACGGTATCGCCCACTGCTTTCACCCTAGCGCCCGGCGCGAGCCGGACGGTGACGTTCACCGCCGACGTGGCCGGACTGCCGGTCAAGCAGTGGGCGTTCGCGCAAATTGACGTAGCCAGCAACGACAACGGCGACGACGGCCAGCCGATTCCGCCGATGCATCTGCCGCTGGCGGTGGAACCGCAGCCGCCGATGCCGACTATGGCCGTCATGCCAGCCAGTCTCAGCCTGAGCGTGAAGCAGGGCCAGGCGGCGTCGGCGACGCTCAATATTGCCGATACCGGTCCCGGCGATCTCGACTGGAACCTCGCGACCAGCGGCAACTCGGCAACCGTCGCCGTCTGGGATCAGCCCTGGAAAGGATCCACCGGCGGCTTTCCTTCCGCCGTCTACACCGGTGACGGCCACGGCATATACAGCGCCGATCACTTCAGCATGCCGGTCGCCGGCACCGTCACCAAAATCTCGGCCGACGGTTTCGCCCAATCGGCTGACCAGACACACGTGACGGTGAGCCAGGACGCGACGGCGATCGACTGGTACATCTACGAGGACGCCGGCGGCCAACCGGTAGGCAATCCGGAAAATGGCCTCAATGACTACATCTGGCACTACCACAGCACGCCGACCGGCGCCGGCATCGATACCACCGCCGGCGACTACCACGGTGGCATCGTGCTTGATCTGGCCGCCGCGGGCCAGGCGCCCGTGCAACTGAAAAAAGGCAAGTACTGGCTGATCGTGGACGTCACGTTCGGCGGATCCTACAGCGACAAGAGCGCCCCATCGTGGTACTGGTTCGTCTCCAAAAAGGTGGACGATGCCTCCACCGGCGCGCTCATACTGGATCCGGGCAAGCTGCTCAAGCAGGGCGCCGAGATTTATACGGCCGGTTCTTCATTGGCCTATACGCTCACGGGCACGTTCAACTGCTCCAGCAACAACCTGGCGGGTCTGCACTTCAGCGAACGGAGCGGCACGATCAAGGCAGGCAGCGCGCAGAATGTCGATGTCACCTTCGACGCCGGCACAACGGCCCCCGGCAGCTATACAGCCCCGCTGTGCGTCACCGGCAACGATCCGCACAACCCGGTCGCCGCCGTACCGCTTAGCGTAACGGTCACCAGCGCGCCCATCACCCCTGGGGATAAAACGGCATCCGGCGGCGGTGGCGGCGCCGTCGGTTGGTTCGTTCTGCTGCTGTGGAGTCTCGCGGCGGGCGCCGCGTTTACAACATGGCGTGGTAAATGAGGCCAGGCGTGGTGCGGTGGCCGAAGCGGCGTTCTGCTGAATTCAGACGCTGCCTGCCTTCCTGACCCGCTCCCAGGCGTAAGGCCAAGCGATGCGTTCCTGCTCCAACCGAACAAGATGACCCCAATGATGGTAACGCAGCTTGTCGTAAACGTGTGCTTCAGCAGCATCTAGAATTGGCAAGTCGACCTCTGCAGGCGTCGCCTCCCGGCTCCATAACGCGCGATGATCCAGCAACGTTCCTTCATCCATCAGCAGCGAACGGGCATGGGGAAGGTATTGGCGCAGCCGATTGAGAATGGCGAAGCCGTGCGTGTCCAGGTCGCCCCAGTAGTAGCAGGGCACATCCATCAACCACGGCAGATCTGCATACACGTTTACGGCGTAGCCCTGGCGCATAAAAACCACCGCGCCTGGCAACTCCTCAAAGGCAAGGCCGGTTTGCAGATTTTCAACAATGAAAACCTTTCGCACCGGCAGGCGCAGTTGCGCCAGATCGGAAACCGGCGCCGTCATGTCACTCAGCCCGCCGACAGCTTGCCGCAACTCCGGGTCAAGCAACCGCATACGCAACGTGATCGGCGGCCGGCACAGGCCGGCGAGCGCGTAAAAATCATCTTCCGGCAAATGGCGAATGGCGCTTAGCCATTCGCCGACAACCGCCCGACGCGTGTCCAGCCATTTGCTGTCCAGCCCGGCCACGGGCAGTTGGCGTGGATACAGTGCCGATGCCGGATGGGCAATGAGCCACTGCAGCAGGCTACGAAGCCGGTCAAAATCGGTCGCATTCCAGTCGGCCAACAGCGCATAGTGGCGCGGTAGAATTTCCCGCAAGGCCGGCCACACTTGAACCAATTGCCGAAAACGTGCGGCGGCGCGGCGCCAGCGATCGCCGTCGCCAGTCGCATCCGCCACAGCCTCCGGCGTCGCCAGTATCAACCGTTGCGGCAAATGTTGCGCGCCGACGTTCGGCCACTGCCGCTCGACCCACTCGACTTCTCCTGGCCCGCGCCAGCGCGTCCACGCGTTTTGCCAATCGCGTACCCGCGCCAGATCCTTGAGCGCTTCGCGCTCGCTGGGCAACCCAAGGGAAATCGACAGCGGCCAGTCGCCACCGCCCGCAAGCCAGTTGCGCGATTGATTGCGGTAGCGCCGCCGCGCGTGCTCCAGCGCGGCCGGCGGTTCAAGCAGGAATGCTTTCGCCATCCGCCCGTTCGGGCAACCGTAGCCGGCGCTCGATCTGATCGTATTCGATCGGCAATACCGCCGAGCGTTGGCGATCCGCAATGTTGACGAAGCACGCGCCACCGATAAACGGTTCCAGCGTCATGACCGACTTCAGCGGCGTGGCCACGATCATTTGAAAGCCGAACTTTTCGAAAATTTTCATCGCCAGTTCGGTAAACTCGTTGTCGGCCTTGCCAAAGGCTTCGTCCAATACCACCGCCGCGTAAATCGGCAGATCGCCGTCGGCGCCGCCCAGTTGATAACGCAGCGCGGCCGCCAGACAGGTGGTGGCGAGTTTCTCCCGCTGGCCGCCTGATTTTCCCGCGCCGGAACGATAGACTTCGACTTCCTGTTCAGATTCATCGAACTCGCGGCCGACGAATTCGACGTGCAAGCGCACATCCAGCACCTGCTCGCGCCAGCGCTGGTCTTCCGGTTCCTGGCCGCCAAGGCGCCGCACCAGGCCGCGCAGCGTCAGAAAGCGGTTCTCCGCTTCGGCTCGATTCATTTGCCAGGCGTAGCCCAATATCGCCTTCACTTGGTCGCGAAACTCGCGGACGTCCGGCAAATGGCGATCGGTGACGTCGATCCGCAAATGCGTGCCGGTGTTGAATTCGGCGTCTGCAAGACCTTCGTTGACCACGTCCATCCGGTTAAAGATGTCGTTGCGGGCTTGTTGCAGACGGGCGTTCAACGCGGCGAGATTTTCGCTGCTTTGCTCCTTCAGCATGTCGAAGAAGCGTTGTTCGTGCTGCGGCAGACCATCGCGCTCAAGACGCTGCAGCAGCGCCAGGAAATCCGGCGCGGCCCCGAGCGTGGCATCGAAATCCGCGCCCGCCTGCGGCCACTCGCGCTTGAAGGTTTCGAACGCGCGTTCGATATTTTTCGTCAACGTTCCGCGCTCGTCTTCAAGCTTCCGGGTTTCCTTGTGCAAGGCATCCACGACCTGTCGACAATGGTCAGCGAGATTGTCCAGTGTCGCCTCGCCTTGCGCGCGAAAACGCTCGGCCAATCGGCCGGTTTGCTCGGGCGACAGCGTCATGTTGGTTTCCCTGCGCGCCCGCACCTCGGTCAAATCCTTGCGGTAACGGTTCAGGTCACCGGTCAACTGTTTGCGTGTCACGCGCGTATCGTCCAGCACGCCTTGAGCCTGGTCCACCGCCTCGCGTAATTTGCTGATCCGCTCGCCGAGCGCTTGCAGTTCCCGATTGCCGTGGCGCAGCGCGTCGATCTGCCGTTCCAGTTCCTGGACCCGATCCAGCAGGGCGGCGACGTCGATGTCTTGCCAGGTCAGGTTGCTGAGCGTATGGCAGGCCGTGAAACGCGCCTGTTGCGCCTTCTGCTCGTTCTTCAGTTCGCGCAATTGTTGATCCAGCGTGCCGATGCGCGCCCCTAGCTCGGCGGCACGCTCGCGGTAAAGCTGCAATTTGTCGCGGTTGTCAAAACCGAGCACCCAGTGGCGGCGGTCGTTGACGGCCTTGCGATCATCCTTTTCATGCCGATCCGGGCCATGACGCACCTGGCCCTCGCGCGTCAGCGCACGCCGTTCACGGCGGAAATCGAGCAAATTGTCGACGCAAACATAATCGAATCGCCGGTCGAACTCTGCCTGCAGCCATGCGCGGTAAGTGGTTTCCTTCAGGTCGAGCTTGTTCACCAGGGAGCGCGGGTCCGGACGGCCGGTGAGCGTGCCAGCTTCCTGACCGACGCGGTAATACACGAGGCGCTGGCCGAGATGCGTGTCGTTGACGTATTTGGATACGGCGGAATAGTGCCGCGCATCCACCAACAGAGACAACGCGAAGCCGTGCAGCACACGTTCGACCGCGCCGCGCCATTCGGCCGCGTCTTCGCGAACTTCTATCAGTTCCCCGACGAAAGGCAATTCCGCGTCGGACAATCCCACCGCGTCGCCCAGACGCTGCCGCAAGTCAAGCATGAAGGCCGGAATGTTCGATGGTTGGCGCTCCATCGACTCCACTTCCCGGCGCGTCTCGACAAAGTCGGCTTCGACCTGCTTTTTCTCGTCGCGCAATGCGTCGCGACGCGCCTCGTCCTGATCAAGGGTTGCCTGCCAGCTCTCGACAACCCCGCGTGCCTCGCCGACGCGCGCGGCAAAGGCGGCGGCGCTGTCGGGAAACGTCCAACCGAGTTCGCGGCAGGCGCTTTCCGCCTGGCCGCGCCGCGTCAAGCGCTCTTCGCGCTGCCGCTCCGCCTCGTCTTTTTTGGCCGCAAGCGCCTCGATTTGGGCGCCGCCCTGTTCGCGATGTTCCATTTCGAGGGCCGCCAATTGCTCCTTCAGATCAGTCAGCCGCTCTTCCTGCTGGCGTTGTTCGCCGGCTACGCCTTGCTCGCGGATGGTCAGCGTGTCGATTTCGGCGGTGAGCAGTTCGTCGCGCACCTGATCGCGGTACGGATCGATAGCGAGCAACAAGTCTTCGCGCTCAATGATCTCCCCACGCACTGTTTCGAGGCGCTCGTGAGCATCGCGCGCCGGCTGCAACGTCTCCACCTGGCGGCGCGCCGTCACGACGGCCTGATGCGCGGCATCGAGCGCGGCGAACTCGGCCACCAGCCGATCGGCGGAGTCGAACGTTTCCGGCCGTTCCAGCATGAACTCGCGCAGAAAGCTGTTCAGGTCGCCGAGATTTTTCGCTGACTGCGTCTTGTGCAGCAGCTTGAGGGCCATCTCGTCGTTGATGTCCATCAGGCGGCGGAAGCGTTCGCTGTAGGCGGCGAAGGTTTCCTGAAAATGGTCCACGTCCGGCAGGCGCCGCTTCAACGCACGCACGTCGAGTTCGAAATCGTTCAGTTCGCTGGCAATGTCGAAGCCACGCTCGGCGATCATGTAGTGCCGCTTGACGTCGGCGTTGGCGGAACCCGCGCCGCGCAGCCAGTACAGGTGAATCAGCGTGACTTCACGGCCGTTCTGATTCGCGAACGTCAACGCCAGCGCCGACCAGGTGGTGCGCGGACGCAAATAGCGGGTCGTAATCTCACCGGAACCGGTATCCTTTTGATCCGCCCAGGCGCCGCGCACATAGGAGGCGAGATTGCGGTCGCGCCGGCCGCGCTCACCCTCGCGCGCAGCGGCGTTGAACGCCAGCCACTTGGGCGGTACCAGCAGCGCGCCGATCGCGTCCAGCAGCGTCGATTTGCCGGAGCCGGAACGGCCGACGAACAAAAAGCCGGATTCGGCAATCGCGATATCGTGCAAGCCCGAAAAGGTGCCCCAGTTATGCACCTGCAAGCGCCGCATCCGGAACTGCAACCGCCGCTCGGCCGCCAGCCGGCCGGTTAGAAAGTCTTCCTGCCGCATCAATCGGCATCCTCCGCGTCAGGCGCCTGTGCGGCTTGATAAATGCCCGCCAGCGCGGCCACTTCCTCGGCGCCGAACAAAAGCTTCAGCGTGGGCGAAATTTCATAGCGTTCTTCGCTGGCGCGAATGGCGCTGATCAGGCTGTTCTTCTTGACTTTCTCAATGGCTGAATTGACGCGCCGTTCAAAACCGGCGTGATCGGTGTTCAGGCTGCGCTCGTAAAGTTGCATTTGCTGCTCCATCTCGCCGCGGGACACCACCGCGCGTTCACCGCGCAGGTCGGCCTCGGCCAGCAACTGGCGCAAATATAGCATCAGCACCGATTCGAGAAATGTGAGCCGCGTGCGGCGCAACAGGATCGGCGCATCCAGGTCGCCGGTATCCGCCTGGCGCAGGAAAGCCACTTGTGCGTCCGCGTCCAGCACCAGTTCCAAAAACAGGTCGGCGAGCCGCGAGCGGATGACACTCTCGTGGCGCAGCAGTGCCGGCCACAACCGCCCGTGGCGGCGGCCGTCCAGCGACGGGCCGATCAGCAACTGCACCAGCAGGCGCCGTGCCTCTTCCGGCAGCTCGCCGGTATCGCCCGCGTACAGCGGCTGCCGCTCGGGTGTCGGCTCGTCTTCGTGAATGTCGGCGGCGATGTCAGGCGAGTTCATGACTGCGTTGTTTCACAAAATAGATTCGCGGAATCCGGGCCGACCGTTCCCGGCCGTCCAGGCCCGTCCAGCATACGCGTTCGCGCTGCTCGGAAATAATGCCATCTTGCGCGCCCAGCGCGAGCAGGCCGACGACGGTCCCCAGTCCCTGCTCCGCTGGATAAACGTCGAGCACGTCACCCACCGACACTTGCATTCGCGATGCCAGCAGCGCCGCGAGTTGTTGTTGCAGGCGGCGGAAATCGATTTCCGAATGCGCCAGCAGTTCGCCGACGGCCTCCAGTGAAATGTCCGCCGGCTCCGCGCGCTCGATGCCGCCATCGACTTCGTTCAGGCTGGGATCATGCAGGCGCCATTGCGCCAGCGAGCGGATTCGGGCGCTCGTTAGCGACAGCGTCTGGCCGATGTCGTCGCTGGCGCGGAATCGCTCTTTGGCGGTCACCGCCCGCTTCTGCGCCAACCGCAGCAGCTTGTTGAGCCGCCGCTGCTCCTGGTAGGCGCGGCTTTGCACGAACTGTTTCAAGCCGCCGGCGAAATGCTGCAATACCTCATGAACTTCGCCGCCGCTGTCGAGCAGCGAGCGAATCAGTTGCAGCAGGAAGCGCCGCTCGGCACGGCTCAGGTTACGCGCGAAATCGCGCGCCAGGACTTGCTCCAGCGCCGATTCGAATTCCAGCGTTTGCTCGGGATCCGTCAGCAGCCGCCAAAACGCCTTGAAGGTGCTGCCCGCTTCGCTTTCGGCGACCACGTCCACCCCCACGAACAGCTTTTCCAGCACCTCGCCGCGGCTGCCTTCGTTGTCGATAATCTGCTCGCGGAGATTCCGGTTGAGGCTCTGAAATTCGTCGCGCACGCGTCTGAAGTCGTTCGCCAATTCCTCGGCCAGCGCAATGACCTCCCGCGTGCGCTCCAGCGCGCGATCTTCCGGCAGCGCCTCCAGCCGACCGGCCCGCACCGCCTCAATTTCCGCATCCAGCCGGGACCGCTCCCGAACCAGCGTTTCGACCCGCAGTTCCGGATCGGTCTCGGTCTGCTCGGCCAACCGGCGCAGTTGATCGATCACCAGCGACAGGCGGCTTTCGGTGGCCACGGCGCGCTTATCCGTCAACCCCTGAACGAACTGAATCGCCCGCACCGCCGGCGCACTGAGTTCGTATTCTTCTTCGGTGGCGCCGGGCTGGAACGAACGAATCAGGAAGCCGTCGCGCAGCCAGGCGGCAAGATACGCTTCCGCGGTCTGCGGCATTTCCACGCCCGCTCCGTGCAGTTGCTCCAGATCCTGGCGCACGCGTTCCAGCAGAATCGAACCCGGCAGCCGCCGATCCTTCTCGAACAGATGCGCTTGCAGCACGCCGAGCACCACCGGCGCGCTATCCGCCGCCAGCAGCCGCCACGCTGTCTCCTGCCGCAGGCGGCGGTTGAGGATGGCCTGCTGTGCCGCTTTCATGATCCATTCGCCGTCATGAGAACGCGTACTGTATCAGCATTGGCTCGGCCGCGGCAGCCAAAGCCGCAGGCTTTTCGGGAAATGGGGGAACGGCTGGAACAGCGACCGTAGCAGCAAGCCTCGCCTTCAGCCTTCCAGATCGTCCCAGGCACCGCGCGCTATCGTGATCTTCCGCTTCTTGCGCAACTTGACCACGCGAGGATCGAAATTCGTAACAATATCCTCGTATGCCTGCTCCAGAAATTCCGCTATTCGCCGACGTTCGTCATCCACCGCCCTTTTCAGAATTGATACGTCGCCGACTATTGCGCGACAATCCGCCATGAAATGGCGAAAGCGCACCGCACGTAACGCTGTCGTGTCGCTGAAGACAAAGTCGACCTGAGGGTCGCCGTTCGTCTCTTTCGGAATGATAAACACGCGTCCCAAGGCTTCCCGGTCCCATGCCGTCAGCAATTCGTCGAACCGCTGCGCCTGCCAGGCCCAGCAGCGATGCTGCAGCTCGTCCAATTGCGCTTCCATGCCCCCGGCCTCTATGCGCCGATCCCAAACGAGACCGCCTTTGACCGGCTTCCCGTGATCCGGTCCGGCTACATGGTTGTGGGGGATGAGCTCGCCGATCTTGTCAAACGACAATTCCTCCATTTCCGCCAGCAGGTGCCGGGCCGCTGTCATCAACGTCGCGTAGTGAAACTTGCCGTCAATCTGCAACCGCGCCCATACAAAATGGAGATCGCCCCGATATGGCTTTGGGACGTATTCCGGTGACTCTTCCTGACGAACCTTTTCCTGAAACTCATAGTCGTTCAGGTCGTAATCGTAAACGGTTTCAAAATCGAGCAGGGACGTTTGCTCCGCAAAACTTTCATTCAAGAAAATATTGTCGTCGCCGATGCCCTGCAGTTGCAGCAGGGCGCTGTTAAGGCGGAGATATTGCTCGTCGTCGAATTGATCAAGCGCTTGTTCCAGCGTTGTTTCTGAATCGGCGTGAATGCCGAATAGGTCGTGCAACAACGATCGGCGGATTCGCCAACCGTCATCGTCGGACATGGTCGCCCTATAGCGCTCTCGCTCGACGGCCGACCACGAGAAGTAATCGGGCCGCACGGAAATAATCGCGCGGCGAACCGCGGCTCGTTGTTCCGCATTAGCCGCGCTACCGTTCATGCACCTTCCATGCAAATGGATTTTCGATGACCAGCCCGTCAATCTGCTGGCCGTTTTGCAGATCTTCGCTGTATAGCCGATCGCAGCCGGCAGCGAGCGCCGCGGCAATTATCAGCGAATCGTAAAATCCGTACTGATAGCGCGCGCGTATGGACAGGCCGGATTGAAACAAGGCGTCGCTCGGCTGGACTTTCCATAGCGGCTCCAGCGTGCTTGCCAGATAACGCGCCGCGTCACCGGCGCTCATCGAGACCGCCAGCTTGCGGGTCAGCACATTCAGAACTTCCTGCACGACTTGATAACTGATAATGCCGGTGCCGTCCTGGAGCACCTGTCTGATTAAGCCGCGTGCGAACTCCCGCTTCTGTACCGCGGTCTTGTCGAAGGCGTAGATAAAGATGTTCGAATCCAGAAAAGTCTCACCGCTCATTCATCTCCTCCCGGGTGAACTTGCGGCCGCCGGTGTCGATCCGCTCGCCGAGTTCTTGCATCAGCGCGTCATAAGCCCGCACTTTGTCGTCGCGCGCCGCGTACGTCTGCAGCCAACGTCGAAACTCGGCGTTCAAAGTCGAATGTTCGGAGCGGGCTCGCTCGCGGGCGGCCTCAATCAGCCTTTCGTCGGCACTGAGAGTGATGTTTTTCATGGCCATGCCACCTTACACTGCGATAGTGCGCACTATATCAGTGTTACCGCTGGCCGTACAAGGCCGTGCACCGCCGATTTCACAACGGCTCCGCCAGCCCTATGCGGCCCGCTTCCGTCACCCTCACCTGCCACCGCGCCTCATCCGCTCCGCAGTCGATCCGAATGTCGCCGCTGCGAGTATCAAGACGATAGGTGAGGTAGCACTTGTGCCGCGGATTTGTCAGGATCTCGGGCACAAACACCGCCACGACGGCATCAGGTCCGCGTGCCGAATTCGTCATTAAACCGGGCTGTTTTTCGCGGACAAGCTGCGCGCCGAGCGACTGGGTGTAGGCGTACTTCGCCGGATCGACGATTAGCGGCTGCGATGGGATCGCAGGCCGCAGATCAAGCAACGCCGCTTCGCAACGCACGTCGTACGCGCGCCGCTTGCCGATCACGCACTCCGCCGCCGGCAGGTCTACGGCGTCCGCTATCGTCTGAAGCCAATGATGGACAGTCTCGCAGGCGCTGGTGAAAAGAGTCGCCGCGCCGTACCAGACGCCCCACCGCCCGGTCGAGTAGCGGCTCTCGCTCCAGTGCTCGAACGGAAATCGGATGGCGTTGAAGTAATCCGCCTCCTCGAACGGACGCTGAATGACGGGCTCGGCGGATAGGTAATGCGGCGGCTTGCCCGCAAGTTCGGCGGCGACGGCAACAGCGCTTTCAGCGGCGCTGTCGGCGATGTCGTCGTACAAGTCTTCGGATCGCGGCAGACTGACGATGTTTCTGACCCAATCGCGGCGGGCCAGGTCTGACAACGTCAGACCATCCGGTACGGCCGAGATCACTGGCCGCGGCGCCGGTCCAGATAGGCACGCACCATTAACAATCCGGCAAAGCCGAACTCGCCCGCCACCTCAACCGGGGTGCGCCGATCGAAGGCACGGTTGCGTGAGCGCATCCACGCGTAGGCCATCTCGCGGTTCTCCGGAAACAGCAGCCTCAGCGACTTGTGGATCGCGAGCAAGTGGCCGATGCGATCCAGCATGTCGCGGTTGGCGCTGACCGGTTCGCCCCGGCGGTAGCGGGTCAGGGTCGCGCGGCTGGATTTTTCAAGCCCGAGCAGGACCAGCTGCTCCTCGCTCGCAAGCCCCCAGCGATCGAATAACCGCATGATCACCGCCGCGAGCTTTCGGCGGGAATCGACACTGCGCGGATCGGGCAATGACAGGGCGGTATCCATGCACCGAGCCTCTGTTACATTTGACGCTTTATTATAGCACAGATGTTAACCTGCAGCGCGCTTACCGCATCGCCGGCTCCAGAGCGCCTGTTTTGGTCAATCCGAGAACTTGGCGGCACCCAGCTGTTCATTTCCGACGCCTGCATGGGCCTCGTCGAGAGCCTGGGCGAACATTGAGTCCCGTTGGCAGCGCTGCGTGATGCATTTCTATCGCAACGTCTTCTCGGTTGTGCCGAACGCCAAAGTCCGGCAGGTGGCGGATTGGTTAGACCCATCGCCCGAGCTATATCCATATCTTATTTGTAGCTGGTCCACCGGCCAGCCACGGCGACTTTAGAACCCGAAGGCGTGCACGCACAGCGCCATCAGCGGCGCCGGCGCGATGCCGAGGGCGAGGATCGCGAGACTGTTGCCGGAGAGCACCCACTTCAGATCCCAGCCGCCTTCGAGCGGCGTCTTGTCGTCGCTGTGGTCGAAGTACATGAACTTGACGACGCGCAGGTAGTAGAACGCGCTGATGACGGCGAACAGCACTGCGATGACGGCGAGCCAGACCAGGCCGACGTTGAGCACCGCTTCGATGACGTACAGCTTGGCGAAGAAGCCGAGGAACGGCGGCGCGCCAGTCATGCCGAACATGACACACAGCATCATCGCGGCGAACCACGGGCTGCGCTCATTCAGGCCCCTGAAGTCGGCGATCATGTCGCCTTCGAAGCCGCGCCGGCTGAGCAGGATGACCATGCCGAACGCGGCGGTCGCCATGATCACGTAGGTGATCGTATAAAACATCGCCGCTTCGTAGCCGATCTGGGTGCCGGCGAGGATGCCCAGCAGAATGTAGCCGACGTGCGAGATCGTCGAGTAGCCGAGCATGCGCTTCATGTTGGTCTGCGCGATCGCGAGCACGCTGCCGACGGCCATCGACAGCACCGAGATCGCGATCAACATCTGCTCCCAGCTCGGGTGCAGGCCGCCCAGGCCTTGGGCCAGCAGGCGGATGAACATCACGAACGCGGCGATCTTCGGAATCGAGCCGACATACAGCGTGATCGGCGTGCGCGCGCCCTCGTACACGTCCGGCAGCCACATGTGGAACGGCACCGCGCCGAACTTGAACGCGAGCGCGACGACCACGAAGCCGACCGCGAAGATCAGGCCGATTTGCGCGAAGCCGGTGCCGGCGATGAACAGCGCGAGCTGGCCGAGATCCAGCGTGCCGGTAATGCCGTACAGGATCGACATGCCGTAGAGCAGGATGGCGGAAGCGACTGCGCCGAGAATGAAGTACTTCATCGCCGATTCGGAGGCGACGCCGTTATCCCGGTCGAGCGCGATCAGCGCGTACTGGCACAGCGACAGCAGTTCGAGACCGATGTACAGCGTCAGCAGGCTGTGCGCCGAAATCAGGATCATCACGCCCAGCATGCCGAACAGGCCGAGCACGTAGAACTCGCCCTTGAACTGGTTGCGCTGCTGCAGGTAGTCGCGCGAATACAGGAACACCGCCGCGGTGATCACGTAGGTGAACAGCTTGAGCGCCTGCGCGAGCTTGTCGTTGACGAACATGCCGTCGAACGTAATTTGCGTCGTCGGCGTCAGCGAGGCGGTAAGCCACGCAGCACCGGCCAGCGTCGCGAGCGACAGCCAGTAGGTGACCACGCGGCGGCGTTCGCCGGCATACACGTCTACCAGCAGAATAAAGCAGGCCATGCCGAAGACGAACATTTCGGGGATGGCGGGAGCGAATGCGGGAGCGGTGAAGTTCATAGTTATAGCTTCGACTGCATGGCCTGGTGGACGAGGTGGTGCACCGACGGTTCCATGACGTGAATCAGGGGCTGCGGGTAAATGCCCAGCGCCAGCACGGCCAGCGCCAGCACGCCGAGGACGAGGAACTCGCGCGGGCTGATGTCTTTCAGCGCCGCCACGCGATCATTGGCGACCGGTCCCCACAAAACCTGCTTGACCAGGCCCAGGGTGTAGGCGGCGCCAAGGATCAGCGTAATCGCGGCCACCATCGCGACCCAGAAGTTCGCCTTGAAGCTCGCGAGGATCACCATGAATTCGCCGACGAAGCCGGACGTGCCCGGCAGGCCGGTATTGGCCATGCCGAAAAGCACGAAAAAGAATGCGAAAATCGGCATGCTGTTGACCACGCCGCCGTAGTCGGCGATCTCCCGCGTGTGCATGCGGTCGTAGAGTACGCCGATGCACAGGAACAGCGCGCCGGATACCAGGCCGTGCGAAATCATCTGCACGACGGCGCCGTCCATGCCCATCGCGGTGCCGGCGAGCGCGCCGGTGTTTTGGACGATCATGAAGACGATGAACATGCCGAGCGTCACGAAGCCCATGTGGGCAACCGACGAATACGCAATCAGCTTCTTCATGTCGCGCTGCACGATGGCGACGAAGCCGATGTAGATGATCGCAATCAGCGACAGGGTAATCATCAGCCACTGCAGCGCGTGGCTGGCGTCGGGCGCGATCGGCAGACTGAAGCGCAGCAGACCGTAGGCACCGAGCTTCAGCATGATCGCGGCCAGGATCACGGAGCCGCCGGTCGGCGCCTCGACGTGCGCATCCGGCAGCCAGGTGTGCACCGGCCACATCGGGATCTTGACCGCGAACGCGACCAGGAAGGCGAGGAACAGCAGTATCTGCGCGGTCATGCCGATCGGCGTGTGCTGGAACGCGAGGATGCTGTAGCTGCCGGTCTGCAGGTACAGGTAGATCAACGCGACCAGCATCAGCACCGAGCCGAGGAACGTGTACAGGAAGAACTTGATCGTCGCGTAGATGCGCCGCGGCCCGCCCCAGATGCCGATGATGATGAACATCGGAATCAGCTGCGCTTCCCAGAACACGTAGAACAGCAGCGCATCGAGCGACTCGAACACGCCGTTCATCAGGCCGGCCATGATCAAAAAAGCGGCCATGTACTGCGCGCGCTTGTAGGTGATGACCTTCCAGCCGGCGATCACGACCAGCACTGTCATGAAGTTGGTCAGCAGCACCAGCGGCATCGAAATGCCGTCTACCCCCAAGTAATAGCTGACGTTGAACTGCGGAATCCATGGCGCGCGCTCGACGAACTGCATTGCCGCCGTGGTCGCGTCGAAGCCCGTGTACAGCGGCACGCTGATGGCGAGTGTCACCAGCGAGCCGACCAATGCCACCCAGCGCACGTCGACGCCGCGAATGCGCTCGGCAATCAGCGTCAGCGCGCCGAACGCGATCGGCACCCAGATGACCAGACTCAGGAATGGAAAGTGACCCATTTATATGTTCCGCTTTAAAACGTTCTGTGTAGGAGCGATCGCCGATCGCGATTAAATAGAATCGCGGCCAGCGGCCGCTCCTACAGGCATTTCACCTACCAAATCAAAAACCAGCCGAGCAAAATCGCCAGGCCGATCACCATCGCAAACGCGTAGTGGTACAGGTAGCCCGACTGGATGCGGCGCGCAATGCCGGCGAACCGGCCGATGCCGTACGCGGTGCCGTTGACCATGCCGCCGTCGATCACCGCCTGGTCGCCGAAGCGCCACAGGAACTTGCCGAGCGAACGGCCGCCACCGGCGACGATGATCTGGTTGAAGTCGTCGAAGTAAAACTTGCGCGCAAGGATCGCGTATAGCCAGCGAATCTTCCCGACCACCTTGGCCGGCGTTTCCGGCCGGAACATGTAGCAGTACCAGGCGACGAAAATGCCGAACAGCATCAGGTAAAACGGCGGCGACGTCAGCGCTTCGATGAAGAACGGACCCGCGCCGGCAAATTCCTCGCCGATGCCGCCGAGCACGTTGTGGCCGGGACCGATATAGATCGAGTGGGCGAAAAAACCGCCGAACAGCAACGGCTTGATAGTCAGGGCGCCGGCGAAAATCGACGGGATCGCGAGCGCGATCAACGGCACGGTCACAACCCAGGGCGTTTCGTGCAGGTGCTTTTTAGTGTGCTCGTCCATACGTTCTTCGCCATGGAACGTCAGGAAGAACATGCGGAACGTGTACAGCGCGGTGACGAAGACGCTCAGGAATGTGGCCCACCAGGCGATATCGGCTGCGGCCAAGTGCGAGTGCCCCACCGCGTCGATGATCATATCCTTCGAGTAGTAACCGGAGAAGCCCGGGAACGCGACCAGCGCGAGCGAGCCGATCAGAAAGGTCCAGTAGGTGATCGGCATGTATTTGCGCAGCCCGCCCATGCGGCGCATGTCCTGCTCGTGATGCATCGCGATAATCACCGAGCCCGCGCCGAGGAACAGCAGCGCTTTGAAGAAGGCGTGCGTCATCAGGTGAAAGATGCCGGCGGCGTAGGCGGATGCGCCGAGCGCGACCGTCATGTAGCCGAGCTGCGACAGCGTCGAGTAGGCGATGACGCGCTTGATGTCGTTCTGCACGACGCCGAGAACACCCATAAAGAAGCAGGTGATCGCGCCGATCACGAGCACCAGGTTAAGGGCGGTCGCCGACAGTTCAAACAGCGGCGACATGCGCGCGACCATGTAGATGCCGGCGGTCACCATCGTCGCGGCATGAATCAGCGCCGAAATCGGCGTCGGGCCTTCCATCGAGTCCGGCAGCCAGACGTGCAGCGGCACCTGCGCGGACTTGCCCATCGCGCCGATGAACAGCAGCACGCAGATCACGGTGGGCACGGACCACGACCAGCCGCCGGCGATGTGAAAACTCTGGTGGGCGAGGCTCGGCGCGGCGGCGAACACGTCGGCGTAGTTCAGGCTGCCCGTCGCCATCAGCACCGCGGCAATGCCGAGCACGAAGCCGAAGTCGCCGACGCGGTTGACCAGGAACGCCTTGAGGTTGGCGTAGATCGCGCTCGGGCGCGTATACCAGAAGCCGATCAGCAAATAGGAGACGAGGCCGACCGCTTCCCAGCCGAAGAACAGCTGCATGAAGTTGTTCGCCATCACCAGCATCAGCATGGCGAAGGTAAACAGCGAAATGTAGCTGAAGAAGCGCTTGTAGCCCGGGTCGTCGTGCATGTAGCCGATGGTGTACACGTGCACGCAGAGCGACACGAACGTGACGACGGTCATCATCAGCGCGCTCAGGTGGTCGACCAGGAAGCCGACGTTCATCGCGACGCCGCCGGGGATCGCCCAGTTGTAAATCACGCCGTTGAACGTCGGCATGCCGAAAAATGCCATCTCGATCAGCACGTACAGCGACAGCGCGAACGAGATCGACACGCCGAGAATCGTGACGCTGTGCGCGCCCACGCGGCCGACGTATTTGCCGAAAATGCCGGCAATAATGGCCGCGGCCAGCGGAGCGAGAACGATGGTCAGTAAAAGTGTTTGCATTGTTCGATCTGCGCTTGCGCCCTTAACCCTTCATCGAATTCAACCGGTCGACATTGATACTGTTCCGGTTGCGGAACAGCGTCACCAGGATCGCCAGGCCGATTGCGGCCTCGGCGGCCGCGACCGTCAGGATGAAAAATACGAAGACCTGGCCGGCGATGTCGTTCATGTAGTGCGAGAACGCGATGAAGTTGAGGTTCACCGCGAGCAGCATCAGCTCGATGCACATCAGCAGAATCAGCACGTTCTTCCGGTTCAGGAAGATGCCGGCGATGCTGATGCTGAACAAAACGCCGCTCAGGACAAGATAATGCGACAGCGTAATCATTCGACCGCCTCCGGTTCGCTCGCTTCGGCAGCCGGTTCGCGTTTCTCGGCCGCCATACTGACCAGCCGCACGCGATCCTGGCGCCGGACGCGAACCTGCTCGTCGATGTTCTGGTGCCGCGTTCCGGCGCGCCGGCGCATCGTCAGCGCAATGGCGGAAATAATACCAACCAGCAGGATCGCCGAGGCAATCTCGAACGGGTACACGTAATGCGTGTAAAGCACCTGGCCGAGCGCCTGCGTGTTGCTGTAACCGGCGGGATGATTGACCGGGTTCGCGCCGAGGCTGACGCCGCTGGCTTTCGACCACATTACGTAGCCGATTTCGGCGGCGACCACCGCGGCGATCACGGCGCCGAGCGGCGCGTGCTTGGTGAAGCCTTCGCGAATCGTCGCGAGGCTGATGTCGATCATCATGACGACGAACAGGAACAGCACCATCACCGCGCCGACATACACGAGCACCAGCACCAAGCCCAGGAACTCCGCCTGCAGCATGATCCACAGACCGGCGCTGGCGACGAATGCCAGCACGAGGTGCAACGCGGCGTGCACCGGGTTCTTGACGGTGATCACGCGCAAGCCGGCCACCAGCAAAATGCCGGCCAGCAGGTAGAACATCAATTCATGAAATATCATGCTTTCGAGGGCCTCTTACCGGTACGGAGCGTCGGCCGCTTTGGTTTCGGCGATGTGCTTTTCGAACTTGTCGCCCACCGCCAGCAGTTTTTCCTTGGTCATGATCTGCTCGCCGCGGCGCTCGAAATGGAAGTCGGAAATATCGGTCAGCACGATCGCATCCACCGGGCAGGCTTCCTCGCAGAAGCCGCAAAACACGCATTTGAATTCGTCTATGTCGTAGCGGACCGTGCGACGGGTGCCGTCGTCGCGCATTTCCGAGTCAATCGTGATCGCGAGCGCCGGGCAGACCGCCTCGCACAGCTTGCAGGCGATGCAACGCTCTTCGCCGTTCGGGTAGCGGCGCAGCGCATGCAGCCCGCGAAAGCGCGGCGACTTGGGCGTGTGCTCGACCGGGTAGCGGATCGTCGTCTTCGGCATGAAAAAGTGCCGCAGCGTCACGGCCATGCCGACAAACAACTCCGTCAGGAAGAACGTTTTGAAAAAGTGACTGATTCGTTTCATAAGTGCTTACACAAACCACGGCGCGACGTGGTAAATCCGCATCAGCCCGACCAGCACGATCCACAGAATCGTGAACGGAATGAACACCTTCCAGCCGAGCCGCATGATCTGGTCGTAGCGGTAGCGCGGGAACGTCGCCCGGAACCACAGGAAGCAGAACATGAAAAACAGCGTCTTCAAAAACAGCCAGATCGCACTGTCGTCGCCGATGATCGGAATGCCCTGGAACGGCGACAGCCAGCCGCCGAAGAAGAAGATCGACGCCAGCATCGAGATCAGGATCATGTTGGCGTATTCGGCCAGGAAGAACGACGCGAACGTCGCGCCCGAGTACTCGATCTGGTAGCCGGCGACGATTTCCGTTTCGCCCTCCGCCATGTCGAACGGGTGACGGTTGGTCTCGGCGACACCGGAGACGAAGTAGATCACGAACAACGGCAACAGCGGCCAGACGTACCAGTGGCCGATATTGCCGCTCTGCCCCATCACAATGTCGGTCAAGTTCAGGCTGCCGGAGGCGATCAACACGCCGATCACGGCAAAGCCCATCGCGATTTCGTATGACACGAGCTGCGCGGCCGAGCGCATTGCGCCCAGAAATGCGTACTTGGAGTTCGACGCCCAGCCCGCGATGATCACACCGTACACGCCGATTGACGTCATCATCAGAATGTAGAGCACGCCGGCGTTGATGTTCGCGAGCACCAGCTGGGCGTTGAACGGAATCACCGCCCAGGCCGTGAACGCCGGCACCAGCATGACCATCGGCGCGAGGATGAACAGCACCGGGCTCGCATTGGTCGGAACGACCACTTCCTTGATGAGCAGCTTGAAGACATCCGCGAACGGCTGCAGCAGACCATGGAAGCCGACGACGTTCGGGCCCATGCGCACCTGCATGTAGCCGATGACCCGGCGCTCGAGGTACGTGTAATAGGCAACCGCCAGAATCACCGGGATCATGATCGCGATCACGCCGCCGACCGAGATCAGTACCAGGCGCGCGTCATAGGGCAGGGCCATCCAGTAGGCGTTGAAGGTATCGACCATTACGCTTCCTCCGCCGCTTGCGTTGCCACCGGTCGCAGCTCGATGCTGCCGTAAAACGGCCCCAGTGCCGCCGTCTCCGGAACGCCCACCGGCAGCCAGACGGTGCCTTCGGTGATGCGGGAATCGACTTCGGCGTCGAGCCGCACGTGCGCGTCCTGCTGACTGATTTCAACCGCGGCGCCGTCGGCAATCCCGAGACGCTCTGCGTCCGCGGGCGCGATACGCACCGTGCGTCGCGCGGCATCGGTCTTTTGCAAGGGTTCCGAGCGGCGCACCAGCGCATCGCCGGCGTACATGCCGATCTCGCTCGCGCGCTGCAGGCCCGCGGCCGCTTTTGGCTTGGCGAGCTTACGCGTCCCGGCAAAACGATTGTCAGGCGTCACATCGCCGATCGCCTGCGTCAACGCCGCGCGCACGTCCTCGATCGTGTCGTAGTCGAAACCATTAAGCCCCAGCACGTTGCCGAGCACGCGCAGAATCTTCCAGCCCGGCCGCGCATCCGCGAACGGCTGCCCAAAGCCGTTAAAGCTTTGCCGGCGGCCTTCGCAGTTGACGAAAGTGGCGGCCGATTCACCGAACGCGCCCATCGGCAGCAACACCGATGCGTACTCCTGCATCGTCGGTGTCACGAAGCTGGTCAGGGCAACGACGTCGTCGGCTGCCTTCAATGCCGCCAGGGCTTCGGCGCCGTTCCAGCTTTCGAGCTCCGGCTCGACGCCCATCAACAGGTAGGCCTTGCGCGGCGTCGCAAACATGTCGCGTGCATTCGTGCCGGCCTGTTCAAGGCGGGCACCACCGGGTCCGCGCCGCGGCAACACGCCGGCAAGCGCCGCGCCAACGCTGTTCGCGGCCGGCGGGAGGTAGCCAAAACGCACGCCCGCGAGATCCGCCGCGGCGGCTGCGAGCGCCCGCAGATCGGCCCATGCCGGATGCGTCATTGCCAGGCGGCCGATCAGTACCAGCGCGTTATCGCGTCCGGCCAGCCGCGCCGCCATGTCGCGGTGCGCAGCGGTGACTTCAACGCTTTCAACCAGTGCCTGCGCGGAGGCCGGGACCGGCTTGCCGGCCTTCTCGGCCAGCGCCTTGACCAGCGCTGCCAGCGCTTCCGGCAGCGCCGCCGGTGCCGCGACGATATTGCCGGCGACCTTGAAGTGCAATTCGTAATCGCGCGGGTTGATGAACATGATCTCGCAGCCGGCGAGCGCGGCCTTACGCAGCCGATGCGCGACGATCGGCGCTTCACCACGAATGTTCGCCCCGACCACCAGCGCCGCGTCCAGCTTTTCGAGATCGGCAATCGGCAGGCCCAGCCACGGAAACACCGGCTCGGCCTCGTCGTCGCGGAAATCGCCCTGGCTCAGGCGATGATCAATATTGTTGGTGCCCAGCTTGCGGGCGATGTCCTGCAGCAGGTACAGCTCTTCGAGGCTCGCCGTCGGAGCGCCGAGCACGCCCAGATCGTCCGCGGAGACTTTCTTCAGCGCCGCCGCCGCGCGCTCCAGGGCGACCTGCCAGTCCACCTCGTGCCAGCCGTCGGCGTCGCGCACCATCGGCCGTTCAAGACGATCGAGGCTGTGCACGCCCGCGTAGCTGAACCGGTCGCGATCGGAAATCCAGGTTTCGTTGATGTCTTCGTTGGGCTGGGGCACGACGCGCATCAGGCGCCCGCGCAGCGTATGCGCATAAATGTTGCTGCCGACGCTGTCGTGCGGGCCGACCGCCACGTGCTGCGTCATTTCCCAGCCGCGGCCCTTCATCCGGAACGGCTTGGAATTCAGCGCGCCGACCGGGCACAGGTCGATGACGTTGCCGGACATTTCGTGTTTGACGGCCTGACCAACGTAGGTGCCGATGCGCATGTGCTCACCGCGCCCCGTCGCGCCCAACTCCTGAATGCCCGCGATCTCGGTGCCGAAGCGGACGCAACGGGTGCAATGAATGCAGCGCGTCATGTCGGTCGAAATCAGCGGCCCGATGTTCTCGTCGAGCACGCTACGCTTGCCTTCAGTGTACTCGGACACGCCGCGGCCGTAGCCGAGCGCCAGATCCTGCAGTTCGCACTCGCCGCCCTGGTCGCAAATCGGGCAGTCGAGCGGATGGTTGATCAGCAGGAACTCCATCGAATTTTTCTGCGCCGACAAGGCCTTCGGCGATTTCGTGAAGACCTTCATGCCCTCGGTCACCGGCGTCGCACAGGCCGGCATCGGCTTGGGCGCCTTCTCGACCTCGACCAGGCACATGCGGCAATTCGCGGCGACCGACAGTTTCTCGTGATAACAGAAACGCGGAATCAGAAGCCCGGCGTCGTCGGCCACCTTGATGACCATCGCGCCCCTGGCGGCCTTCATCGGCACGCCGTCGATTTCGATATTGACGAACTCTTCGCTCATTACGCGGCCTTGCTCTCGGCGCGGCTGCCGGGGCCAACCTGGCAGCATTGATGATCGACGTGATACTGAAACTCGTCGCGGAAATGCTTGATGAAACTCCACACCGGCATCGCCGCGGCGTCGCCCAGCGCGCAAATCGTGTGGCCTTCAATCTTGTGCGAAACATCGACCAGCCGGTCGATGTCCGCCTGCGTGCCCTGCCCGTTCTCGATCCGCGTCAGCATCCGGTACAGCCAGCCGGTGCCTTCGCGGCACGGCGTGCACTGCCCGCAGGATTCCGAATAATAGAAACGCGAAATCCGCTGTAGCACCCGGACCAGGCAGGTCTGATCGTCGATCACGATCACCGCGCCCGACCCCAGCATCGACCCGGCGTTCTTGATCGAGTCGTAATCCATGTCGGTCTGCATCATCACGTCGCCCGGCACGATCGGCACCGACGAACCGCCGGGGATCACCGCCTTCAGCTTGTGGCCCTGCCACATGCCGCCCGCCATCTCCAGCAGTTCCGCGAATGGAATGCCCAGCGGGACCTCGAAGTTGCCGGGCTTCTCGACGTGGCCGCTGACCGAAAAAATCTTCGTGCCGCCGTTGTTTTCCTTGCCGATACCGGCGAACCACTTCGCGCCGCGACGAATAATGCTCGGCACCGACGACAGCGTCTCGGTGTTGTTGATCGTGGTCGGCTGGCCGTAAACGCCGTAGCCGGCCGGGAACGGCGGCTTGAAGCGCGGCATGCCCTTCTTGCCTTCCAGCGATTCGAGCAGCGCGGTTTCCTCGCCGCAAATGTAGGCGCCGGCGCCGCGGAACGTATAAATGTCGATGTCGATGCCGGTACCGAGAATATTCTTACCGAGCAGGCCCGCCTCATAGGCCTCTTTGACTGCCTGCATGAAGCGCGGCGCCGGCTCGTCCATAAACTCGCCGCGAATATAGTTGTAGCCGACCGTCGCGCCCATCGCGTAACAGCCGATCGCCATGCCCTCGACCAGCGCGTGCGGGTTGAACCGCAGAATGTCGCGATCCTTGCAGGTGCCGGGCTCGCTTTCGTCCGAATTGCAGACCAGGTATTTCTGGCGGTCGTCCTTCGGCATGAAGCTCCACTTCACGCCGGTCGGGAAGCCCGCGCCACCACGGCCGCGCAAGCCGGAAGCCTTCACCTCGTCGACCACGTCGGCAGGCGAAATCTTCTCGTTGAGAATCTTCTTCCACGCTTCGTAACCGCCGACCTTGAGATAGTTCTCGTAAGTCCACGGCTCGTCGAATTGCAGCGTTTCGTAACAGGGCGAGTCCACGTATTACTCCAGCTCGTCGAGAACCTTGTCCACCCGCTCCGGCGTGAGGTTCTCGTAATACTTGTGATCGACCATCATCATCGGTGCGCCGGCGCACGCCGCCAGGCACTCCTCCTCGCACTTGAGGAAAATGCGCCCGTCCGGCGTGCTTTCGCCGGTCTTGATGCCGAGCTTGTTCTCGATGTACTCGGCGATCTCGTAGCCGCCGCGCAGCATGCACGACACATTCGTACACACGGAAATGCTGTGACGTCCGACCGGCTTCAACTCGAACATCGAATAAAACGTCGCGACCTCGTATACCTTGATCGGCTCAAGATCGAGATACTCGGCAACGGCATCCATCAGATTGTCCGTCAGGTAGCCGCCGTTCTCGTGTTGAACGACGCGCAGTGCCTCGATCACCGCCGAGCGCTGCTTACCTTCCGGATACTGTGCGACCCAGCGATCGATTTCTTCGCGAGCGTGCTGCGAAAGTACGTGCGATGTCTTTTCCACGGTTTCAGTCATGCAACAACCTTAAAAGGGTGTGGCGAGGTAGCTTCTTCCAGGGCTGTGTGAGGCAGGATGCCGAACCCAGAGCCTACAGGGATGTATTTACGGCGTCCCTGGAAGGAGATGCCGCGCCGCGCCCGCTGGCGCGTCGTCCGAATCAACTTCCCCTCATCCCAGCCTTCTCCCTGAGGGAGAAGGAGCAAGAGTTCGGCGCTTTCGTGCATCAACGGTCGATTTCCCCGAAAACGATGTCCTGCGTTGCAATAATCGCAACCAGGTCGGCCAGCATGTGGCCCTTGGTCATTTCGTCGAGCGACGACAAGTGCGCGAAACCCGACGCACGCAGCTTCACCCGGAACGGCTTGTTCGCACCATCGGAAATCAGGTAAACGCCGAACTCGCCCTTTGGATGCTCGACAGCGGCGTACGTCTCGCCCTCCGGCACCGGATAACCTTCCGTCATCAGCTTGAAATGATGAATCAGCGACTCCATGTCTCGCTTCATCACTTCGCGCTTCGGCGGCGCAATCTTGTTGTCGTCGATCATCACCGGGCCGGGGTTCTTGCGCAGCCAGTCGATGCACTGCTTGATGATCCGGTTCGACTGGCGCATCTCTTCGACACGCACCAGGTAACGGTCGTAGCAATCGCCGTTGACGCCGACGGGAACGTCGAAGTCCAGCCGATCGTAAACCTCGTACGGCTGCTTCTTGCGCAAATCCCATTCGACGCCGGAACCGCGCAGCATCGGCCCCGTAAAGCCCAGCTCCAGCGCTCGCTGCGCGCTCACCTCGCCGATACCCACATTGCGCTGTTTCCAGATACGATTATCTGTCAGCAGCGCCTCGTAATCGTCCACGTAGCCGGGGAACCTCTCGGTGAAATCTTCGATGAAGTCCAGCAGCGAACCCTGACGATTGCGGTTCATCCGCTTCATATCCTTATCGCTGCGGAACTTCGACGGCTGGTACTGCGGCATCGAATCCGGCAGATCGCGGTACACGCCGCCGGGGCGATAGTACGTCGCATGCATGCGCGCGCCCGACACCGCCTCATACATGTCGAACAAATCCTCGCGCTCGCGGAAGCAATACAGGAACACCGTCATCGCGCCGAGGTCGAGCGCATTCGCGCCCAGCCACAACAGATGATTCAGCAGGCGGGTGATCTCGTCGAACATCACCCGGATGTACTGCGCGCGAATCGGCGGCGCGATGCCCATCAGCTTCTCGATCGCCATTACGTACGCGTGCTCGTTGCACATCATCGACACGTAATCGAGCCGATCCATGTAACCGATGCTGTGATTGAACGGCTTGCTCTCGGCCAGCTTCTCGGTCGCGCGATGCAGCAGGCCGATATGCGGATCGCAACCCTGCACCACCTCGCCGTCCATCTCCAGCACCAGGCGCAGCACGCCATGGGCCGCCGGATGCTGCGGCCCGAAGTTCATCGTGAAATTCTGAATCTCAGGCATCTTTAAAGCCCTCGACGTACTGGTGATCCTTGCGAATCACGCGCGGTTCCAGCACGCGCGGCTCGATCGTCACCGGCTCGTAAACGACGCGCCCTTTCTCCGGGTCGTAACGCACCTCGACGTTGCCGCTCAACGGGAAATCCTTGCGGAACGGATGGCCGATGAAACCATAATCGGTGAGGATGCGGCGCAGGTCAGGATGACCATTGAAAATGACGCCGAACAGATCGAACGCCTCGCGTTCAAACCAGTCCGCCACCGGCCAGACACCGGTGACGGAATCGACCATCGGCATCGCCGGATCGGGACAGAACACGCGCAACCGCAGGCGGCGGTTATGGCGCACCGACAGCAGGTGATAGACGACCGCGAAGCGCCGATGCATCGGCTGCGTCTCCGTCGGCGTCCGGTCAACGGCACGGCTGAAGCCGGTGTTCCTGGCCTTGACCGTCTTCCACTGGTCCACCGCATAGCCGAGATAATCGACGCCGCAGACATCGATCAGCTGTTCGAAATGGAAGTCCGTCTCGTCGCGCAGCGCGGTGCAAATCTCCACCAGCCGCTCGGGCACGACTTCGAACGTCACTTCGCCGACGGTGGAGGCGACGCGGACGACATCGTCGCCGAAGCGGGCCGCAATCGCTTGTGCCAACTGCTCGTTAGCGTCTTTCATCAAAAATCTTCCCTTAGCGGGCGATGGTATTGGTGCGGCGGATTTTCTTCTGCAACTGCAGGACGCCGTAAAGCAACTGCTCCGCCGTCGGCGGGCAGCCGGGGACGTACACGTCGACCGGCACGATCCGGTCGCAGCCGCGCACGACCGAATAGGAATAGTGGTAATAGCCGCCGCCGTTGGCGCATGACCCCATGGAAATCACCCAGCGCGGCTCGGCCATCTGGTCGTACACCTTGCGCAGCGCCGGCGCCATCTTGTTGACCAGCGTACCGGCAACGATCATCACGTCCGACTGGCGCGGGCTCGCACGGTAAATCACGCCGAAGCGATCCAGGTCATAGCGCGCAGCGCTGGCGTGCATCATCTCCACCGCACAGCAGGCGAGGCCGAACGTCATCGGCCACAGCGAGCCGGTGCGCGCCCAGTTGATCAGCGAGTCGACGGTGGTCGTGAAGATGCCCTTCTCCATCCCCTCGCCGATACCCAAAATGCCCTGGTTCACTCCCATTCGAGCGCACCTTTTTTCCATTCGTAAATGAAGCCGACGACCAGCACCGTCAAAAACAGCACCATCGCGATGAAACCGAATACGCCGATCTTGCCCAGCGATACCGCCCACGGAAACAGAAACGCCGTTTCAAGATCGAAAATGATGAACAGAATCGCGACGAGATAATAGCGGACGTCGAACTTCATCCGCGTGTCTTCGAACGCCTCGAAGCCGCACTCATACGGCGACAGCTTCTCGGCGTCGGGGCGCCGCGGCCCGAGCAGCCAGCCCGCGCCCAGCAGCACCGCAGCGAACACCGTCGCGATGAAAAGAAAAATCAGAACCGGGATGTAGTTGGTCAGCATCGTCTGAATTGAAGCTCCGCCAGGTGGCCCGGAAATCAGGACACACAGCCGCCCATTTTAACCCGTCGTCGCGGCGCACGCGAATTCAGGCTAACGCTTCCGTGCCGAGCCGGGTTCGAAAAAAAAATCTGGTGCCGACGGCCGGACTCGAACCGGCACAGCTTTCGCCACTGCCCCCTCAAGACAGCGTGTCTACCAATTCCACCACGTCGGCTTGAAAAAGCGGCTAACCGCCCTGGCCGTCGGCCGGCGGCTGCTTGTTCGGTGCAGGCTGCTGCTTCGCAGGCTGCGATTTCGACGGCGCCGCCTGCCCGGAGCTGCCCTGGTGGGCCGGCGACTCCTTGCGCGTCGTCGGTGTGCCGGGCGCGTTCAGCGTGCCTTGCGAGGCATTGCCCGCCTCGGTCTTGTGCGCCTGCGCCGCAGCGGCGGCGCGCTCGACCACACTTGTCGGCGCCGTCTGCTGATGCGACAGGTAAGCCATCGCGGTGCTGTTCGCCATGAACACGAACGCCAGCACGCCGGTCGCCTTGCCCATGAAAGACGCCGTACCGCGCGAACCGAAAACCGTGCCCGAGGCGCCACTGCCGAACGCCGCACCGGCGTCTGCACCCTTGCCCTGCTGCAGCAGGATCAGCAAGGTCAGCACGATCGAAACGACGACCTCAACAATAATGAGTATGTTGTATAACATTCAGAATCTGCTCACCGTCAGGCGGCGGCCTGGCAAATAGCAAAGAAATCGTCGGCGTCGAGTGACGCGCCGCCGACCAGAAACCCGTCGATGTCCGGTTGCGCGAACAGCGCGCCTGCATTCGCAGGCTTGACGCTGCCGCCGTAAAGCAGCCGGATCGAATCGGCAAGTTTACCATCTTTTCGGGCGAGAATCTCACGCACATGACGATGCACTGCCTGCGCGTCACCCGCCTCCGCGGCGCGGCCCGTACCAATCGCCCAGACGGGCTCGTAGGCGAGAATCATCTCCGCATCAAGCTCGGCCGCGGCAAACACCGCCGCCAGCTGACGCTCGACAACGTTCTCGGTCGCACCCGCTTCGCGCTCGCCCAGCGTTTCGCCGATACATAAAATCGGCGTCAGCCCCGCCTCGCGCGCGGCAACAAACTTCTGCGCTACCAACTCGTCGCTTTCGCCGTACCGATGCCGTCTTTCGGAATGGCCGACAATCGCATAACGACAACCGAGATCGCGGAGCATCGCCCCGGCGATCTCGCCGGTGAAAGCACCCTCACCCAACTCGACCGACACTGTTTGCGCACCGATCGCGACGGGCGTGCCGGAGAAACGCGACAGCGCGTCGGAGAGATAAACGAACGGCGGACAAATGCCGACCTCGCAGTCGATACCCTCTTGCAGACGCGCTTTGAATTTGTCCGCGAACGCGTTCAAGCGCGCGCGTGAACCATACATTTTCCAGTTGCCAGCTACCAAGGGTCGCCGCATTGTTCTGTCCCTGGCTAAAAATGCGCGCCAGCTTAGCGGTGCTGGGGTTATAAATCAATTAAGAAAAGGCGGGTTGCTGATAGCGTGTCGCGAGGGGCGGTGGCGCGGTGCCTTCTCCCAGGGGAGAAGGAGCAAGAAACACCTGCCGAACGTTACGACAACGTCGCGAGGCGATGGGGTAGCTCCTTCCGAGGGTCTCTGAGGACAGGGATGTCCGAGGGAAGCCCCCCGTGGATGGGTTCACGGCGTCCCTCGGAAGGAGCTACCCCATCGCCTCCACCACAGCATGAGTCAGGCGACAGCCGCTTCCCTCGCCGCCGATTCGACTACCTCAGCCAGCGACGCAGCAACCGACAGGACTTCCCTCTCGTCGCGACCTTCGACCATCACCCGGACAACCGGCTCGGTGCCGGACGGGCGCAGCACGATGCGTCCGTTGTCGCCCAGCTTGCCTTCGGCTTTCGTGACCGCCGCCTTCACCGATGCCGAGCGGCCGAGGTCGAATCGCGCGGCGAGCGGCACGTTGATCATGTGCTGCGGAAACTTCTCCATGCCGCGCTTCAAATCCGCTAGCGTCTGGCCCGACTCGACCATCGCCGCCAATACCTGCAGCGCCGACACGATGCCGTCGCCGGTCGTGGTGCGGTCGAGACAGACGATGTGGCCGGACGTTTCGCCGCCGACAATGCCGCCGGTTTCGTTCAGCATCGCCAGCACGTGGCGGTCGCCGACCTGCGCGCGGCGAAAATCGATGCCGATCGAATCCAGTGCCTGCGCCAGCCCGAGGTTACTCATCACGGTGCCGACGACCGGTCCCTTCAGCACGCCCTGCGCCTGGCGGTGGCGGGCGATGATGAACAGCAGTTCGTCGCCGTCGACCAGTTCGCCGGCATGATCGACCATCAGCACCCGGTCGCCGTCGCCGTCGAGCGCCACGCCGAGATCGGCGCCGGTTTCGAGGACCCTGGCCTGCAGCGCCGCGGGTGCGGTCGAGCCGCAGCCGAGGTTGATGTTCGTGCCGTTGGGCTCCACACCGATCTTCGTGACCTTCGCGCCCAAATCGTCGAATACGTGCGGCGCCACTTTATAGGTGGCACCATGCGCGCAATCGACGACGATCTTGAGGCCCTTCAGATCGAGGCCGTACGGAATCGACCCCTTGCAGAATTCGATGTAGCGGCCGGAGGCGTCGTCGACGCGCTTGGCGCTGCCGAGTTCGTGCGGCGCGACCGTTTCGAACGGACGCTCGATTTCGGCCTCGATCGCCGCCTCGACCGCATCATCCAGCTTTTGCCCGCTGGTCGAAAAGAATTTGATGCCGTTGTCCTCGAACGGATTGTGCGAGGCGCTGATGACGATGCCGGCGTTGGCACGGAACGTGCGCGTGAGGTACGCGATGCCGGGCGTCGGCATCGGCCCGAGCAGGCGGATGTTGCAGCCGGCGGCCGACAGCCCGGCTTCGAGCGCCGACTCGAACATGTAGCCGGAGCTGCGCGTGTCCTTGCCAATTACGACCATCCCGCCGCCATCGGGCGCCAGCACGCGCCCGGCGGCACGCCCCAGCCGGAGCACAAACTCGGCGCTCATCGCGCCCTCGCCGACACGCCCGCGAATGCCGTCCGTGCCGAAGTATTTTCTGGTCATCGTCGTCCCCTCCGAATTTCTACAGTCTATCAGGCGCCTGCGTCGCCGTTGCAACCGCCAGCGCGGCAACGGTCGCCGCCACGTCGTGCACCCGGACGAGGCTTGCGCCCTGCCAGACGGCGAGCGCCGCGGCGGTCGCGCTGGCAATCGTGCGCTGACCCGGTTCGGGCGACACGGCGCGGATCATCGACTTGCGCGAGACGCCCGCGAGGATCGGCAGCCCTAACTTTGCGAGTGCCGGCAGACCGGCCAGCAGGTCGTAGTTGTGCCGCAGCGTCTTGCCGAAGCCGAAGCCCGGGTCGATCACGATGCCCTCGCGGCCGATACCGGCGGCGACACAGGCGTCGGCGCGCTCTTCCAGGAACGCCGCCACCTCCGCGACCACATCGTCGTAATGCGGATTCTGCTGCATCGTGCGCGGCTCGCCCTGCATGTGCATGATGCAGACCGGCAGGCCCGTTGCCGCCGCGGCTTCGAGCGCGCCCGGCGCGCGCAGCGCGTACACGTCGTTGATCATCCCGGCGCCTGCTGCGGCAGCGGCGCGTATCACCTCAGGTTTGCCGGTGTCGACCGAGACCGGCACCGCCAGCTCGCCCGCGAGGCATTCGACGATCGGCACCACGCGGCGAGTCTCCTCGGCAGCATCGACCGGCGCCGCGCCCGGCCGCGTGGATTCGCCGCCCACATCAATGATGTCCGCGCCTTCGGCGACCATCGACCGGGCATGGGCGATCGCGACATCGGGATCGACAAACCGGCCGCCGTCGGAAAACGAATCGGGTGTCACATTGAGTATGCCCATAATGCGCGGGCGGCTGAGATCGACGATTTTGCCGGCGCAATTCAGGCGGCGACCGAGAGATTCGTTCATGCGGCTTCTTTTGGCGATGATCGGTAGCTGAATGAGGCAATTATAGGCAAAGCGCGTTGGCGCAAGCGCGCGCGCGCCGGTATCATCAACGGCAAAGGATATTCCACCCATTCTTCCACCTGAATCAGATGGTACAAACCCCCGCTTCGACGCAAGCCGCGCCTGCCGCGGACAACCCGCCGGCGTTTGAAACCGGCTGGGCGTTTTTTCTCGACATCGACGGCACCCTCGCCCGCCTCGCGCATGCGCCAGACGCGGTGACGATCGAGCCGGCGGTGATCGACGTGCTGCGCCGGCTCGACAAGGCCACCGGCGGCGCCATCGCGCTGATCACCGGCCGCGCGATCACGGATGTTGACCGCCTGTTCGCGCCACTCGAACTCCCGGTGGCCGGCCAGCACGGCATCGAGCGCCGTAGTGCCGACGGCCACCTTGCCCGGCACGCCGAAGCCGCGCGCAAGCTTGACGCGGCGCGCCATGCACTGACCGAATTCGCAAATAGCTATGCGGGTCTGATCTTCGAGGACAAGGGCGAAACGCTGGCACTGCATTATCGCGGTGCGCCGGCGTGTCGCGGCGCCGCCAAGTGGCTGATGACGCAGCAGCTCGAGCAGCTCGGCCCGGAATTCATGCTGCAGCACGGCAAGATGATTTTTGAACTGCGCCCCAGCGGCCGCGACAAGGGCACGGCAATCGCGGAATTCATGCACGAGCCGCCGTTCGAGAAGCGCACGCCCGTGTTCATCGGCGACGACAAGACCGACGAGGACGGCTTCAAGGTCGTCAACCAGCTCGGCGGCCATGCGATCAAGGTCGGCCCCGGCAAGACCATCGCCAACTTCCGCCTTGAGAGCGCCGCCGACGTGCTCCGCTGGCTCCAAAACTACGCTGATTTTCTCAACAAGAGGTCGTAATGGATTTGAATCTGGCCGTTATCGGCAACGGCAGCTTCAGCGCGCTGCTCAACGAGCGCGCCGATATTGTCTGGGCCTGCCTGCCCCGATTCGACAGCGAACCCGTTTTTAGCTCATTATTGCAAAATGGAAAACCGGGCATCGCCGCCGACCAGGTGGGCGTGTTTGCTATTGAACTTATGGATATCGAGCGCACGGAACAGCGTTACCTCCCCAATACCGCCATCGTCGTAACCTGCCTTTACGACCGGTTCGGCGGCGCGGTCGAAATTCGCGATTTTGCCCCGCGCTTCGGGCAATACGGCCGGTTCTTCCGCCCCATTATGCTGGTACGGCAAATCCGGCCGATCGCCGGCAATCCACGCATCCGGATCGTGCTCAGGCCGTCGTTCGACTACGGCGACCCGCCCGCGGAGATCACCCACGGCAGCAACCATGTGCGCTACGTCGGCGCGTCGCAGGTTCTGCGGCTGACGACCAACGCGTCGATCACGACGGTACTGGAGGAACCGGCCTTCATCCTCAACCGCGAATTGACGTTGCTGCTCGGCCCCGACGAAACAATCGCCCAGCCGATCGCCGACGTCGGCAACCGTTTTTTCGAGCAGACCCGCGAGCACTGGCACCGGTGGGTGCGCTCGCTGGGGATCCCGTTCGAGTGGCAAAAGGAGGTGATTCGCGCCGCCATCACGCTCAAGCTGAGCGGTTTCGAAGACACCGGCGCCATCATCGCGGCCCCCACCACGTCGCTGCCGGAAGCGCCGCACAGCGGCCGTAACTGGGACTACCGCTACTGCTGGATGCGCGACGCCTACTTCGTCGTCAACAGCCTCAACCGGCTCGGGGCGACGCGGATGATGGAGCACTACCTCGGCTACATCATCAACATCGCCGCCAACGCCGCCGACGAGCGACTTCAACCGGTGTACTCGATCAGCGGCGAGGCCAACCTCGACGAGTGGATCGCCGACAAGCTGCCCGGCTACCGGGGCCACGGCCCGGTGCGCGTCGGCAATCAGGCCTATGCGCAGGTTCAGAATGACGTCTATGGCGCGGCCATTCTGGCGGCCACGCACCTGTTTTTCGACGAGCGGCTCGCGCATCCCGGCGACGAAGCGTTGTTCCATCGGCTGGAAAAGCTGGGCGAAACGGCGGCACGGCTTTACTGCGAGCCGGATGCGGGTCCCTGGGAGCTGCGCAAATCGGTGCGCGTGCATACCTTCTCCAGCGTGATGTGCTGGGTCGCCTGCGACCGGCTTGCCAAGATCGCCGCGCGCCTCGCCCTCGCCGATCGCTGCGATTACTGGCGCGAGCATGCCGACCGGCTGCATGCCGACATCTGCCGGCAGGCCTGGAACGAGGACGAAAACTCGTTCGTCGAAAGCTTCGGCGGCAATGATCTCGATGCGAGCCTGTTGCTGCTGCACGAACTCGGCTTCCTCAAGGCCGACGACCCGCGCTTCGCCGCGACGGTCGCGGCGGTGGAGCGGCATCTGAAGCGCGGTGACTTCGTGTTCCGCTACATTCGCGAAGACGACTTCGGCCCGCCGGAAACGGCGTTTTTGATCTGCACGTTCTGGTACGTCGACGCACTCGCGACGCTCGGCCGTGCCGACGAGGCGCGCGCGCTGTTCGAGCGCCTGCTGGCCTGCCGCAACACCCACGGTCTGCTGTCGGAAGACATCAACCCGACCACCGGCGAACTGTGGGGCAACCTGCCGCAGACCTACAGCATGGTCGGCCTGATCAATTCGGCGATGCGGCTGTCGAAATCCTGGGAGGATGCTTTTTGAGCCGCCTGATCGTCGTCTCGAACCGCGTGGCGGTGCCGCGGGCGACGCAGCCGGCGCCCGGCGGCCTTGCGACCGGCATTTTGAGCGCGTTGCGCGAAGCCGGCGGCGGCGTGTGGCTCGGCTGGAACGGCCGGCATACCCGCGAGCCGACCGACGACATTGACACTGTTCGCGACGGCGACATCAGCTTCGCAACGCTCACGCTCTCAACCGAAGACTATCGCGACTATTACCAGGGCTTCTCTAATCGCGTGCTGTGGCCGCTGCTCCATTACCGCATGCACCTGCTGCATTACGAGCGGCGTTTCGCCCAGGGGTACCGGCGCGTCAACGCGTGGTTCGCGGACAAGTTGATGGACATGCTTGGCGACGACGACCTGATCTGGGTGCACGATTACCACCTGATCCCCCTGGCGGCCGAGCTGCGTGCGCGCGGCGCGCGGCACAAGATCGGGTTTTTCCTGCACACGCCATTCCCGCCGTTCGACGTGTTCCGCGCACTGCCGGACTACGGCGACTTCCTTCAGTGGCTGTCCGAGTACAACCTCGTCGGCTTCCAGACCACGCTCGACCTCGAGAACTTTCTCGACAGCATGAAAATCGGCCTGCGGGCCAGGGTCACGCCACAACTGGTGGCAACGGTCGATCATCGCCAGGTGCATACGGGCGTATTTCCGGTCGGTATCGACGTCGACCAGGTCATGGAGCAGGCGGCGACCGGCCGCGAGTCGCGGCGCGGCCAGCGGCTGCTCGAAAGCCTGGAGAACCGCAAGCAGATCATCGGCGTCGACCGGCTCGACTACAGCAAGGGCCTGGTGCAGCGCTTCCAGGCCTATCGGCGCATGCTCGAAACCTATCCCGACCTGCGCGGCAACGTCGTGCTGACGCAGATCGCCCAGCCGTCGCGCAGCGACGTGCCCGAATACCAGGAAATCCGCCAGCAGCTCGATTCGGCCGCCGGTGAAATCATCGGCCGCTTCGCTGACTACAACTGGACGCCGATTCGCTATCTCGGCCGCAGTTTCGCGCGCCCGCGCGTGCTCGGCTTTCTGGCGATCAGCCGTGTCGGGCTGGTGACGCCGCTGCGCGACGGCATGAACCTGGTCGCGAAGGAATACATCGCCGCGCAAAATCCGGAGGATCCGGGCGTGCTGGTGCTGTCGCGGCTGGCGGGCGCCGCGGAAGAACTCGACGGCGCGGTGCTGGTCGATCCGTACGATATCGACGGCATCGCCGACACGCTCGCCTGGACGCTCGCAATGCCGCTCGACGAGCGCCGCGACCGCTGGCAACGGATGATGAAAAGCATTCGCGAGCACGACATCACCGCCTGGCGCGAGTCATATCTCAGTCATTTGCGCGCCTGCCCCACCTATGCCTGAGTGGCTGCTGGCCGACATTGGTGGCACCCACACCCGCGCCGCCTGCAAGCGGCCGGGCGCACCGGTGGCGCGAGTGCAGGTTTTCAAAAACCGCGACTACGGCGGACTGGGCGAGTTGCTGCGCCGCTATCTCGATACAACCGGTCTGCGCCCGCAGGCCGCGGCGCTGGCGGTGGCCAGCCCGATCGATAGCGACGAAATCAGCCTCACCAATCTCAACTGGACGTTCTCAATCAAGGCCCTGCGCGGGCAACTCGGGCTCGACGCCCTGCACGCGTTCAACGACTTCACCGCGACGGCGCTGTCACTGCCCCACCTCGATGCGACTCAATACACACCGATCGGCACCGGCACGCCGGAACCCGGCGCGGCGCTTGCCGTACTCGGGCCGGGCACCGGGCTCGGCGTCTCAGGACTGATCCCGTGCGGCGATGCATGGGCGCCGATTTCCGGCGAAGGCGGCCATGCCACGCTCGCACCGGCCACCGAAGAAGAAAGCCGGCTGTTCCACCTGCTGCAGCCGGTGCTGGGGCATGTCTCAGCGGAAAAGTTGCTGTCCGGCCCGGGGCTCTTGCAACTGTACCGGGGCCTGGCTGAACTGCGAGGCGAGACGGCAGTGCATGCCACGCCCGAAGCCATCACCGCCGCCGCGCTTGACAGCAGCGACCCGCTTGCCCCCGCCGCCGTGGACATGTTCTTCGCGCTGCTGGGTGGCTTCGCCGGCGACGTGGCATTGACCCTCGGCGCACGCGGTGGCGTCTGGCTCGCCGGCGGCATCCTTCCTGCCCTGGTTGACGCGCTGCGACAATCCCAATTCCGGCGGCGTTTCGCCGCCAAGGGCCGCCTCAGCAATTATCTCGAAGCGATCCCGACTTACCTCATTACCGACCCGTACCCGGCGCTGGTCGGCCTGGGCCAGTGGCTTGAGGAACATCCATGCGGGGAAAGCCCCGTTGGCAGCCGCTGAATGCGGTTATAGAGTGAAGATTTGCAGGAGGCAGCCATGGCCACACAGCGAGGATCGCAAACCATCGAACGCTGGCCGGAAGCATCGCGCGAAGCCGCGCAACTGGTCATCGAAAAGTACGGCGAGCCGGACGAGGCGACCGACAGCGAACTGAAGTGGCTCAATCGCGGCCAGTGGAAGCGCATCGTCGCCTCAAAGACGTTTTACGAGCACGACTTCCCGGCGCCGCACATCGACGCGGTCGAAAGCGTCATCAACTATCGCGTACCGGTGGACAAGTTTTCCCCGCTGGCCGAATTCGACGGCAGCATCGTCGTCGAGCGGACGGCCGGTGAAGTCTCCGCCCGCTGTCATGACGAAGAAGCCAACTTTCTCGCCCTCAACCTGATGCACGACATCGTCACCGGCGCCAAAACGGTCGAGCAGGCGCGCGACTACTACGCGAAGGAGTTCACCGACGCCCGGCGCAAGAAGCCGACGCCGTACATGCAAGGGCTTAAATTTTCGCCAGCCGACGGCAGCGCGGCCGATCCCGACGCACGCATCCTGTCGGATGACGATCTCAAGCAGGCCGCCCGGGAAGGCAAACAGCGCCGCTGACATCAAGGCTCGCCGGTCAATCCGTCTACATCGGCTCCTTGATGTTGCGCTTCACCACCAGTTGACCGGGAACGCCGTCAGAAAACCGAGCACCATGCCGATCTGCATCAGGAACCAGTAAGCCGCAACGCAGCCGCCCAAATGGCCGAGACGCGGACGCCTTGCTAGACTGGTACTGTAACCGGAGTCGATTCGCGCGCAAGGAGGTTCGTGATGAGAAAGTTGCTGGTGGCCGCCGCTCTGGTTCTGCCGCTGGCCGGCTGCGGTTCGCTTCGTCAACTGTTCGCGCCGGCGTCCGTACCGCCGCCGGAAGGTGCAAGCCGCACGATCCGCGGCCCGGCCTATGCACCGAAAGCCGTTCCGCGCGGCGCGCCGGACTTGTCATCCGACTGGGCAGCTTACAACCGCACGTTGGCCGGCGACCGCTATTCGCCGCTGGCGCAAATCACGCGCGCTAACGTCGGTTCGCTGCGCCGGGTGTGCGCATTCCAGATCGACGAGCCCGTCAACATGCAGTCGTCGCTGCTGGCGATCGGCGGCACGCTGTACTTCACGACGCTAGAAGACACCTATGCGGTCGACGCGGCCGATTGCCGACTGCGCTGGCGGCACACGTACCACCTCGCGCGCACGCCGCCATTCGATCCAAACAAGGTGAACCGCGGTCTGGCGTGGCTCAACGGCGTGCTGTTTCGCGGTGCCAACGACGGCCGGCTGTACGCGCTCGACGCCGGCACCGGGCAGGAACTGTGGAACGTTGCCATCGGCGATCCCGAAACCGGCGAGACATTTCCGGCTGCGCCGGTGGCATGGAACGGCCGCGTGTACATCGGCAACGCCGGCGGCGATTATTTCGGCGTCACCGGCCGCATGATGGCCTTTGACGCAAAGACCGGCGGACGCCTGTGGAGCGCCGACCTGGTGCCGACATCGGGGCCGGCGAGCCAAACCTGGCCACCGGCGAGCGCGGTGCATCCCAAGGCGGGCGCCGCGACGTGGACGTCATACGCCATCGATATCCGCCAGGGCTTGCTGTACGTGCCGACCGGCAACGCCGCGCCCGATTTCCTCAAGGCGGTGCGCCCCGGCAGAAATCTGTACACCTACTCTGTCGTCGCGCTTGATCTCGACAACGGCACGCTGCGGCGCTCACGCCAACTGGTGACGAGCGACAACTTCCATGACTGGGACGTCGCGGCGCCACCGGAACTGATTGACACGTCCGATGGCCGCCATTTCGTGGTCGCTGCTGGTAAAGACGGTTACTTGTACGTTATGGACCGCGAGACGCTGAAGCTGCTTTACAAAACGCCGGTGACGACGATGGAAAACGTGCATGCGCCGTTAACGCAGCAGGGGACGCATTACTGCCCCGGTGTTGATGGCGGCGTCGAGTGGAACGGACCCGGCTATTCGCCACAAACCAACGCATTTTACGTGAACGCGATCGACTGGTGCATCACGGTGAAGATTCGCCCGCCATCCGAGCTCGAAGGCCGCAAAGGCTTGCCGTGGACCGGGGAGAAGGAGCGGCTCCATCCGTTTGGTGTGCAGGACAAAAAACGCAGCGGCTGGGTCACGGCGGTGAACGCCGACGATGGCTCAATCCGCTGGCAATACCACGCGCGCGCGCCGCTGGTCTCCGGCATTACCGCCACCGCCGGCGGCGTCGTATTCACCGGCGACATCGCCGGCGATTTCATGGCCTTCGACGCCGACGACGGCAAGCTGCTGTGGCGCCACAATACCGGCCAGCCGATCGGCGGCGGCGTGATCTCCTACGCCGTCGACGGCAAGCAATATGTTGCGGTCGCGTCCGGCATGCAATCGACGATTGGCTGGAAGGTCGACAGCACGCCGGCCAAGATCGTTGTGTTCGCGCTGCCATGAGCTCTTGAAAGACCGGCTGAGCAGCCGGCGCCTCGTCGGCAACGGCCTGTTTAGCCGCGTTTGCCCTCTTGCGGTTTCGGCTGATGTTGCTTTCGCATATTGTTCATGTTCTCCATGCGGCATACATCTTCTTCATCATCTTATTGCAGTTGGCCATCATTTCTTTCATCTGGCCCATCATCTGCATCATAGACATCATGTTGCCGCGTTGCGCCATGTCGCTGCCCGATTGCATCATGCTCGATTGATGCTGCTGCTGCGCCGGTGGTCTGATGCCGCTAGGCCGGCGAGCGCAACCGCAGGAACAGCGGGACGGCGGCGAGCTGCGTTAGCGCGGAAAACGCAACCAGCGCTACGATCGACTGGTCGTACAAGAATCCCATCAGAAAACTGCCGCAAAACCAGGCGATGCCGAAGCCGGCATTAAACAGGCCGTAGGCGCTGGCGCGGCGCTCCGGTGGCGCCATCTCCGCTATCGCGGCGCGCATGACCGATTCCTGCGCACCCATGCCGATCCCCCACAGCACCATGCCCGCCAGCGCCGCATAGAACCCGCCGAAAAACACCAGTGGTGCGAACAGCCAGGCGACCGCGGTGATGGCGGCGAGCAACGGCAGGCCGAGGCGGTCGAACAGCCGCCCGAACAGCAGCGCCGCAGCGCCATCGACGACCATCGCAACCGAGAAGAACACCGGTATCCACGCAGTCGACACGACCTGCGACTCGTCGAAATGGAACGCAATCAGCGGGAAGTCGGCAAAGCCCAATGCAACCAGCGAGGTCGCGCCGAGATACAGCCAATAGGTACGCTTTATCCCCTGCGCGGCAGGCTTCGGAATCCTTACTTCCAGGTCGCGCGGCCGCGGAAAAAAACGGGACGCCGTGAACAATACGGCGAGCGCCAGCAGCGCCGGAATCAGTAACGCGCCGTAGCCGGCGGCGAAATCATGCCGAAAGTAGAGTATGGCGCTGACGATCAGCGGACCGATCGTCGCACCCGCCTGGTCCATTGCTTCATGCAAACCGAAGCCCCAGCCGCGGCCCATCGCCTGCGTCGCGTGCGACAACATCGTGTCGCTGACCGGCTTGCGGATGCCCTTGCCGACGCGCTCGAGAATCATCAGCGTCGCGGCGAGCGGCCAATGACCGGCGAGCGCAAGCGCGGGGACCGCCAACATGTTGATGCCGTAACCGACGAACACGATCGGCCAGTAGCGGCCGCTGCGATCGCACCAGACGCCGGAAACGAAGCGTACGGCGTAACCGGCCAGCTCGCCGAAACCGGCGACAAAACCCACCACCGTTGCGCTTGCACCCAGCATCGCGAGGAACGGCCCGTTGATGCTGCGTGCGCCCTCGTAGGTCATGTCCGCGAACAGGCTGGTCAGGCCCATGAAGATCACGAAGCCGATCGCGCTGCGGATTTTTGCAACGGCTGTCGTTCGATTCATCGCGGCAATCTATCACGGCAGGGTGGTATTGCGCGCCGATAGGGGCTAAAGTCGCGCCTGTTTCGGGTATGGCACGGAGATGTGAAATGAGCGACAACCTGCAATCCGGCGTCAGCGGCATGAGCCTTTACGTTCCGCGACTGCGGGTACCGCTCGAATCCTGGTGCGACTGGACCGGCAACTCCTGGGACAAGGTACGCGCCGTCGTCGGCCGCGGCTTTCGGCTGCCGGCTTCGCACGAAAACGTGTACACCATGGCGGCTGAAGCGGCTTTAAGATTGATTCGCCGCTACGACATTGACCCGCGCCGCGTGGGCCTGCTGGCGCTCGGTACCGAATCGAGCCGCGACAATTCCGCCGGCGCGGTTATCGTCCGCGGTATGCTCGACCAGGCGCTGACGAAGCTCGGTCTGCCGCCGCTTGCCCGCGACTGCGAGGTGCCGGAGTTCAAGCACGCCTGCCTCGGCGGGGTTTACGCGCTCAAGACCGCGCTGCGCTACACGCGCGGGGACGGCGCGGATCGCGCGGCGATTGTCGTCGCGAGCGACATCGCCGAATACGCGCGCGGATCAAGCGGCGAGCAGACACAGGGTGCCGGCGCGGTCGCGATGCTCGTCGAGCGCGGCCCGAAATTGTTTACCGTCGATCTCGACCGCGCCGGCAGCGCGTCAGCCTATCGCGGCCCTGATTTCCGCAAGCCGGTCGCGCGCCATTTCGATGCCGCCTATGCGGCGCAACTACCGCCGGGTCGCGATTTCCCCATCTTCAGCGGCCGCTATTCGACCTACGCCTACCTCGATGAAATCGGCCAGGCGTTCGACGCAATGCTCGGTCGACTGCGTATGTCGGCCCAGGAATTTCTCGATTCCGCGAAAGCGGCCTTTTTTCACCGCCCGTACCACTACATGCCGATCCAGGGACTTGCATTCCTGTATGTACGTGCCCTCGCGGCCTCGGCACACGCCGGCGACCTGCTGGCCGAGTGCTGCCGTGATGCCGAAGTCTCGCTGGCGGCACTCAGGACGGAAGCCGCGGCAACGCCCGATCTCTATGCGGAATTCGCCGCCAACGGCGAGCCGATCGACGCGCACCCACTGACCACAGCGGTGGCGGCGGTGCTGCGCAAGCGCCAGTGGTTCCGCGACCGCGTGCAGGAGTTGATGTCGCTCGGAAAGGAAGCGGTGATGGAGCTCGGCAACCTCTACACCGCCGCCCTGCCCGCCTGGGTCGCGGCCGGTTTTGCCGACGCCGCCGCACGCGGCATCGAACTTGCCGGTGCGCCGTTGCTGGCGCTGGGCTACGGCAGCGGCGATGCCGCCGAATCAATGCCAATTCGCGCCGTGCCGGCCTGGCAGACAGCGGCGGCCAAGCTGGATGTGAATGGCGCGCTGGCGAACGCGCCGATCGATCTCGAACGCGAACAATATGAAGCCCTGCACGACGGCAATAAAGATGGCGTCCCTGCCATACCCGCGAGCGGCTTTGCCATCGATCGCGTTGGACGCGAATACAGCCCGGATTTTCAGGATCTCGGAGTCGAGTACTACGCCTGGTCCGCCGGCTGACAATATTGACAAGCCGCGCGCGAGCGGCGATGCTGCGCCAACGGCGATGGAGTTCGCCCTGAACCGCTTCGTTCGAAGCTGATGACTCCTACTGTGCCTGGTTCAAGATCAGACCGGAAGGAGTTTTCGTTATGGGTTGGAATTATCTGGCCGTCGCCATCGGCGGCGCCGTCGGCTGCTGTGCCCGCTACGGCTTGTCGCAGCTCATTCACCTCTTTTACGGCAGAAGTTTTCCCGTCGCGACGCTGACGATCAACGTCGTCGGCAGCTTCGTGCTCGGTTTCCTGTTCTTCCTGACGCTCGAACGACTGACCATCGGCCCGACGCTGCGCGTCGCGATTCTCACCGGCGGACTCGGCGGATTCACGACGTTCTCAACGTTCATGGTCGAAACGCTGATACTTGCCGAGGAAGGCGCGTTCGGTCGCGCGGCGCTGTACGTGCTACTGTCGGTAGTGCTGGGTTTTGCTGCGGCCTTTGCCGGCGGCTACCTGTCGCGCGTCCTCTGATAGGTGTAACTGCCGATGAGCCAAACAATGACCTTCGTCCGCATCTACATCAGCGAGTCCGATCCCGGCCGCAAAGGCAGCCTGATGGAGAACATCCTGGAGATTCTGCACGACCGGCATCAGGTGCGCGGCGTCACCGTCTTTCGCGGTATCGCCGGCTTCGGCTCGACCGGCGTGGTCCACGCCGGCGATCTGTTGCGCCTGAGCCCGCATCTTCCCGAAGTGATCGAATTCTTCGACGAACCCGACGCCGTGGCGGCGGCGATCGAGTCGCTGGGCGACTTGATTCCGCCAAAGCATTTAATTTCGTGGAACGTTGAATGCCGATAGGCGGCGACAACCGTTCGCCCTGAGCTGTGGGTCAGGGCGAACGGAAGATACGCGTTCGCTGCCGGCTTATATCTCCATCTCGTGCATGGTCTCCGCTTCCTGGGCGGCTTCTTCGTAGCCTTCGGCAACATGCGCCTCGGCCCGATCCGTAGGCAGACGCATCGCGTAGGCGAGCCACAAAATGAATGCGGAGAACACGGCCAGCACGATAATCGATGCGTCGGGGCCCAGCACGCCGGTGTTGCCTGCCCCGGCGGAAACTACCGGATATGAGCCAAGCCAGCTGATCAGCGCCTCGCCGCCGAGCCACGGCAGTACCCAAAAGCCGGAGCGGAAGTCCAGCCGCGGGGTGTGGCGGTGGTAAAACAGTTCGTGGATGCCCAGCACGATGAAGCCAAGCACCACGGCGAGCATCAGTTTCCAGACGATATCCCAGCCCGCCCAGTAGACGATCAGGTTCGACGACAGGAAGGCCAGGAACGGGAAAATCAGGCCGCCGCCCAAGCGAAACGGCCGATTCTGGTTGGGCAATTGCTTACGCAGCGCGAGGAACGTAACCGGGCCCGAACCGAACGACAGCACGGTCGCGGACGTAACGAAGCCGACAAGCTGCGCCCACCCCGGAAACGGCAGGAAAAAGATCACGCCAACGATAAAGGACAAAATGACGCTGACCCACGGCACGCCGCGCGTGCTGACCTTCGCCAGGCCGCGCGGCGCATTGCCGTTGCGGCCCATCGCGTAGGACAGGCGCGAAGTGACTGTCGTGTAAATCAAACCGGTGTCGGCCGGCGAGATGAAGGCGTCGATGTACAGCAGCAGCGCGAGCCAGGTGAGCCCCAGCGTGGTCGCAAGCGAGGCCAGCGGTCCGAATGCCGCGACCTCCTGGGTCAGGCCACTGGCGAACGACGTGCCGATGTTGGCCCAGCCGTTGGACAGCGCGTGGGTCGGCAGCGCCCCGATAAAGGCGACCTGCAAAGCGACGTAAATCAGCGCGGTGATGAGCAATGAGCCAATTACGGCGATCGGAACATTGCGCGCCGGATTTTTGGTTTCGCCCGCGAGCGATACGCCCTGCCGGAATCCCAGGTAGGAAAATACGATACCGGCGGTCGCGATCGACGAAAACACGCCGCGCCAGCCGAGCGGCAGGAAGCCGCTGCCGTGTCCCGGAATCTGTTCGGTGAAATGGCCGGCATCGAAATAACTGAACAGCAGCGCGAGGATGACGACCGTGATGATGCCAAGCTTCCACCACACCAGGGCGTTATTGAGACGCGCAAACCAGCGGATGCCGAACACATTAATGATGCTGAACAGCAGCATCAGCCCGACAGCGACACCGAAGCCTGCGCCGGTCAGGACCGCCGTGCCGTTTTCCAGATGCTGCAGCCACGGCAGGTAATTATTGGCGTACTGCAGCGCGGCTTCGACCTCGATAGGCGCGGTCGAGGCCGCGCCCAGCCAGGTGATCCAGCCGGTCGTGTAGCTCGCGAATGAGCCGAACGCGAAATGCGGGAAGCGCACCAGCCCACCGGAGATCGGGAACATCGTTCCCAGCTCGGCATAAATCAGGCCGATGAACAGAATCATGATCGCGCCGATCAGCCACGAGATGATCGACGCCGGTCCTGCCTGCTCGGCGGCCTCCAGCGCGCCGAACAACCAGCCCGAGCCGATGATCGATCCGACAGCGGTGAACAGCAGGCCGATGACGCCGACATCGCGTTTGAGGTGGTGCCCCCCGCCGGAATCGGGCGGCGTGGCAGGCGTAGCCTTGGATGTTGCCATCAATATTCTCCCATTGAACTAAGGCGTGGACAGCACGCTGTGACGCGCGCCGCGAATAATTGCAGGTTGGATACGGGGGCACAAGCCTCGGACATTAGATATAGGGACAATACTACCTTCCTCCAAGTTCCGCGGCCGGGGCTCGCGGCTGGTGCAGCAGACTGTGCTTGTGCGAGTACAGAAAATAAACGCAAAGCCCGATTAGCAGCCAGATGACGAACGCGACCCAGCTGACTCCCGGCAAATGAGCCGCAATATAAATATTGATGGCCGCGCCCACCGCGGGCAGCAGCGGCGCGAGCGGCACCCGAAACGGACGCGGCATGTCCGGGTTTCGGTAACGCAGCACGATGACCCCGAGGCACACGACGGTAAACGCCATCAGCGTACCGATGTTCACCACTTTGACCAGGCTTTTGAGCGGCAGAAAACCCGACAGAGCGCTGACGATCACGGCCAGCACGGCAATCACCCGCACCGGCGTGCGCGTCCTTTCATTCACCGCAGCGAATACCGTCGGCAACAACCCGTCGCGCGACATCGCGAAGATGATGCGCGTAATGCCGAAGAACAGTACCAACAACACGGTCGACAAGCCGGCGATGGCGCCCACCGCCACCGCGGCCGCGCCCCAGTTGTAGCCGATAGCCAGCAGCGCCCCGGAAACCGGTGAATTGCCGGTCAGCGTCCGGAACGGCACTATACCGGTCAGCAGCAGCGACACAACCATATACAGCGTGGTGCAGATCACCATCGCGCTGATGATGCCGATCGGTACGTTGCGCTGCGGGTTCCTGGTTTCCTCGGCCGCGGTCGACAGCGAATCGAAGCCGATGTAGGCGAAAAAGATCACCGCCGCGCCACTGACAATGCCGTTCCAGCCGTACGCGGTGTGGCCGGCCGGATTCAAGCCGACCGGCGGAATGAATGGATGCCAGAAAGCCGGATCGACGCGGGTGAGCGCGAGGCCGATAAACAGCAGCAGCGCGGCCAGTTTGACGGCGACCATGATCGCGTTGAGCCGCAGGCTCTCCTTGGCGCCGGCCGCCAGCAGCAGCCCCAGCGCCAGGATGACGCCGATCGCGAGCAGGTTTGCGGAGCCGCATTGCTGCACCGGCCCGGTGGTACAGACGCCGGGAGCGTGCGTCCATTCATAGGGAATTTTTGCACCGATGCTGGCGAGCGCATCGCTGACATAGCCGGACCAGCCGGCCGCCACGGTCGCGACGCCGAGGCCGTATTCCAGGATCAGATCCCAGCCGATGATCCAGCCGACAATCTCGCCCAGCGCCGCGTAGCCGTAGCCATAGGCGCTGCCGCAGCCGCCGATGCTGGACGCCAATTCCGCATACGACAACGCGGAGAAACCGCAGGCAACGCCGGTGATGGCGAAAGAAATGACAATTGCGGGGCCGGCATGCAGCGCGGCGGCCTGGCCGGTAAAGACGAAAATGCCCGCACCGACGATGCAGCCGATGCCCATCAGCGTCAAATCAACAGGCCCAAGCACCCGGCGGAGGCCCGCTTCGTCCGTCGGACGGATCGGCTTGGTGCGGAAAAGATTCATACTGTCCTCGCAAGAGCGGCCGGTTGTCGGACATCCCTTCCGCGACAGTGGCGGCCAATAATAGAGGACTGCGAGGCAAGCGGCAAATTCGAACCGGCGATCCGCGTATCATTGTCTTTATTGAGACCGTACCGGAAGAGATGCCATGGACGATGCTTCGAAAACCACCGCCGCCATCCGTGCCGCGCTGGAACGCGATACGGACATCAATCTGCACGCGCATCCGATCGAGATTCGCGCCGAAAACGGGACCTTGCGCCTCGAAGGCGAGGTGGAGAATATCATAGCCAAGCGAAAAGCCCTCCGGCTGGCGCGCGCCGCCGCCCACAGCGATGAAATCATGGACGACCTCTACGTCGGCGCGGCCGACGAGCATGGCGACGGCGAAGTGACGGTCCGCGTGCTTGACGCACTGCAACGCGAAGTCGCCTTTGGAGAACTGCATGTCGGCACCGACGACGACGCCGACTTGCACGTCTCGGTGGCGAACGGCCGCGTCACGCTCACCGGCACGATGCCAAGCCTGTCGCACCGCCGTCTCGCCGAGGTGCTGTGCTGGTGGGTGCCGGGTTGCCGCGACGTGCACAACCGCCTGCACGTCGAGCCGGCCGAGCACGATCACGACGGCGAAATCACCGATGCGATCCGGCTGGTGCTCGACAAGGAGCGAAGCCTGAACGATATCGAGATTCATGTCGAAACCGCGCACGCGGAAGTCACGCTGACCGGCCGCGTCCCCAGCGAAGCCCTCGGCCGGATCGCGGTATACGATTGCTGGTACGTGCCGGGCGTGCACGCGGTGCATAATCGCCTCGAAATTCGCCCGGACTAGCGGATGGGAAAAAATCACAAAAACGTTGCATTACCAGAATCTTTTGGCGTAAGCTGCCGATTGGCCGGAGCCAACGCCTTGACTTTCCATGTGAGACAAGTCGATCGATGAGGAATCCAGCCATGGTACTTGGACCTCGCGGTCCTGATTTGTTTAATGTTTCATGAGTGATACAAGATGACGTCTATTTATGTGGGCAACCTGCCCTTCTCCGCCACCGAGGAAGAGGTGCGCCAGCAGTTTGAGCAGTTCGGCGAAGTCCAGCGGGTCAAAATGGTCGCGGATCGCGAGACCGGCAGGCCCCGTGGCTTCGGCTTCGTGGAAATGGAAGCGGATGCGGCCAACTCCGCCATCCAGGCTCTGAACGGCAAAGACATGGGCGGTCGCCCGATGCGTGTCAACGAAGCACAGGAGCGCGCTCCGCGCCCGCCGCGCAATCGCTGGTAACGCAATAATCAAAGCTTGATGTTGTGATAAAGCCTCTGGCGCCGGCAACGGTTCCAGAGGCTTTTTTTTTGGCAAATCCTGAATTTGCTGTTATAGTCGACCATTACACAGGGGGTATTGAATGGCTGCTTCACGTTCGCTCGCTTCTTGCCTGCTCGACACCTTCGTCGCGCCCGCCGGCGCACTCGATGCGGCGCGTGAGCGCGGCCGCTGGCTGTGGGCGCCGCTACTGCTGGTGATCGCCGCCGCGATCGCGATGTGGATCTGGTATTACCGGACAGTCGACTTCTCCTGGCTCACCGACCACCTGCTGAGTGCCGGCAACCTGACGCCGGACCAGGCGAGCAAGGCGCGCGCGTTCATGACGCCCGGCCGCTCGCTTGGCATTGCCTGCGTCAGCGTGGTTGTCGTGACCTTCGTCGTCTACACCGTCCAGGCGCTGTACCTGATGATGGCGGCGCGCCTGATTGGCGAACGCGAGATCGGCTTCGGGCAGTGGTTTTCGCTGACGGCGTGGACGCGCCTGCCAAACCTGCTCGCGATCGCCGCGATGGCGCTCGCCTACGGTTTCGCCAGCGGCAACCAGATCGCGCCGGCCGCGTTGAGCGTGCTGTCGCTCAACGGCCTGCTGTTTCATTTCCGGAACGGTCACGCGGCGTTCTCGCTGGCGAATTCGATCACACTGACGCTGATTTGGTCGCTGGGCCTGTTGACCTACGGCGTGATGCGCTGGCTGGACCGGTCGGCGGTGCAGGCGCTCGCCATCGTCGTCGGCCCCTACATCATTATTTACGCTATCTGGCTCGCAATCGCAGTCTCATGAAAAAAGCGCTCATTGGCGGCGGCATTGTCGTCGCGCTGGTTGTTATCGTCTTCGCGACGCGCGTCGCCGGCCATGACGACGCCAAGGCCGTGCAGGTCTCGGCAGTCAAAACGCAGACCATCGACAGCTCGGTGCTGGCCTCCGGTTCGCTCGTCTATCGCGAGGAAGTCGACCTGCGTCCGGAAGTCATTGGCAAAGTCAGCGCGGTGCCTGTCGAGGAAGGCGACCACGTCAAGAAGGGCCAGGTTGTCGTGCGCATCGACCCGGAGACGTTCAAGGCAGAGGTGGCGACCGAGGAAGCCAACGTCAAGATGGCGAAAATCGCGATCAAGCAGCAGCAGTTGACGATCAAGAACCTGCAAAACGACTGGCAGCGCAAGAAAAAACTGTTCGACCAGGGGCTGATCGACACCGCCAGCTACCAGGACGCAACCAATCAGCTCGCGATCGCGCGCGCCGAACTGGCGTCGCGCCAGCAGGCACTGTCGCTCAACAAGGCGCAGCTCGCCAAGGCGCGCGAGCAGCTCGACCGGACGATCATCCGCTCGCCGATGAACGGTATCGTCACGCAGGTGGACGTCAAGCCCGGCGAGACCGTCATTGCCGGCACCACCAACATCGTCGGCTCGGCGCTGATGAACATCGCCGACCCGTCGGCGATGTTCGCCGAGGTGCGCGTCGATGAAGCCGATATCGCGCACATCGCGCTTGGCCAGCATGTCGAGGTGACCGCAGTCGCGTATCCGAACGACAGCCTCGACGGCAAGGTCACGTTCATCGGCACGTCGGCGACCACGGCAACGGGCCACCAGGGCCTGAGCTTCAAGGTCAAGGTGCTGCTTGCCAAGAGCAGCAAGGTCGACCTCAGACCCGGCATGAGCTGCCGCGCCGAAATTCACACGCGCAGCAGCCGCGACACGCTCGCCGTGCCGGTGCAGGCGGTGATGTACACCGCTGCCGACCGCAGGCACGCCTCCGTCGACAGCGCATCCGGCTACGTCTTCGTCGTCCACAACGGGCATGTCAAAAAGGAAACCGTCACCACCGGTATTTCCAACGACAAGAACATCGCGATCGTGAGCGGCCTGCAAGCCGGCGACAAGGTCGTGACAGGGCCGTACGAAACGCTGCACCACCTGAAGGGCGGCGACGCGATCAAGATCACGGCCGAGCCGCACATCGCGAAAGGATGAACGCCGTTCGCAAACCCGATGCGGCGCCGCTGCTGCGCCTGCGCGGCATCACCCGCCATTACAAGATGGGCGAGACGACGGTCGAGGCCCTCAAGGGCGTCGACATCGACATCGCACGCAACGACTACGTGGCTTTCATCGGCCCATCCGGCTCCGGCAAGTCGACGCTGATGCACATTGTCGGCTGCCTGACCAGCCCACCGCCGGCGAATATATCCTCAACGGCACGCCGGTGAGCAAGCTGGACGAGAACGCACTGGCGCGCATCCGCAACCGCGAAATCGGCTTCATCTTCCAGAGCTTCAACCTGCTGGGCCGCGCCAGCGCGCTGCACAACGTCATGCAGCCGCTGGTGTATCGCGGCATCGGTGTCCGCAAGCGGCGTGAACTGGCGCGCGCGGCGCTCGAGCAGGTGGGGCTCGGGGACCGCGTCGATCATATGCCGAACCAGCTGTCGGGCGGCCAGCGCCAGCGCGTCGCGATCGCCCGCGCGCTGGTCGGCGAGCCGGCGATCCTGCTCGCCGACGAGCCGACCGGCAATCTCGAATCGGCGACCAGCCACGAGATCATGCGCATGTTCGACCGCCTGCACAAAGCCGGCCATACGATCATCGTGGTGACGCACGAGCAGGACATCGCCGACTGCTGCCGGCGCGTGATCCGGCTGAAGGACGGCCGCGTCGTCAGCGATACCGACAACGGCGCCGCGGGCGAGGATTATCGCCGTGTATAGCCTGGTCGAATCGCTGCGCTCGGCGCTGATGTCGATCCGCGCGCATGCCTTTCGCAGCTTTCTGACGACGCTCGGCATCATCATCGGCGTGACGGCAGTCATTGCCGTCGTGTCGCTGATTCAGGGCTTCAGCCACAACATTACCAACCAGTTCAAGGGCCTCGGCTCGAACAGCATCATCGTGTTCGCGTACACGCCGTACAAGGAACGGCTGCTCGGGCAGGAGTCGAAAGTGACGCAGGAGGACTTCGAAGCGCTGCAGCAGGAGGTTCGCGGTGTCAACCACGTCACACCGATGATCGAACTGGGCGGCACATTCCAGTACCGCGACCAATCGGCGACGACTCGCGTTTTCGGCACCACCAGCACCTATCCCGAGCTGGAACAGGCTTACCCCGCGAGAGGTCGTTTCTTCAACTTCAGCGACCTGCAAAGCCGCCGGCGCGTGATCGTGATCGGAACGACGGTGCGCGACAACCTCCACTTGCCCGCCAACCCGGTGGGTAAATTCGTGCGCTTCGACGGCGAATGGTTTCGCGTCATCGGGATGTTTGCCAAACGCGGCCAGTTCTTCGGCCGCGATCAGGACGACATGGCGGTGATGCCTTATAGCACCGCGCTCAGCCTGAAGGGTACGGCCGATGCGCCGAGTATCGAAGTCCTGCTGAAGGCGAACCAGTTGGACCACATGGCGTCGATCAAGGCGCAGATTTCGCGCATCCTGCGCAAGCGCCACCATCTGCAGCCCGGCGAACCGGACGACTTCAGGGTGCGCACATCCCAGCAGTTAATGGACACGGTCAGCGGCATCCTCGGCACCGTGACGCTGGTGCTCGGCGGCATCGTCGGCATTTCGCTGCTGGTCGGCGGTATCGGCATCATGAACATCATGCTGGTGTCGGTCACCGAGCGTACCCGCGAGATCGGCATCTGCAAGAGTCTCGGGGCCCGCCGCCGCGACATCCTGCTGCAGTTTTTGATCGAGTCGGTGGCACTGTCGCTGCTGGGTGGCGTAATCGGCGTGATTCTCGGCTATGCAATCGGCATCGGCGCCTCGCACATTCTTCCCAATTTCGGCAGCGCCACCGTCCCGTGGTGGGTGGTGCTGCTGGCGTTCGCCTTCTCGGGCGGCGTCGGCGTCATTTTCGGCATCATTCCGGCCGCCAAGGCCGCGAACATGAACCCCATCGACGCCTTGCGGTATGAATGACGTTGGTTAGTGGTTAGAGGAGGGAAAGGCATTCGCTTGCCACTGACCAAACCACTCATTCTCACCCGTTCGGCTCCATCGCCTCCAACTTCTTCCGGAGTTCCGGGGAATTGGTGATTACTACGGCGATGTGGCGAAACTCCTGCACCGTCATGCCGTGGCGCTTGATCGCGGCGATCATTGCCTTGCGCGCGTTGCCACGCACACGCTTGCGATCCGCCATGGTGTCGGCCGATTTCAGCTCCGCCATGTATTTGGTACGCAAGCTGTTCAGGTCGACCCGCGCTGCAGCGAACTGCTTGAGTTGGCTGTCGCTGACGGTGTTGGCGTTGTTGGTGCCGGAATTCGCTTGCTTCGCCGGAGGGGCGTCTGCGTAGGCGCCGGTGACAGGCGCTCCGGCGGCCAATGTCAGAAGCAGGACAATCATTGTCATTTTCATGGGGGTTCCTTCGACGATTGACATGCACCCAGCATGTCAGCCTTCGCCTCCGTTCACAAGCTCTGCGATCACGCTTTGCAGTCGAGCGGGCGCGGCACGGGTAAGCCCTCGGAGTAACATTGCGTGCTTGCACCGCCCCGATCAAAGGAGTATAAAATCCCGTTTTTTTACCGGGTCAAGCAGGAGAATCGGATGCCCGCCAGCACGAAAAAGGCCGCCGATCAGGCCAAGAAATCGGCGACCGCGGAAAAGAAGCCGGCTTCGCCGCGCAAGCGCCAGAGCGTGCTGCACGGACCGTTTGCAGGTTTCAAGCCGTACAAGCTCAAGCGCGGCGAACCGTACATGAACGACGCGCAGAAAGCGCATTTCCGCGCGATCCTGGAAGCATGGAAGCAGGAGTTGATGGAAGAAGTCGACCGCACCGTCCACCATATGCAGGACGAAGCGGCCAATTTCCCCGACCCGAACGACCGCGCAACCCAGGAATCGGAGTTCAGCCTTGAGCTGCGTACGCGTGATCGCGAGCGCAAACTGGCGAAAAAAATCAACGAATCGCTCGAAGACATCGACAACGACGACTACGGTTACTGCGAATCGTGCGGCGTGGAAATCGGCATCCGCCGGCTTGAAGCGCGCCCGACGGCCACGCAATGCATCGACTGCAAGACGCTGGACGAAATTCGCGAAAAGCAGATGACGGTTTAATACCGGTTAAGGGTGAAGGGTCAAGGGCGTACGATTTGAGGAAGGTGCATCTTCTTCTTCCCTTTGACCCATGACCTTTAACCCTTTACCCCGGCCCGCAGGGCCGTACCGCGGCCGCTTTGCGCCCTCGCCGACCGGCCCGCTGCACTTCGGCTCCGTCGTCACCGCCCTCGGCGGCTTTCTTCAGGCGCGCAGCCGCGATGGCGAATGGCAGCTGCGGATCGACGACATCGATCCCGACCGCGACTCCTCTGCCGCGCTCGCGCTGATTCCACGGCAGCTCGAAGCCTTCGGGCTTCACTGGGACGGCGCCATCGTCTATCAAAGCCACCGCGCTGCGCGCCATCGCGAGGCGCTGCAAACCCTGCTGGACAGCGGCCGCGCGTTTTATTGCGGCTGCAGCCGGCGCGAAATCGGCGACGGCATTTATCCCGGCACCTGTCGCAATGGCCTGCCCGCCGGCAAGGCGGCGCGGTCAGTGCGCGTGCGGGTGGACGATGCCCGGCCGGCGTTCGACGATCCGCTGCAAGGCCACGTCACCAGCGATCTGGCGACGGAGGTGGGCGATTTCGTCATCCGGCGCGCCGACGGGCTGATCGCCTACCAGCTTGCCGCCGCCGTCGACGACGCCGATGGCGGCTTTACCGAGATCGTGCGCGGCGCCGACCTGCTCTCCTCGACGCTGCGCCAGATCTGGCTGCACCGCTGCCTGGACCTGCCCTCGCCGGCCTACCTGCACTTGCCGATCGCGGTCGACGCAAACGGCGACAAGCTCAGCAAACAGACACACGCGCCGCCGCTGGATTCGGCACGGCCGGGGCCGCAACTCGTCGCCGCGCTGACGTTTCTCGAGCAGCGGCCGCCGACCGAACTGGCCGTTTATGCGCCGGCCGATATACTCGACTGGGCAGTCGCACACTGGCAGCCGCAGCGTCTGCGCGGCGTGGCGGCGCGGCCCGCGCCGGTTGCAATGCAGGCCGGTCGATTTAATATGGAAGCACCACAAGAAGACGGAGAGCGCCATGGCCGACAAAATTCATAAGGTTTCCGAGGAAACCGCCCGCCACGCCCTGATCGACGCCGATCGCTACCAGGCGATGTATCAGCGTTCGGTCGACGACCCGGAACAGTTCTGGGCCGAGCAGGCGGATCAGTTCCTGACGTGGTCGAAAATGTGGGACCGCGTGCTCGACTGGGATTTTCGCAAAGGCCATATCCGCTGGTTCGAAGGCGCCGAACTCAACGTCACCTGCAACTGCCTTGACCGGCACCTGGAGAAGCGCGGCGACCAGACCGCGATCCTGTGGGAAGGCGACGAACCGGACCAGGATCGCCGGCTGAGCTATCGCGAACTGCACTCCGAAGTCTGCCGCTTTGCCAACAGCCTCAAAGGCCTTGGCGTCAAGAAGGGCGACCGCGTCTGCATTTACATGCCGATGGTGCCGGAAGCGGCCGTGGCGATGCTCGCCTGCGCACGCATCGGGGCGGTGCATTCAGTCGTCTTTGGCGGCTTTTCGCCGCAGGCGCTGCGCGACCGCGTGCTCGATGCCGACTGTCATGTCGTGATTACGGCCGACGAAGGAGTGCGCGGCGGCAACCGTGTTCCGCTCAAAGCCAATACCGACAAAGCGCTCGAACAATGCCCGGGGGTCGACAAGGTCGTCGTACTGCAACGCACCGGCGGCAAGATCGACTGGCATGACGGGCGCGACGTCTGGTATCACGAATTGATCGAATCGGCCTCGCCGGAATGCGCCGCCGAACCGATGGGCGCGGAAGATCCGCTGTTCATCCTCTACACGTCCGGCTCCACCGGCAAACCGAAGGGCGCGCTGCACACCTGTGGCGGGTACCTGCTGTATTGTGCGATGACGCATCGCTACGTGTTCGACTACCACGACGGCGACATCTACTGGTGTACCGCCGACGTCGGCTGGGTGACCGGCCACTCCTACATCGTTTACGGTCCGCTCGCCAACGGCGCCACAACACTGATGTTCGAGGGCGCGCCGACTTATCCGGACGTCGGTCGCTTCTGGCAAATCTGCGACAAGCACCAGGTCAACATTTTCTACACCGCCCCGACGGCGATTCGAGCGCTGATGGCGCACGGCGAAGCGCCGGTCAAACAGGCGTCGCGCAAGAGCTTGCGCATCCTCGGCACGGTCGGCGAGCCGATCAACCCGGAAGCATGGGAATGGTATTACCGCGTCGTCGGCGACAACCGCTGCCCGATCGTGGATACCTGGTGGCAGACGGAAACCGGCGGCATCATGATCTCGGCGCTGCCCGGCGCCATCGATCTCAAGCCCGGGTCGGCCACGCTGCCGTTCTTCGGCATTCAGCCGGCGATCGTCGACGAGCAAGGCAATGAACTCGAGGGCGAAGCCAGCGGCCTTCTCGCCATCAAGCACCCCTGGCCGGGCCAGATGCGCACGGTGTACGGCGACCACGAGCGCTTCGTGCAGACGTACTACAGCCAGTTTCCCGGCATGTACTGCACCGGCGACGGCGCGCATCGCGATGCCGATGGCTACTACTGGATCACCGGCCGCGTGGACGACGTGATCAATGTATCCGGTCATCGTCTCGGCACCGCGGAAATCGAAAGCGCACTGGTACTGCACGACGCGGTCGCGGAAGCCGCCGTTGTCGGCTACCCGCATCCGATCAAGGGTCAGGGTATTTATGCGTTCGTGACGCTGATGCGCGGCGTGGAGCCGAGCGATGATTTACGCGTGGCGCTGGTTCAACAGGTGCGCAGCGAAATCGGCCCGATCGCATCGCCCGACGAGATCCAGTGGGCGCCGGCGCTGCCGAAGACGCGCTCCGGCAAAATCATGCGGCGGATACTGCGCCACGTCGCCGCCGAAAAATTCGACGATCTGGGCGATATCAGTACGCTGGCGGATTCGTCGGTGGTGGAAAGCCTGATTAAAGCACGGAAAGGCGCCGCCGTCACGGAATGAAGATTGATGATCCCGGGGGTGATCAAATTTGATCACCGACAGTACTTTTAAACCGGCGTGGTGGCTCAAAAACCGCCACGCCCAAACCATCTTCCCCGCGTTCTTCCGCCGGCGCCCGAAGCTGGCGGTACGCCGCGAGCGGCTCGAATTGCCCGACGGCGACTTCGCCGATTGCGACTGGATCGGCGGCGGCCGCGGTCCGATCGTCATCGTCCTGCACGGCCTCGAGGGTTCGATCAACTCTGCCTATGCCACCGGCGTTATGGCATTGATCGAGCGCCTCGGCTGGCGTGGCGCCTTGCTGCATTTCCGCGGCTGCAGCGGCGAGCCCAACCGTCTCGCAACGGGCTACCACTCCGGCTTCACGAGCGATCTGGATTTTCTCGTCGCGCGCCTGCATGCGGCGGAGCCGGATACGCCGCTGGCGGCGATCGGCTTCTCGCTGGGCGGCAACGTACTGCTCAAGTGGCTCGGCGAACGCGGCGCCTCCGCGGTGCTTGCAACCGCTGTTGCGGTGTCCGTGCCGTTCGATCCGGCGACAGCCGCCGATACCGTCGAGCGTGGCCTGTCGCGCATCTACAACTGGTATCTGCTGCGCAGCATGCGCCGCAGCACAGCGCGCAAATTCTGTCGCATTGAGGCGCCGGTTCCGCTGCCGGAATTGGCAACGCTAAAAACGTTTCGCCAATTCGACGATGCAATCACCGCGCCACTGCATGGCTTTCGCGACGCGGCCGACTACTACCGCCGCAGCGGCAGCCGCCAGTTTCTGCGCGACATTCGCGTGCCGACGCTGATTCTGCAATCGCGGGATGATCCGGTGGTAGGTGCGACAGCGATTCCAGCCGACGACGAACTGGCACCGGCCGTGACGCTTGAGTTGAGTACCCGCGGCGGGCACGTGGGGTTCGTCGGCGGCTACTGGCCATGGAAGGCGCAATACTGGCTTGAAGGGCGGGTGCGTGCGCATCTGCTGCAATACGTGCGCAAAGCCAACGTTACGCCAATGGAGGCGCATTCTCGTCGCGCCGCTCAATCTCCACCCGCGTCCGCGGCAGGCTGTCGGGATAATTCTGCTGCAGGAAAGTGACCAGCTTTTCGCGCACCAGCCGGCGCAGGTTGACGGTATTGCCGGAGTTGGCGGCGCTCACCAGCGCCCGCATCTCGACGACACGTTCCGTGAGATTGGTTACATCCAACGACCACGTGTTGCCGTCCCACAAGTCTGAAGCCTCCAGTATCCGATGCAGTTCGTCACGCACCGCCTGCACCGGTACCGAATAGTCGGCATAAATGTAGGCCGTGCCAAGGAGGTTCGTGCTCTTGCGCGTCCAGTTCTGAAACGGGTTTTCGACGAAATACGTCAATGGCACCACCAGGCGGCGCAAGTCCCAGATGCGCACGACCACGTATGTTGTCGTGATCTCCTCGATCCAGCCCCACTCGCCTTCGACGATGACCGAATCCTCGACACGGATCGGCTGCGTCAGCGCAATCTGGATGCCTGCCAGAAGGTTGGTGAGTACCGGCCGCGCGGCCAGGCCCACGACGATGCCGGCCGCGCCGGCCGATGCGAACAGCGTGGTTCCCAGGGCCCGGATGTGCGGGAACGTCATCAGCATCAGACCAAGCGCGAACGCGGCGATCAGCACTGCGCCGACGCGACGCAGCACGACGAATTGCGTACGGATCTTGCGTGCGTGGAGGTTGTCGGGCACATCGACGCTGTAGCGTGCCGAGAGAACGTCGCCCACGGCGTCGATCAGCCGCAAGGCCAGCCACCCGGCAATCGCAATCAGGACGATCTCGATCGCGTGATGGATCGGACCGGTTACCTTGTGCCGGAGCGATAACGCCGGCAGGGTGAGCAGCACGCCGAACAGCGGGAAAAGCCAGCGGGAGGGCGCCCGGAAATTATGAACGATGGCACCGGCGACCGAGGCAAAGCGGCCGCCGGTGAACCGGCAAATGATGGTGAATAGAATCCAGTAGAACAGCCAGCCGACGATCGCCGCGCCGACCAGCAGCACCAGCGGATCGAGCCAACCCGGCCCTACCGAGATATAGTCCAGATTGTTATGCATACTGCAAGTCCCTTCGCAGCTGCTTCTAATTGTTAGATGATTGTACCCTCTCCCGAGGGAGAGGGTTCAGAGCTTGTCACGCAGCAGCCTCGACCGCCTTCATGCTGAGCCGTATGCGGCCCTGTCGGTCCACTTCCAGCACCTTGACCTTGATAATGTCGCCTTCGCTGAGCTTGTCGCTGACTTTCTCGACGCGCTCTTCGGAGATCTGCGAGATGTGCACCAGCCCGTCGCGGCCCGGCAGAATCGTCACGAATGCGCCGAAGTCCATCAGCTTGGCTACGCGGCCCTCGTAGACCTTGCCGACTTCGACATCGGCGGTGATGTCTTCAATACGCTTCTGCGCCGCCTCACCGGCCGCCTGATCGACTGAGGCGATCTTGATCGTGCCGTCGTCCTGGATATCGATCGTCGCGCCGGTTTCTTCGGTGATGGCGCGAATGACCGCGCCGCCCTTGCCGATGACGTCGCGAATCTTGTCGGTGTCGATCTTCATCGTGATGATGCGCGGCGCCCACTTCGACATCTCGTTGCGCGGCGTCGTGATCGCTTCGTCCATCTTGCCGAGGATGTGCAGCCGGCCCTCATGCGCCTGCGCAAGCGCAGTCTGCATGATGTCGCGGGTGATGCCGTCGATCTTGATATCCATCTGCAGCGCGGTTACGCCGTCGCGCGTACCCGCTACCTTGAAGTCCATGTCGCCAAGATGATCCTCGTCGCCCAGGATGTCGGTCAGGACCGCGTATTGATCGCCCTCCTTGATCAGACCCATCGCCACACCGGCCACCGGCGCCTTGATAGGCACGCCCGCATCCATCAGCGACAGACTGCTGCCGCAAACGGTCGCCATCGAACTGGAACCGTTCGATTCCGTGACCTCGGACACGATGCGAATCACGTACGGGAAACTGTCCATGTCCGGCATCACGGCCTTGATGCCGCGCTTGGCCAGCCGACCGTGGCCGATTTCCCGGCGCTTCGGCGAGCCCATAAAGCCGGTCTCGCCGACGCTGTACGGCGGAAAGTTGTAGTGCAGCATGAACGGCTCTTTGTACTCGCCTTCGAGCGCGTCGATGATCTGCGCGTCGCGGCCGGTACCCAGCGTGGTCACCACCAGCGCCTGGGTTTCGCCGCGTGTAAACAGCGCCGAACCGTGGGTGCGGGGCAGCACGCCGACTTCGACTGCAATCGGCCGCACGGTGCGCGTGTCGCGCCCGTCGATGCGCTTCTCGCCGGCCAGAATGCGGTCGCGCACGATGCGCTTCTCGAGATCCTTGAACGCCGTGGCGACGGCGCCGGCATCGAACTGCGGCTCATCGCCGCCAGTCAGCGCGGCATCCACGTCGGCGCGAATTTCGCTCAGGCGTTCCTGGCGCGCCGTCTTCTCGGCGATGTTGTAGGCGTCGGCAACTGCCTTCTCGGCGCGCTCGGCCACCGCCTTGACCAGATTCTCGTCCTTCGCCGGCGGCTGCCAGTCCCAAGCCGGCTTGCCGGCTTCGGCGGCCAGCGCCTGAATGTTCTGAATCACGGTCTGCATCTGCTCGTGGCCGAAGAGGACCGCACCCAGCATCGTCTCTTCGGAGAGGACATTGGCTTCGGATTCGACCATCAACACGGCCTTTTCGGTACCGGCGACGACCAGGTCCAGATCCGACCACACGAGTTGCGACGCAGTCGGATTCAGCACGTAACTGCCGTCAACGAAACCAACGCGCGCGGCGCCGATCGGCCCGTTGAACGGCATGCCCGACAGCGCCAGCGCCGCGGAAGCACCGATCATCGCGGGAATGTCCGGATCAATGTCCACGTCCACCGACATCACGGTGGCGATGACCTGCACCTCGTTATAAAAGCCCTTCGGAAACAGCGGGCGAATCGGGCGGTCGATCAGTCGTGAGGTCAGCGTTTCCTTCTCGCTCGGGCGCCCCTCGCGCTTGAAAAAACCGCCGGGAATCTTGCCGGCGGCGTACGTCTTTTCCTGGTAATTGACCGTGAGCGGGAAAAAGTCGCGGTTCTCCGCAGCCTGCTTCTGCCCCACCGCGGTAACCAGCACCGTGGTGTCGCCCATCGAAACGAGAACGGCGCCGTCCGCCTGCCGGGCCACGCGGCCGGTTTCGAGCGTAACGGTATGGCTGCCGTATTGAAAGCTTTTCTTGACTGCTGACACTTGAATATCCTGTTGCTTGCGAGTGGCGAGTGAGGCGGGAGGCGCTTAGCGGCGGAGGCCGAGGCGCTTGATCAGCGTGCGGTAGCGCTCGACATCCTTATCTTTCAGGTAGTCGAGCAGTTTGCGGCGCTGGTTGACCATGCGCAGCAGTCCGCGGCGGGAATGGTGATCTTTCTTGTGTGTATTGAAATGATCGCCCAGCTCATTGATGCGTGCCGACAACAACGCCACCTGGACTTCCGGCGACCCTGTGTCACGCTGACCCTGCTGGTAATCGGCGATAATCGCCTGCTTGTGTTCAGTATCCAAAGGCATTCAAAACTCCTGCAACGGATATAATCGTGGTCTGCCAGTTGAAGAAACGGGCCATTTTAGCTGTACCGGCTCCGCCTCACAAGAAAATCGTTCTATTTTGCCCGAATCAGCCGCTTCGGCGCGACTTTTCCGCTTGAATCCACGGCGCCGAGGCCCAAAAAGGTCCGATCCGGCCCGTAAATCCGCAGCCAGCCCGACGACGGCGCGCCCGGCACGAACACCGCCTGTCCGCGGCGCAGATACCAGGCCATGTCCGCGTTCAACTCGACCGCCGGCCAATGCGACAGCGCGTCGTCGATCGGCGTGAGCGCCGAGTCAAGATTGCCGGTTGAAGCACACCGCTCCAGCTCATCGAGCGTCAGCGCCCCCGCCTCGTCGAACGCGCCGACCTGATAACGACGCAGTGCCGTCACATGGCCGACCGTACCCAGCCTACGGGCAATATCCTCAGCCAGGGTGCGCACATACGTCCCTTTTGAACAGCGCACATCGAACTCGATCGCGTTGTCGTCGATAGCCGTCAACTGCAGCGCATAAATCTCCACGTCGCGCGGCTTGCGCTCAACCTCTATGCCTTCGCGAGCGAGCGCATACAGCCGCCTGCCCTCGTGCTTGAGCGCCGAATACATCGGCGGCGTCTGGCTGATCGGACCGCGAAAGCGCGCCAGCGCCGCCCCGACCACTGCCTCGGTCAACGCCGGTACCGACTCAGTCGCCATGACCTCGCCGTCGGCATCGCCGGTCGCCGTCGCGATACCCAACTGGCAGCGAACGCGGTAGCCCTTGTCCGCATCGAGCAAAAAACTCGACACCTTCGTCGCCTCGCCGAAGCAGATCGGCAACAGGCCGGTCGCGAGCGGATCAAGGCTGCCGGTATGGCCGGCCTTCTTCGCCGCGAACAGCCACTTGACCTTCTGCAATGCGCGGTTTGAAGTCAGCCCCGTCGGCTTGTCGAGCAGCAAAATGCCGTCGACATCGCGACGCGGCGGGCGCGATTCCCGAGCCGGGTTAATCATCGTGCGGCAGCCCTCGATCAATCAGTTCATCCAGTCGCGCGGCGCGCTCGATGCTGGCATCGTGCACGAAACGCAACCGCGGCGTCGTCCGCATCGCGGTCGCGTGCGCCAGTTCGCGCCGCAAGAAGCCCGCCGCATGATTCAGCACCGCAATCGATGCCGCCGGATCGTCCGTGTTCAGCATCGACACAAACACCTTCGCCTGCGAATAGTCCTTGCTGACTTCCACGTCGGTGACTGTCACCAGCCCCAGGCGTGGATCGCGCAACTCCTGAATCAGCCGACCCAATGTGCGGCGGATTTCTTCGTTAACGCGATTTGCGCGGGGAAATTCTCTTTGACCCATGAAGAAAAGTGCCTAGGACTAAGGACCTAGGACTGAGTGTGGAGCAAGAGAAAACGCGGATTCTTCACTTAGTCCTAGCGACTCAGTCCTAGCTACTTTTAAAGCGTCCGAGCAACCTCGACCCGCTCGTAAACCTCGATCTGGTCGCCGACCTTGACGTCATTGTAGTCCTTCACGCCGATACCGCATTCGGTACCGGAGCGGACCTCGTTGACGTCATCCTTGAACCGCCGCAGCGACTCCAGCTCGCCCTCGTAAATCACGACGTTGTCGCGCAGCACGCGAATCGGGTTGTGGCGCTTGACCACGCCTTCGGTCACCAGACAGCCGGCGATCGCGCCCAGCTTCGGCGAGCGGAACACGTCCCGAACCTCCGCCAGACCGACGATCTGCTCGCGCATCTCCGGCGACAGCATGCCGCTCAACGCCTGCTTCACATCGTCGATGACGTTGTAAATCACGCTGTAATAGCGCAGATCTATGCCGTTGTCCGCGATCAGCTTGCGCGCAGCCGCATCGGCGCGCACGTTGAAGCCGATCACGACCGCGTTCGACGCCACCGCCAGATTCGCATCCGACTCGGTAATGCCGCCGACGCCGCTCGACACCACGTTGACCTTCACCTCGTCGGTCGACAGGCCGGTCAGGCTGTCGGTCAGCGCCTCGACACTGCCTTGCACGTCCGCCTTGACCATCACGTTCAGCGTCTGCACGTTGCCGGCTTCCATCTGCTCGAACATGTTCTCGAGCTTCGCGCTCTGCTGCTTGGCCAGCTTCACGTCGCGGAACTTGCCCTGGCGATACAGCGCGACCTCGCGCGCCTTGCGCTCGTTCGGCACCACCAGCACATCGTCGCCGGCATTCGGCGTGCCGGACAGACCCAGCACTACCGCGGGCATTGACGGCCCGGCCGCCTCGATCGCATCGCCGTTCTCGTCGAACATTGCGCGCACGCGGCCATACTCGCGCCCGGCGAGCAGAATGTCGCCCGCGCGCAAGGTGCCGCGCTGTACCAGCACCGTCGCCACCGAGCCGCGGCCCTTCTCCAGGCTCGACTCGATCACTACACCGGCCGCCGGACCTTCCGGCACCGCCTTCAGTTCCAGCACCTCCGCCTGTAACAGAATCGATTCGAGCAGATCATCTATCCCGGAGCCGGTCTTGGCCGACACCGGCACGAAAATCGTGTCGCCACCCCAGTCTTCCGGGATAACTTCATGCTTGGACAGCTCGGTCTTGATGCGCTCGGGATCGGCGTCCTCGCGGTCCATCTTGTTGATCGCGACCACCAGCGGTACACCCGCGGCGCGCGCATGCTGCACCGCCTCGACCGTCTGCGGCATCACGCCGTCGTCGGCGGCGACCACCAGCACGACGATGTCGGTCGACTCGGCACCGCGCGCACGCATCGCCGTAAACGCGGCGTGGCCCGGGGTATCGAGGAACGTCACGATGCCCTTGTCCGTTTCGACATGGTAGGCGCCGATGTGCTGCGTGATACCGCCGGCTTCGCCCGACGCCACCTTGGTGCGGCGAATGTAATCGAGCAGCGACGTCTTGCCGTGGTCGACGTGACCCATCACGGTCACCACCGGCGGGCGCGCCTGCGCCTCGCCCTCGGCTTCTTCGTTGACCTGCATCAGCTCGTCTTCCAGCGCATTTTCCTTCAGCGGCTTGGCCTTGTGACCCATCTCCTCGACGACCAGCGTCGCGGTGTCCTGGTCGATGACCTGGTTGATGGTAGCCATGGCACCCATGCCCATCATCACCTTGATGACCTCGGTGGCCTTGACCGCCATCCGCTGCGCCAGATCGCCGACCGTGATCGTTTCCGGAATCGCCACCTCGCGCACCTGCGGCGCAACCGGCTTCTCGAAACCATGCTTCGATTCAACCGACACCGGCCCGGCAGCACGACGCTTCGTCTTGCGCTTCTGACGGCGACCGCTTTTTTCCTGCGCGACATGCAGTTCCTTGCGGCCGTACTTGGTCGCCCGCGCGGCGCGCGCCGCATTTTCGCTCAACGGCGTACCGGTCGAGCGGCGCTTCTGCACGCGCTCGTCCTTTTCGGCCTCACGCTTGGCTTCCGCCTCGGCGCGTGCCCGCTCCGCCTCGGCCTCGCGTTCGCGAGCCTCGGCTTCCTGGCGCTCGCGCTCGACGCGCTCTTCTTCCTCGCGCTTGCGCGTCTCTTCCGCCTGCTCGCGCTCCAGCCGGGCACGCTCTTCCGCTTCCACCTTGGCGCGCGCGGCCGCTTCGGCCTCCTCGCGCTCCGCCTCTTCGCGCTGCCGCGCCTCGGCCTCTTCCGCCTTGCGCTGCTGCTCTTCTTCAAGCATCGCGCTGCGCTTGACGTAGGTACGTTTCTTGCGGACTTCGACGCTCACCGTCTTGGCCCGGCCCTGCGCGCCCGACAACTTCAGCTCGCTGACGCTGCGCCGCCGCAGGGTGATCTTGCGCGGCGCCGACGCGGCCCCGCCGTCGCCAGCGGCCCGCGCGCCGTGGCTTTGCCGCAGGTGCGTCAGCAACTGCATTTTCTGGTCGTCGTCGATCATCGCTTCCGGGTCGGCGATCTTGTCCAGCCCGGCTTCGCCAAGCTGGCTCAGCAGACGCTCGACGCTCACGCCGAGTACATCCGCAAACTGTTTGATGGTCACTTCCGCCATATCAATGCTCCGATGCGCCGATCTTCGTCACGACAGGAAAACTGCTTCAGCCTTCCTCCGCAAACCACGGTTCGCGCGCTTTCATAATCAATGCCGCGGCGCGTTCCGCGTCGAGATCGTCAATGTCTTCCAGGTCGTCAACCGCCTGCTCGGCGAGATCTTCCATGGTGACGACGCCGCGTGCTGCCAGCGCGAACGCCAATTCGCGATCCATGCCTTCCATATTGAGCAGATCGTCCGCCGGCTCGGCATGCTGTTCCTCGCTCGCGATCGCCTGCGTCAGCAGTACGTCGCGTGCACGGCCGCGCAATTCCTCGACGATGCCCTCGTCGAATTCCTCGATCTGCAGCAACTCGCTGTTCGGCACGTAGGCGATTTCCTCGATGCTCGAAAAGCCTTCCTGCACCAGGATGACGGCGACTTCCTCGTCGACGTCGAGCTGCTTCATGAACATGTCCTGCAGGTTGCGCGTCTCGGCCTCGCTCTTCTCCTCGGCCTGCCCTTCCGACATCACGTTGAGTTCCCAGCCGGACAACTCGCTCGCGAGACGCACATTCTGGCCGCCGCGACCGATCGCCTGCGACAGCTTTTCCTCGTCGACCGCGATGTCCATGCTGTGCGTATCCTCATCGACGACGATCGACAGCACTTCGGCCGGCGACATCGCGTTGATGACGAACTGCGCGACGTTCTCGTCCCACAAAATGATGTCGATGCGCTCGCCCGACAGCTCGTTCGACACCGCCTGCACGCGCGAACCGCGCATGCCGACGCAGGCGCCGACGGGATCGATACGCTGGTCGTGGCTCTGCACCGCGATCTTCGCGCGCAGGCCCGGGTCGCGCGCCGCGCCCTTGATCTCGATCAGGCCCTGGCCGACTTCCGGCACTTCGAGCTTGAACAGCTCGATCAGGAATTCCGGCGCGGTGCGCGTCACGAACAACTGCGGGCCGCGCGGCTCGGAGCGCACTTCGCGCAGGTAGCCGCGCACACGATCGCCCGGGCGCACCGCCTCACGCGGAATCATTTCCTCGCGCGCGATGTAGGCCTCGGCGTTGTTGCCAAGATCGATATAGACATTGCCGCGCTCAAGGCGCTTGACGATGCCCATCACCAGTTCGCCGACGCGATCCTGATAGGCTTCGACGACCTGCGCCCGCTCGGCCTCGCGCACCTTCTGCACGATGACCTGCTTGGCGGCCTGGGCGGCAATACGGCCGAATGCGACCGACTCGAGCGGCTCCTCGATGAAGCCGCCCGGCTCGATCGACGGATCACGCTCACGCGCCTCGGCCAGCGTCAGCTGTGCGTCAGGATTTTCCAACTCGGCGTCGTCGTCCAGCACTTCCCAGCGACGGAACGTATCGTAGTCGCCGGTCTGGCGATCGATCGACACGCGGGCGTCGATCTCGCCGCTGTGACGCTTGCGCGTCGCAGACGCAAGCGCGGCTTCGATCGCCTCGAAGATGACTTCCTTCTCGACGCCCTTCTCGTTGGAAACCGCGTCCGCAACCAGCAAAATCTCTTTGTTCATGACCTTAAAGCTCCGGCACCAGCCTCACTTTGTCCAAACTCGTGCGAGGGAAACCAATCCGCTCGCCCGCCACATCCAAAACCACCTGCCCGTCCTGAAGGCCCACCAGCGTGCCACGAAACCGCCGCTGCCCGTTGACCTTCGCGTGCGTCTTCAGCGTGACCTCATGGCCCGCAAAACGCTCGAAATCCGCCGCCGTTCGAAGCGGGCGATCCAGACCCGGCGACGAAATTTCCAGTTCGTACGCGCCGGCAATCGGATCGTCGACATCCAGCAGCCCGCTGACCTGGTGACTCACCCGGCCGCAATCGTCCAGCGTAATGCCGTTCGGTCCATCGATGAAGATGCGCAACGTCGAGCGCCGCCCGCGCGGGAGGTACTCGATGTCCACCACCGAATAACCCAGCCGCTCGATGGTCGGCTCGAGCAGCGCGAACAGTTTGTCGCGCACCGTGTCCATGTTTCGCACCCTTTTCACCGAGGGCAAAAACAAAAAATGGGCCGAAGGCCCACTTTTGCAACCCACCAGAACCGGAGGGTCAAGCTATAAAAAAAGCCCTGACGGGCTTCATGCCAAGATTGGTAGCGGGGGCAGGATACGAGCAGTATCTGACAGCCCCTGTCCGCGTCTCCCTGCTACCGTAGGCTGCGCATTTTAGCGCGCGCGGGCGCGCTGTGGCAAGCTGGATGGACTGGCGCGGCCATCCGCTCGATTTTTCCGGCGCCGATTAACGATAACAGAGAGGGTAAGAGCATGAAAATCATACGACGACTAATCGCCGGCCTGGTGGTCGGCATTCTGGGGGCCGGCCTGCTGGTCGCCTGTCACGGTTCGTCCGAAGCGGCCGATCCGGGCGTTAGCATGGCGCAGGTGAATGCTGCGATCGCGGATGCCGTCAACCCGTTAAAGCAGCAGATCAGCGACCAGGCGGCCACCATCGCCACGCTCCAGAACACCGTCAAGGCCAATGCCAGTGCGGTGGCGGTGGCGCAGAAACTGGCCAATCTCCGGCTGACGATCCAAGCGCCGAATGCGTCGAAAGTCAGTACGCAGAGCTTGTCGACACAAAGCTATGGCGATAGCCACGACGGCATGCAAACAGCCTCGACCGAACCGCAGATCTGCCTCGGCACGCTGACGGCCCATCCGAACAACTCCGATCCGCGCGCAACGAACCAGCTCGCGGGTATCAGTTGTTCCGGGTACAACTACCAGATTAGCGCTGCGACCGCGGCGGAAAATGCTGTTATTGCCGGGCTGCCGAATGAACAACAGCTATTGTTTACCGGTGCGGGCTGTACGGGCGATGTCTATTTGAATTGGGCGAGCGTCGCCGACCAGGTCGGCGGCGAAGTCTTCGCGGCGGCGATCTTTTCCGATGGCCGCGCCGACTGGCTGACCGACCCGAACGCCTACAAAATGCTCAAGGCGGGGACGCAGCCGACGTCGATAACCTATCTGAGCCATTCCGACGGCACCAACTGCTACGATTCGCCAGCCGCGAACACCCAGCAGGAGGCGTATGCGGTCGTGGCGAACGACGTCGCGATTACCAATCTCCCTTCCGCGCCGATTCCGGGCCCGGTTCTCGGCGGCACGGTGCAATAAACTGTTCGGGCCGCCAGGGATGGCGGCCCTACTTGACCGCCTTGATTTCGATCGTCCTGCCCGGGCGATAAAGCAGCACGTCCTCATCGCTCGGCTCGACAATCTGCAAATCAAGCCGCGTGGTGACGTGCGAGGCGGTCTCGCCGGCCGGGATCGCGGTGACGTGGCGCACCGGCTTGCGCGCCATCACCGGCCGCTGTTCCATCACTGCCTTGCCCTCGGCGTCCTTTTGGCCGCTATCCACCTGCTCGAACTGACCGGTGTGATAGTCCTGCATCTGATCATTGCCGCTCACGACGGTAAATTTCATGGCTTCTTTCCTTTCGGGATAATGCCGCAAGCGCGGCGTGTTACGGGCGCTCCTCGTGGAGCATGACATAGGCTTCGGCGGCGGTGAGATGCTCTTCCAGCATGCCAGCAGCCCAGCTTTGGATGCTCGGCCGCGGAATGCCGCGATGCGGCCGCCAGCCACCGACCAGGAACGAGTGCGGCTCCGGCTGGAACTTGAGATCGCCGCTGCGCGTCGCGAGCCGATAACTGATGATGCTGTCGCCGGCGTCGGCGGCATTGGTGAACGGATGCGCGTCGGTTTGCTCGACCGTCGTCACCAGGTCGTAGCCGGCCGCCGTCTTGACCGCGATATCGCGCTCGCCGAGGTCGGCGGTCGTCGCGGTCGTATCATTCAGCAGCAACGGTAGCGCCTCGCCGCAGCTCGCACAGGTCGGCGCGGGCGGTGCAATGGTCGCGCCGGCGAACTTGCGCGCGAGCAGGTCGCGGCACAACGCCGCGCGCTCGATGCGTTCAACCTCCTCGTCGAGCTGCGCTTCCAGCGCGCCGGTAATCGTGAGCGCCGGCAGGCCGTCCGAGGTGACGGCGAGATCCGGCGCCGCCACATCTTTGACCGCCTCGCCAAAATAAATCGTCTGCCGATCCTTCACGTCGCGCAGCACGTCGCCGGTCTCGCTCGCGGCTTCCGCCATCGTGATCTTGAGCCGACCGCGATCGCCCGCTTCGCGCGCCGCCACCAGCCCTTTTGTGTCGGTCCATTTCACGCGCGGGCGCAGATAGCGACCGGTGTAGGTTTGCAGGAGCATGTCCGTTTGCGGGTACGCCGCGACTTTGGTTGCCGCAGCGGTCTTCGCATCGGCGTAGAGCGGCGTGGGTGCCTGGCAATGGGGGCAGATGATGTGTTGCATGGCTTACGCCTTCATGTTGTGCGAGAAGATGTCGTATTGGCTTGACCGTCGCCACGGCCGGCCGGTCAGCCGCCACCACCAGCGTCGCCAGCCGCGAAGGTCCCACGCCGGCGCGGAAAACGAAACGCCGCCGAAACTGCGATGTACCACGCGCTGCACGCCGAGCGGCATGACGGCGACGACGCGCCGCCAGCAGTTCACGCCGGCAATCGTGCAGGCGGTCAAATGGCCGGCCATCGCCGGCGCATAGCGCTCGCGGCCGTCGCCGCAGAGATTCGGCGTACCGACGCTCATCGGCAGCCCGTAGCCGTCTTCGGTAATGAGCAGCACGCATTCGGCTAGCGCCGTGCCGAAGTCGTGAATGACTGCCCGCTCGCCGATAAAATGCCCGGTGTTGTCCATACATGGGCGCGACCCGCGCGGGCCGAGATCGGCCAGTTCCGTGGCCGGCAGGCAGGGATAACCGCCGCCGCCGGTGCTTCCGCCGCCATTGGGCGGGGTCGTCAAGTCGCCGAGATAGACGCGATCGGAATTCTGCAGCGGCGCGTAGGAACTCGTCGACGAGGCATAGCTGCCATTGACGCTGTAATCGCTGTCCATATAGACCGCGCGATATTCGCCGAACCCGGCACCGGTCAGCGAGCCGGCCGGGAACGCGGTGTTCCCAAACCCACCATATCGAGTATGTCCCCGAATCGTGATAGTCGTACTGCTGCCGACATCAGCAGCGGACAAGATCGCGTCTTCCGGGCCGCCATTGGTCCGGTTCCAGCCGATCAGCGTGCGTGCATTGCGCTCGTCGCCGAGAGTGGCGCCGGAGCCTGGCGACGTAAGCATGCCGGCCGCCGCGGTGCAAAACCCGACTTGGCTGTAGAACGAGGAACCGCCGACGTTGCTTTCCACCCCGCCCGGCACCGTCGTGCCGGAGCCGTAGATCATCATCATCGTCGAGCCATCGTTGTGGGTCAGACGTACGTTGCGAATCTGCGCGTGATGGAAACCCGGAACGTCACTCTCCCAGACGCTGGCGTAGTAACGACAGACCTTGCCGTAGACCGAGGCCAACGGAATCGACACGGAGCGCCACTTACCGTCGGAATGCCCATTGCCGAACGTGATGACATGGTTGCGTAGCTTGTCGCCGTCCGAAAAGCCGATGTCGATGCCGTAGTTATTGTCGACCGAATCCTCGTCAATCCAGATGTCATACTCCAGCGTCGAGTTGGTCTCCAAGCCTTGATCGTGCGCTTCGTGCAGCGTCCGATAGTCATAGCCATTTTGCGTGCCATCGCCGGTGCACGTGCCGGCATGGATGACCGTCGCGCTGTGACTCACATTGGCGCCGGACTCTGCGGCCCATTTGCGCAAGGTGGATTCCGCAATATAGTCCGCCGTCTTGTTGGCGTGGATATTCTCCGCGAAGTCGATCCACGGCTTGCCGGCAGCGAGCCGCGACGCCAGCGTTCGCGCGTAGCTCGTACCGTCCTGCACCTGATCGTCGAGAGAGACGTACGGATTATTAAGGCCGCCGATGTGGCTGTAGACCTCGCCGTGCAGGCTGATATCGTCGGCGGCCAGATCGATCCCGCCGCTGCGATTGAGCTTGAACGGTCTGAAGGCGGCGCCGACGTAGCCGGGATGAATGAACGAGCGGCCCGTGGTCGGGGCAATGTAATCCGCCGTCGCATCGAGGACCTCGCCGTTCAGCGTCGGCAGCCGCGCCTGGTCGAATTGCTTGTACCACGGCCCGAAGGTGCCGCCGGACGCGCCGTGCTTCACGAACGTGCCGTCCGGCGAATCCCAGCGCAAATGCACGTCGCTATCGTCGCCTACCGTCACATGCAGATTGCCCGCGGACGTCGTCGGCTGGCAATCGCCGCCGCCGGACGTCCCCCGGTACTGCTTGTACATATGGCCGCCGAGCTTCACGATCCAGAAGTCCGGGTTCTGGCACATCGGGAAATTAATCGCGGGGATGCCGACGCCGCCGGCGGCGTGGTCGCTGGTCTTATCCGCGTCTTTTTCGCTTGGCTTCAAGCCGTCGATGTCGCTGCCATCCGCATACGTCGCGTAGCGCACCGCGAACCGATGGATCTGGCTGATGCCGGCGGCGTCGCCGGCGTCGTGCTCGAGCGCGGCGACAATGCAGTCATCGGCGATCGGCGTGAACGGCTGCCAGTTGGCGTTGTCGTCGTAATACCACTGCGTGCCGGTCTTCTTCACCAGCACGAATGCGTTGTAGGGCGCGCCCATCGAGAATCGCGACGTATCGGCGCCGACGAACGCCAGCCAGCCATGCTTGGCATCCGGCCCTTCGAGCTGCGTATTGGTGATCGCGTTCGCCGGCACGTCGAAGCTCGCGCCCGACGGGTGCACGAACTTGAATGCCGCGCCGCCATACCAGATCTCACCGGGGTTCGGGGTGCTGTCGCTATTAATCGTGATGTCGGCGTACAGGATGCCGCCCACGCTGATCCCATTCGGAATCGCCTCCTCGGCCGTCACGTCGGCCCCGTCCACCACGGTCTTGCCGGTCGAATCCACCACGGGCGTGTAATCGCTCGCCTGATGGCTGTGGCTCTCGCACCACGCGCGGTAGTAGAAGTGCGCGCCATCGTCGAAATGATGGTCGAAATACTCGGTCGCGCCGCCGACGATCCGCAGCGTCCCCCAGTTCACGTCGTCGGTCGAATACTCGATGTAGGTATTCAGCACCGCGGCCGGGTTTGGATTCTCCCAGGTGATATGCACGCCGTCGGCGATCGGCAGCGCGTTGAACTCGGTCGGCACCGGCGGCACATCCGGCACTTCCTCGCCCTGGCCGATCACATAGCTGTAGACCTCGGCGGCGGCGATGTCTTCCTCGGCGGCGCCGTAGAGATTGAACGCCGTAAACTTGATGTAAATCGTGTCGCCGACCTGCCCCGGGTCGAACGGCACGCGCACCAAGTTCTCGTCGACGCGCAGGAATGGCGCGCCGGCGGCGTGCGCGGCGATCGCGGTGCCGTAGCCGCCGCGGCGCAGGTACGTCAGATCGTATTCGCCGCCGGCGTTGAGCGTGGCGGCCGCATAGGCGATCAGTTCGTGATCGACCAGCGCCATGGTCGCGAACTTGTCCGCGGCCGCCTGCGTTGCGCCGGCGAGCTCGCCAGCGTAGAGGCCGACCGTCAGCGTGTCGGCGGTATCCGGATCCGCGCCGACCGGCAGGTCCGCCGCCAGCGTGCCGTAGCGCGCGCCGGGATAGACCGTCGTCAGGTACTCGTAGGTCGCCTCGTCGTAACTGATCCACACATGCGCGCCGCCCCAGTTCGGCCCCGCGCCGGCCGCGCCGATCCAGATCTCCGGCGTGTCGACCAGGAATTGCGGCGCGCGGATGAAAATCGGCACCTGCGTGGCGTCAGGCGCGACATTGGTGTCGATGATCGCGCCGGCGTGCGGCTCGGTCGCGTAGAGGGCGCCCTCGAATACGCCGGCCGCGAACTCCTCGGCGGTCACGTCGAGGGTCATGCCGTCGTCGCTTTCATCGATCTGCGTAATCCGCACCGGCTCGTGGTCGAGCCCGACCGACCGCGAGGTGAGCGTCACCACGTCCATCTGTTCGAGCCGCGAATAATTGAGCGGCAGCGAGAACGTGTACTCAGTGCGGATGTAGAGCTGGCGCTGCAGGATCCGCTGCGCGATGCCGCGGCCGATCGTCGGGTCCTTGATCGCGTGCGCGGTAATCGTCTGCAGGTTGCGCACGCCGCGCGCGTCGATGTCTGACTGGTCCTTCGCCTCGACAACGGTCTGCACGTAGTTCTTCGCCGCGTCGAGCATTTCGATGCGCACGGCGTTGGAGCGGTCCGCAAGCGGCTTGCGCTCGATATGCACCGGCTCGTCGGCGTCCTGGAAATCGTCGTCGGTCAGGTCGTAGCACACCTCGATCGGCGGCACATACTGCGCGCCGTTGCCGACCACGTTCTCGTCGCCGTACGGAATGATCTTGAGCTCGCCGCCCGACCACACCGGCGCCGAGTTGGTGAGCGTCAGCAGGTCGCCGATCTGGTCCGCCATCGAGCGCTCGGTATCGAGCGTCGGGCTCAGGAACAGGCCATTGGCGACGCAGTAGGATCGATACAGGCTCAGGTCGCCGAGATAGTCGAACCCGAGGCCGTGCGTGGGGCTGGTGAGCGCATCGGTAATCACCGCCGAGGGCTCGCAGTCCTGGATGTCGGCCGAGAATGGCAGCAGGCCGAACACTTCGAAATTGAGATTTGGCAAGCTCGCCGAGCTGCCGAGATCCGCATCGCCGAAACCGACATAGGCCACGTATGGATAATTGAGCGCCGCGTCGCCGCTCCATTTCGACCACGGCGCCTGGCCGACGCTGCCTTTGAACACCGTCGCCGATAGCTGCGCGGCATCGCTACTGCCCGAGTCGCGCCAGATGCGCCCGAGGCCTGCGATCTCGCCCTCGCACAAGGCGAGCGCGAACGAGGCCGAATAGGTATAGGTCGTCGTCGCGTTGCCGCCCCCGCCGCCGCCCTTGCCGCTGCCGGCCGCCTCCTGCTTGTGCGGGATTGCGCGGAAATCGCCATACCACATCAGATTGCCCGGCAGCCGCGCGCGGCCATATACGATCGTCAGCACCTTGCCGTAGGCGGACGACTGCACCTGCAGCCCGTTGGCGCGCTGATCCTGCGCCGCCTGCGGCTTTGGCCCGGCCCCGAACAGCCCGCTCATGACTTCACCCGCCAGAACCCGGCCAGCCGCGGCTCGAAGGTGCACAACTCCGCGACCTCGACCTTGCCGGCGCGCTTGAACGCATGGATCATCTGCGATTCCTTAATCACGATGCCGCCATGCGAGAGGCAGCGGCCGAATCGGTACAGCGCCACATCGCCCGGCTCACCGACGTCCACCGGCTCGGCGTAATCCTCGACCCAACCGAGATAGCGCTCGGTCGATCGATGCAAATGCCAGTCGGGCGGATACGGCCGCGGCTCGATTGCCGGGATGAGCCCGCAGGCGTGATACACGCGCACCAGCAGCATCGCGCAGTCGACGCCCACGCCCCGCACGTCCGCCTGGTGATGATAGGGCGTACCGAGCCAGCGGCGCGCCTCGGCGACGATCGCGGCGCTACGGTTCACGGATCTGCCTCCGCTTGTAATTCGGCAAGCCGCCGAGCTTGCTGCCGCCATGCCCCGGCACCGAGCCCTGCCCCGGGCCGCGGATCATTACCGGCGCGATCGCATCCGCGCCGGCGTACTGCGTCGAGGGATCCGGCACATAGGGGAAGCCGCGGAAATGCACCAGATTGTCGAACTTAGCCTGACACATCGCCCGCGTCTTGTCGCAGCCGGGCATTACGTCGAGCGTATCGTCGACCTCCGGCACTGCGTCGAGCGGGTACGCCAGAATCAGATTGCCGTCCTTGAATTGCTTGATCGTGCGCGACAGGCCCGCATTGGCGCCGCTGGTAAAGGTCACTTTGCCAAGATCGTAATAGCCGGCCGCCTTCGCTGATGCGATCGGAATGCTCCCCGGCGTCGCCGCGGCCGACACGGCGAGCTGCTCGGTAAAATCCGCGCGATTCAGCGCGCAAATGCCGTCGTAGAGCGAATTCGCGCAGGACGGCAGAATGGAGCTGCGCGGGAACGATGCCTGCAACTGCGCCAACGGCGATTCGACCGTCAGCTCGACCCGGCCGGCAATTGCCTGCGCATCGCCGATTTCGCCAATGAAAACGGGCAGGCTATCGTCGTATTGCGGCGCGGGGCCCGGCGGCGGCACGTTGACGTAAACCGACAAGCTGCTGAGCGTCGGCGTCACGGCCGCATCGTCCGACGTCAGCGTCTGCCGCAGCAGCGCATCGAGGCTGCCTAGCGGGTCGCCGGCCGTGAGCCCGGGCAGCGGCTCGCCGTTGCCGCAGAGCAGCCAGGTCTGGCCGCCGTCGCGGGAGAATTCGACTGTGACCGTAGTGCCGGCCGGCGTATTCGCCACCCAGCCAATCTGGCTGCTGAGATACGCTTCCGCCGGCAGCGCCAGCGGCGCGGTGCGGGTGCCGGTAATCATGCGCCACCCTCCCCGCGCCGAAACACTGCGCGGTCAAGCACGCTGCGCCGCGTCCGGAAGCTCCGGGCATGCCGCGCATGCGCGACCCAACTCTGCACACTGGCGCGCGCGCGATCAAGCGTCACGCGCCCGGCGGCATAGTCCCGCGCGAGCGCGGCCAGGTGCCGGCGCATCCGCCGGGCGCTCGCCTTGCGTAGCGTCCGATGCGTCGGCCAGAGCTTGTAGCCAAGCAAATCCAGCGCTCGGCCATGACGGCGCGCGACCGGAAATACCTGCGTCTTGCGGTTGAGCGCCAGGCCCAACTCGTCGGCGAGCCATGCTTCGAGGTGGCGAAGGCGCGCCTGCAAATGCGCCTTGTCATGGTGGACGAGTATCCAGTCGTCCATATACCGCATGTAGCGGCGCTCGCGCAGATCGTGCTTCACGTGCGCATCGAGCTGGTGCAGGTAGATGTTTGCGCAGAGCTGGCTGGTCAGGTTGCCGATCGGAAGACCCGGCGACCAACTGCCGAGGATCCCGGCGCAGAGATCCAGTGTCCGCGGGCAGGCAATGTGATGCGCCAGCAGTGCCAGTAGTCGCTCCTGATCAATGCTGGCGAAATACCCGGCGATATCGGCCTTGAGCACGTACACCCGGCCGTGCTCGCGCTGCACTTCGCGCAGCCACTGCTGCGCCTGGTCCGCGCCGCGATGCATGCCGCGGCCGGGCCGGCAGGCGTAGCTGTGATGAATAAACCGCGCCTCCCAGATCGGCTCCAGCACCGCGACCAGCGCGTGCTGCACCACCCGGTCGCGAAATGGCAGCGCCGCGGCAAGGCGCTTCTTCGGCTCGTAGACGTGGAACGTGCGATAGGGCCCGGTCCGGTACTCGCCCCAGATCAATTCGTTCTGCAACTGGATCAGTTCGCCTTCGAGATTGCGCTCGAAGCGCAACACCTCGGCATGCTCGCGCTTGCCGCGGCGCGCGCGCCGATACGCCTGGTAGAGCGCCTCAAAATCGTAGACGCGCGGAAACAAGTGTTTGTAGGTCTTCGCCATGCCGTCTCGTAAAATCGGCGGCGCCAGACGTTCGGGCCGCGCCCTACCAGCCTGTCGCCGCCTGTTCCAGGTTTCGGTGCTCGACCACCGGGGATCAGGCGTCCTTTTGTGGTCGCACGGGCGATGCAGCCGTAACCGCAGCGCTTCTGGCGATCCGCAAGAGCCGGGCGGAACCCGATGTTCGTGTTCCGATTCGACCGCGGGTTGTTGAGGTTCAGCGCAGCCAGGCCGGCATTGCCGCCGTTGTTCCAGTTGCCGCCGCGATACGGGAGCCGCTAACACGTCTGACCCTTTACCTTTTTGATCCAGCCGCCGACAATGCGCCCGACTTCGTCGAGCTGTCGGCTCCAGATCTCGTACTTGCGAAAATCCAGAAACTTGAGTTCCATCGCCAACCGCAATTGCCGGCGCAATATCTCGATCTCCGAATCCAGTTCCTGCAACGTGGTTTTCTTGTGGTAGCGCTTCGCGCACACAATCACCAGCCGCAGGATCCGCCACATACCCAGTCGAATCTCCTGACTCAGTACGTGGCGTTCGCTCTTGGGGAAATGCACCAATGCGGCATAGCCATAGCGGAGCATCGCCTCGAGCTTTTGCGCGACGATTAAATCCTCCATGTCGCCGCAGCCTCGTGAAGCGCGCTATCGCGCGCCAAGAACAGATTGCAGAGCGCAGGACTCATGCCACAAAAGCCGGGCGGAACCCGACGTTCGCGCCCCGATTCGACCGCGGGTAGCCGAGGTTCAGCGCAGCCAGGCCGGCATTGCCGCCGCCGTTCCAGCTGCCGCCGCGAGACGGGAGCCGCTCACCGTAGTTGCGGCCGACGAAATAACCCTGTGGCGCAATGCCCGCCGGCTCGATCAATAAACGCCGCAACAATGGGTCGCTGACGTAACCGGCCGATGTCGCCAAATTCGACCAGGGATTAATCGAGTTGTACTGGTTGTATGCGTTGCTCGCCGGATCCGGATCGCCAAAATGCGTAACCGCATCCGACAGAATCGGCGCGCCGATATAGCTGCCATCCGTCCCGGTGCCATCCACCGGTGAATCGAAATACGCGGCCTGCGCGGCCCAGTTCGCCTCGGCGAGCGTGTAGTTATTGTCGGGCGTGCAGAGCACCTGCCCCTCGACGAGTTTCAACCCGAAATTCCACTCCCAGACATTGCCGACCATATCCGCGATGCCGGTGTGATCATTGGTGTGATACCAGCTCGCCGGGCCCGTACCGGCATCCGTGCGGGCGCTGCCATCGGCTCCCGGAAGGGCGCCATCGCCGCGGCGGCCGACCTCCCAGGTGGCGTCATACGCGCGCCCGTAATTGGTATTGCCGCGCGGTTGAAATCCGTTCGCCATGCACCACAGCGCGACCGCCGCCCATTCGTGCACGGTCATCAAATGCCAGCCGTCGCCCTTGGCCGTGCACGCTGCGACCGCCTCGTCGTAGTCGATGGTATTGGCCGGATCCACGCCGGCGACGCTCTGCGCATTGGCGCCGGAAGCCAGGTACTGGCCGATGAAAATCTCCGGCTTCTCGACCCCGTCGACGACAAACGCGGTGCAGGTACCGGCGCCGAGCTCGGCATCGAAGCCCAAGTCCTCGTAGCGGAACTTCGGGATCACGTGCATGTAATTGGGCTTGCCCGCCGAATCGTAGAGCACCGTCACGCGTCCGCCGGAGCGCGCCTCGGCGGCGCGGCGGAGCGAATCGCGGACGAGGATATCGGCGGTGACGTGTTTGCTCGAGCCGACGCCGCCGGCGGCTTCCTGGATTTCGAGCAGCTCGGTGCCGTCGAGCGTTTCTTTAAGCGGACCGGTCTCGGCAATCGTTTTCGCAGCCATGGATCTCTCCTCTGTTTAATTGGTATACCGCTCGTCGCCGGCGTCGGTGACGCGGGTATCGCCCACGCCGGTCGCACGCGGCGCCGGGCGAATGAGTTGCAGCGCGCCGTCGTCGCCGACTTCGACCAGATCAAGCGTGCCCGCCGTCCAGTCATCGGTCCCGGCCAGGCGCGGGCCGCCGGTTGGCACCCACGCCGGGCTTAGCCACCGCCGCACCTCCAGCGTCGCGCCGTCGAACTTGCCGCGGCGCGCGGCGGTGGCGAGCGACAGGCCATTGATCAGCGTGTCGCCGGCGTCGTCGAGGGTGACGTGCAGCTCGTCGACGCCCAGGCCGATCTTCGCCGACAGCTTGTCGCGGCTGATCGCCGGGCCGACGTCGTAGCGCACGCCCGCGATCGTCAGCGGCCGCTGCGCGCTGGTCCAGCGGTACACCGGCCCCGAGGCGAGCGTGAGAATGTAGAGGTCCGCCGCGACCAGCGGCTGGCCGGATTCCAGCATTGCGGCAAAGGCGCGGCTCACGTCTTTCACGCGATCGCCTCCGGCAGCACCGAGGTGAGCTTCACCGTCTGCCACTCGTAGAGCTGGCTCATGAACTGGTCGTATTCGGCACTGTCCGCGGCGAACGTGCAGCGATAGTAGTAATTGCCGGACCAGGTGAGCACCGCGCCGGCCGCCGGCGACGCATCGAACGTCAGCGTGTTGTCGTCGTCGGAAAACGTCGCCGCGGCCGCCGCGCCATTCACAAACGCGGTACGTACCCCGAAGCTACCGCCCACCGGTTGCGCGAACTGCCCGCCGGTCGAGCGGAACAGTTCAAAGCGCGTCGTCGCCCCGTCGCCGACGCCGAACCCGGCGCGATCGCAAGCGTTATCGCCGAGCCCGTTGTCATAGAAAAACTCGGCAAACCCGCCGCCGACGCTCTCGAAAAACCCCGCCAGCTCGTCCAGGTGATCCTGCAGCAGATAGGCGTACGTCAACTCGAAGTCGTAGCGCGGATACTGCGCAAACGCCACCCGCACCTCGCGACCGCTCGCACTCTCGGTCCGCTTATTCTTGAACCGCGGCGTCTTCTTCACCGGCCACGCGATCCCCGGCAGGCGCGGATACACCTTCACGCGAACGCCCCGCGCCGCCGTGCATGCAGCACCGCCTCCGCCAGCGCGTCCGGATGATCCATGAACAGCCGCTTGACCGACTTCGCGTCGACGGCATGGATATGGATCTGCGCGCCGCCGCCGTCGGTCATGTTGCGCACCTTGTTCGACAGGTCGGCCGGCAGAATCATTTCCTCCTCATGGGTCTGCACGATCGGGTTGACGCCCGCCGGAATGTCGTAGCCGTTGGCCGCCGAGGCAATGCGCCCGACATAGCCCGCCACCGTTGCGCCGGCCGCGATCGCCATCGCCGGCGCGAGAAACGGCCCCACGCCCGGAATCGCCGCGATCGATGCATACACCGCCGACGCGGCCTCCCAGGCATGCGCGAGAATCGACTTGATCGCCGTGCCGATGGTGAGCCCCGTCTCGGTCGCCGCTTCGCCGGTGCGGATCGCCGTGCGCGAGGCGGCGCCGGTCGCGGTCGCCGTCGTCTTGGCGATCTCGACCGCGCCCCAGTGCGCGAGCATCTTGAGCCCGGCGCTGATCCCCTCGGCGACGATCGAATTCAGCAGATTGGCCGTCGCCTGGCGCCACGTCTGTGTGCCCTGAATCACACCGTTAATAGACTGCTGGATCGCATTGGTCGCGACGTTAAAGCGGCTCTCCCAGGTCTTCGCGACCGCCTGCGTCGTGCGGTCGTTCAACTGGCGCGTCTTCAGCGCGTGCTGATCCTCGAGCTGCTGCAGCTTCGCCTTGAGCTTCGCGCGCTTGGCCGCATCGACCTTCTCCAGCGCCAACAGATCCTGGAGGCTCTTACGCGCGATCGCATATTTCTTGTTTTCGAGATCCGCGAGCCGGCGCAGCTCCTCGGCGCCGCTGATCTCGCCGAGTGCGAGTTTTTGCGCGAGCGTTTCGCGCGTCAGGGCGAGGCCCGCGAGCGCATGCTGCGTCTGCGCCTTGAGCTTGATCGCATTAATCTTGGCGAGTTGTTTTGGGTCGCCGGTGGCAGTCGTCGTCAGTGACGCGAGGAATTGCTGGATGCCGCTGGCGGCCGCCGTCGCATGCGTTTTCGTCTGGCCGATCTGACTGTCGAGCTTGGCGAACGTCGCCAGCACGTCCTGCACGTGCGTTTTGCCATTGGCGAACTCCGCGAATGTTTTCTCTGCGTATGCCTGCGAGGCGGCCGCCATCTTTTGGAGGTTGTCGGCGTAACCCTGGATCGCGTTCGCCATCCCCTTCATGCCGGGGATCAGCCGCAGCAACGCCGCGAACTTTTCCAGCACGACCTGAATCGGCGTGGCGAGGAACTGGATAATTTTGCCGCCGAGCCAGGCGACGCCGGCGCCGAGCAGCGTAATGCCATCCCGGAGGCCGGCGATCGCAACCGCGATCACCTCGAAGATGCCCTGCACATAGCCAGCCTGGACGCTCCACTTGATCACGGCCGCGATAATCCCGCCGATATAGGCGAGCACGCCCTTGGTCTGAGTCCAGATCGAGCCGAACGCGGTGCCGAGGTCGGCGAGCGCGCCGGCATTGCGCGAAATGAACCCCGATAACGTTTGCATGCCGCGCACAATGCCGGCGATCGCGTTCCCCAGCATGTTGCCGACCGCGGCCGCGACACTTTGCAGGCCGTCGACGAAACCCGTCAACGTGTCGGAGATCTTGCCGTGCGCGGTGTCGAAGATCTGACCCAATGCCTGGTTCATGCTCGCTTCGAGATCATCGAATAACGGCTTCTCGGCGATTCCGGCGATGTTCGACATGGCGTCGGCAATGTTCGATTTCACCGCCACCCAGGTATGCGAGACACGCTCGCCGGCGACGGCGAACGCGCCCATCTTCTCATTCAGTTTGTCGAACAACACGCCCTGTTGCTTCCATTGCTTCACCATGGCGTTAGTAATGCCAAGCGCCTTGGCAACGCGGGAATTCATGTCGATTTCGCCGGAGAGGATCGAGCGCACTTCTTGCGAGAGCTGGTTCATCGGCACGCCGAGCGCGCCGGCCGCCTGCACGGCCGTAATGGTGAACTGGCGAATCTGGTCGAGATTCAGGCCGGCGGCGAGGCCTGGCCCCACCGATTGCTGGAATGTCTGCGCGAGTTGCTCGAAAGTAGCCGACGTTTGAATGCCGGCGATCTTGAGCTTTTGGACCTGCGCCTCCGAAATTTGCATCGCGGCATTAAGCGCCTCGTTGCCTTTCAGCACGTTGCCCTGGGCGTCGGTCAGCTTGCCCTGCGCGACGATCAGCGAGGCGATGCCGATGCGCGAAGTTTCCATCGTCGAATTGAACTCGATGCCCGATGCAATGGCTGCCTCGATGCCGTGCGCAATGAGGCTCAGGCCCTCGTAGACCAGGTAGAACTGGCCCAGCATCTTGACCGTGCTAATCAGGCTCTCATGCGTGCGGCGAATGCCTTCGCGGAAATGTTTGGTATTATCGGGCAGCGGCCTTTGAGCCGTCGCCGCGAGACGGCGGATCTCGCTGGTGGTTTTTTCGATATTCGCGAGCCCTTCCTGGATGGCCTCGATGCGAATCTTGAGTTCAATGTTGTCATCCGCCATGGGAGCGTGACCTATGCAAATGCGTTACTGCTACGGCTGCGAGCGAATGACCGGCCACAAGCGAAAAATCGGTGTCGGCAGCCTGATCCTGGTACTGTTCACGTGGATCTGGCTGCTCGCGATCCCGTTCTATCGCGTCCGCTGCGTAATCTGCGGCATTGCCAATCCCCGCGGCCACGGCCCCAAGCTCGCCGACCGCCGCACCACTTAAGCCATTCCGAAGCGCGCCGCCATTTCCCGGTGTCGCCGACCGCGCCCGGCCGGCCGGCGCCGCTCGCCATTCATCGCCGCCAGATACTTCCGCAGCCCTTCGAGCCGCGGCAGTGTCATGTACTCGTCGACGTATTCCCAGCTCCAGCCGGTCGCACCGATGACGAACCAATAGAGTTCGTCCCAGTCGACCGGCTCGGAGGGTTTCCCGGGCGCTCGCCTGCAGGTCCCTGCTGCCGCGTCAGGCCGGATTGCGTCATCACTGCGCCGATCACTTCCGCCGAATTGCCGAGGTCGATCCAGTCCTCGACCTGCTCCGCGGTAATGTCGGGATAATTGCGCGCGATCGCGGCGTGCACGATCTTGACGATCGCGTCGATGTCTTCATCGCCGAGACCGTTGGCGGCGATATTGCCGGTGGAAAGCCGATCAATTTCCGGCTTGAGCGTGCGGAGCGCTTTCAGATTCAGCGGCGGGATGATGCGCTCCTCGCCGCCCAGCTCGATTGTGCGTCCCTCGATCATGCGAAGCTCCAGGTCATCACCCGGCCGGCGGCATCGGCGCGCGCGGCGAAGTCGATCTCGGGCATCACGAAATCCTCGTTCTTCTTCGGCAGCGAGAGCTTCGAGCTGGAGCACGCAAACAGCGTCATCACCGACTGCTCGCCTTCGTACTCGTCGCGCAGGATCAGCTTGAACGTCGGCGCCGGCCCCTGCAGCTTGTTGTTGAGCGTCAACGTCGAGCCGGTATCGTCGGCATAGCTGTAGTCGATCAGCACCGGCGTCTGGTCGCTGAACGTGTAGACGCCGGTCGCCGGGTCCACCGAGTAGGCGCCGGCCGCTTCCGAGCCGGCTGCGACCTTGAGGTATGGCGCACCCGTCGCGGCGTTGCGCACGCCGAGGTCGGTGTCGAATTTCGCGGCGTTGGCGACGTTCACGGTGAAGGTCGCCGCTTCCGGTGTCGCCGCTTCGTTGCGCGCGATCAGCGTGCGGCCGTCGGCGATATCGCCGTCAAAAAATAGCTCGTTGAAGAGCTGGCCGTTGACGCGCCCGGACGTGGCTTTGCCACTGATCTTGGCCGCGCCGCGCGCGACCGCCTCCGGAAAGCCGCTTTGCCCTTGCAGCTCCTTTTCATTCCAGGAGAAGTCGACGGACACATCCTGCAATGTGCCGAAACGGCCGGGCGTGGCCAGGGCATCATCGCCGACCTTGTACAGGTCGCCGAGCCCGAAAAATAGCGAGTCTTTCATGGCTTACTCCTCGAGTTGTGCCAAACGGGATTTGAGATCGTCGAGCGCGCCGGCGAGCACGTTGTAGCAGGCCGTATGCCGCGCGATCGCGCTGCCGTGGATCCGCGCCCGGAACCAAGTGTCGACCACGGTCGCGCTTTTCGCCGGCTTCTTCGCGGTGCGCGCGGGCTTGGCCGCGGCGGCGGGCTTGGTTGTGTCGGCGGCCGGCGCGGCGGATTTCGATTCGTTGTCGTTCATGAAGTGGTCTCCTTGGATCCGGATTGTCCGAGTTTCGTTGCGATGACCTGGCCGACTGCTGCGCCGAGCGAACCAGAATCGCCGGCCGCCAATCGATCCTTGACGCCGGCATGCCACGTCGTAATACCGAGCAATGCGCCCCAGG
>DASSTE010000072.1:0-2127 GCA_035708085.1 Gammaproteobacteria bacterium | reverse complement strand
GCGGCCACGCACTGGCCGGCCAGGATGATGAGCAGCGGGATGTAGGCGGCTTCCGCGAAACCCTTGCCGAACAGGCCGAGCACCCAGTAACCGGCCACCGCGATCGCGAGCGCGACCGCGGCGGTGACGATGAACGTCAGCCTGGCGGCGTGGTGCACCAGCCTCGCCATGGTCGCGTGGTCGTCGGCCGCGTAGCTCTCGGCGATCATCGGCGCGAGGATGGTGTTGACCGCGGTGAGGCCATACGCCGCGATCGCCGCCAGCCGCACCGCCGCGTAATACGGCCCGACTTCATCGGCGCCCGCGAAGCCGCCGAGGATCAGCACGTCCACGCGATTGGAAACGATCCCGATTGCCGCCAGCAGAAAAAGCTGGCGGCCCAGCTTGAACCAGGCGCGCGGTTCGTAGCTCGGCTTGACGTGTTTCGCCGCGGCGGGCCACGCGCGCGAAAGGTGCCATTCGGAACATGCCACCGCGGCCAGCGCCGCGACGACATTGGCCAGCATGATGCCCGGCGCGTCCAGCCGCAGGCCGAGTGGCAGGGCGAGTACCAGCACCAGCACGATCAGAAAGATCGGGCGCACCAGGCTGTTGTAAGCCCCGGAACTGACGGACCGCTTGTAGCCGCGGAAGAAGCCGCCGTTCAAACCCAACTGCGCCAGCAACGGCAGCAACAGGAAGGCCGCCAGCATCGTCTGCAACGTGGCGCGCCCCATCTGGTTGCGCAGCGCGAATACCACCGCTCCGCCAACCAGCATGATCGCGATGCTGCCGCCCAGCACGATGCCGCTGGCGCCGTGGCGCAAGCCGCGCAGCGTGCCCCAATCCTTGCGGTGCAGGTAGACCGGCACGAGGCGCACCACGCTGCTGCTCTGGCCGAGCAGCGACAGCACCACCAGCACGCTGACCCACGACATCGCGTATGCGTAAATGCCGTATTGCGACTTGCCGACCAGCCGCGCCAGCAGCACGTTGACGATCAGGGCGAAAGCCGCGCCGCCCACCTGCACCAGCAGTGCGCCGGATGCGCCGCGGCGAAGGAGGCGCGTAGCCGCGGCGAAGTCGACCGTCGCGCGGCCGGCGTCCACGATCGGGCGGGAAGCCTCGGACGCTTCAACCGCCATCGTCCTGCCTCCACCGCCGGGCAGGCGTGCCGATGGTCGCGGCGTGGATCATTCGGCCAACCCGTCCATGTGGTAACCGTAGGCGTTGAAGCCGCCGCTGCGCCGCTCCATGCCGTTGAACACGACGCCCTTGATCTCGACGCCGCTCTGGCGGAAGCGTTGCATCGCCATCTCGACTTCGCGCGACTGGTTGAGGCCGAAGCGCACCACCAGCAGGCTGGTGCCGACGTGATGGCCGATGATCGTCGCGTCGGTCACCGAAAGAATCGGCGGGCTGTCGATCACGATCAGGTCGTAGCGCGGAGAAAGCGCGTGCAGCAGCGCCGCGAAGCGCGGCCGCATCAGCAGTTCGGAGGGATTGGACGGCTTGCGGCCGGCCGGGATGAAGTGCAGGTTCTCCACGTCCTCGACCGAACGGATCGCCTCTTCGACGATGATCCGGTCGGCGAGCAACTCCGACAGGCCGTTGTCCGGGCGGCCGCCGAGGATGGTGTGCAGCTTGCCGTCGCGCATGTTGGCGTCGATCAGCAATACCCGCTGCCCGGCCTGCGCGTTGATCGCCGCGAGGTTGGCGGAGACGAACGTCTTGCCGGCGTTCGGGCTGGAACCGCAAATCATGATGCGGTTGTTGGCAGCATCCGGCGCGGTGAAGTACAGGCTGGTGCGCAGGCCGCGCAAGGCTTCCGCGGCAAGATCCTCCGGGGCCGCCAGTGCCAGCAGGCGTTGCCGGCGCCGCGAAAACAGGCGCGGCCGCTCGTGTTCGGAAAGCGCGAGTTGCTGCTCGCTCAGCGGAATCGCGGTGTACACCGGCAGGCCGAGCTGTTCGATTTCCGCCGGATCTTCCACGCCGCGCTTCATGAACTGGCGCAGGAACACGAAAGCCAGCGCGAGCACCGCGCCCGCGACGGTGCTCCCCGCCACGGTCATCAATTTCTTCGGCTTCGCGGGACTGGTGATGTCCACCGTCGGTTCGTCGACGATGCGCGCCGTGCCGACCGCGCCC
>DASSTE010000071.1:0-6197 GCA_035708085.1 Gammaproteobacteria bacterium | reverse complement strand
GTCAAGCAGTCGAATCTGCGCGGGCGCGGCGGCGGCGGTTTCCCGACCGGCATCAAGTGGGCGGCGATTCCGCAGGGCGACAAGGCGCGCCCGCCGGCGTACCTGCTGGTCAACGCAGACGAGATGGAACCCGGGACGTTCAAGGATCGGCTGCTCATGGAGGGCGACCCGCACCAGTGCCTCGAGGCATTCATCATCGCGGCGTATGCGATTCAGGCGCAGGCCGTGTTCATTTTCCTGCGTGCCGCGTATCACGAATCGGCACGGCGCCTGTCGCGCGCGATCGGCGAAGCTCGAGACAAGGGCTACATCGGCCAGAAGATTTGCGGTTCGGATTACAGCCTCGACGTCGTGTTGCACCGCAGCGCCGGTCGTTACATCTGCGGCGAGGAAACCTCGCTGCTCAACGCGATGGAAGGCATTCGCGCGACGCCGCGCTGGAAGCCGCCGCTGCCGCAGGTCGCCGGCCTGTGGGGCCAGCCGACCGTCGTCAACAACGTCGAGACGCTGTGCAACGTGCCGCATATCGTCGCGCGCGGCGCCGACTGGTTCAACGACGTGAGCCTCGCCGAAGGCAAGGACGGCGGCACCAAGCTCTACGGTGCGAGCGGCCGCGTCAAACGGCCGGGGCTGTGGGAACTGCCGATGGGCACGCCGGCGCGCGAATTGATCGAGGATTACGCCGGCGGCATGCGCGACGGCTATGCGCTGCGCGCGTTCCAGCCCGGTGGTGCGTCGACACAGTTCGTCGGCCCCGACAAGCTCGACGTGCCGATGGATTTTGATTCGATGGCGAAAGCCGGCGCGCGGCTCGGCACCGGGACGATGATTATCCTCGACGACAAGACCTGCCCGATCGGTGCGCTCGCGAACCTGGAGCATTTTTTCGCGCAGGAGTCGTGCGGCTGGTGTACGCCGTGCCGCGAGGGCCTGCCGTGGACCGAGCGGCTGCTGCTCGCCATCGACAACGGCGACGGCCGGAGCGAAGACATCGATGTGCTGTCGATGCACACGCGGTTTTTGAGCGGCAAGAACACATTCTGCGCGCATGCACCGGGCGCGATGATGCCGCTGGAGAGCGGATTGGACGTGTTCAGGGACGAATTCGACCGGCATATCAGGGAACGGCATTGCCCGTATCGGTAAACGGATGGCCACCATTTACATCGACAACCAGCCGTTTGAGGTGAACCCGGACAACAATCTGTTGCACGAGTGCCTGTCGTTGGGTTTCAACCTGCCGTACTTCTGCTGGCACCCGGCGATGCATTCGGTCGGCGCGTGCCGACAGTGCGCGGTCACGCAGTACAAGGACGAAAACGACGAGCACGGCCGGATCGTGATGGCGTGCATGACGCCGGCAGCCGAGGGGACCCGGATCGCCCTCAAGGACGAGCAGTCGCGCACGTTCCGCAAGACGATTATCGAATGGCTGATGCTGAACCACCCGCATGACTGCCCGGTGTGCGAAGAGGGTGGCGAATGCCATCTGCAGGACATGACCGTGATGACGGGGCATTGTTTCCGGCGCACGCGTTTTCCCAAGCGGACGTACCGGAACCAGAATCTCGGGCCGTGTATCGGCCACGAGATGAACCGCTGCATCCAGTGTTACCGCTGCGTGCGTTTTTACCAGTACGCCGGCGGCCATGACCTGGAAGCCTTCCATATCCACGACAACGTCTATTTCGGACGCGTGCATGACGGCACGCTGGAAAGCGAGTTCAGCGGCAACCTGGCCGAAGTCTGTCCGACCGGCGTGTTCACCGACAAGACGCTTGGCGAACACTACACGCGCAAATGGGATATCCGCGCGGCGCCGTCGATCTGCCACCACTGCGGTCTCGGCTGCAACATCAGTCCGGGCGAACGCTACGGCGAGGTGCGGCGCATCGTGAATCGTTACAACCACGACGTCAACGGCTACTTCATTTGCGATCGTGGCCGGTACGGCTACCAGTTCGCCAACTCGACCGCCCGTATCCGCCGCTCGCGCTTCGAAGGCGAGCAACTGGATCACGACGACGCGCTGGCGCGGCTGGCGACGCTGACGGTCGACCCGCACCGGCTCGTTGGTATCGGCTCGCCGCGCGCATCGCTGGAGGCCAATTTCGCGCTGCGGACGCTGGTGGGCGCGGAGCGCTTTTCACATGGCATGGCCCGCCCGGAAGCGGCACTGCTCGATGCGGCGCTCGGCGCGCTGCGCGACGGCAAGGCGCGACTGCCGACGCTTAAGCAGACCGAGCAGGCCGATGCGGTGCTGGTGCTCGGCGAGGACGTCAGCAACACGGCGCCGCGCCTCGCGCTGGCGTTGCGCCAGACCGTGCGCAGCAAGTCTTACGACATCGCCCGGGAGCTCGGGATCGATTATTGGCACGACTCAAGCGTGCGCGACATCGGCACGCATTTCCAGAGCCCGTTCTTTGTCGCCACCGCGGCGGCAACGCGACTCGACGACGTGACGGTGAATGCGCTCCGGCTGGCGCCGCAGGACATCGCGCGACTCGGCTTCGCGATTGCCCACGCGATTGATGCCGACGCACCCGCGGTTCCCGATCTGGACGACGCCACGCGCACCAGTGCCGATCGTATCGCCGCGGTGCTGAAAGAGGCGAAGCGGCCGCTGGTGGTCAGTGGCACCGGTTGCGGCGACGCGGCGGTGGTCAATGCGGCGGCGAATATCGCCGACGCACTGGCAGCGACAAATGGCGAAACGATGCTGAATATGGTCGTGCCGGAATGCAACAGCATGGGCGCGATCCTTGCGGGCGGCATGGACGTCGAAGCTGCGCTCGAAACGCTGCGCAACGGCGACGCGGATACGCTGGTGGTGCTTGAAAACGATCTGTTCCGGCGTGCCGATGCGGTTGCGGTCACTGCGGCGTTGGATGCCGCGGCATACGTGGTAGCGCTCGACGGTATTGAAGGCAACACGACCGCCGTTGCCGATCTCGTATTGGCGACGGGTACCTTCGCAGAGGCGGACGGGACTTTGGTCAACAATGAGGGCCGCGCGCAGCGTTTCTTCCGGCTGTTCGAGCCGGAGACCGATATCCGCGCCGGCTGGGAATGGCTGCGTGATGCGCTGCGTGCCAACGGGCGCGACGAGGTGCGCGGCTGGCATCAGCTCGATCAGCTGACGGTGGCGTGTGCACAAGCGCTGCCGACGTTGGCGGGGATCGAGGATGCGGCAGTAGCGAGCGATTACCGTATTGCGGGCAGCAAGGCGGTGCGCGAGCCGATGCGTTACAGCGGTCGCACGGCAATGCTGGCGAACCGCACGATTCACGAGCCGAAGCCGCCCGAGGACGCCGACAGCGCGCTGTCGTACACGATGGAAGGCTACCAGGGCCCCGTGCCTGGTTCGATCCAGTCGTTCTTCTGGGCGCCCGGGTGGAACTCGAACCAGCAGGCGGTCAACAAGTTTCAGGACGAAATCGCCGGGACGCTGGCGGCGGGCGAATCGGGCAAGCGGCTGTTCGAGCCGCGCGGCGGCCGTGGATTTGCGGACGGTATCCCGGCGCGATTCACGCCCGGCCATGGCGAATGGCTGGCGGTGCCGTTGCACCATGTTTTTGGCACCGAGGAGCTGTCGCGGCATGCGCCGGCATTGCAGGCGCGTGCGCCGGCGGCGCATGTCGCTGTTAACGCGGAGGCGGCCGAGCGGCTGGGCGTCGCGGACGGTGCCAAGATCGAGGTCGCCATCGACGGCGCGAGCTGCACATTGCCGCTACGGATCGCGCCGGAACTGCCGGGTCATGTGGTCGGGGTGCTGGGCGCGCCGGCTTTTTCGGTGCGGCTGCCGGCGGTCGTATCGATCAGGGAGGCGGCGCCATGACCCTGATGCAGTCGATCGGCTATCCGCTGCTCAACATCGTGTTCATCATGCTGGTCGCGATCCTGTGGGCCGCAATCCTGACCTGGGTGGAGCGGCGCATGCTGGGTTTCTGGCAGGAACGCTGGGGGCCGAACCGGGTCGGGCCGAGCGGCGTTGCGCAGGTCATAGCCGACATCATCAAGTTGCTGACGAAAGAGGATTTCACGCCGAATTACGGCGACCGCGTCGTGTTCATCATCGCGCCCGCGTCGCTGGTGGTCGCTGTGGTCATGTCGTTCGGGATCCTGCCGATTGCGCGCGATATCGGTATCAGCCCCGATCTCAATATCGGCATTCTGTTCTTCCTGGCGATGTCATCGTTGACGGTGTACAGCGCGGTCCTTGGCGGCTGGGCGTCGAATAACAAGTATTCGCTGCTCGGCGGTTTGCGCGGCGCGTCGCAAATGCTGGCCTATGAAGTATTCATGGGGCTCGCGCTGATGGGCATAGTGATGATTACCGGCACGTTCAATCTCGCCAAGATCGTCGAGGCGCAGGACAACATGTGGTTTGCGCTGCCGCAGTTCTTCGGTTTTGTCGTCTTTATGATTGCCGGTCTGGCCGAGACGCGGCGCCTGCCCTACGACCTGCCGGAAGGAGAGCAGGAGCTGGTCGCCGGTTATCACACCGAGTATTCGAGCATGAAGTTCGGCATGTATTTTCTCGGCGAGTATCTCGGCGTCATTCTGATTTCGGCGTTAATCACGGCGCTGTATTTCGGCGGCTGGCACGGGCCGCTGTTGCCGGGCTGGTTGTGGTTCATGCTGAAGACGATTTTCTTCATGTTGTTTTTTATTTTGCTGCGCGCAGCGTTGCCGCGGCCCCGCTACGACCAGCTTACGGCGTTCGGCTGGAAGGCGATGCTGCCGCTGGCGCTGCTGAATTTCCTGGCGACGGGCATTATCGTGCTCGTCGTTTTGCCGCACGGAGGCACGTGATGGCGAAAGCGCTTTCGAAGTTCCTGAAGACCGAGCCGTTCAGCACGATGCGGACGATCTTCAACGTGTTTACGTTCCTGTTCAAGCCGAAGGTGACGGTGGAGTATCCGGAGGAGCGGACGCCGCTGCCACCGCGCTGGCGCGGTCGGATCATTTTGTCGCGCGATCCGGATGGGGCGGAGCGGTGCGTGGCCTGTTATTTGTGCGCGGTGGCCTGTCCGGTCGATTGCATTTCGTTGCAGAAGACGGAGGATGAGACCGGCCGCTGGTATCCGGAATTTTTCCGCATAAATTTCTCGCGTTGCATTTATTGCGGCTATTGCGAGGAGGCGTGCCCGACGCATGCGATTCAGTTGACGCCGGATTTCGAGATGAGTGAGTACGATCGGAACAATATGGTGTACGAGAAGGAGGATTTGCTGATCGACGGCACCGGTAAGTATCACGACTACAACTTCTGGAGGGTGGCCGGCAAGGCCATCGGCGGCAAAAGCAAGGGCGAGGCCGAAAATGAACGACCGCCTGTTGATGTTCGGACGTTGTTGCCGTGAGAGTTGCGGGTTCGGCGTTGAGGCTTCGATCGGCGCGGACGGCGGTATCCATTTTCCGGGACGCCGTGAATCCGTCCATGGAGGCTCTGGGTTCGGCATCCATGTCTCACACAGCCCGGCAAATGAATCAGCCCGTCCACACCTCAGGTTGTTGTCGCTTTGATTCCCTCTCCCTCAGGGAGAGGGATAGGGTGAGGGGGAGTCGATTAACACCCCTCATCCCAACCTTCTCCCTCGGGGAGAAGGGGTAAGAAAGGGTGAGAAGAGCATAAGGACATGCCAGTCGCATTCTACATTTCTAGCTTGATTGCCATCGTGGCCACCCTGCTGACGGTGACGCGCTACAACGCGATTCACGCGTTGCTGTATCTCGTCGTGTCGCTGCTCTCCGTCGCGGTCGTGTTCTACACGCTCGGCGCGCCATTCGCGGCAGCGCTGGAGGTGATCATTTACGCGGGCGCGATCATGGTGCTGTTCGTGTTCGTGGTGATGATGCTGAATCTTGCCGACATGGCGGATCGCGAGCGCCGCTGGCTGAATTCGAGGATGTGGATCGGGCCCGGCGTGATGTCGCTGATTCTGTTCGGCGAGATCATTTACATGCTGGTGGCGGGGCCGGTGACGGCGCAGCCGGTGCACTACGTCGGTCCCGTTGCCGTCGGCGTGGCGCTGTATACGCGTTACGTGCTGGCGGTGGAGATTGCTTCGATGCTGCTGTTGGCGGGTCTGATCGGGGCATATCACTTCGGTCGGCGACACGGCGGCAGGCGCCCGGAGAGGGAGGCCTGATGGTTGCGATCGTCCCCAATTACAGCGTCTGGCTGGCGGTAA
>DASSTE010000070.1:0-32192 GCA_035708085.1 Gammaproteobacteria bacterium | reverse complement strand
TAAGCACAAATTCCATAGTTTTCCCCGGGAAATCCCTTGACACCAGCGACTTCCGCTCCCTATAGTGTCGGCAAGTGGGAAAAAGTGGTAAACAATGGGTTAGGCCATGCTTCGCGGCGTAAACACTCTGGCACTCGATGCCAAAGGCCGACTGGCGATCCCGACGCGTTATCGGGAGCGTCTGGCGGAGCGTTGCGCCGGTCAACTGGTCATCACGGTCGATCGCGACCACTGCCTGTTGCTTTACCCGCTGCCGGATTGGGAAGAGCTGGAACGCAAGCTGGTGCGGCTGCCGAGCCTCGACAAGCAGGCTCGCCGTCTGCAGCGGCTGCTGATCGGCCATGCCACCGAGCTGGAACTCGACAGCCACGGCCGGGTGCTGCTGCCCGGGCCGCTGCGCGAGTTCGCCGAGCTCGACCGGCGCGTGGTGCTGATCGGCCAGGGCAACAAGTTCGAATTGTGGAACGAGGACGTGTGGAACGAGCGCCGCGACGGCTGGCTGGCCGAAACCGATGACGACGAGTTGTCGCTACCGGCGGAGCTCGCCGGGTTGTCGCTTTGAATGAAGCGCGTGGCGAACATGTGCCGGTCCTGCTCGACGAATGTATGGCCGCGCTGGCAATTCGTGCCGACGGTGTCTATGTCGATGCCACCTTCGGCCGCGGCGGCCACAGCCGCGCGATTCTCAAGCGACTGGGCGCCGATGGGCGCCTGCTGGTCATCGACAAGGATCCGGAGGCGCTGACCGCCGCCCGGCAACTGGCTGAACAGGATCAACGCGTGACGGCGTTTCACGGGGCATTCACAATGCTCGAAGCCACGGCAGCGAAGATGGGCGTAACCGGCAGGGTCGACGGCGTTTTGCTCGATCTCGGCCTGTCGTCGCCGCAACTCGACGACCCGGCGCGCGGCTTCAGCTTTCGCGCCGCCGGGCCGCTCGACATGCGCATGAACCCGACGACTGGCGAGTCCGCCGCCGAGTGGCTGGCGCGCGCGCCGGTCGAAGAAATCGAACAGGTCATCCGCGACTACGGCGAGGAGCGCTTCGCCCGCCGCATCGCGCGCGCGATTGAGCGGACGCGTGCCGAGCGGCCGATCGCGGACACGGCCGAACTGGCCGAACTGGTCGCCCGCGCCGTACCGACCCGCGAGCGCGGCAAGCATCCGGCGACCCGCACGTTCCAGGCGATCCGCATTTTCATCAACCGCGAACTTGATGAATTGGCCGAGGCGCTCGAGCAGGCGCTGCGCGTGCTTGCACCCGGCGGCCGCCTGTGCGTAATCAGCTTTCATTCGCTCGAGGACCGCATCGTCAAGCGCTTCATGCGCGACCATGCCAAACCCGTTACCGATGCGCCCGGTCCACTGGGCGTGCGCCGCTTCGTGCCACCGCTGCTGGCCCGACCGCCGAAGTCGCGTACGCCCGGTGCGGCCGAGCGCGCTTCGAATCCGCGCGCGCGGAGCGCGCGGCTGCGGGTCGCGGAGAAGATGGCGTGAGGGTCTCGACGCTCATCAATGCCGCGCTGGTGCTGGCGCTGCTGGTGTCCGCGGTCGCGGTGATCAGCGCGGTGCACCGCAACCGCACGCTGTTCGCCGAGTTGCAGCAACTGCGCCAGCAGCGCGACCAGCTCAATGTCGAGTGGGGCAAGCTGCAGCTCGAGGAAAGCACCTGGGCGACGCACGCGCGCATCGAGCAGGTCGCGCGCGACAAGCTCGGCATGCGGATGCCGCAGAAAATCCAGCGCGTGGTGGTGAAGCCGTGAGCGCCGAAACGATCAATGTCGGCGGCGGCTGGCGCGGCTTTGCGGTGGTGGCGGCGTTCGGGCTGATTGCCGCGGGGCTGACGTGGCGCGCGCTCGATCTCGGCGTGCTGGAAAACAGCTTTCTGCTCGACCAGGGCGCGGCGCGGCATTTGCGCGTCGTGCCGATCCCGGCGCATCGCGGCATGATCACCGATCGCAACGGCCGGCCGCTGGCGGTCAGCACGCCGGTCGATTCGATCTGGGTCAATCCGCAGGACTTCACCGACTTCGATCGCATCGGCGAATTGGCGCGCGCGCTCGATCTGCCGGCGAAGGACGTGCGCACGGCGATCACCTCGCATCCGGATCGCCAGTTCCTGTATCTCAACCGCGAAATGAATCCGGCCGCTGCGCGCAAGGCGCTGGCGCTCGATCTCGCGGGCATTCATGTCGAACACGAGTACCGCCGCTACTACCCGTCCGGCGAAGTCGGCGCACATGTGCTCGGCTTTACCAACATCGACGACAAGGGTCAGGAAGGGCTGGAACTGGCCTATAACGACTGGCTTAAGGGCGCGCCGGGCGCCGAACGCGTAATCAAGGATCGGCTTGGGCACATCATTCAGGAAGTCGCGAGCCTGAAGGAGCCCAAGGCGGGACGCGACCTGGTCACCAGCCTCGACCTGCGCATCCAGTATCTTGCCTACCGCGACTTGAAGGCCGCGGTCGCCAAGCAGGGCGCCAAGTCCGGTTCGATCGTCGTGCTCGATCCGCACACCGGCGAAGTGATCGCGATGGCAGACCAGCCGGCGTTCAACCCGAACAACCGCAGCGATTTTCACGCCAGCCTGTATCGCAACCGCGCGGTCACCGACGTGTTCGAACCGGGCTCGAGCTTCAAACCGTTCGGCATCGCCGCCGCGCTCGACAGCGGCAAGTACACGCCGGCGAGCACCGTCGACACGTCGCCCGGCTGGTGGGTCGTCGACGGCTACACGATCAAGGATCACCGCAACTACGGCGTCATCAACCTGACCAAGCTGCTGGAAAAATCCAGCAACGTCGGCGCGAGCAAGATCGCGCTGACGCTGACGCCCGAGCACATGTGGAAAACGTTTGAAGCGCTCGGCTTCGGCCAGTACACCGGCAGCGGCTTCCCCGGCGAGCGCACCGGCGTGCTGCGCCCGTGGCAGGATTGGAGTCGCGCCGGCCAGGCCGCGATTTCGTACGGCTATGGCGTGTCGGTGACGACGCTGCAGTTGACGCGCGCCTACGCGGCGATCGCAACCGGCGGCGTGATGCACCGGATTTCGTTTCTGCGTCTCGACAAGCAGCCGGCCGGGCATCGCGTGCTGCCGAGAAAAACCGCGAACGAGCTGCGCATGATGCTCGAGACCGTCGTCACCAAGCCGGGCACCGGCACGCTCGCCGAAGTGCCCAACTATCGGGTTTCGGGCAAAACCGGCACCGCACACAAGGCGGTCGACGGCGGCTATTCGGCCGACCATTACACCGGCGTGTTCTGCGGCATGATCCCGGCCGAGCACCCGCGGCTGGTGAGCTGCGTGGTGATTAACGATCCCAGCGAAGGCGAGTACTACGGCGGCCTGGTCGCCGCACCCGTGTTCGCCGACGTGATGACCGGGGCGATGCGTATTCTCGACGTGCCGCCGGACAATATTTCGAAAGAAGCCACGGCCAAGGTCATTCATCTTGACCAGGGCGGGACGTCATGATCGCGGCGCGCGCGACGACGCCTGGCCCCCGTCTCGGCGAGCTGCTGGCAGGTCTTGCGGCCGTGTCGCCGGCAGCCGATCGGTCGATTGCCGGCGTGGCGCTCGACAGCCGCGAAGCCGTGGCCGGCGGGCTGTTTCTCGCCTGCCGCGGCACGCAGCGTCATGGCCTCGAGTTTCTCGATGCGGCGCTCGCGCAAGGTGTTGCCGCGGTCGCGTGGGAGCCGGCCGAGGGCCTCGCGCCGTGGGCACCGGAAGGCGTGGCGCTGGTCGCCGTGCCGAATCTCGGCCGTCATGTCAGCGAAATCGCCGGACGCTTCTACGGAGAGCCGTCGCACGCGCTGGATGTAATCGGCGTGACCGGCACCAACGGCAAATCGTCGACCGTATTAATGACCGCCGAGGCGCTGACTGCCCTTGCGACGCCCGCTGGTGTCATCGGCACGCTCGGCACGGGGCGGCCCGGGCATCTTACGGCGTCCGGTTTGACCACGCCCGACGCGGTCGCAGTACAACGGCTGCTCGCGCGGATGCGCGATGACGGTGCCGGCGCCGTCGCGATGGAAGCCTCGTCTCACGGACTCGACCAGGGACGCGTCGAGGCGGTGCATTTCCGCGTCGCAGTGTTCACAAACCTGACGCGCGATCATCTTGATTATCACGGTAGCGAACGCGCCTACGCCGAAGCCAAGGCGCGGCTGTTCACGTGGCCGAGCCTCGGCGCCGCCGTGCTGAACCTCGACGACCCGCTGGGTCGCGAGTTGTTTGACCGGCTCGACAGCAAGGTCGCCGCGATCGGCTATACGCTGACCGGCCAGCGCGCGCCGCACGGCCGCACGCTCGCCGCCGAGGTCGCCACCAGCGCGAACGGCGTCGAACTGAATATCGATGGCGACTGGGGGCGGGCGCGCGTGGCAAGTCCGCTGATCGGCCGCTTCAACGCCGCCAACCTGCTCGCGGTGCTGGGCGCGCTGCTGGCGCTCGACAAGCCGTTCGACGCCGCCGTCGCGAGCCTCGCCAGCGTGCACGCCGCGCCGGGCCGCATGGAGCGTTTCGGTGGCCCCGATGACGTCAAGCCGCGGCCGCTTGTCATCGTCGATTACGCCCATACGCCCGACGCCCTCGACAAGGTACTGGCGGCGGCGCGCGAACACGCCGCGGGCCGGGTCCTGGCCGTATTCGGCTGCGGCGGCGACCGCGACCGCGGCAAGCGCCCGCTGATGGCGGAAATTGCGGCGTGCTACGCGGACATCAGCATCGTCACCGACGACAATCCGCGCACTGAAAATCCCGCGGCGATCGTCACCGAGATTCTCGCCGGCTTCCCGGCCGACGCCACGGTGCAGGTCGAACATGACCGCCGCCGGGCGATTGCCGCCGCGCTCGCGGAGGCGCGGCCCGGCGATGCAGTCGTCATCGCCGGCAAGGGGCATGAAACGTACCAGATCGTCGGCACCGAGCGGCGGCCGTTCGACGATCGCGAAGTCGTCCGCGCGCTGCTGACGGAAGAGGGAGAACAATAACGTGTTACTTTACCTCGCCGACTGGCTGACGCAGTTCCACAGCGGCTTCCACGTTTTCCAGTACCTGACGGTGCGCACGATCCTGGGCGCGCTGACGGCGCTGGCGATCTCGCTGTTCGCGGGGCCGTACATGATCCGCCGCCTCGGCTACTACCAGATCGGCCAGCATGTTCGCTCGGTCGGACCGCAGACGCATCTGGCCAAGGCCGGCACGCCGACGATGGGCGGTGCGCTGGTGCTGCTGTCGATTGCCACCGGCACGCTGCTGTGGGGCGATTTATCCAGTCGCTACATCTGGGCGCTGATCTGCGTGACGACGATGTTCGGCCTGATCGGCGGCGTCGACGATTACCTCAAGCTCGCGTTCAAGAACTCGCGCGGCCTGTCGGCGAAGAGCAAGTACCTGATGCAGTCGATCGCGGCGCTGGGGCTTGCGGTCGCGCTTTATTACACCGCGCAGACGCCGGCCGAGACGCGCCTGATCGTGCCGTTCTTCAAGCACATCCAGGTCGCGCTCGGTGTGCTCTACATTCCAGTCGTGTATTTCGTCGTCGTCGGCAGCAGCAATGCGGTCAACCTGACCGACGGCCTCGACGGCCTGGCCATCATGCCCGCCGTATTGATCGCCGCGGCGCTGGGCGTATTCGCCTATGCGGCCGGCAACATCTATTTCGCCCGCTACCTCGAAATTCCGTACATCCGCGGCGCCGGTGAAGCGGTCGTGTTCTGCGGTGCCGTCGTCGGCTCGGGCCTCGGCTTTTTGTGGTTCAACACGTATCCGGCGCAGGTGTTCATGGGCGACATCGGCTCGCTCGCCCTCGGCGCCGCGCTCGGCCTGCTCGCGGTGATCGTCCGCCAGGAACTGGTGCTGTTCATCATGGGCGGCGTGTTCGTAATGGAAACGGTATCCGTGATTCTGCAGGTCGGCTCGTTCAAGCTGACCGGCAAACGTATCTTCCGCATGGCGCCGCTGCACCACCATTTCGAGCTGCAGGGCTGGGCGGAACCCAAGGTCATCGTCCGCTTCTGGATCATCACGGTGATCCTGGTGCTGGTCGGCCTTTCGACGCTGAAAATCCGGTGATGGAGGCGGCATTGCGACAAGCGCGTAAAAAAGGGCTGATCGTGGGACTCGGCAAGACCGGGCTGGCGGCCGCGCGCTTTCTGGAGCAGCGTGGCTATTCGGTGGCGGTGACGGACGATCGCGCCGCGCCGCCGGCGCTCGCCGCGCTCAAGACGAAGCTGCCCGACGTGGCCCTGTTCGCCGGCGGCTATTCGACCGAAGCGCTTGAGAATGCCGATTTCGTGGTGGTCTCGCCGGGCGTGCCGGCGCGCGATCCTTACATTGTCCAAGCGCGTGCGCAGGGCCTGCCGGTCTTCGGCGATATCGAACTGTTCGCCCGCGAGGCGCGCGCGCCGATCGTCGCGATCACCGGCACCAACGGCAAGAGCACCGTGACAACGCTGGTCGGCCTGATGGCGGCCGCCGCCGGCCGCGAGGTGCGCGTCGGCGGCAACCTCGGCACGCCCGCGCTCGACCTGCTGAGCGCCGAGGAACCCGATCTTTACGTGCTTGAACTGTCGAGCTTTCAGCTCGAACTGACCGAACACCTGCCGCTCGCGGCTGCCGCGGTGCTGAACGTCGCGCCCGATCATATGGACCGCTACCGGAGCTTCGACGAATACGCCGAGGCCAAGGCGCGCATCTACTATGACGCGGCGGTCAGCGTGGTGAATCGCGACGATGCGCGCGCGACGGCGATGGCGGCGATCAAGCGCCGGCGCATCAGCTTCGGGCTCGACCAACCCGCTGCCGGGCAATACGGCCTGATCGGCGATTCGCTGGCGCGGGGCGACGACAAGTTGTTGCCGGCTGCCGCGCTGAAGCTGCCCGGCCGCCACAACGTCGCCAATGCGCTGGCCGCGCTCGCGCTGGGCGAGGCGATCGGTCTGCCGTTGCCGGCGATGCTGACCGCCCTGACTGAATTCGGCGGTCTGCCCCACCGCATGAGCCGGGTCGCGGAAATCGGTGGCGTCACGTTTATCGACGACTCCAAGGCGACCAACGTCAGCGCGGCAGTCGCGGCGATCGCCGGCGCCACTGCGCCGCTGATCGTGATTGCCGGCGGCGACGGCAAGAACCAGGACTTCACCGCGTTCGCCGATGCGCTCGTCGGCCGCGCCCGCGCTGTCGTGCTGATAGGCCGCGACGCCGACCGGATCATCGCGGCGCTCGCCGATCGCGTGCCGCACGAAAGCGCCGCCGATATGCCCGCCGCCGTGCGCCGCGCCGCTGAATTGGCCCAGCCGGGCGACTGGGTGCTGCTCGCGCCGGCCTGCGCGAGCTTCGACATGTTCGACAATTACGAGGCGCGCGGCGATGCGTTCGCGGCCGCGGCGCGGGGTTTGAACGCATGAACGCCGTCGTGATGCGCCCACGCGCGGTCGCCGGCGGTCAGACCCGGCCGCTGCCGGATCCGTGGCTCACCGGCCTCGCGCTGACGCTGCTGCTGCTCGGCGTCGTCATGGTCGGCTCGGCATCGATCGCGACCGCCGGCCGCGACATCGGCGATCCATTCTATTTCCTCAAGCACCAGGCGCTGTACGCCGGCGTCGGCCTGATCGCGGGCTTCATCGTCTACGAAATTCCGCTCGCCTGGTGGGAGCGTTCGCGCTTCGCCCTGCTGGTCGGCGCGATGGGGCTGCTTGCGCTGGTGCTCGTTCCCGGCATCGGCCACACGGTCAACGGCAGCATGCGGTGGATCGAACTCGGTCCGCTGGGTGGGCAGGCGTCGGAACCGGCGCGGCTGCTGATCTTTATTTACGTGGCCGGTTATCTCGTCCACCGGCGCGAGGAAATCAAAAGTTTCACCGGCTTCCTCAAGCCGATGATCGTGCTCGCCGGGGCATCGCTGCTGTTGCTGATGGAGCCGGATTTCGGCGCCGCGGCCGTGATGATGGGCACGGCGCTGACGATGATGTTTTTGGGCGGCGTGCGGCTGCGCCACTTCATTGTGCTGGTGTTGATCGTGGCGCTGGCGCTGGCGCTGCTCGCGTGGTCGTCGCCCTACCGGATGGACCGGCTGACGGCATTCCTGAATCCGTGGGCGGATCCGTTCGACGATGGCTTCCAGTTGACCCAGTCGCTGATCGCGATCGGGCGCGGCGGCTGGTTCGGCGTGGGCCTCGGCGAGAGCGTGCAGAAGCTGTTTTATCTGCCGGAAGCGCATACCGACTTTTTATATGCGGTGCTGGCCGAAGAACTCGGCGTCGCCGGCGCGGTCGCAGTGATCGCGCTGTACCTGGGCATCACCTGGCGCGCGTTCGCAATCGGCCGCGCCGCGGCCCGCCGCGGCCACGATTTCGGCGCATTCATCGCCTGCGGGCTGGGGCTGTGGATCGGCCTCGAAGGCTTCATCAACATCGGCGTCAACATGGGTGTGCTGCCGACCAAGGGCCTGACGTTGCCGCTGATGAGTTACGGCGGCAGCAGTCTGGTCGTAACCGTCGTGGCGATCGCAATGATTCTGCGCGTGCAGCGGGAAGCGGAAGCGGTCGGGCGGTCGGCTTCGCCGAGGCAGCGGAAATGAAGGTGCTCATAATGGCCGGAGGTACCGGCGGGCACGTCTTCCCGGCGCTCGCCGCTGCCGAAGAACTGCGTCGCGACGGCTGCGAGATCGCCTGGATGGGCACGCATCGCGGTCTGGAAGCGAGGCTGGTTCCGGCCGCTGGCATTCCCATGCACTGGATCGGCGTTGGCGGTCTGCGCGGCAAAGGCTGGGCGACGCGCCTCGCGGCGCCGTTGGTGTTGGCCCGCGCGATATCCGGCGCTTTGGCGATCATACGCAAGGTGCGCCCGGCCGTCGTGCTCGGGATGGGCGGATTCGCAAGCGGCCCCGGTGGCATCGCGGCGTGGCTTACACGCCGGCCGCTCGTCATTCACGAACAAAATGCAGTGCCGGGACTGACGAATCGCGTGCTGGCGCGCTTTGCGACGACTGTCCTCGAGGCATTTCCCGGTAGTTTCCCGCCGATTCGCCACGCGCGCCATATCGGCAATCCTGTACGCGCTGATTTCGCGGCCTTGCCCGCGCCGGCGGCGCGTTTCGCGGGACGCAGCGGGCGTATTCGGCTGCTGGTGTTCGGCGGTAGCCAGGGTGCGGCGATTCTGAACGAGACGGTGCCGCGGGCGCTGGCGCTGCTGCCGGCGGAGGTGCGACCGGAAGTGTGGCACCAGGCGGGCGAGCGGCATTTAGAAGCCGCGCGTGCGGCTTACGCCGCGGCGGGCGTCGAGGCGCGCGTTGAGGCGTTTGTGGATGATGTCGCCGCGGCTTACGGCTGGGCCGATGTCGCGGTCTGCCGCGCCGGGGCGCTGACGGTGGCCGAGTTGGCCGCGGCGGGTCTGGGCGCGGTGCTGGTGCCGTTCGCGGCGGCGGTCGACGATCATCAGACCCGCAACGCGGAGCACCTGGTCTCGCACGACGCGGCGGTAATGGTCCCACAGTCGGAGATGACGGCGGACACGCTCGTCGCAGCGTTGCGCGAACTGGTTGCGGATCGCGCGCGCCTGTTGCGCATGGCCGAGGCGGCGCATGGACTCGCGCGACCCCACGCCGCCCGTGAACTGGCGCAGGCGTGCCTTGACGCGGCGAAGGAGGCAGCATGAAGCGGCCCGCGCGACGCATGAGTGATCGCGACCGCATGGGGCGCATCCAGCACATCCACCTGATCGGCATCGGTGGCGTTGGCATGAGTGGTATCGCCGAGGTGCTGCACAACATCGGCTACGTCGTGTCGGGGTCGGACTTGGCCGCGGGTGCAGCGACCCAGCGCCTGCAATCGCTGGGCGTCAAGGTGGCGATTGGTCACGATGCCGCGAACATCGACGGGGCCGACTGCGTCGTAACGTCGAGCGCGATTGCCGCGGCTAATCCCGAAGTCGTCGCGGCGCGCGAGCGTCGCATCCCGCTGGTGCGCCGCGCCGAAATGCTCGCCGAGCTGATGCGCTTCCGCTACGGCATTGCGGTCGCCGGCACCCACGGCAAGACCACGACCACCAGCCTGGTCGCGAGCGTTCTCGCGGAAGGCGGCCTCGACCCGACCTTCGTGATCGGCGGGCGACTCACCAGCGCCGGCGCCAACGCGCGTCTCGGCGAAGGCCGCTACCTGGTCGCCGAAGCCGACGAAAGCGACGCCTCGTTCCTGCACCTGCAACCGATGATGGCGGTGGTGACCAACGTCGACGCCGATCATCTCGGCGCCTACGGGCAGGATTTCAGCCTCCTGCGCGCGAGCTTCGTGCAGTTTCTCCATCACCTGCCGTTTTACGGCCTGGCAGTGCTATGCGCCGACGACCCGGAACTGGGCGCGATGCTCACCGGGCTGGGTCGGCCGGTAGTCTCCTACGGCATTGAGCAGGATGCCGATCTGCAGGCTATCGATATCGTCAGCGACGGCACGCGAACCCGCTTCAAGGTGCAGTTCCGCGACCGCGAACCGCTCGCCGTGACGCTCAATCTGCCCGGCCGTCACAACGTGCTGAACTCGCTCGCGGCGATCGCGATCGCGCGCGAACTGGAAGTGCCGGACGACGCAATCGTCAGCGCCCTGGCGCGCTTCGAGGGCATCGGCCGGCGGCTGCAGAACTATGGCGAAGTCGACACGGCGCGCGGCCGCGTGCTGGTGCTCGACGACTACGGCCACCATCCGCGCGAAATCCGCGCGACGCTTGCCGCGGTGCGCGAAGGTTGGCCGAACCGTCGGCTGGTGGTCGCGTTCCAGCCGCACCGTTACACACGCACCCGCGACCTGTTCGAAGACTTTTCCGAAGTGCTGGCGGAGACCGACGCGCTGCTGCTGACTGAGGTTTACCCGGCCGGCGAAGAGCCGATTGCGGGCGCCGATGCCCGTGCGCTGGCGCGCTCGGTCCGCAACCGCGGCAAGGTCGATCCGGTGTTCGTGGCCTCGGCTGCCGATCTGCCAGCGGCGCTCGCCACGGTCATCGAGGACGGCGACCTGGTCCTGACGCTCGGCGCCGGCAATATCGGCGGCGTCGCCGCGACCTTGCCCGCATCGCTTGCGGCGGAGGTGCTGAAACATGCTGGCTGAACGTCGATACAATCCACCGCCGATTCGCGGCGAACTGCGCAAACACGAGCCGATGGCTAATCACACCTCGTGGCGCGCGGGCGGCCACGCGGCGCGCTGGTTCAAGCCGGCCGACCGCGACGACCTCGTGCATTTTCTGCACGCGCTGCCGCCGGACGAGCCGGTGTACTTCGTCGGCCTGGGCAGCAACCTGCTGGTGCGCGACGGCGGCCTTGCGGGCACCGTCATTGCGACCCACGGCGCGCTGGGCCACCTTGAACACGACGGCCGGGGTCGCGTGCGCGCCGAAGCCGGCGTCGCCTGCGCCCAGCTCGCCCGCCAGTGCGTGCGCTGGCAGCTTGCCGGCGGCGATTTCTTCGCCGGCATTCCGGGCACGGTCGGCGGTGCGCTGGCCATGAACGCCGGTGCCTTCGGCGGGGAGGTCTGGGAGCGCGTCGAGGCGGTCGAAACTGTGGATCGCGCCGGCATCGTGCGCACCCGCAAGGCGGACGAATTCAAGGTCGGCTATCGCACCGTTCATGTGCCGGCCGAAGAGTGGTTTCTCGCCGGGCGGTTCCGTTTCACGCCCGACCTCGCGATGAGCCGCGAGCAGATCGCGATGATGCTCGCCCGTCGCAAGGCGGCCCAGCCGATAACGGCGGCGAGTTGCGGCTCGGTCTTCCGCAACCCGCCCGGCGACCACGCCGCGCGCCTGATCGAGGCGGCGGGACTTAAGGGCCGGCGCGTCGGCGGCGCGGTGGTGTCGGACAAGCATGCGAACTTCATTCTCAACGACGGCAATGCAAGCGCGGCGGATATCGAAACGCTGCTGCTCGCGGTCAAGGCCGAGGTGAAGGCGCGCTTCGGCATCGAGCTGATGCCCGAGGTGCGCATCGTGGGAGAGCCGGCATGAAAGTGACCGATCCGCGCGAATTCGGCCGTGTCGCGGTGCTGCTCGGCGGCCGCTCGGCCGAGCGCGAGATTTCGCTGAAAAGCGGTCGCGCGGTGCTGGCGGCGCTGCGCGACCGCGGCGTCGACGCGCATCCGGTCGATCCACGCGACGACGGCATCGCCGCACTCTTCGGCGGCGACTTCGATCGCGCCTGCATCATGCTGCACGGCCGCGGCGGCGAGGACGGCACGATCCAGGGCGCGCTCGATTGGCACGGCATGCCGTACACCGGCAGCGACGTGCTCGGCTCGGCGCTGTCGATGGACAAGCTGCGCTCGAAATGGCTGTGGCAGACGTTGGGCCTGCTGACGCCGCGCTACGCACTCGTCACCGACGACACCGATCTCGGCGCGCTGGCCTCCGACCTTGGCCTGCCGATCGCGATGAAGCCGGCACGCGAAGGTTCGAGTCTGGGCATGACCAAAGTCACCAACCGCGACCAGCTGGCCCGCGCGTTCGCTGACGCGCGCGCGCTCGATTCGGTGGTGCTCGCCGAGCGCTGGATCGTCGGCGCCGAGTACACCGCCTCGATCCTGGATGGCGACGTGCTACCGCTGATCCGGCTGGAAACGCCGCGCACGTTTTACGACTTCGACGCCAAGTACATGGCGAACACGACGCGCTACCACTGTCCGTCCGGCCTCGGCGCCGAGCACGAGCGGGCGCTGGCGAAGGTCTGCCTGCAGGCGTTCGAGGCGGTCGGCGCGAGCGGCTGGGGCCGGGTCGATTTCATGCTCGACGAGTCCGGGCGGCCGTGGCTGCTGGAAGTCAATACGGTGCCGGGGATGACCGACCACAGCCTGGTGCCGATGGCGGCGAAGGTCGCCGGCCTCGATTTCGGCGCGCTGTGCTGGCGGATTCTGGAGACGAGTTTTGTCGAGCGGGGATCAGCGTGATGGTCAAGGCACGCGCCAAAACCCGGCAGCCGCAGGCGAAGGGTCTGAAGATCCGGCACTACCTCGCCGCGATTGTGGCCGCGGCGGTGATTGCCGCCGGGCTCGTCGGCTGGCAGTGGGCGCGCTACACCGACTGGGGCCCGAAGCTCACGCGGCTGGTGGTGAGCGGCAACTTCAAGGAAGTCGATCCGGCGCAGGTGCGCACGGCCGTCAAGCCGTACCTGCACGGCGGCTTCTTCCGCGTCGATCTCGATGCGATTCGGGCCGCTGTCGTCGCGCTGCCGTGGGTCGACGACGCCGCAGTGTATCTCGACTGGCCGTCGACGCTGAAAATCGATTTGCGCGAGCAGCGCGCGGTGGCGCGCTGGGACGACAGCGGCCTGATCAACGCCGCCGGCGTGCTGTTCGCCGACAAGGTACCGGCGGACGTGGGCAAGCTGCCGACGCTCGCCGGCCCGGCCGGCAGCGAAACGCAGGTGCTCGATGAGTGGCATCAAATGAACGCGGCGCTCAAGGCCGATCACCTGGCGCTGACGGGTCTCGTGCTCGATGCGCGTGGCGCCTGGCGCGCGACGCTTGCGAGCGGCTTGGAGGTACGCCTCGGCCGCGGCCGGGTGGCGGAAAACCTCAAACATTTCATCGAAATCGTGCCGCGCGTGCTGGGCGAGCGGCTGGCCGACGCGGCCTACATCGACATGCGTTACACCAACGGTTTCGCGGTGGGCTGGAAAAACTCCGCCAACACAAGTTCTGAAACTACAGGAAAGACGAATGCCTAAAAGACTCGAGAAGCGCCTGATCGTCGGTCTCGACTGCGGCACGTCCAAGGTCGTCGCCATCGTCGGCGAAATCAAGCCGGGGGGCGGCGTCGAGATTATCGGCATCGGCTCGCACCCGTCGCGCGGCCTGAAGAAGGGCGTGGTCGTGAACATCGAATCGACCGTGCAGTCGATTCAGCGCGCGGTCGAGGAGGCCGAGTTGATGGCCGGCTGCGAAATTCATTCGGTGTTCGCCGGCATCGCCGGCAGCCACGTGCGCAGCCTGAATTCGCACGGCATCGTCGCGATTCGCGACAAGGAAGTCACGCAGGGCGACGTCGATCGCGTGATCGACGCGGCGCGCGCGGTGGCGATTCCCGCGGATCAGAAGATCCTTCACATCCTGCCGCAGGAATTCATCATCGACGAGCAGGACGGCGTGCGCGAGCCGATCGGCATGTCGGGCGTGCGCCTCGAAGCCAAGGTGCACATGGTGACTGGTGCATTGAGCGCCGCGCAGAACATCATCAAGTGCGTGCGCCGCTGCGGCCTCGAAGTCGACGACATCATTCTCGAGCAACTGGCATCGAGCTATTCGGTGCTGACCGACGATGAAAAGGACCTCGGCGTCTGCCTGGTCGACATCGGCGGCGGCACCACCGACATCGCCGTCTTCACCGACGGCTCGATCCGCCACACCGCTGTAATCCCGATCGCCGGCGACCAGGTCACCAACGACATCGCCGTCGCACTGCGTACCCCGACGCACAGCGCCGAGGAAATCAAGCTCAAGTACGCCTGCGCGCTGCCGCAACTCGCCAGCGCCGACGAAACCATCGAAGTGCCGAGCGTGGGCGAACGCCCGCCACGGCGGCTCGCGCGCCAGACATTGGCGGAAGTGGTCGAGCCCCGCTACGAGGAATTGTTCAGCCTGATCCAGGCCGAACTTCGGCGCAGCGGCTTCGAAGACTTGATTGCAGCCGGCGTAGTTCTGACCGGCGGCAGCTCGAAGATGGAGGGGGCGGTTGAACTGGCGGAAGAAGTATTCCATGCGCCGGTTCGTTTAGGGGTGCCTCAGCACGTGACCGGCCTCGTTGACGTGGTTCGCAATCCGATCCACGCCACCGGGGTCGGTCTCCTGCTGTTCGGCAGTCAGGCGTTGCCGCATCAGCGGTCGGCGCCACCGGTGAAGAGTGGGTTAAAGGAAGTATGGCAGCGAATGAAGCAGTGGTTCCAGGGCAATTTTTAATTCGGGTACAGGCAACGGAGCGAGCACGTGGAGGGTAATGACATGTTTCAACTGATGGACAGCAACAGCGAAAACGCCGTGATCAAGGTCATCGGCGTGGGGGGCGGCGGCGGCAACGCCGTGCGCCACATGATTTCAGCCGGCATCGAAGGCGTCGAATTCATTTGCGCCAACACCGACGCACAGGCGCTGCGCAACAGCAACGCCAAGACCGCGCTGCAGATCGGCGGCAGCATCACCAAGGGCCTGGGCGCGGGCGCAAATCCGGAAGTCGGCCGCCAGGCGGCGATGGAGGATCGCGAACGCATCATGGAAGTGATCGACGGTTCGGACATGGTGTTCATCACCGCAGGCATGGGCGGCGGTACCGGCACCGGTGCCGCACCGGTCGTTGCGCAGGTTGCCAAGGAGCTCGGCATCCTCGCGGTCGCGGTCGTGACCAAGCCGTTCCCGTTCGAGGGCAACAAGCGCATGCAGGTCGCGCAGCAGGGCATCGAGGAACTCGGCAAGTACGTCGACTCGCTGATCACGATTCCGAACGAGAAGCTCCTGAGCGTACTGGGTGCCGGCACTTCTCTGCTGGACGCGTTCAAGTCGGCCAACGACGTGCTGCTCGGCGCGGTACAGGGCATTGCCGAACTGATCACCCGGCCCGGCCTGATCAACGTCGACTTCGCCGACGTCCGCACCGTCATGTCCGAAATGGGCATGGCCATGATGGGCTCCGGTATCGCGACGGGCGAGGACCGCGCCCGCGAAGCGGCCGAATCGGCAATCGCGAGCCCGCTGCTCGAAGACGTCAACCTCGCCGGCGCGCGCGGCATTCTCGTTAACGTCACGGCCGGCATGGACATGGCCATCGGCGAATTCGAGGAAGTCGGCAACACCGTCAAGGAGTTCGCCTCCGACGACGCGACCGTGGTCGTCGGTGCGGTCATCGACCCCGCAATGAGCAAGGAAATCCGCGTGACGGTCGTCGCCACCGGCCTGGGCGGTCACCACCTGCGGGTCAACAAGGCCGAGCCGAAGATCAAGCTGGTGCCGCCTAAGCCCGAGAATCCGGCCGACTACGCCGAACTCGACAAGCCGACGATCATTCGCCGCAAGGCCGTGGGCGATCGGCTGGCCGAGCCGAGCACGGACCCGGATTACCTGGATATTCCGGCGTTCCTTCGGCGCCAGGCGGATTAAGCGGAGTGGTCAGCGGAGACTGGATGGCCGGCGTGGGCGTGAGGCGCACGTCGGGGCAGTTATTTTCCGGGCTGTGTGAGGCAGGAGCTGAACCCAGAGCCTACAGGGACGTATTCACGGTGTCCCGGGAAATAAGCTGCCGCGGCGGGCGCCGGATCGAAGTCGGACGCCCGAAATCGGCCGACGAGCGGCTTCCGACCCGGAACAAGCGGCGAATCAACGGCTTGCAGCATTTTCGCCCCTTGTGCTATCGTAGTCGGCCGCGAAATGTGCTGGCAGCACTGTTTGGGCTTTACGGCCATCGAGAAAAACTGCCCACCGGTCAACGGACTGTGCCGCGTGCGATATATACACTAGACGCAAGAGTCCATCAGTGAGGCACTGGTCGAGATGCTCAAACAACGCACCTTGAAGAATACGATTCACGCCACCGGCGTGGGTCTGCATACCGGCGAAAAAGTTTACATGACGCTGCGGCCCGCAGCGGTCAACAGCGGCGTCGTCTTTCGACGCATCGATCTCGACGAACCGGTGGACATCAAGGCCACTGCCACCAATGTCGGCGACACCATGCTCGGTACGACGCTGATCAAGGGCGACGTGCGCGTATCGACCGTCGAACATTTGCTCTCGGCGTTCGCCGGCCTCGGCATCGACAACGCTTACGTCGACCTGTCAGCGCCCGAAGTGCCGATCATGGATGGCAGCGCGGGTCCGTTCGTATTCCTGATCCAGTCCGCCGGCATCGAAGAACAGAACGCGCCGAAGAAATTCATTCGCGTCAAGAAAGTCATCGAAGTCGAACAGGATGACAAGTGGGCGCGCTTCGAACCGTTCGACGGCTTCAAGGTCGCGCTCGAAATCGATTTCGATCATCCGATTTTCAAAAAGCACACGCAGACCGCGATTATCGACTTTTCGACTACTTCGTTCGTCAAGGAAGTCGCCCGCGCGCGGACCTTCGGCTTCATGCGCGATATCGAAATGCTGCGCGAGCGGCACCTGACCCTCGGCGCCTCGCTCGACAACGCCATAGCGCTTGACGACTTCCGGATTCTGAACGAAGACGGCCTGCGCTACGAAGACGAGTTCGTCAAGCACAAGGTGCTCGACTCGATCGGCGACCTGTACCTGCTCGGCCACAGCCTGATCGGCTCGTTCAGCGCCTACAAGTCCGGCCACGGGCTGAACAACGCCATCCTGCGCGCGATGCTCGCTGACGAAAGCGCGTGGGAAGAGATCACGTTCGCGGATAAACGTGCGGCACCGATCTCCTACATGGCGCCGGTTTACTCGGAATAACTTCCGGTTCCCTCTCCTTCAGGGAGAGGGGGCAAGGTCACACGGCCGGAGTGACGCTACCCGCGGTTTTTGCTCCCCAAGCGCCGTAACGCGTCAGCAAGCTCGGGATCGTCTATCGCATTCGCCGTGGCGTCCAGCAGCCGCCGCGTCGACGCTGTCACTTGTTGTTGCGGTTCGGGGCGCGGCGCAGGAGTGGCGAAGCGGCGCGGCATCACCTTGATGCGTATCCGCCGCACATCGGTCTGGAATTGCCGCTTGAGCCCGTTTTTAAGATCGGGCTGATAAAAGCGCAGTCGCGTAGTCCACACTGGGCTGTCGACAAAAATGGTGAGGTCACCGTCACGCCAGGCGGCACCGCGACAATGTGAGGCAAGCGCCGGCGGCAGCAGGGAGCGGACTGCGTCGGTCACTCGGTCGAGAGCCGCGGCTTGTTTGACCAGCCGCGACAGGTGCGATCCGGATGCCTGCAATAAGTGACGGGGGTGGGGCATATATAATGAATATTATCCTGGTTTCGCGTGCCGGGCGGCGCCGGCAATTCGATACAACGCGCTGGCGCTTTACGCTTCCCATGGCTGCGGTCGCAGTGCTTGCGGCGGCAACTCTCTTTACTGGCGGCTTTTACGCCGCGCATTACCTTGGCGCATCCGCGCCGCTGGCGCAAATCAGCGCCTGGAAAACCCGCCTCGCCGCCGATCAGCGCGAAATCGCCGCGGCGAAAAATCATGCCCAGGCGAACATCGATGCGCTGTCGGGGCGCCTCGGCGAAATGCAGGCGCACATTATCCGGCTCGACGCGCTCGGCCGGCAACTGATCAAGATGGCGGGCATCGATCCGGCCGAGTTCAATTTCGGCGCGCCGCCGGCCGAAGGCGGTCCGATCATCGATGCGCCGGACCCGGATGCCGCTAAATCCGACCTGCTGGACGGCTTCTCCCAGCTCTCCGATGCAATCCGCAGTCGCAGTCAGCAGCTCTCGGCGCTTGAAAATCTGCTCATGCACCGCAATCTTCAAAAGGCGATGCATCCGGCCGGCCGTCCGATCAAGGGCGGCTGGATTTCGTCATACTTTGGCCGCCGCGTGGATCCCATTACCGGCGAGGCCGGTTTTCATCCCGGCATCGATTTCGCTGGGAAGCGCGGCACGAAAGTGCATGCGATTGCGGCGGGCATCGTGACGTGGGCGGGACCGTGGTATGGCTACGGCAACCTGGTCGAAATTGACGATGGCCACGGTTATGCGACGCGTTACGGGCACAACGAGAAGATTCTGGTCAAGGTCGGTGAGGCGGTTTCGAAGGGCCAGGTCATCTCGCTGATGGGCTCGACCGGCCACTCGACGGGGCCGCACGTGCATTTGGAAGTGCTGTATCATGGACGCGAGATAAACCCGCTGAAATTTGTTCGCGGCGACGGCTGACGTCGTCTCGGCTTCGTTTCCGGCGCCCGCTCCGGTAGCTTGTTTTTAGATCCTTCCCTGGAGGCTCTGGGTTCGACATCCCTGTCTCACACAGCCCGGCAAACCACTACCGGAGCGTGCGCCTGCGTTGACGCGGCGTTGAACGCGGATTTTGTAAGCTTTTGGTAATTCAATGGCAAGTGTAGTTCAAAAGATTTTTGGCAGCCGCAACGATCGCGTAATCAAGTCTATGCGCCGGAAAGTCGAGCGCATCAATGCGCTCGAGCCTGACTTCGAGGCGCTGGACGATGCGGCCCTGAAGGCGAAGACGGCGGAGTTTCGCGAGCGCCACGAAGCGGGCGAGAGCCTCGACGATCTGCTGCCGGAGGCTTTTGCGGCGGTGCGCGAGGCGTCGAAGCGTCATCTCGGCATGCGTCATTTCGACGTTCAGCTGATCGGTGGCATGGTGCTGCACCAGGGCAAGATCGCGGAAATGCGCACCGGCGAGGGCAAGACGCTGATGGCGACGCTGGCCGTCTACCTGAACGCGATTCCCGGCAAGGGCGTCCATCTGGTTACTGTTAACGATTACCTCGCCAGCCGCGATGCAGGCTGGATGAAGCCGGTGTACGAGGCGCTCGACATGACGGTCGGCGTGATCCTGACGATGCAGGATCCGGCCGAGAAGAAGGCCGCCTACGACGCCGATATTACCTACGGTACCAACAACGAGTTCGGCTTCGACTACCTGCGCGACAACATGGCGTTCGATGTCGCCGGCAAGGTGCAGCGCGATCTGCATTATGCGATCGTCGACGAGGTCGATTCGATCCTGATCGACGAGGCGCGCACGCCGCTGATTATTTCCGGCGCGGTCGATGACAACACCGATACTTACGTGAAGGTCGACAAGCTCATTCCGCGCCTGACGCCGCAGGAGGAAGAGGACGGCCCCGGCGATTATTCCGTCGACGAAAAGGCCAAGCAGGTTTATCTCACCGAGGACGGCCACCAGAAGGTCGAGCGGCTGATGATCGAGAGCGGGCTGCTGAATGAGGGCGAGAGCCTGTACGACGCCGCCAACATCGGCCTGATGCATCACATCAACGCTTCATTGCGTGCGCATGCGCTGTACCAGCGCGAGGTCGATTACATCGTCCAGAACGGTGAGGTCGTGATCGTCGATGAATTTACCGGCCGCACAATGCCGGGCCGGCGCTGGTCGGAAGGCTTGCACCAGGCGGTCGAGGCGAAGGAAGGGGTCAAGATTCAGGCGGAAAACCAGACGCTCGCGTCGATTACGTTCCAGAACTATTTCCGCATGTACGAAAAGCTGTCCGGCATGACCGGCACGGCCGATACCGAGGCGTTCGAGTTCCAGGAAATTTATGGACTCGAAGTCGTCGTCGTCCCGACCAACAAGCCGATGATCCGCGACGACCGCGCTGACCAGGTGTACCTGTCGACGAAGGACAAGTTCGACGCGATCATCGAGGACATCGTCGATTGCCAGCAGCGCGGCCAGCCGGTGCTGGTCGGTACGACATCAATCGAAACGTCGGAGTATCTGTCCGGACTGCTGCAAAAGCGCAAGATTCCGCATGACGTGCTGAACGCGAAGCAGCACGAGCGCGAAGCGCAGATCGTGGCCGAGGCGGGTCGTCCGGGCAAGGTGACGATTGCCACCAATATGGCCGGCCGCGGCACCGACATCGTGCTCGGCGGCGCGATGAACACGCCCGAGCAGGCCGAGGAAGTCGAAAACGAGAGCGCCGAGGAGCATGCGCGGCGCGAGGCGCAATGGCGCGAGCTTCACCAGCAGGTGCTCGAGGCCGGTGGCCTGCACATCATCGGCACCGAGCGCCACGAATCGCGGCGCATCGACAACCAGCTGCGCGGCCGTTCCGGCCGTCAGGGCGATCCCGGTTCAAGCCGGTTCTACCTGTCGCTCGAAGACAACCTGATGCGCATTTTCGCGTCCGACAAGGTCAAGTCGCTGATGCAGCGCTTCGGCATGCAGGCAGGCGAGGCGATCGAGCATCCGTGGGTAACGAAAGCGATCGAGAACGCGCAGCGCAAGGTCGAAGGCCATAACTTCGACATCCGTAAGCAACTGCTCGAATACGACGATGTCGCCAACGACCAGCGCAAGGTGATCTACGAACAGCGAAACGAGTTGATGCAGGCGAAGGACGTCTCCGACGCCATCAAGGCGATTCGCGCGGACGTGGTCAACGACGTCATCAGCGAATACGTTCCGCCGCAGAGCATGGAAGAGCAGTGGGATGTGAAAGGCCTGAGCGAAGCGCTGCTGCGCGAGTTCGACTACAAGGCCGATGTCGGGCACTGGCTGGAAGTCGACAAGGAATTGCACGAGGAAACGCTGCGCGAAAAAATCCTCGACGAGATCGAGGCGATTTATCGGCGCAAGGAAGAGACGGTCGGCGCGCAGACGATGCGCCAATTCGAGCAGCAGATCATGCTGCAGATTCTCGACCAGCACTGGAAAGAGCACCTCGCGGCGCTCGACTACCTGCGCCAGGGCATTCATCTGCGCGGCTATGCGCAGGTCGATCCGAAGCAGGCGTACAAGACCGAAGCGTTCGAGATGTTTTCGGAAATGCTCGACCAGATCAAGTTCGAGACCATTTCAATCCTGAGCAAGGTGCGCGTTGCCGAGGAAGACGTCGAAGCTGTCGAGGCGCAGCGGCGGCGCGAGCAGAAGATGCAGTTTCATCATGCCGATGCGTCGACGGCGGCCGCAGCCGCGGGTGGCGGCGCTGGTGAAGATGTTGCCATGGCTGAGGGTGAACCGGCGCCGGTGCAGACGTACGTTCGCAGCGAACGCAAGGTCGGGCGCAACGAGCCTTGTCCTTGCGGGTCGGGGTTGAAGTACAAGCAGTGCCACGGGCGGCTTTGATTTTTGTGCCGCCTGCGCCCGCAGGGATGGCGGAGTCATTGAAACTGCGATGTCTGGGTCTCCCGTCTCCATAAAAGTCGTTGCCGGCGTGTTGGAAAATGCTCTCGGCAGCGTCCTTTTGGCGCAGCGGCCGGCGGGCAAAGCTATGGCGGGGGGCTGGGAATTTCCGGGCGGCAAATTACTCGAGGGTGAGGCGCCTGCGCTGGCGCTTGTGCGGGAGTTGCGGGAAGAACTCGGTATTGAAGTCCAGGGTTCCCGTCCGCTGATTTCCCTGCATCACGATTATCCCGAGCTGTCGGTGGATCTTGCGATCTTCTCCGTGACGCAATTCCGGGGCGAGCCGCGGGCACTTGAGGATCAGCAGTTGGCCTGGGTGCCGCGGAGTGAACTGGGGCAGTGGGATTTGCTGGAGGCGGATCGGCCGGTTGTGGCGGCGCTGCAGTTGCCGGACCGGTGCCTGGTGACGCCGGCGCCGGATCGTGACGTTGATTCCTATCTGCACAACATTCAATCGGCGCTCGAAGGGGGATTGCCGATGGTGCAGTGCCGGCTGCCGGAGGCCAATACGTTTGATCGTCTGGCACTCGGGCGGGCAGTGCGCGAACTCTGCCGCGAACATGATGCCTTGTTTATCTGGAATGGCACTGCGGCGGAGGCCCAAGCGCTGGATGCAGACGGGCTGCATTTGAACTCGCGGCGTTTGATGGCGCTGGAGACGCGGCCGCTTGCTGATTGCCGCTGGGTCGGTGCGTCTTGCCATACTGCCGATGAGGTTCAGCAGGCGAACCGGTTGGGGCTGGATTACATTTTTATCGGTAGCGTTCAGCCGACGCCCAGTCATCCGGCGGGCCCGGTTTTGGGGTGGGATGGCTTTGGGCGGCTGACGGCGCTGAGCAATCTGCCCACCTATGCAATTGGGGGGATGACTCCCGGCGACTTTGCGCGCGTTCGGAGTTTGGGCGGGCAGGGGATTGCGAGCATCAGAAACCTTCTGATCCGCTCACCAACCTTCTCCTCAGGAAGAGGGCCGGGGTGAGGGGTGTTAATCAACCTCCCTCGTCTCCTTCATCCCCCGGAATCGAATGACTCTCGTCGAACCACTCGCCTAAATCAATCAACCGGCAGCGCTCGCTGCAAAACGGCCGATAGGGGGATGTGTCCGACCATTCGACCAGCCGCCCGCATTGCGGGCAGGGCACTTGCTTGGGCAGCGCCGATTCGGCCATATCACAAGTGGCAGAACATCAACTGGAATTTAACGTCCCGCGTGACCTGTCGCGGGCGCTCGTTGACGTTGGGCCGATCGAAGAAGCGGATCGTGATGCGGTGGCGGCCGCCGCTGATTTCCGGGAAAACGGCCGCGTTACCGGGCAGGATCACGCGAATGAGCTGGCAGTTCGACTCGTTCTGCATGTTGTGCTGAAACACGCCGCCCTCGGCCACCTTGTTGACCGGGTCCGCGCTCTGGCGATTTAAATCGAGCAGCACCGACACCGCCTCGCGCAGCGGGGCGAGTTCCTTGAGCCACTCCGCCACGTCGGCGGCGCGCGCCGCGTTCGGCTTCGACAGCCAGAAATGATAGCCGGGCAGATCGAATTCGCAGGTGCCGCCGGGGATGGCGGTGCGGTTCTTGATCGCGCTCAGGAATTCATTGTTGCGCAGGCCCTGGCCCAGCGGCCCTGTGTGGCTGGCAAGCTGGCGCTTCAGATGTTCGAGTTGGTCCAGCACTTCCAGCAGGCGCGGATTGTCGACGTCCGGGTTGTCGCGCAGCAGCGCAAGGATGCCGATTTGCGAGTCCAGTTCCTTGAGCGCCTCGCCGCGCGCATTGCCGCGCGTCAGCATGTCGGCGATGTCGAGCAGGCTCATGATCGCCATGCGGCTGTCCCAGGAACTCTTGGGCTCGGCGTACTGTTCCGCCTGGCTCAGCAGGAATTGGAGGCGCAGAAAAGTCCGCACCCGCTCCGTCAGCGGCTGTTCGTAAATGATGGATTCGGCGGCCGGCGCCGAATCGGGATTGACAGGCTTCGGTTGCATCACCCGCTATTGTGTCGGAAACGCCGTTCATCCGGCAAATGTACCGTTCGGATTTGTTAAATCTCGGATTCCGCCATCCGGCGGTAACGCGCGTGCATTTGCGCGACCGCCGCATTGAGCCGGTCCAGCGACGCGCTGTTTTCGATGACATCGTCCGCGAGCTTCAGCCGCGCCTCCCGGTTCGCCTGCGCAGCCAGAATCAGGCGTGCGCCGGCTTCCGTTTCGCCATCCCGCCGCATCAGCCGCTCGACCTGAAGCTCTTCCGGGCAGTCGATCACGAGCACGCGATCGACCAGTTCGGACGCGCCGCCGGCTTCGGCCAGCAGCGGAATGGCGAGGATCACGTATGGCGCATGCACCGCGGCAATCGCCGTTTTCATGTGCGCGATGATGCGCGGGTGCAGGATGGCTTCGACGTCACGGCGCAGGACAGGGTCCGCGAACAGCAGCGCGCGCAGCCGCTTGCGATCGAGTGCGCCGTTGACGGCCAGCGGCTCCTCGGGCCGCAGCGCAGCGATCTGGGAGAGGGCAGGTGAGCCGGGCGCGGTGACTTCGCGCGCGGCTTCGTCGGCATCAATTACCGGTACGCCGAGCCGCGCGAATTCGGCCGCCGCGGCGGATTTGCCGGAAGCGATCCCGCCCGTGAGGCCAATGCGCAGCGTCACTGGGCGCTGCGCGTGGAAGTCGCTAGGACTGAGTCGCCAGGACTGAGTGAAGAAACGAAGGATCGTTGTCTCATTACTTAGTCCTGGCGACTCAGCACTAGCGACTTTCTACCTCGCCATCGTGGCAAGGTACGCGGCCATGATGCCGTGTCCCCAGATCATCGCGATCCAGCCGGCGGCGGCAAGGTACGGGCCGAACGGAATCGGCGTTTCGCGCTGCAGGCGCTTCGCCAGAATCATGCCGACGCCGACGATCGCGCCGACCCCGGCGGCGAGCAGCACGATCAGCGGCAGCATCTCCCAGCCGAGCCACGCGCCGAGCAGCGCAAGCAGCTTGAAGTCGCCATAGCCCATGCCTTCCTTGCCAGTCATCAGCTTGAACGCGTGAAACACCAGCCACAGGCAGCCATAGCCGGCGATGGCACCGATGATCGCGGCGCGCGGCTGGGCGAACACGTCGCCGGCCGGCCACAGCAGGCTCAGGCCGAGCCCGACCCAGAGCAGCGGCAGCGTGATAATGTCCGGCAGCAGTTGATGATCAATGTCGATGAACGCGAGCGTGATCAGCGTCCAGGTGAAAACCAGGCCGGCGGCGGTTTCGAGGCTGACGCCGAAATGCCAGGCGACGACGACCGCAAGTGCGCCGCTCAACAATTCGACGATCGGGTAGCGGATCGAGATGTGCGTGCGACAGCCGTGGCAGCGGCCGCGCAACAGGGCATAGCTGATGACCGGCACGTTCTCCCACGCGGAGATCAGGTGGCCGCATTGCCGGCAGCGCGAGCGCGGCACGGCCAGGTTGAACGGCTCGTCGTCGGCCGGCGTTTCGCCGGTCTCGCGCCGCCACGCGCGGTCGAGCATCACCGGCAGCCGGTAAATGACGACGTTCAGAAAGCTGCCGACGATCAGGCCGAGGATCGCAACGATCGTCAGGAAGACTGCCGGGGATTGAACGAGGTAATCAGCTAAAAGCATGAGCAAACGCGCCAGATAATGCTGTCAAACCACCGAACCCATCTTGAAGATCGGCAAGTACATCGCGATCACCAGGCCGCCGATCAGCACGCCGAGCACCACCATGATCACCGGTTCCATCAGGCTGCTCATGCTGTCGACCGCGTTGTCGACTTCTTCCTCGTAGAAATCCGCGACCTTGCCGGCCATGGTTTCGATCGAGCCGGATTCCTCGCCGATCGCGATCATTTGCTCGACCATATTGGGGAACAGGCTGGTCTCCGACATCGCGACATTGAGCTGCAGGCCGGTGGAGACCTGGTCGCGGATGTGCAGCACGCCCTCCTCGAACAGGATATTGCCGCAGGCGCCGGCGATGGAATCGAGCGCCTCGACCAGCGGCACGCCGGCCGCGAACATGGTCGCGAGCGTGCGCGCGAAGCGCGCAATGATCGCCTTTTTGACGATGCCGCCGACGACCGGCAGTTGCAGCGTCACGCGATCGAGCAGGCGGCGAAATTGCGGCGAGCGTTTCTTGAGCCAGATAAACGCGGAGGCGAGGACCGCGATGCCGATCAGAATCTCCATGCCGTTGCTGCGCACGAATTTCGACAGGTTGACCACCATCAGCGTGAACGCCGGCAAATTGGCGCCGAAGCCCTCGAACAGCTTGGCGAACTGCGGAATCACGTACACCAGCAGAATGGCGGTGACCACGACCGCGACCACCATAATCGCGATCGGGTAAAACATCGCCTTCTTGATTTTTTTCTTGATCGCCTCGGTCTTTTCCTTGTACGTCGCGATCTTGTCGAGCAGCGCTTCCAGCGCACCGGCTTTCTCGCCCGCTTCAACGAGGCTCACGTACAGGTCGTCGAAATACTTCGGCTGCTGCGACAGCGCGTGCGTCAGCGAATTGCCGGCCTCGACGTCATTCTTGAGACCCATCACCAGGTTGCGGAAACGCGGATTGCTGTTGCCCTTGCCGACGATGTCGAACGCCTGCACCAGCGGCACGCCGGCCGTCATCATCGTCGCCATCTGGCGTGACAGGATCGCAATGTCGCCGGGCGTGATGCGCTTGCCGGCGCCCGAGCCGAACATGCCCTGGCTTTCCTTGCGCACCCGAAGCGGTGCGATGCCCTGGCGGCGCAGGTGCGCCTTGATCGCCATCGTGTCGGCGCCGTTGGCCTTGCCCTTGACCCGATTGCCCTTGCGATCGGTGCCTTCCCACGTGAAGTTGAAGGTCTTTTTTGCCGCTTCGGCCATAGTCGTTCGCCTGTTCGGTTATTCGATCGTGACGCGATTCACTTCTTCCAGACTCGTAACGCCGTCCCTGACCTTCCTCAAACCCGAAGTACGCAAATCGGCGATGCCTTCCTGCTTGGCCTGATCCGCGATCTGCATCGCGTTGCCCTGGGCCATGATGATACGCCCCATCGCCTCGCTGACGGGCATCACCTGGTAGACGCCGGTGCGGCCTTTGTAACCTTCGGTGCACTGGTCGCAGCCGACCGGGCCGTAAATCGTCAGGCCGGCGTCGATGTCGGCCTCGCTGAAGCCTTCCTTCAGCAGCGCTTTCTTCGGCACATCGACCGGCTGCTTGCACTTGTCGCACAGCCGCCGCACCAGCCGCTGGGCGATGATCAGATTGACCGCGGTTGCGATCGAGTAGGGCGCGACGCCGATGTCGGCGAGACGCGTCAGCGTCTTCGGCGCGTCGTTGGTGTGCAGCGTCGACAGCACCAGGTGCCCGGTCTGCGCCGCCTTCACCGCGATTTCGGCGGTTTCCAGATCGCGGATTTCGCCGACCAGAATCACGTCCGGATCCTGGCGCAGGAATGAACGCAGCGCGCTCGCGAACGTCAGTCCCACACGCGGATTCACATTCACCTGGTTGATGCCGGGGAGCTGGATTTCAATCGGGTCTTCGGCGGTGGAAATATTGCGGTCCGACGTGTTCAGAATGTTGACGCCGGTGTACAGCGACACCGTCTTGCCGCTGCCGGTCGGGCCGGTGACGAGAATCATGCCGTACGGGCGGTTGAGCGCCGCCATGTACAATTCCTTCTGATCCGGCTCATAGCCCAGCGCGTCGATACCGAGCCTGGCCGAACTCGGGTCGAGAATACGCAGCACGACCTTTTCGCCGTACAGCGTCGGGCAGGTGCTCACGCGAAAGTCGATCGCCTTGTTCTGCGACAGCTTCAGCTTGATGCGCCCGTCCTGCGGGATGCGCCGCTCCGAAATATCCAGCCGCGACATGACCTTGAGGCGCGCTGCCAGCTTGGGCGCGAGCGCGATCGGCGGCTTGGCGATCTCGCGCAGAATGCCGTCGAGACGCGTGCGCACGCGGTAATACTTTTCGTAGGGCTCGAAGTGAATGTCCGACGCGCCGGCCTTGATCGCATCGACCAGCATCTTGTTGATGAAGCGGACGATCGGGGCATCTTCCACGCCATCCTGCCCGCCTTCTTCGGTCGGCGTCTCGTCGCCGACTTCCAGATTCTCGAGACCGGCCAGTTCCTCGCCGGCCAGGTTCTGCATCGAGGTATCCATCGCCTCGAGCGTCTTGTCGATCAGCCGGCCCAGCGGCACCTCGTCGGCCACCACCAGTTCGACCGTCTGGCGCGTGTGGAAGCCGAACTCGTCGATCGTGTCGAGGCGGGTCGGATCGGACACCGCGACAAACAGCATCGAGCCGCGGCGGAAGATCGGCAGGGCGTGGTGCTGGCGGATCAGCTTTTCGTCGACCAGCTTGGCGACTGCCGGATCGATCTCGACGGCGCCCAGGTCGATCAGCGGCGCACCGAACTCCTGCGACGCTGCAGCCGCTACCGCTGCGCTCGCCAGCGCTCCATCCTTGACGAGCTGCACGACGAACGGCTGCTTCTCCTGCAGCGCCGCCTGCTGCACGCGTTCGGCATCCTCCTGCGACAGGTGGCCATCGAACACGAGGCGGCGGGCCAGCCCCTTCAGGCGGGTTTTGGTGACAGCAGTATCCATTGGCAAAAATCGCCCTCCCGCGGGAATAGTAGTGTATCCGCCCGCATTGGCCAACTGCGCCTTATCACGCTGGTCCAGACAGATCGCGCGTCCGGCGGTATTGAAATATCGAAAAACGTCGATATAATAGCAGCTATGGATCAGGTCAGCGTCTTCAAAGCTCTCGGCAATGAGTCGCGGTTGAAAATTCTGATGTGGCTCAAGGAGCCGGAGCGCCATTTCGGCACGACCGGCGACCTGGAGTGCAAGCAGCGCCGCGATCGGGGCGTGTGCGTGGGTGCGATTTGCGAGAAGCTCGGGCTGTCGCAGTCCACTGCGTCGCATTACCTTGCGCTGCTGGAGCAGGCGGGTCTGGTCGTCGCCCGCCGCTGCGGCCAGTGGACCTACTACGAGCGCAACGAAGCCGCCATCCGTTCCCTGAGCGAATTCCTGCAGCGCGATCTTTAAAACCGCCTCCCCCAGGAGCGGGCAGGGTGAGGGAACTATATCGAAATTACTAGATAAATCGGAATTATCAGGAGAAAACACATGCCGAAACAACCGCTACTCGAACCCGCCCGCATCGGCCGCTACACGCTCGCCAATCGCGTCGTCATGGCACCGCTGACGCGCTCGCGCGCCGACAACCCGCAACTCGCGCCGACCGATCTGCACGTTGAGTACTACGCCCAGCGTGCCTCAGCCGGCCTGATCATCAGCGAAGCCACGCAAATCTCGCCGCAGGGCGTCGGCTACATCAACACGCCCGGCATTCACTCGGCCGCGCAGATCGACGGCTGGAGCAAGGTCACCAAGGCAGTGCACGCCGAGGGCGGCATGATGTTTGCCCAGCTCTGGCATGTCGGCCGTGTCTCGCACCCGGACTTTCACAACGGCGAAGCGCCGGTCGCGCCGTCGGCGATCAACCCGGAAGGCCAGGCGTTCACGCAAAACGGCCTGCAGCCCACCGTCACGCCGCGCGCGCTCGAAATCGACGAAATCCACGCCATTGTCGGCGATTACGTGCAGGCCGCCAAAAACGCGATCAAGGCCGGCTTCGACGGCGTCGAGATTCATGGCGCGAACGGCTACCTGCCGAACCAGTTCCTGGTCGATAGCGCCAACGTCCGCACCGACGAGTACGGCGGCGAGATCGCCAACCGCGCGCGCTTCCTGTTCGAGATCATCGACGGCGTCAGCAACGCGATCGGGGCCGAGCGGGTCGGCCTGCGCCTGTCGCCGAGCGGGCTGTCCAACCTCAAGCCGGACAGCAACGCCCGCGCGCTGTACGAGTACGTCATCATGCGCCTGAACGACTACAAGCTCGCCTACTTGCACCTGATCGAGCCGACCGGACCGGTCGCGCACATCCCGAACATGGTGGAGAACGTCACCGCGCACTTCCGCCCGTTCTACCAGGGCGTGCTGATCACCAACGGCGGTTACGACCGCGAGAGCGGCAATGCGGTGATCGAAGAAGGCCATGCCGACCTCGTCGCCTACGGCAAGCTGTTCATCGCCAATCCGGATCTCCCGGAGCGCTTCCGTGCGCGAACCCCGCTCAACGAGCCGGATCGCGACACGTTCTACCAGGGCGGCGCCAAAGGTTACATCGACTATCCCGCGCTTCAGGCGGAAGTGGCTTGACTTTTTTTCGACCCTCTCCCCAGGGAGAGGGCGTCGATTGCACCGTTACATCCAGGAGACAAAAATGAAACTGTATTACATGCCGGGCGCGTGCTCGCTCGCCGATCACATCACGCTCGAGTGGATCGGCAAGCCGTACGAAACCCACAAGGTGGCGGGCGATGAATTGAAGTCGCCCGAGTATCTGCGCATCAACCCGGCGGGCGCCGTGCCGGCGCTCGAGCACAACGGCCTGGTGCTGACGGAAAACAGCGCCATCCTCAATTACCTCGCCGACAAGCATCCCGAAGCAACGCTCGGCGGCGACGGCACGCCCGAAGGCCGCGCCGTGGTCAATCGCTGGCTGGGCTTCGTCAACTCGGATATGCACCCGGCGTTCAAACCGCTGTTCGGCGGCACCGCCTACCTGGACGATGACGCCGCCGAGCAGACCAGGACCAAGGCAAAACATGTGCTGCGCAAGCATTTCGAGATCATCAACACGCAGCTCGAAGGCCGCGACTGGCTCGCCGGCGAACGTTCGATCGCCGACCCGTATCTCTACGTGCTGCTGCGCTGGGCGCGGGGTCTGAAGATCGACCTCAGCGGCCTCGACAACCTGCCGAAGTTTGTCGAGCGTATGGAAGCCGACGCGGGAGTAAAGAAGGTACTGGCCGAGGAGGGCCTGGGCGGCTAAACCTGTGGGAGCGGCGCCGCTCGCCGCTCGCAAAATATGACGTTGCCGGCAGGCGACATATTGAAAGGCGCGCCTGCAGCATGTAGATTAGCAAGAGCCGCCTATATCAAGGATGAGAAACGGGGCTATATAACAATGGATTGTAAATTTCGCGGCTGGATGCTGCTTGCGTTACTCGTGTTGCCGGTGCTCGCGCACGCGGACCCCGGCCACGACCCCAAGATCACCATCTCGCCCTCGAGCTTGCCGAACGCAGCGTTCGGCGTGTCCTACACGCAGCACTTCATCGCCGACGGAGGGCAGGCGCCTTATACCTACAGCGTCACCAGCGGCGCGCTGCCGCCCGGCATTGAGCTGGGCAGCGACGGTACGCTCAGCGGGACGCCCACCGCCAGTGGACCGTTCCAGTTCGTCATCGAGGCTACCGACAGCAACGGGGCTCCCGGCGACCAGAGCTACACCCTGACTGTCGACCCTCCCACCATTACCATCTCGCCGTCGTCTCTGCCGCCGGCGAACTACGGGACGGCGTATTCGCAGCAGCTGACCGCCAGCGGCGGCACCGCGCCGTATACCTTTTCCGTCGCGGGTGGCGCGTTGCCGCCCGGCCTGACTTTGTCCCCCGCGGGTCTGCTTTCCGGCACGCCGACCGTCGCCGGCATGTACAACTTCACCGTGCAGGCGACCGACAGCAGCCCCGGCGGCCCGTTTACCGGCAGCCAAAACTATGCGCTCACGGTCAACCCGCCTCCACCACCCACGCTGACGATGTCTCCGCCCAGCGGCACGCTTACGGCCAATTACGGCCAGTCGTTTTCGCAGACCTTTACCGCGAGCGGTGGCGCAGGACCTTACAACTACGACCTCACCGGCAGGCTGCCGAACGGCCTGAACTGGGACTCCGGGAGCCACACAATCTCGGGTACCCCCACCCAGACGGGCAATTTTCCGATTTCCGTGAAAGCCACCGACACCGGCAGCGGCGCCAGCGTGACCCAGAACTACATCATCGCGGTCGGCGGGCCCACGATCGAGCTGGCGCCAGCCTCGCTTCCCGACGGCAAAGTCGGGAGCAGCTACGGCGCCACCATCACCGCCAGCGGCGGGTCGGCTCCCTACACTTACAGCATTGCCAGCGGCTCGCTGCCGGCCGGCATTTCTCTGAGTTCCGGCGGAAGGCTGTCGGGTACGCCGACGGCGGCGGGCAATTTCAGCTTCACGGTCACCGCCACCGACAGCAACCACCAGTCCGGCAGCCGCAACTACAGCCTGCAGATCGCCGGCGCGACGATCACGCTATCGCCGACCAGTCTGCCGACGGCCACACCGGAACGCTCTTACAGCCAGACGCTGAGGGCGAGCGGCGGCACGGCCCCATATCGCTACGCGATCACCTCCGGCAGCCTGCCGCCGGGACTCAATCTCAACGCATCGACCGGCGTGCTGTCCGGCACGCCCACGAAATCAGGCAGCTTCACC
>DASSTE010000069.1:0-2657 GCA_035708085.1 Gammaproteobacteria bacterium | reverse complement strand
TACGCGCTGGATATGCTCCCATTCGAGTCTGCGCACCGACGGCGGCTCATCCGCGATCGGCATCGACGCATCGCCCTGCGCCTCGCGCGTCAGGGCCGCGACGATTTCCGCAGTTCGCGCCGGCTTGGCGAGATATTGCGTTGCGCCCAGCTTGATCGCCTCGACTGCCGTCGCGATGCTGGCGTAGCCGGTCAGCACCACGATCCGGATCGGCGGCTCGATACGCGCCGCCTGTTCGACCAGTACCAGGCCGGAGTCGTCGCCGATGCGCAGGTCGATCAGCGCGTAACGCGGCGGCCGTTGCTGCAGTGCCCGCGCGGCGTGTTCGACGGTCAGCGCGGTGGCGGGCTCGAAGCCGCGCCGCTCGAGCGCACTTGCCGCAGACTCGCACCAGACGGGGTCGTCATCGACGATCAGCAACGTGCGCTCGTTGCCGCTCATACCTTCAGTCCGGCGAGCGGCAGGCGCACTTCGACGGCCGTACCGCCGCCGGCACGCGGCCGGATCGACAGCTTGCCGCCGAGGCGCTCGATAATGCCGTACGACAGGTACAGGCCGAGGCCGTGGCCGTCCGGCTTGTCGCTGAACAGCGTCTTGCCGATGCGGCTACGCTTGTTCAGCGCGAAGCCGCGGCCGCGATCTGACACGCAGATTTCCAGCGCGTCGTCGGTCCAGTTCGCCTCGATGTCCACGTCCCCCGGCGAGGCGTCGGCCGCATTGTCGAAGATGTTGGTCAGCGCGCTCACCAGGTTCTTTTCGGCGACCAGGCGCGGCCCCGGCGTGATGCCGTTGACCCGGCAACGGACCTCGATACCGGCGCGGCGCGCGCGCCAGTCGTTGATGGTGGCATCGATGAAGGCGGCCACTTCGAGCGCTTTGCCGCCCTGTGCCGTCTCGATGCCGGCCGATGACGCGATGCCGGCGATCGCCTGCTTGCAGCGCTCGATCTGCGTATCCATCAGTTGAAGCTTGCGCCGCGCAGCATCGGTAGCCTGCTCATCGATGTCTGTCGCGAGTTCTTCGGCGAGCACCGCGAGCGTCCCGAGCGGGGTGCCGAGATCGTGCGCGGCGCTCGCCGCGAGCGTGCCCAGGCTGATCAGCTTTTCGTCGCGCAACGCCTGCTCGCGCGCCAGCGCCAGCGCGCGATCGCGGGCGCGGACGTTCTCCGCCGTGCGCGACAGGAAATGTGCGATCAGCAGCACGCTGACGATGAAGCCGACCCACATGCCGAGAATGTGCAGCGCGAATTCGGAGCCGGTGGGCAGGTGCACGCCGGGGATCGGCCGGTAAATCCACATCAGCAGCGAGTAGATCGCGCAGGCGGCGAAGGCGATGAGCCAGGTCTGCGCGCGCGACAGCACTGTTGCCGCAATCGTGAGCGGCAGCAGCAGCAGCCAGATAAACGGGTTGGTGGCGCCACCGGTGAGATACAACAGTGCGCCGAGCGCGAGAAGGTCAACCAGAAGTTGCGTGAACAACACCGGGTCCGGACGCGCCCGGTCGAGCGCCTGCCATAACCCGAAATTGAGCGTCGCGCAGGCACCACCGATCGCGGCGAGCGCCGGCCAGGGCGGCGACGCGTGCAGCCAGCAGCCGGCCGAGATAATGGCGCCTGCCTCGCCGCAGAAGATCAGCCCGCGCAGCAGGAACACGCGGCGGAAATCCGCATCGCCCGCTGGTTGAGATACGCCTGTGGTTATCATGGATTCAAGTATATCCGAGGGGTGGTAACTCGCAGGTGCGACATCATGTCGCATTCCGGCGATCGGCATGGATTTCTACAATAAACGAGCTATTGAGGAGCCAAGAATGTTGAAGAAAACCGCCCTCGCGCCGGCACTGGTCAGCCTGCTGTTTGTTACCCCGCTCGCATTCGGCCACGGCTTTTCCGGCAAGCGATTCTTTCCGGCAACGCTGAACATCGAGGATTCGTTCGTCGCGCCGGAACTCGACTTCCTGTTCACGCACAACCGGGAGGACGGCGTGTACACGTCCGAGTTGGACGCGGAATTCGCCAAGCCGCTGACGAAGGATTTCCAGTTGTCGATCGGCGCGGATTACGCGCACCTGAATCCACCAGTGGGCCCGACTCTGAACGGCTTCGGCAATTTTGAAGTTGGTGCAAAATACCAGGTATTCATCGACGCGCAATCCGAGTCTGCGCTCGCCGTCGGGCTCGAAGCCGAACTCGGCGGCACGGGCAGCGCGCGCGTCGGCGCCGAGCCGCATTCGGTCGTGTCGCCGGCAGTCTATTACAGCAAGGGCTTCGGCAACGCGTCGACTGGCTGGCTGCGCCCGTTCGCGATCACCGCGCAGTTCGCGCCGGGATTCCCGACTGCGAGCGGCGAGCCGCGCACGCTGGAATGGGGCTTCACCGTGCAGTACAGCCTGCCGTACCTGGAAAGCTTCGTGAAGGACACCGGCATGCCGGGGCCGTTCCGCAACATGATTCCGATCATCGAATTCCCGATGGAAACCTGCCTTGAGGGCGACTGCCGCGGCGAGACGACCGGCACGATCAATCCCGGCATCATCTGGGTTGGCAAAGTCAGCCAGCTCGCGTTCGAACTGGTGATCCCGGTGAACGACCGCAGCGGCTCGCATATCGGCTTTCAATTGCAATACCATCTTTACCTGGATGACATCTTTCCGTCCTG
>DASSTE010000068.1:0-3500 GCA_035708085.1 Gammaproteobacteria bacterium | reverse complement strand
CAGCGCCTGAATGTAATTGCGCTCTACCCGCGCAAAACCATCCTCGGCCTGCGCATATTCCATGCCGAACACCGTATCTGCGTTCGTCTTGCCGTAGATGTGCGGAATGCCCCAGTTGTCGCGGTAGATCGTGACGTTGTTCGCGTAGTGCTGCCAGCGAGCGACGGTTTGGCTATCCGGGCCGGCGGCCCAGGCGGCCGTGGATAACATTACGCCAATCACCAGCACGGCGACCCCCATCTGCTTATTCATAGTCACTCCTTCAATAATCGGCCGTGGAACCGGCCGGGGCGCGTGAGTGGCAAGATGATATGTCAGCTACAGCCGCGAAGCGAATCATTGCCCGGTAATTAAAGTCGCGCCCCCAAAACAACGGTTCGCACATTTCGGTTCTCAGTTGATGGCAGCAGCCGTCGCGTGTCGACCGACAAGCTCGCCAATGGCAGCGGGGTCCAGCGGCTTGACCACATGTTCGTCAAAGCCGGCCTCGCGCGCGGCACGCCGATCACTCTCTTGCCCATACCCCGTCACGGCTACCAGTCGCGTCTTTTCCAGCCCCGGCGTCTCGCGCAGCCGGCGCGCGACCTCGTAGCCGTCCATCACCGGCAGGCCAATATCGATTAGCGCCACGGCCGGTGCGAATTCGGTGGCGATCCGGAGCGCCGCGGCGCCGTCATGCGCGATACGTGTCTCGTAGCCGCCCAGTTCGAGCAACTGGGCGAGTGCCGCCGCCGCATCGGCATAATCATCGACGACCAGCACCTTCGGCTTATCCGTGCCGCCCTCTGCAGCCGACGGCTGCGCCGGTCGCGCCGCGTCGCCCGCAGTCTGCTGTTGGAGCAGCGGCAGGCGCACGATGAATTCGCTGCCACGGTTGCGGCCTTCGCTGTGCGCCTCGACGCTACCGCCATGCAGTGTCACCAGGTTGTGGACGATTGCGAGGCCGAGACCCAGTCCGCCGTTGGCGCGATCTATCGACTGCGCACTCTGGGCAAACAGATCGAAAACGTGCGGCATCAGATCCGGCTCAATACCCACACCCTGATCGCGTACCCGTAGCACGGCTTCATCGCCCTCGGCCGAGGCACTGATGGAAATGACATCTCGCGGGGACGAATACTTGGTCGCGTTGCTCAGCAGGTTGATGACGACCTGCATTAGGCGGCGCGCGTCGCCATCCACGACCAGACCCGCCTCAACCGCTTTCTCGATGTCCTGGTTGTTCTTTTCCAGCAGTGGGCTCACAGTCTCGATCGCCTGGGCTATTATTCCGGCAAGCTCGACAGGCATTTTTTTCAACTCGACTTTGCCGCGCGCGATCCGCGACACGTCGAGCAAGTCGTCCACCAGCGCGACCATGTGGCGCACCTGCTCTTCAATGATTTCGCGATCACGGACGAGGCAATCGGGTTCTCGCAGGCGCATCAGCTGCAGGTGACTCATGATCGGTGCAAGCGGGTTGCGCAACTCGTGGCCGAGCATCGCCAGAAATTCGTCCTTGGCCCGGCTTGCTTCCCGTAGCGCCATCTCGCTGCGCCGGCGCTCGCTGATGTCGTTAAACAGGATCGCTACCTGGTGCCGATCCGGATCGCCAATGCGAAAGGCATACACGTCGAAATACCGTTCGAGTGCATCGGCCGAATCTTCGAATCGTCGGGGGATGCCGGTCAATGCGATCTCGCCATAGATTTCGAACCAATGTGCTTCGTGATCCGGGGCGAGTTCGCGCATCCGCCTGCCGGTGGCGTTGGCCAGCCCCGTTTGCCTCTCGAATGCCGGGTTGGCCTCAAGGAAACGATAGTCGCTCGGCTTGCCGCTCTCATCAAACAAGACTTCGATGATGCAAAAACCGGCATCAACGGAATCGAACAGCGTCCGGTATTTTCCTTCCGACCGACGTAACGCTTCATCAGCGCGATGACGCTCGATGGCGATCGCCGTCGCCCGATTCAGAAAGTCGACGGTCTCCAGTTCCTCGGCTGTCGGCTCTTGCGGCGTCGGGTAATAGATGGCGAAAGTGCCGAGCACCTGGCCCTCCGAACCGACGATCGGAGTTGACCAGCAGGCGCCAAGACCATGGCTCGCTGCCAGATCGACGTAATTCGCCCATAATGGATCGGTGGCGATATCGCGAACAATGACGCGCGCGCCGCGGAATGCCGCGGTGCCACACGAACCGGTGCCTTCGCCGATCGTCAGGCCGTCGATGGCGCGACTGTAGGCGGCCGGCAGACTGGGCGCTGCCCCATGCCGCAAATGGATACCGTCGTTGTCCAGCAGCAGAACCGACGCCCGCGGCGCACGCTCCGCAAAGCGCGCTTCGAAACCCTGCGTCAACTCCGTCAGAATTTCCGCCAGCGGTGCACCTGCCGCAATCCGTTCCATCAGACGCCGTTCCTGCACCAGCAGCGCATCGCTGCGTTCCGCGCGGCTGATCGCCGCGGCCCGCTCGGCGTCGGCGGCTGCCAGCGCCACTTGCTCGCGTTCGGTCTGCGCCTGATGGGCAAGGACGCGGTCTGTTGTCTCGACCGCCGCGCAATAGAAGCCACTGACCGCCCCGGCATCGTCGCGCAGCGGCGTCCATGAGTACGTGAACCAGCTCATCGGGCGACCGGGGCGTGCCTCAAGAGCGACCGGTTGGTCAACGACGTATTGAGCTTCGCCCGCCATGACGGCCGCCGCGATTGATCCGAACTCGTCCCAGATTTCCGCGAACAGCTCCGCCAACGGCTTGCCCAGGGCGCCAGGATGCTTATGCCCCAGGATCGGGACATAGCTGTCATTGAAGAGGGAAATTAATTGGGGGCCCCAGCCTATATAGACCGGCTGTGCCGCGCCCAGCATCAGGTCGATGGCCGTTCGCAGGCTGCGCGGCCACGTATCCATCGCACCCAGCGGTGTGGCCGCCCAGTCGAAAGCGCGAATAAGATCGCCCATTTCGCCGCCACCCACCGGCCATTCTGGCGTCGTCTTGGCCCGCTTCGATGTCATCCGTGCAATCAAACCACAATCCGTTGTTATCCAGTCCGCATAATAGCAATAGTACGGAAAGAAGTTCCGGTGGTATGACTATGCGCGCGGGTATCGCGAAATCGGCGCGCCCGGAGAGATTACGGCGGGCTGTCCTGCCCGCCGCCCCTTCGGGGCCCGCCTTCGGCGGTTCAAAATCGCTCCCGGCGATTTTGTCGAACAGCAATTGATACGTCGGGATTTCGAATCTTTGCGGCCCTAAAGGCTGTTGTGGCCTGAAAAGCTGCGAGTGATTCTGGAAAATGGCGCGCCCGGAGAGATTACGGCGAGCTGTCCTGCCCGCCGCCCCTTCGGGGCCCGCCTTCGGCGGTTCAAAATCGCTCCCGGCGATTTTGTCGAACAGCAATTGATACGTCGGGATTTCGAATCTCCGCCACCCTCAGCCTCTTCGTAATTATCAGGGGTCGGATATCCCGAAAGAAATGGCGCGCCCGGAGAGATTCGAACTCCCGACCACCTGGTTCGTAGCC
>DASSTE010000067.1:0-50722 GCA_035708085.1 Gammaproteobacteria bacterium | reverse complement strand
CGCCACCAATAGCGCGTTGGCCGCGCCCCCCGACACGCCAATATCCGATGTCCCTCTGACTCTGGTTCAACCGACGCACCCCGAGGTGCTGATTCTGCTCGGCAATTCGCAGTCGATGGACGGCGACCTGAGCGGCGCAATCATGACAGGCTCGGGCTCTGTGACCGGAGTGGCGGCCAACAGCAGCTCGCCCACAAGTTATACGGTTCCCACTGGGTTCACTCCGCCATGTGACTCGACGATTGCCAGCGACGGTACGGCGCCTTATACAGTCACCGTGTCCGGTACAACCACGCGCTGCGACAACTCCGCAAGCCGTCTTAACCTCGCGAAAGCCGCCATTTCCGACATTCTGGAGCAGTATGCCGGCAACACCGATTTCGGCCTGATGGATTTTTCCACGTCCTCGGCACAGTTGACCACCACGTGGGTCTACTACATGAGTGCGCCGGACAGTGGATTCATCTTTACCAATACCCAGCCGACGGGTACCGAGGGGGAGGATTGGGTCTACAATCCTTGTTACAACCAGACCGGTACGACCAGTGGTTGCTCAACGCTCAGCAGCGAACGCTATTCCGGCCAGAGCATCGGTGGCAAGGAATTTCTGGACATCGCCAAGAGCAGCGATGATCCGTCGATTAACGATGTCTACTATGCCGCTGGAACGACAGATGCTTTCGTCACGTACAACGGCATCTATAAGGGCGACTGCGCCACAGCCATCACAAGCCCTTATACCGACTACACCCTGACGGACTACAACGCGGGAAACGTGCGCGTTTGCTATAAAAGCGAGGCACCAGGAAGCGGCTTGTTTAAAGTGGGGCCAACCAATGCCGGCTACGTTCCCTATTCGTTGGAAGTTTTATACGCAAAACGCGGGTTCGGCTACCTTTCCACCGTCACCGCGACGACCGGCGATCTGCGGGTTCCGATCGAACCGGTAGCCTGTGCCTCTAACAACAACACCCCTTGCGATCATCCTACCCAAACCGATATCAACAATTACGTCAGCAACTTCTCCGCGTTCCTGAAGCCTGAAACCGATGATCTCTCGTCAAAAGAGATCAAGGCGCTGGCAACGCAATCTCCGCTTGCCGGCTTGTTGACGGGCGCATATAACTACTACAGCGGCACGTATCCCAATCACAGCGCCCCGGTTAGCGGCAACGGTTGTGCAGGCCAGCGCTACGTGGTTCTGGTTACCGACGGATTGCCCACCATGGATCTGGCCGGCAAGTATTGGCCACCGCTCGGCAGCGCCGCTGCAACCGGATACGGCGTGACGGCCACCTTTAATTCCGATGGCTCTCTCGCGAGCACCGATGATCAAGCGCTGCAAGACACCATTGATGAGATCGCAAAGCTTCAGCAGGCAGGGATCAGAACGTACGTGATCGGGTTGGGTGCCGGCGTCAACACCGCGTCCAACCCTGACGCAGCCGCCGCCTTGAAGGCGATGGCCGTAGCCGGCGGAACAACGGACTATTTTCCGGCAACAACGGCTCAAGATGTTGCCACCAAGATGCAGGTCATCATGTCCCACGTGGAGGCAGCGAACCTCACCACGACAGCCGCGGCCGTTAACTCGACCGGGTTGCGCAGCGATACGGTTGTTTACCAGGGCCAATTTGAGTCGCAGGATCAATATGGAGACTGGACCGGCAATCTTTACGCGTACCCGGTCGCCTCCGACGGAACCGTCGACACCAGCGCCGGCAGCGCGAACTGGTCGGCGCAAACTCAACTGGATGCTGCCAACTGGGACACCGGACGCAACATCGTCACGTGGGATCCGGCAGCAAGCCAGGGCGTTCCATTCCGCAGCACGTCCATAACGAGTACAAACGATCTTGGCCAAGCGATATTGCCGTCCGGCGGCACCGAATTGGCTGATATATTGAAATACCTGCGCGGTGACCCTCTCGAAGAGCAACGCAACGGCGGAAACTATCGCAGTCGCGCGCACATCCTCGGCGACATCGTGGACAGTAATCCGCTGTTCATTGGCGCCCCGCGCATGTATATCAGCGATACATCCTACCTGACCTTCCAGAGCGCCCACAAAGACCGCACGCCGATGATCTACGTGGGCGCCAATGACGGCTTCCTCCATGCATTCAATGCCGCTACAGGCAACGAACTGTTTGCGTTCGCACCGTACGCCGTTCTGGGTACTCTCAGTGATCTGACCGAACCAAGCTACAACAGCGGACACCGCTTTTATGTCGACGGCTCGCCCACCGCGAGCGACGTCCAATTCGCGGACGGCACTTGGCATACGGTGTTGGCCGGCGGACTGGATCATGGCGGGCAAGGTATCTACGCGCTGGACGTCACGGATCCGGATACGATGACGTCGGAAAGCGCCGTAGCATCCAAGGTGCTCTGGGAAGACGATAGCACCACGAGTGACTTCGGGACGTTGGGCTACACTTACAGCCAGCCGCAGATTGGCGACGTGTGCCTTGCCTACGACAGCACAACTGGCGAGTGCACGGCGGACAAATGGGTCATGGTCTTTGGATCAGGCTACAACAACTCCGACGGCCAGCCTTATCTCTACATCGTCAATGCCCAGACTGGCGCGCTTTTCGCGAAATTGGACCTTTGCAGCGGCGATTCCAGCGCTTGCAACACCACGCTCGCCAACGGCGCCTCGACGCCGGCGCTGGTCTCGTCCAGCGGCAGCCCTTTCGACGACACGGTCTACATCGGCGATCTTCAAGGCAACCTCTGGCGCGTGAACCTCAACTGCAGCGGAAGCAGCACCAGCGTCAGCTGCTCACCTGCTGACACTTTGCTGTTCAAGACGCAAACAATCGGCGGCGCAAGCCAACCGATTACAACTCAGCCACTGGTCAGCTTTCATCCGGGCCATCCTGCTCTGGCCGGACTGATGGTTTATTTCGGCACGGGTCGATTCCTCGGCAATCCCGACCTCACGGACATCACGACGCAAAGTTTCTATGGCGTCTGGGATAAAGATCCGGCCACGAGGCCAAGCACTGCCGTGACGCGCTCGGAACTGGTTCAACAGGTCATCAGCGACATAACAACCACCACACCCGACGGCGTCAGCGTCACGGCACGCACAGTTACCCATAACAAAATTGACTGGAGCCAGAAATCCGGCTGGTACATGGATTTGCCGGAAGCCGGCGAACGAGTCATCACCGACCCGCGCCTCGACAAGGGCCGGCTGATATTCACCACGTACATCCCATCGGCCACACAAAGCTCGACCCAGTGCGAAGCCGGCGGCCAAAGCTGGCTCATGGTGCTGAATTACAAGAATGGCAGCAGCTTTATCCTGCCGGAAATCGACTTGAACGGAGATGGCAAGCTCGACAGCAACGACCAGATAACCGTCACTACCTCCGGTGACAAGGAAAATGCGGTTGGCGTTGCGCTGGGCAAAGGCTATGCCACTTCGCCGACGATTCTCAGAACGTCGGAAGGCAATATCGGCGATATCAAGCTGATTACCAAGTCCAACGGCGTCATCAGTTCTGTCAAGGAACGAGGCTCCGACCATCAGCGTTCGTCCTGGAAACAGATTCACTAGAGGTGATGTCAATGAATGGCAAGGCAAAAGCGGCCATCATGATCGCAATTCTCTCGGGCGCGTTGGCATCGAGCGCTGTCCCGGCATCGGCTACTTACGCCGTCACTGTGCATTCGGTCACTGGCAAGGTGCAAAAGACTGATGCCAACAAGTCGAGCCTGACGGTTAACGGGCTGACCATTCTGGTTTCATCGCAGACGAAGTTCGTCGGCATATCGGGCCTTTATACGATCAGCCGCGGAATGACAGTCACGGTTCGCTACTACAACCACCCCGGCTCCGGAAGCGTGGGCACGGCCATCGAGATCAGGGTATCGAAATGAAGCATTCGCGCCGCAATGGATTCACGCTCGTCGAACTGTTGATTGTCATCGCAATTATCGGAATCATAGCGGCGATCGCCTATCCGTCCTACCGCAGTTCGGTCATCAAGAGCGACCGCTCGGATGCGAAGGTGGCGCTGCAGCGGGCGGCGCAGGCGCTGGAGAGGTGTTATGCCGAAGGTCATAACTACAAAGCCACCCCCACTGCGACGCCGCCTGGAAACTGTCCGGTTTTTCCGCAGCAGTCGCCCAACCAGTACTACACGATTTCCCTGCCGTCCGTCACCACGGTCAGCTATACGATAGAAGCAGTGCCAAGCGCCGACAGCCCGCAACAGGACGACAGCGACTGCACCTGGTTCAAACTGGACAACACCGGCCTGCAAACCGCTTCCAGTTCCGACTGCTGGTAGTCTTGAATGACTGTACCCGCGGCCAGCCATCCCGTATCATTCTGGCTCGCATTCGCGGAGTACATCTTTGGATCGCAGTATTCTCGAACGCCGGCTACGGTGGCTCGAAAGCGCCGGCGCGCCGGCACTGACGCCAGGTCTTGAGGGCCTCGAAAAAGAAAGCCTACGGGTTACGTCAGACGGGCGCATCTCGAAGATGCCGCACCCCCGGGCGCTGGGCTCGGCGCTGACCCACCCGTCGATCACGACCGACTATTCCGAAGCACTGCTCGAATTCATCACTCCGCCGCAGGCGGGCGCGGCGGCGACATTGGCGGCGCTCTGCGACATCCATACCGCCGTTTACCGCGAACTCGGCGACGAAATGCTTTGGGCGACCAGCATGCCTTGCGCGGTCGAGGGCGACTCCGGGATCCCGATTGCCGAGTACGGCACGTCGAACATCGGCATGATGAAGCATGTTTACCGGCGCGGGCTTGGCTACCGCTACGGTCGCGTCATGCAGACGATCTCGGGCGTCCATTTCAATTACTCGCTGCCGGTCGATTTCTGGCCGGCCTTCCAGGATCATGAGCAACGGACGGATGCGCCGCAGGCGTTCATAGCCGATGCCTATTTCGGATTGATCCGTAATTTCCAGCGCTACGGCTGGCTCATTCCATACCTGTTCGGTGCCTCGCCGGCAATCTGCAAGTCATTCCTGGCCGGCGGACGCCATGACTTTGAGGAATTCGACGATTACACCTGGTACGCGCCGTACGCCACATCGCTACGCATGAGCGATATCGGCTACAAAAACAAGAACCAGGCGCACCTCAACATCTGCTACAACAGTCTGCAAGACTATGTCGCCGGGTTAATGGAGGCGATCTCGACGCCTGAGCCGGAATACGAGTTGATCGGCCTTACCGGCACGGATGGCTACCGGCAGCTCAACACGAACGTGCTGCAGATCGAAAACGAGTATTACAGCTTCATTCGGCCAAAGAATATTGCGGAATCGGGCGAAAAGCCGACGCTGGCATTGAAGCGCCGCGGCGTGCGCTATATTGAGGTGCGGGCGCTGGACGTGAACGCATTCGAGCCGCTCGGCGTCAGCACGGCGCAGCTGCATTTTCTGGAGACGTTCCTGATTTTCTGCCTGCTGGCAGACAGTCCGTTCACCGTGCAAAACGAACGTGAAGCCATCAATCGCAACCAGGCGCGGGTGACGCGACGCGGCCGCGACCCGAAGCTGCAACTCGAAGACGATGGCGGCTTCCGGCCGCTGCGCGACTGGGCCCATGAGCTACTGGCGCAAATGGCACCGATCGCGGTCCTGCTGGATGCACAATCCGGCAGCGACAACTACACGCGCATACTCGCCGACCAGCATGCGGCCATAGACGATCCGGAGCGCACCCCTTCGGCGCGAATCCTTGCAGAAATGCGAGCGCACGAGGAGCCGTTTTTCGCTTTCGCGTTGCGGATGTCAAAGCAGCACCGACGGTTTTTCCTCGATCGTAAGGTCTCGCCCGAGCTGCTGGCCCGTTTCAGGCAAGCAGCCGACCAGTCGTTGGCGGAACAAGCTAAAATTGAGGCCTCGGATACACTGCCTTTCGATGAATTCCTGCGGCAGTATTTCGCACAATCCTGAACGACGGAAGAAGATAGACGATGAAGAAATATGGCATTCGCCTGACGATGCCCGAGGATGACCCGATGCGCGCACCGCACCTGCTGGGCCCGGACTGGGAATCGTTCAAATGGTTCGACAGCGAAAAGCAGCGCGACGAGATGTTCGAGCAAATGCGCCGCGAGCATCTCTACTCGCGGCGCGGTGACATCCCGAGCGTGATACCGGAAAAGATCGAGACGGAATAGGACGAACCGGAAGCCCTATTCCAAGGCTTCCGGCTCCGGCTGAAGTTCGCTGTCGGGGCCCATTTCGATAGTTTTCGCGAGCAGCAGGTACATGCTCGGCACGACGAACAGCGTAAACAGCGTACCGATCGACATGCCTGCCGCGATCACCAAACCGATGTCGAAGCGGCTAACGGCGCCCGGACCACTGGAGATCAGCAGCGGCACCACGCCCAGGACCATCGCGGCGGTCGTCATCAGAATCGGCCGCAACCTGATGCCGGCTGCCTCCTCAACCGCCTCGCGCTTGGTTCGGCCCGCAGCCTGCAGGTCGTTCGCAAAGCGCACGATCAGGATGCCGTGCTTGCTGATGAGACCGATGAGCGTAATCAGCCCCACCTCGGTGTAGATATTGATGGTCGCAAAACCGAGCGCGAGGAATATCAACGCCCCGGAAATCGACATCGGCACGCTGATCAGCACGATGAACGGATCGCGAAAGCTTTCGAACAGCGCGGCCAGCACCAGGTAGATAATGATGATCGCGAAGAAGAAGGTCGTGATCAGCGCCCCGCTCTCCTGCATGTACTGGCGCGACTGGCCGGAGTAGCCCAGCGAGTAGCCGGTCGGCAAGATTTTGGCCGCCGTTTGCTGAACGAACTTGAGCGCCTCACCGATCGTCGTACCCGGCGTCTGCACCGCGGTAATCTGAGCTGAATTCAGCTGCTGGAACCGGTACAGCGACTCTGGAATCACGGTTTTCGACAGATGCGCGATAGTGGATAACGGCACGGTCTGGCCGCTGCCTGTATTGATGTAGTAGTGCTCCAGTTGCTCGGGATTCAGCCGGGCTTCGCGCTTGACCTGCGCGATAACGCGGTAGCTGCGGCCGCCCAGGCTGAAGTAATTAATATAGCCGCCGCCCAGCATCGACGCCAGGTCGGCACCGACGTCGCTCATGTTGAGCCCGAGATCGGCGACCTTATTGCGGTCAATCTGCACCGTCACCTGCGGCTTGTCGAACTTGAGATTGGTGTCGGTGTAAATGAACTTGCCACTCGAGCGCAGCGCGCCGAGGAACCGGTCGACCACCGGCAGCATCTGTTCGGGCGGTTGCGTCGAACTGACTACCACCTGAACGCCGAAGTTGCCGCCCGCGCCGGGAAGCGTCGGCGGAGTGAACGTAACCGCCTTCAGCCCCGCAATGCGCGGTACTTCGCTTTGCACCTTGTTTTTGACGTCCTCCTGCGACACATCCCGCTCGCTCCATGGTACGAGCGACAGCCCGGCGAAGCCGCTGCTTGTGCTGCCGGTGCCGTTGATCTCGAAGAAGTGATCGACGGCTGGAATCTGCTTGAAATACTTGTTCAACTGGTCAGCGTAGAGCGTCAGCTGGTCGAGCGTCGCTTGCGGTGCCGCCTGGGTCGAAACCAGCACAAAACCCTGATCCTCGGTCGGCGCCAGCTCCTGCGGGGTGATCTCGAACAGCAGGAAGATACTGATCAGAATGCCGATGGCGAAGACGACCATCACCGGCAGATAGTTCAACACTCCGTGCAGAGAATGCTGGTAGCGGTGCCGCAGCCATTCAAAACGCTCATCGAGAAAGTGCGCGAGACGCTGCTTGCCGCCTTCGCCTTCCGCTTTGAGAAACTTCGCGCACATCATCGGCGATAACGTCAACGCGACAATGCCGGAAATCAGCACGGAACCGGCCACCGTAAAGGCAAATTCGGTAAACAGGGTGCCGGTCAGGCCGCCCAAAAATCCGATCGGCGCATATACCGCGATCAGCGTAATCGACATCGCGATGACGGACGTACCCAGTTCGCGCGCGCCAAGTATCGCTGCCTTGAACGGCGCCAAGCCGTCCTCTATGTGCCGATGGATGTTTTCGACGACGATGATTGCGTCATCCACAACCAGCCCGATCGCGAGCACCATGGCCAACAGCGTCAGCAAGTTGAGCGAAAAGCCCAGCGCGTACATGATGAAGCAGGCGCCGATCAGCGACAGCGGCATCGCAATGACCGGGATAACCACCGAGCGGAACGAACCCAGGAACAGGTAGATGACCACGATCACGATGGCCAGCGCCTCGACGATCGTCCAGATAACCTCCTGAATGGACTCGCCGATGTATTTCGTCGAGTCGTGCACCATCTCCATGTGCAGACCCGGTGGCAACTGCGACTTGATGCCGGGCAACTGGTCGCGAACGTCCGCGATCACCGTCAGCGGATTCGCAGTCGGCACGACCTTGATGCCGATGAACGTCGCCGGGTGGCCATCGAACACCACCGCCGAATCGTAGCTTTCCGCGCCCAGCTTCACCTGGGCAATATCTTTCAGACGAACCAGCGTGTCGCCTTGATGCTTGATAATCAGGTTGCGAAATTCGTCCGCGGTATGGATGTCGGTTGACGCCTTCAGCTCGACCTGGATCATCTGGCCCTTCGTCTGGCCCACCGCGGAAAGGTAATTGTTTGCCGCGAGGACCTGACGCACTTCCGTGCCGGTAATGCCGAAGGCCGCCATCTTTTGCGGATCCAGCCAGATACGCATTGCGAAGGTGCGCGCGCCGAGGATTTCGGCCAATTGCACGCCCTCGACCGCCGACAGCTTCGGCTGCACAACACGCGTCAGGTAATCGGTCACCTGATTGTTGCTGAGTTCATCGCTGTAGAACGCGATGTACATATAGTCCTGGCCGCGCTCTTCCGATACCTGGATTTGCGGCTGCTGCGCGTCCGGCGGCAACTGGTTGACGACCGCGTTGACCTTTGACGTGATCTGCGTCAGAGCGGCGTTCGGGTCGTAATTGAGCCGCAGGTGCGCCGTGATGCTGCTCATGCCCTCGGTGCTGGTGGATTCGATATAGTCGATGCCGTCGGCCTGGGCGATCGACTGCTCCAGCGGCGTCGTGATAAAGCCTTCGACAAGCTGCGCGTCGGCGCCGAAGTACGCCGTGTTGACCGTAACTTGCGCGCTTTCGGTCTTCGGGTACTGGCGCACGTTCAGCAAACCCGCCGAACGCAGGCCGATAATCAGGATCAGCAGGCTGATGACGACGGCCAGCACCGGCCGCTTGATGAAAATGTCGGTGAATTTCATTCAGTTCGACCTTATTCTTCTTCGACCTGCGGGTTGGGACTGAACGGTACCGGCACCGAGTTGTTGATAATCACGGGCGTGCCTTTCTTCAGCTTGATCTGACCTGCAGTCACGACCATTTCACCCGGTTTCACACCTTTCAAAATCGCCACCTGGTCACCGCGCGTAGGTCCGGTTTGCACGAATTGCTGGCGCACCGTGAGTGCCTGCTTGCCATCCTCGCCCTTTTTCGGCGTAACGATCCATACGAAATCGCCATACGGGTTGTACGAAATCGCCATCTGCGGCAACGTCACATACTTTGGATGGTTCGGCAGGCTCACCTGCACATCGGCAAACATGCCCGGCCGCAGACGCTCGTCCTTATTCGGAATAATGGCTTGTAACTTGAAGTTACGCGTCTGCGGATCGACCTTCGGATCGATCGCATTGACCTTGCCCTCGAATGTCGCATTCGGGTAAGCGTTGACCGTTACCGTCACCGGCTGAGCGTCGTGCACATCGTTGACGTCCTGCTGCGGCAGCGAAAATTCGACGTAGATCGGATGCAGATTCTGCAGCGTGACGATCTTCGTGCCCGGCGCCACGTACTGGCCGAGGTCGACCTGGCGCACGCCCAGTTCGCCGTCGAATGGCGCGCGAATCGTCTTTTTGGCAATCGTCGCTTGCTGCTCCACGACGGCGGCACGCGCACTCTTGAGCCGGCTGAGATCCTGGTCGAGCTGCGACTGCGAAATCGCGCGCTTCTTGATCAGCCCCTCGTCGCGCTTATAGGTCGTTTCGGCCAACTGGGCCGCCGCTTTCAGGCCCTGCAACTGCGCCTTGTCCGCCGAGACGTCGAGCTGCACCAGCAGATCGCCCGCCTTGACATGATCGCCGGAATTGAAATCGATTTTCGCGACCAGTCCGCCGAGTTCCGTGGTGACGTCGACGCCCTGCACCGCACGCAGGCTGCCCACCGCCCGCAGCGTCGGCCGCCATTCCAGCACCGGCGCCTTCATTGCCGACACGGTTTGCGGCGGGTTGGCGAATTTCGCCATCGCCTGGGCGATCATGTAGCCCTTGAAAGCGTTGAAGCCGATGACGCCGCCGAACACGACGACGAGCGCAACGATGACGATTATCATGCGCTTGATCATTTTTTATCTCCGTTATGGGAACTCTGACTACCGGCGCCGCTCCACCAACCACCGCCGAGCGCGCTGAACAGACTGGTCGTATCCAGATAGCGCTGTGCCAACGCCTGCACATAGCCAAGCTGGGCATTCGCATACTGCTGCTCGGCCGTCAACACAGTGACGAAACTGACCGCGCCCGCCTTGTACTGCGTGCGCGCCAACTGAAGGCTCTTTTGTGCGGCAGTGCGCGACACCTGCTGCGCCTTGAGGCTCGCAGCATCGTTTTCGAGCGCGCGCAGCACGTCGGCCACTTGGGCAAACGCCGTCAGTACCGTTTGGCGATACTGCGCCGCAGCCGCCTCGAATGCGGCCCGCGCGGCCCGCGTCTTGGCCCGCAGCGCGCCGCCATGAAAGATCGGCGCCAGCAGCGATGCGCCCAGGTTCCAGATCATCGACGGCGCGTTGAACAGATCGCCAATATCGGTGGCCTGGCTGCCGTAGGTCCCGCTGAGGCTGATCTGCGGATATTCATTCGCGACCGCCACGCCGATCTGCGCGCTCGCGGCACGCAGCGCGCTTTCCGCGGCGAGAATGTCCGGCCGCTGATGCACCAGTTGCGACGGCACCGTGAGCGGCAATTCGCCCGGCAGCGTCAGGTCCTGCAACGTGAAGTTCGTGCCACGCCAGTTGCCCGGCAGTTCGCCTGAGAGCGTCGCCAGTTGGTGCTCGGCCATACTCAGGCTTTGCCGCAGCGGCGCGATGCGCGTACGCGTCGCCGCCAGTTGCGCGCGCGCCTGCAACACGTCCGAATACGAGACGGCGCCCGCCTTTTCCTGAGCCTCGACCAGATTGAGCTGGTTCTCCTCGGCCTGAATAATATTTTCCGTCGCCTTGATCTGCGCGCGGTACGAAGCCGCATTAATCGCATAACCTGCCAGGTTGCCGATCAGCGTCAGGTAGGCGGCGTGCAACTGGTAACGCTGGTAATCGACCTGCGCCTGCTGCGCCTCAATGCTGCGCCGCACACCACCGAACACATCCGCGTTATAGGTGACATCAACCGAGGCGCCGTAGATGTCGAAAATGTGGCTGCCACCGACAGCCCCGCCGAACTGAGCGCCGGAGATCTTTTCCCGCGTGGCGCTGAGGTTCGCGTTCACCTGCGGATACAGGCCACCCTCGACCACGGCGAGATTGGCCTGCGCTTCCTTGAGCGTTGCCTGCGCCGCCTGCAGGCTCGGGTTCCGGTTGAAAGCCTGTTGAATCAGCGCGTCGAGCTGTTTCGAATGAAACAGCCGCCACCAGTCCGCCTTGATCTGTTTGACCTGGACGAAATGCTGCGCCTTGCCGCCGTGGCCGCTGGTGCTCACCGTCTCGCCGATCGGCTGATTGGTGAAACTGTTGACCTCCGGCGGTGCGGGGCGCTGAAAATCCGGCCCGACCGCGCATCCGGCCAGCGCGCCGGCGACGCCGACGGCCAATGCCGTGCGCAACCATTTTCGCGGCCGGGGCGGCGTCGTTATTGTTGTCGGAAGCTGCATGTTCGGTCGTTATCCTTGATCTGTTATAGCGATATAAAACTGATCACCGCGCAATGCCTTCCAGCAATATCCGCACCACGCCATCGGCGTACGCATCCGGATCGTCGACGTACGCATGATTCGGCATATGCCGTGTGACTTCGCGCCACTGAAAGAACGCCAGGTTCGCGGACAACAGCAATCCGGCCGCAAATGCCGGATCGATGTCATCGCGCAGTTCGCCGCGGGCCCGACCTTCCTCGAACAGCGCAACGATGTCGCTGAAATCCGCGCCAAAAACTTCTTCGGCGAGCTTGCGGCCGCGATGCTCGCTGTGCTCGGCGACCTCGCGCATGATCAGCCGCACCTGGACCGGATTCGCGCATATGTCATGCAGATGCTGGCGCGCGAAGCGCCGCAACCGTTCGATTACGGAGCCGGGTTCAGTAAGGATCCGACTCCACGACGCGCCATTCTCGCTGCAGGCATTACGCAGCACCGCAAAGTACAAGTCTTCCTTAGAGTTAAAGTGGTGATAAACGTTCGCTTTGCTGACGCCGGCGTGCGCCGCGATCATGCTCATCGACACGGCATCGTAGCCATGGCGGGCAAAAAGCTCGCAGGCGGCGGAAAGAATGCCGCATTCGCCGGATGAGACCACGTGAGAATTCCTGCAGAATATGTGCTGAACCGACCGTTCGGTCAGCGTATTATACAGGCCAGTGCGGAGAATACAATCGAAGGGGAAAGCGAAAGCAGGAGCGGCTTTCGCCGCCCCTGCCAAAGAAAGAACTAGCGGGCGGTGGCCGCCACCTGCTGCCCGCTTTGCGGCCCGATCCAGTGGTCGAAAAATGCCAGCAGTTTCTTCGCCAGCTCGCGCTGGTTGGAAACCTTGCCGAACCCGTGGCCCTCGTACTCCTTGTAGAGATATATGTACTTCTTACCTGCTGCGTTTAGCCGCTGTTTGAGTTCATCTACCTGTGCTGGCGGGGCGCGATGATCCTGACCCCCTTCGATCAGGAAGATGCCGCCTTTCAAGCGGCTGACATGGTTTACCGGCGACTGCTTCGCTCGGTCCGCAGCGTCAGTTCCCAGCACGTTTTGCATGTACAGCCGTCCGTTGGAAGTGTTCTTCACGTCGCCTTTGTCAAACATCATGTTAAGGTCGTAGACTCCATCGTAACCCACCGTGCACTGGTAAAGGTCGGGTGCGATCTCAGCGCTTCGGAGGGCGGCGAAGCCACCATAACTGCCACCGAAAATACAGATGCGATGGGGATTTGCATAACCTTGTTTCACCGCCCAGCGGGTTCCATCGATGACATCGTATTGCATCGTGGTGCCCCAGTGGCCATAGCCGCTTTCCATATACTTGTAGCCATAGCCCATGGAGCCCCGGTAATTGATCTGCAGCACTGCATAGCCGCGATTCGCCAGCAATTGTACCCATGGATCAAAACCCCACTGATCGCGAACTCCGTGCGGCCCGCCGTGAACGTATACGATCATCGGTAAATTCTTCGGTGCCTCACCATTCGGGAGCGTCAAGTAGCCGTGGATCAGTAGACCGTCGCGCGCCTTGAACTCGATCGGCCGCATCGGCGCCATATCGGTTGGATTGATATCCGGCCGTTGCTTGAATAGCGGTTGGGCGTGCATGGTCTTCACGTTGACCAACAGGAACCGTCCAGGATCTCGGTCGCTGGAAACGGCAACGATGGCAAGCGACCCGTCTCTGGACCAGCTCATAATGCGTGGATATTCACCGGGAAAGCTTTGCGAAAACGCTGACAGGACCTTCGCCGCAGGTCCATGGCTCTGGAGCAACGAAAGTTGAGGCCGGCCGTACATGGTTTCGACGGCGACGACATGCTCATGCTTCGGTCCCCAGATCAATCCGTCGTGGAAGTCCGTGCTATCTATACCAACCTGGGGGTTGGAGTAAAGAAGCGCCTTCTTGCCGGTATCGGGATTTAGCCTGTAGAGCGACAGCGTCTGTGCATTGTTGGCCGCATAATCCAGCATATAGATATCGTTACCGCCGGGAATGAAATCAACGAATTGTGTCCCTAGCCGATCCAGAAATTTTGCCGGTACCGACCGCCATTTGCTGTCTGCACTGTCCCGGAATTCAGCCACCGTATCGCCGCTGCCCTCATCAAAGCCGACAGCCAAACGCACCTCGCCCTGACGATCGGCCATCAGACCGCCGTTTTGCAAAGGGCTGGTCATGATTCGGTGACCATTGGCGGTAGTCCCTTTGCCCCAGTCGGTGGCAGCGGCGTAGCTGAGAACACCGTGCGTATTTAGCAGAAAAGCGCTCGGGGACAAATTGGAAAATGCAGCGGTACCCCGCGCGTAGGAGTGGCTGGCGGTAACGATGTGTTTGGGGTCGTTCGCCAACGTACGCAAAATCTGAAACCCTTGCCGATTCATCTCACCAGGACCCTGCAACAGCCGCCGCTGTTGCTTGTCGAGATCGAGACTGTAAATTTTCCCCGTCAGGAACGGGTGCCCGAGCGCTCCATAATTTTCAGCGCTGCCAAACACAATGAGGTGGTCGGTTAGCCACCGGACGTCCCAAAACAGCTCCTGCCCTCCCCATTGATGGTAGATGCTTCCCTTCCCAGCAGTAAACGTCATTGCGAACGTGCGCCAAATGGAGTGGCTCTTCAAGTCGTCAATTACCAGCAGGTTCCGCTCCGGCACCTTCGGATCCCATGTCACAATCGACACATAACGACCGCTGGGCGACAACGTCGGCTGGAGGTAGATATTGTGCGTAAAGAAATCACTGATCGGCACCTTCTCAGCACCGGCAGCTATCGTTGCGAACGAAAACAGTGCGATCCCAATCACGCCCCGAAGCAGATACTTGTTCATTGGCCCCTCGCCTGGTCAGCGGCCCCAACGGCTGCACCGTTTTATACCACTTTTTTAGCCATCATTGCCGCCGGGCGGCCGATGTGCAACCATTGCGCCTCACCACGCCAGTCCCAAATTCAATGCAGTCATTAATTCTCGACGGCGGGGCGATGCTGGTCGCGTTGCTGATCGTGGTCGCAGGTTCCGAACTCTTCACCAATGCGGTCGAGCACTTCGGCGAGTCGTTCGGGCTCTCCGAGGGGCTGGTCGGCTCCGTTTTCGCAGCAGTCGCAACGGCGCTGCCGGAGACTGTCGTGCCGATTGTCGCGGTGTTCGGGGGTGGCAGCGGCGCGAGCGGCCATGCCGGCCAGAGCGTCGGCGTCGGGGCGATTATCGGCTCGTCGTTCATGCTCTCGACGCTCGCGCTCACGCTCGTGATGCTGTTTTCGCTGCCGAAGCGCGGCCTGACCCAGCCGTTCGAGGCGGAGCCGACCGGCCTGCGCCGCGACTTCAGCTACTTTCTCTGCGCGTTCCTGATCGCCGGCGGCAGTCTGTTCATTCCGCCTGCCAATTTCTGGCTGCGCGTGCTGGTGTGTGCCGTTTTGATTTCGATCTATATCGGCTACGTTGTGCAGACGGTGCGCCGCTCGAGCGCACTGGTCGAAGCCGGCCACGGCACCAGCGCCGACAACCCGCTGTGGCTGAGCCGCATCGGCCTGAACCAGAATCTCGCGATAACGGGCCTGCAGGCGCTGGTGGCGCTGATCTTCATCATTGTCGGCGCCAAAGGCTTTGTCTGGGGCATCGAGCGCATGGCGGACGCCACGCAGTTCCCGGTGCTGGTGATGTCGCTGATCCTGGTGCCGATCGCGACCGAGATGCCGGAGAAGGTCAACAGCATTCTGTGGATTCGCCGTGGCCGCGACACGCTGGCGTTCGGCAACATCACCGGCGCGATGGTGTTCCAGGGCACGCTCCTGCCGGCATTCGGCGTTTTTCTGACGTCCTGGGCGCCGCGGGCGGATGTGCTCGCCGCCTTCGCGGCGACGCTCGTTTGCAGCAGTTGGGTCTGGTTGCGCATCCGCACCGGGCGGCTGACGCCGGTACACCTGTTCGTGAACGCGGCCGGCTACGCGGGATTTCTGGCGTTTATCGCCGTTTATTCGGTATAGCCGCTATATCTGACCCAGCAGAATCAGCCCTCCCAGCCCCAGGAACACAGCAAACCCGACCACGTCCGTCACCGTCGTCAGGATGACGCTCCCGGCGAGCGCCGGGTCGATGCCGAAGCGCCTCAGCACCAGCGGCAGCCCGACGCCGGCAGCGGCCGCAACCAGCAGATTCACTGCCATCGCCACGGCAATGGCGATGCCGATGTCGACGCTGTGGAACCAGACGATCGCGATAGCGGCCACGATCACGGCCCACAACACGCCGTTGAGCATGGCGACACCGATTTCTTTGCGCAGCATGTAATACGCATTGGTAATGTCGATCTGGCCGAGCGCCATTGCGCGAATCATTACGGTCAGCGTCTGCGTGCCGGCGACGCCGCCCATACTCGGCACGATCGGCATCAGCACCGCGAGCGCGACGATCTTTTCGAGCGGCGCCTCGAACAGGCCGATCACGCGCGCGGCAATGAACGCCGTGAGAAGCTGAACGCCCAGCCACACCGCGCGCCGCCGCGCGCTGGCGAGCACCGGCGCAAAGATGTCTTCCTCCTCGTCGAGACCGGCGAGCGTCATGAGGTTGCGCTCGGCCTCGTCGCGAATCACGTCGACCACGTCGTCAATCGTGATACGCCCGACCAGCACGCCGTTGGCGTCCACGACCGGCGCCGACATCAGGTCGAGGTTTTCGAACCGCTGCGTGACCTCGCGCTCGGACAGCCCCACATCGAACGGGCGGATCTCGGTATCCATGATCTCGCCGACCACGCGGTTGGGGTCATACGTCACCAGCATCGCGACGGGCAGAGCCCCGAGGTATTTCTGGTAGCGATCGACGACAAACAGTGCATCGGTCTGCTCCGGCAACTCGCCGCGCAGGCGCAGGTAGCGCAGCACCACGTCCACCGACACGTCCGCGCGCACCGTCACCGGGTCGGTGTTCATCAGGCCACCGGCCGTATCCGCCGGGTAGCTCAACACCGTCTGCAGCCGCTCGCGGTTGTCCGCGTCCATCGAGTACAGCAGCCGCTGCGTCACCGCCTCGGGGAGATCGGCGATCAGGTCGGCCAGGTCGTCCATCTCGAGGCCTTCGGCCGCCGCCAGCAGCGCCGCCGCGTCCATGCCTTCGATCAACTGCGCGCGCGCGTGGTCGTTCAGGTGCAGCAGGATCTCGCCGTGATCGTCCGGATCGACAATGCGCCAGACGATCTCGCGCTCGGCCTGCGGCAGCGACTCCAGCAGCAGCGCAATTTCGGCCGGATGCAATGAATGCAGCATCCGCCGCAGATGCTGCAGTTCGCCGGATTCCAGCGCCTCGCGCAGTTGCTGCAGCCGATCTTCCGAGTTGCGTGCGGTAGCTTCCGACATGGCAAATAGTGGTTAGCGGTGCGAATTTTGGGCTATAGGGTATAGGAAGAAACGCCGCGGCGCCTCTAAATCTCAATCTCTCCCCCCTCACCCCTCACCGCTTCCCTCTCCCATTGCAACGCTAAATAAGAATGATTATTATTCTCTCAAACTTTTTCCTGCTGGAGATCGACATGTCGCCCCGTCTCATTCCGGTTCTCGTGCTCGGCCTGCTCGTTGCCGCGCCCGCGGCATTCGCAGCCGACAACAGCCCATACCAACTGACGGTCAAGAACCACAAGTTTCAGCCCGACAAGCTGGTGCTGCCGGCGGGCAAGCGCATCAAGCTGACGGTCAAAAACGAGGACGCGACGCCGATGGAATTCGAAAGCTACCAGCTCGATCGCGAAAAAGTGATCGTCGGCAACTCGACTGCGACGGTGTATCTAGGCCCGCTGGACCCCGGCTCCTACAAATTCTTCGACGACTTCCACCGCAGCACGACCACCGGCGTGATTGAGGTGAAGGCGAAAAAATAGCCAAAAATTCCGTTCGTGCTGAGCCTGCCAATCTATTGCTCTTGCCGCGTACATGCATTCCCAACTTCTTCACGGATAATTTCCGCCAGCCGCAACACGCCCGGACCCGCCGCATCGGGATCCCGGAATACGAGATACATCTGGATATTGCGCTCGGTGCCACCGCGCAACGGCAGCGGCTTGAGCAAGCCATCAGTCAGTTCGCCACGGATTTTTTCGGCGGGAAGCCAGGCGAAGCCGTAACCGCGACAGGCCGCGCCGATGGAGGTTGGCATATTGGAAACGGTCCAGCGCTGCTCGGCGTTGAGCAATGCAGATTCCTTGTTGCGCCGGCTCGCGGTATCGCGGACCACGAGTTGGCGGTGCTTCCTCAGATCGCGCGGCGTGATGTCGCGGCCGAGTCGGTGGAGCGGATGATCCGGATGCGCGACGGGGATGGCGCGGATCAGCATCAGTGGCTCGCCGCTGAAGCCGGCCGGGATGTGCGGTGTTATCGCGATATCCACATCATATTCGAGTAGCGCTTCGGGGCCGCCGCCGGTGACGGTTTCGTAAAGTTCGATGTGTGTCTGCGGGCTTTGTGCGCCGAACGCGTCCAGGCATTGCAGCATCAGCCAGGTGGGAAACAGAACTTCGACCGCCAGCGCAATCTCGGCCTCCCAGCCCGCGGATGCCTTGCGTGCCGCACGCTCGAGGCCGCCGGCTTCGTCCAGCAGCAGCCGGGCGCGGCGGCAGAGCAGCTCGCCGGTGGGCGTGAGTACCGCTTTGCGGCCGCGGATTTCGAACGCCTGCACGTCCAGCAGATCTTCAATCTTCTGTACCGCGTACGTCACCGAAGACTGACTCTTGTTGAGCGCCTCGGCGGCATGCGCATAGCCGCCGGCATCGACGACCGCGACCAGGCAGCGCCACTGTTCGAGGGTGATCCGGGGAGTCGATTCTTGGTTCATACATCTAGTAATCCGATCCTTTCGGCCTAAATATTGCGCTTTTATTTCGATTTATACAATCGTTTAATACCGAACGTGACATTCACTCGTGAGGTATCCAAACATGAAAAATGTACTCAGAATCCAGACCAGCCTGTTCGGTGCAAACGGCCAGTCGTCAAAGCTCGCCGACCGTTTCATTGACGATTTCCGGAAGAAACATGGCGAGCTTCGCGTCGTCACCCGCGATCTTGCCGCCGAGCCGATTCCCGCGCTCACGCTCGAGCGATTCCAGGCGCTGATCGCGAAACCGGAAGAGCGCAGCGCGGAACAGCAGTCGGTCGTGGATTTTTCGGATGCGCTGATCGCGGAGCTCAAGGCCGCGGATGTCATCGTGTTCGCGGTGCCGATGTACAACTTCAATATTCCGGCGGCGCTGCATAATTATTTTGATCATTTGGCGCGTGCGGGCGTGACGTTTCGCTACACGGCCGACGGACCCGAAGGGCTCATCAAGGGCAAGCAGGTGGCGGTGGTCATCGCGCGCGGCGGCAACTACGGCGAGGACCACTCGCAGACGGCCTTCCTCCGGCAGTTCCTGTCGTTCATCGGTCTTGATGACGCGACGTTCTTTCATGCCGAAGGACTCGCGATCAGCGATGAATCGCGCGAGAAGAGCCTGGCGGCGGTGAGACATGAGATCGCTGCAACGGTTCGCCCGCTCGCAAGCGCTGCATAACTGGAGGTGAGCTATGAGAGAGCGTAGCGTTCTTGCCGTCCGTACGGCCCACGGCGAGCTTCTTGGCGACATGGAAACTCGCAATCCGCTGAGCGAGCCGAATCGCGATTTCGATCCGTTTCTGATTCTCGGGCATCACGGTCCGCAGGTTTTCGGGCCGGATAACAATGGGATGCCGTTCGACGATCACCCCCATCGCGGGTTCGAGACAGTGACCTTCGTTCTCGAAGGAGCGGTAGTCCACACCGATTCAGGTGGACACAGCCGCGTGGTCAAAAAGGGCGGCGTGCAGTGGATGACTGCCGGTGCCGGTATGGTACACAACGAACAGGTGACGCCCGCCTTTCTTCAGGAGGGCGGGTTGCTCGAGGTGCTTCAACTCTGGGTCAACCTTCCTGCCCGGTTGAAGACGACCCCGCCGAGCTATGTCGGGGTTCAGGCGAACGGAATTGTCTCAAGCCCGATTGCCGGCGGGGGCGGCACGCTTCATCTTGTTTCCGGGAGTTACGGCCGGGCAACCGGACCGATCAAATCGCTGACGGACGTTTTTATGTCCTGGGTCGATCTCGCCGCCGGCGCGCGCGTGCGCCTGCCCGCACCGCACGGTCGCACGATCCTCCTCTACATGATCCGCGGCGACGTCAGTATCGCGGGACGAACCGCTACGGGCGGCGATCTGATCAAGTTTGCCGACGATGGCGATACGATCGACGTGATGGCCTCCTCCGACGCCGTCTTCCTGTTTGCTCATGCCGAGCCGATCGGTGAGCCTGTGGCGGCGCGCGGCCCGTTTGTCATGAATACCGAAGAAGAGGTCGTCCAGGCATTTCGGGATTACCGCAACGGCGCATTCGAGGCGAACGTGCCGGCTACCGAAATCGAATAGCATTTCAGCCGGAACTAACCGGCTAGTTCCCGTCATGCCTGCGAAGGCAGGCGTCCAGTCTAATCGGTGGCGGCCCTGCGGCCGCGCTCATTTGGACCGGGTTCGTGCCTGCGCAGGAACGACGGAGATTCAGACAACCACCTGCATCCACAACGCCAGCACCACCAGCGTCACCGCCAGCACCACCGGCGTCAGAACCAGCCCGATCCTGATGTAGCGCCCCCAGCCGATGACGACGCCCTTGCGCGCCAGCACGTGCAGCCACAGGAGTGTTGCGAGACTGCCGAACGGCGTCAGCTTGGGCCCAAGATTGCAGCCGATCAGGTGCGCGTACACCATCGTCTCGCGCATCGCGGGGTCCGCGGGATGTAACGGGTGCAGCGCCAGCGCGCCGATCAGGACCGCCGGCAGATTGTTCGTGATCGCCGACAGGATGCCCGAAATAAAGCCGGTGCCGACGCTCGCCAGCACCACGCCCTGCCCCGCAAGCCAGCGGTACGCCAGTTCCAGGTAGTCGATCAGCCCGGCGTTCCTGAGGCCGTACACGACGATGTACATGCCGAGGCTGAAGATGACGATATGCCACGGCGCGTCGCGTAGCACGCGGCCGACGCGGATCGGGCCGCCGCGCCAGCCGCGCGCGGCGATCGCCAGCAGAATCAACGCGGCGGCCCCGGTGAGGGCTGCAATCGGCACCCCGTAGCGCGCCGTCACAAAATAAGCGACCAGCAGTGCCGCGAGCACCGGAAAACTCCAGCGGAAGACGAGCGAATCGACGATTGCGCTGGCCGGCTCCGCCAGTTCGCTCACCGCCCGCCTCTCCGGCAGATCGCGGCGAAACCACAGCCATAACACCAGCATGCTGATGCCGAGCGCGGCGACATCGACGGGCACCATGACCGCCGCGTAACGGCCGTAGGTGATGCCGAAATAGTTGGCAACGATGATGTTGGTCAGGTTCGACGTCACCAGCGGCAGGCTGGTCGTGTCGGCAATGAAACCGGTGGCGAAGACCAGCGCGAACACCGCCGCAGAGCGTACGCCGAGCGCCCGCAGCGTCGCGACGATCACCGGCGTCAGGATCAGCGCCGCGCCGTCGTTGGCGAACAGCGCCGCGACCAGCGCATCAAGCAGCAGCACCAGCACGAACAATCGCGTGCCGCCGCGCCCCCACCGCGCCACGTGCAGCGCCGCCCAATTGAAAAAGCCGGCCTCATCGAGCACCAGCGAGATGACGATCAACGCGACGAACGTAAAGGTCGCGTCCCAGACAATATCCCAAACCGCCGCCACGTCCTGCCAGTTGACCACGCCCGTCAGCAGCGCGACCGCCGCGCCCAACGCTGCGCTCCAGCCAACATTCAGGCCCCGCGGCCGCCAGACGACCAGCACCAGCGTGGCGAAAAAAATCAACAGCGCGGTGAGCATTGCGGGGTAATCCTAGCATTGCCTGGCGTTCACCAAACGTATTATTGTTGCTTCAAACTGCTAACAGGGAAGTTGGCGATGAGGATCTGCCTCTTTGGCCTCGTCTGCATGCTGGCGTCATTCGACGCGCTGGCCGCGCAGCCCTTATTCAAGGAAGCCCCCGCGACCACGTCGCAAGCGCTCGCCGCCATTCAAAAAATCGTCAGCGCGCCGGATACGCGCGACGCAGCCATCGAGACTGTGCACTTCAATGCCGCCCTCTTTACCGCGCGTCCCGGCGACACGTTCACACTCGCGCTCGGTAGCGGCTTCCGCGTCATCACGCGCAAAGTCATCGCCCATGCGGGCGGCATCACCACCTGGATCGGCGCGCTCGCCGACCAGCGCCTCCCCTACAACCTCACGCTAACGCGCGCCGCCGACGACACGATCGTCGGCGAGATATACCTGCCCGGCAAGATCTACCAGGTGCTGCCGGGCGATGCGGCCGTTACGCTGATCGTCAGCTACGGCTGGCGACCCGACAAACTCCAGCACGACTGGGTCGAGCCGCCGGCCAAGCCGCGTCGAAACGCTCTCGATACGGCGCCTTTGCGCACGACCGAATCAGCCGGCGCGAGCACGGCCGGGCCGGCCGCCATCGACGTGCTGATCGCCTACAGTCGCGGCGTCGTCCGCACGCACCCCGGCGCCGCGCTGGCCGCCTACCTGCACAGCCTCGTCGATGCCGCCAACACCGCCTATGCGAACAGCGACATCGACCTGACCCTGCGCCTGGCGGGTTCGGTCGAAGTCGATTTCGGCGACGGCATGAGCGCCACAGACCTGCTTGACTGCATCAGCGGCCAGGGCCAGTCGCCTGTCGGCTGCGACACCGACGCAGTGCGGGTCGTGCACGCATTGCGCGCCGTCCATACCGCCGACCTCGTGATGATGATCGCCGACACCAGCGGCGCCGCGGTCAACGACACCGCCGGCATCGCCTACGAAGGCGGCTCCGGCGGCTGTGGCGCCGCCCCGTACTGCTTTTCCGCCGATTACGGTTACGCGGCCATGCTCACGGGCTTTCGCGACCCGTCCACCTTCACCCACGAAATCGGCCACAACCTCGGCGCCGGCCACGACATCGACGCACCGGACAACGGCGGCGCCTTCAGCTATTCGCACGGCCACCTGTTCGGCAACGACGACGGCACCGTCATGGCCTACGCCGACCACCAGAACCTGATTTTTTCCAGCCCCGATTACACCTGCGGCAGCGCACCCTGCGGCAACAAGCAATCCGAAGACAACGCCGAAACGCTGCGCCAGACCGCCGGCGTCGTCGCCGCCTACAGCAACCGCACGCCGACACCGACACAACTGGGCCGCGCGGCGCCCGGCCAGCCCGTCTCGATCAGCCTGTACGGCGGCAGCGATCAGGGCGTGATCGGCCCGACCGCGACGATCCGGTTGCTCAAAAACGGCACGCCCGTGCAAGTGCTCGCCTACGCGACCGCGCTGCACGACAGCAATGACATCAAACTGACGTTGCCGCCAAACCTCTCGCCAGCTGCCGACTACGCGCTTGAATTCGACCCGACCTACCGCACCGGCATAACGTTCACACTGCCGCTCGATATTGCGTACCAGGCGCCGGCGATGACCCGCTTCACCACCACGCACGTCGGGCAGACGCAGGCCAGCTTCAGTGCCGGGATCGACCTGCACGGCCTCGACACGACGCTGCAGTTGACTACCGCTGATGGCACAGCCGGCCTCGGCCCCGTCACGATCGCCGCCCAGGCCAGGGACACGCCCCAGCCGCGCTCGCTCAAGCTCACTCTCTCCGGCCTCGACTGCGGTACAAGCTATTCGGTGACTTTGGATGCGGATAATGCGAACGGTACCGTAAGCAGCAGCACGCAATTCACGACGCTGCCCTGCGGCGGATCGAGCCCAGCGATTTCAAGCATCACGACAAGCGGCGGCGACGCCGAATCCGAAACGCTCGTGTTGAATGGAACGCCCAACGGTCCGCAGGCCAGCTTTGCCATCGCCTATGGGCCCGATGCCTGGTTCGACGGAACGCAAACCGACTACCAAACGCCCATCGACGCCGGCCCGTTGTCATTCACGCTCGACAACCTGCAATGCGGCACCACGTACCACTACCGCGCCATCGCCTACAGTGCCACCGGCGATGCACGCAGTGCGCCGGCGACGTTCACCACCGCCGCGTGCCGACACGGCACGTTTTTAATCGAAGGCGACGCGACGGTCAACGCCGCCGCAGGCACAGCCACGTATCACGTCCAACGCACGAACGGCAGCGATGGCAAAGCGACAGTAAACTTCGCCGCCGTGGCAGGCACCGCGAAAGCGAATCAGGAATATCTAGAGACCGCAGGAACCTTGGTATTTGCAGACGGCCAGACCGAACGCACCATCTCGGTACCGATCCTCCTCTCACCCACCGACAGCGGCGATTACACGTTTACGTTGCAATTGTCCGATCCCAACGGCGCCGATCTGGCAGCGCAAAACAGCGTCCAGACCGTCATTCGCTACACCAACGCATTAACACCTCTCCGCGCCTACGACGGCAGCATCACCACGATGGCCGGCCGAGCAATCAAAGGCGTGTTAGGAGCCACCAGCAATGACGGAACTGTGATCTACAGCATCGTTGACGCCCCTGGGCACGGCACAGTCACCCTGACCGATCGCAGCACCGGCGCCTTCGTCTACACGCCCGACAGCGCCTTCGCCGGCAAGGACACTTTCACCTTCAAAGCCAGCAACGACGGCAGCGACTCGAATGTCGCGACCGAAACAATTACGGTGCAATCGGTGCGTGATGAGGATGTCGTGTCGAGGCGGGATAAGACCGGTGGCGGGGGTGCCTTGGGCCTTGTGACGTTGTTTGCCCTGGGCTTTGGAATTTGCTTTCGCCGGGTAAGAATTCGGGAAGTAAGGAAGCTGCGGCGGTAGCGCCCGCGGCGCCATGCGCCGCGGGCGGGCAGATGCCTCAGGGATGGCTGAGGCAAAAGCTGAAATTGCCGCTGCCGGCATAGGCATAGATGTCCCAGAGGTAATAACCGCTGGTGCCGTTATAGTCGATCCTCTCGTTGGCCGTGCTGGAGGTCGAACTCGCGACATATACCCACTGGCTGCCGTTCCACTGCTCAAGGTACAGGTCGAAGTCCGTGCCGGCCGGTCCGGTCAGGATGCCGCTGTGGGTGCCGCTCACGCCGCTGTAGTAGTAATTGCCGTTCGGCTCATAGGCGTCCTGGCCGCCGCTGAGGCTGCCGGTATATTGCGTATAGCCGGACGGGCAGGCGCTGCCGCCGCCACCGGTGTCATAGCTGCCTTCCAGCGTGACGTTGGAATAGCTCTGGTAGCCGTGCAGCATCACGTACCACGTGCCGGCCTGCGGACTCGCGAAGGTACAGCTTTCACTATTACCGTTCAGGTACGGTCGGCAATCATAGCTGGACAAAGTGGGTTGGGAACCGAACTTCACGTACAGATCGACGTCGCCGGAACCACCGCTGGTGGTGACCGTCAGATTGGTCGCGCCGGCTGGCACGTCCATTGTGAAGTACGTATCCGAACCGCTGGCGCCCGACAGGCCCGACACCGGCACGCCATTCTGCAGCACATTGCTGCCGCCGCCGCCACCGCCGCCACCGCCGCCACTATCGAGATCACTGGCTACGCGGCTCAGAATCAGGCTGCCGAAGCCGGTGGTGTAATCCCAGCCGGCCGCCGCCGTCTCGCCGCTATTGCCGCCGGACGTAACGTCATGGAAGTCCGAGGCAGGCAACTGATAGAGCAGCGGTCCCGCGAAGCCGAGGCCGCTGCCTTTGGCGGCCAGCATCCGCGCCCAGGTGCCGACAAACAATGGCGACGCCAAACTGGTGCCGCCGATTTGCTGCTGACGGCCATCGACGATCACAATCGCGCCGGAATTCGGGTCGGCATCGAAGGCGATATCGGGCACGCCGCGGGTATTGTGGCCGGTATTTTGCCCGACACCCTGCTGCCAGCTCGGCATCGGCTCGAATGTGCTCGGACTGCCGCCGGTACCGCTCCAGACGGTTTCGCCGTTCCAACTGGTGGATGAGGCATCGAGCGTGGTGCCGCCCACGGCCACCACGTACTGCGAACTGGCCGGCCAACTCGGCTTGGTACCGCCATCGCTGCACTCGTCGGCGCCGGAGTCGCCAGACGAGACGGAGATGGTTTGCCCCTGCGCGACAGCCTGCTCAAAGATCTGGTCCTGCGCCGCGGCGGTGCCGTCGGACTGGGCGGCCAGTTCGCACTCGCCCAGCGAGACATTGACGATCTTCACCGCATTGTCGTTGACGATTTTGTTGAAGTCGTCGGTCAGTGCGCTGTTGGTCAGGTTCGGTATGTTGTAGAAAATGAGCTTGCCGACCTCGCCGCCGGCCATCCCGATGATGTCCTGGCTGTCCAGATCCCATTCGCCGTCGCCGCTGGTGTCGCTGCTGGTGCCGTCAGTGGTGACGATTTGCGTGGTGACCGAAGGCAATCCGTTGTTCGAAGTGAACTGCCGCAGATCGTTGAGCACGTTGGTCAAGTCACCTTCGGTGACAATGCCCACCGGCACGCCGGCCGCGGTCGGCAGCCCGCTGCCGCCGTAGATCTCGTCGAAGTCGGTCGGATTGTGCCCGATAATGGCATTCGTTCCGGCGCCATCCGGACGCGCGACACCCCGGACGATGTGGAACGTATGAACGTTCTGCAGGCCCAGCACCGCAACGACAGAATCCTTCAGAAAGCCGGGAATTTTGATCGGCCGACTATTCGCGAAGGCGCGGCGTCCGGTGTGCGTGCGCACGCGGACGAGCGAAGTCTGGAATGCCGCCTCGGCGAGCTTGGCCGTGCCATCTCCGGAAATGAGCAGGCGATTTGGCGAGATCGTGATGTGGGTGAAACCTGAATGCCGCAGAAATTCGGCCGCAGCCTGGGCCTGCCCGCGCGTCGGCGAGAATTGCGAAATGAACTTCGCCGACGTCAACGTCTGGTGTGACCGAATCACCGCCTTCAAGCGCGCCTGGTGGCGCAACTTGAGCGAGATCACGACGTGCACTGGCTGCGAAGCTGCCACTGGACCCAGCGCGACATCGTTCGCCCGCAGGTGCGTTGCATGCTTCACAACGGCGTAGGCTCCGCTGCTGCTTGCCGCCGCCAAGGCCGGGCCCGCAGCCAGCCCAAAAATGGTTGAGACGATGGTCGCACGCAAGAAGACGCACAGCCACGACCTGTCTGTAGCCGCTCTCTTTGGTTGCAAATATCGAATGGACATCTTGATCCGCCCGAAGTACGGGCGAGACTGAAGATGCGCGGAGGATTGGATTAAAGTGAACTCGTTAGTCATTGCACAACTCCCTTTGTTCCCTGTGCGATTTAACTATAGCAGCGTTTTTGACATTCGCTAGTTCCTCTCTGCTGAACGATATGCAGCCTGTTACGCGAGGTAAAGAGCTTAACTCGTTGATCTACCGGCGGATTAAAGAGACCGAGCGCCATCCGGAATCGCGTCCTACGAGGAATCAGCGGCCGCTTTTGGCCGATAAACGGCAGCGGCCGCCTACGCATCACCAAGTCGTCGCAAGTAATGAGGCGCGGACTGCCCGACTATTCCGGCTGTCCGCGTTAAATTGTGGTTATCAGAACTTAAGGGAGTCGGAAGTGGTGGTGATGGGTGGAATTGAACCACCGACCTGCGGGTTATGAGTCCGCCGCTCTAACCATCTGAGCTACATCACCAAGGAACAGGCTGGACCCTGGAAAGGGGCGAAAATTGTCCGGTTTTCGGGCTTTGAAGTCAAGAAAGGTTCGGGACAGGGTTTAGACGTTGAAGCGGAAGTGCATCACGTCGCCTTCGACCACCTTGTAGTCCTTGCCTTCCAGCCGCCATTTGCCCGCATCGCGGGCGCCGGCTTCGCCGCCGTGGCGGACGAAGTCTTCGTAGGCGACGACTTCAGCGCGGATGAAGCCTTTTTCGAAGTCGGTGTGGATGACGCCGGCGGCTTGTGGGGCGCTGGCGCCTTTCTTGACGGTCCAGGCGCGGACTTCCTTGGGGCCTGCGGTGAAGAAGGTTGTCAGGCCCAGCAAGTTGTAGGCGGCGCGGATGACTCGATCCAACCCGGGCTCGTCGAGGCCCATGTCCGCCAGGAATTCGGCCTTGTCGGCCTCGTCCAGTTGCGCGATCTCCGCTTCGATGGCCGCGCAGACGGCGACGACTTCGGCACCCTCTTTCGCGGCATGCTCCTTCACGCGCTCCAGCAGCGGGTTGTCGCTCAGGCCGTTGTCGGCGACGTTGGCGATGTAGAGCACCGGCTTGAGCGTGAGCAGGTTGAGGTCGCGCAGCAGCAGCTTTTGCTCGGCATCCAGACCGGCGCTGCGCGCGGGTTCGCCGGCATCCAGATGGTCGCGCAGCTTCGTCAGCACCGCATGCTTCGCCAAGGCTTCCTTGGCGCCGGATTTGACCACTTTCGAAAGCCGGTCGAGCGCGCGGCCGACCGTGTCCATATCGGCCAGCACGAGTTCCGTGTTGATGATTTCAATGTCGCTGAGCGGGTCGATCTTGCCTGCAACGTGGATGACGTCGTCGTCGATGAAGCAGCGCACGACGTGCGCGATCGCGTCGGTCTCGCGAATGTGGGCGAGGAACTGGTTGCCAAGCCCTTCGCCCTTGGACGCGCCGGCGACCAGACCGGCGATGTCGACAAATTCGACCGTCGTCGGCAGGCGCTTTTCCGGGTGCACGATTTCCGCCAGCTTGTCGATTCGTCGGTCGGGCACCTGAACGACGCCGACGTTCGGGTCGATCGTGCAGAACGGGTAATTCTCGGCCGCGATGGCGGCCTTGGTCAGTGCGTTGAACAGCGTCGATTTGCCGACGTTGGGCAGGCCCACGATGCCGCAGCGAATACCCATGACTACTCTGTCTCTGCCGTGTGCAGGCGATGCATCGCATGTTCGAAGCCGCGATCCAGCAGTTCCGGCAGCAGGTCGAGCCCGCGCCCGACTGCTTCGATGATCTGCTGCTCTTCGTCCGGACATGCCCGCTGAAGTACGTAATCGATCACTTCGCGGCTGTTGCCGGGATGGCCGATACCGATCCGCAGGCGGCGGAAGTTCTGCCCGATGTGGCTGATGATGTCGCGCAGGCCATTGTGTCCGCCGTGGCCGCCGGACCATTTGAGGCGCAGCGTGCCGACCGGCAGGTCGAGGTCGTCGTGCACCACCAGGATTGCCTCGGGCGGCAACTTCAGGTATGACGCGAGGCTCTGTACTGCCTGGCCGCTGCGGTTCATGAAAGTGGTCGGCTTGAGCAACCGCAGGTCGTGCCCGGCGACGCTCACCCGGCACAGGTCGCCGTGATACTTGCGCTCGGCGCTGAATCGCGCGCCCACGCGCTCGGCCAGCGCGTCGACAAACCAGAAGCCGGCATTGTGGCGCGTCAAAACGTGCTCGGCCCCGGGATTGCCGAGGCCGACCACGAGTTGCAAAGGTACTGAATCGGCAGGCATCAGGCCTACTTTTCGCCCTCGCCTTCCTCGGCCTTGCCCTTGGCCTCGACTTCGGGCGCAGCCGCTTCTTCAGGCGCCGTCTCTTCCGGCTCCTCGCTGACACGCGCGTGATGAATCGACACCACCTGCTGGTCCTGTTCGCCGTGAGCCAGCGCGACGGCCTTGACGCCGGCCGGCAGCCTGATCTCGGACAGGTGAATCGACTGGCCCAGCTCGAGGGCGCCGACATCGACTTCGATGAACTCGGGCAGATCCTTCGGCAGGCAGTCGATCTCGAGGTCGATCATGTGGTGCGACAGCACGCCACCCTGCTTGACGCCCGGCGCCGTGTCGCCATTGGCGAAGTGCAGCGGCACGTGGACGCGAATCTCGGCGTCCGCCTTGACGCGCTGCAGGTCAAGGTGCAGCACTTCGTTTTTGGCAGGGTGGCGCTGAATGTCCTTCAGAATCGCCTGGTGCACGTCCTTACCGACATTGATATTGAGAATGTGCGAATAAAACGCCTCGTGCTCGAGGTTGCGCAGCAACTCATTGTGATCCAGCGTCAGCGCAAGCGGGTCTTCGCCACCACCGTAAAGAATTGCGGGGACCTTGCCGTGACGACGCAGGCGGCGGCTCGCACCTTTCCCATTGTCGTCGCGGATTTCTCCGCCCAGTTGAAAATTGATAGCCATGACAAAAAAGCTCCGTTTCAGATTACGTCAGTAAAACCCCATCCCGCGACCAGGAGGGGAATGAAAGTCGCTAGTGGCTAGTCACTAGGACTGAGTGAAGAATATGCAACTCCGTACTCAGTCCTAGCGACTTAGTCCTAGCGACTAATCTATATAGAGCGAACTCACCGACTCTTCGTCGCTGATCCGCCGCATCGTCTCCGCCAGCATTTCGGCGGTGCCGAGTTGGCGAATACGGGAGCACGCCTTCGCCTTTGCCTGTAGCGGCACCGTGTCCGTGACGACCAGCTCGTCGAGCTGCGACGCGTTCAGGTTGTCGATCGCCGGCCCGGACAGCACCGGGTGCGTAATATAGGCGACCACCTTGCGCGCGCCCTCCTGCTTGAGCGCCTTCGCCGCCATGCACAGCGTGCCGGCGGTGTCGACCAGGTCGTCGACGATGATGCAGGTGCGGTCCTTAACCGCACCGATGATGTTCATCACCTTGGCCTCGTTGGGCCGCGGACGGCGCTTGTCGATGATCGCCAGCTCGGCATCGTCGAGGCGCTTCGCCAGCGCCCGCGCGCGCACCACGCCGCCGACATCCGGCGACACGACGACTACGTCGTCGTACTTTTGCTTCCAGACGTCACCGAGCAATATCGGCGACGCGTACACGTTATCCACCGGGATGTTGAAAAATCCCTGGATCTGCTCGGCATGCAGATCGACCGTCAGCAGGCGGTCGATGTGCGCGGTCGCGATCATATCCGCGACCAGCTTGGCCGTGATCGGCACCCGCGCGGCGCGGGCGCGGCGGTCCTGGCGCGCATAGCCGAAATACGGCACCACCGCGGTGACGCGAGCCGCTGACGAGCGGTGTAGTGCGTCGGCCATCACCAGCAGCTCCATCAGGTTGTCGTTCGACGGCGGGCAGGTCGATTGCACGATGAACACGTCGCGGCCGCGGACATTGTCCTCCAGCTCGACCATGATCTCGCCGTCGCTGAACCGGCCGACCTGCACCTTGCCGAGCTGCAATTGCAGGTGGGACGCGATGTCGTGACCCAGTTGCGGGGTGGCATTGCCCGCAAAAACCATCATGCTGCCGAGTGACATGCGCGCTCCCGGTTGTCGCTGCGTCTAGTTGGCTGGGGCGGCAGGGATCGAACCTGCGAATGCGGGGATCAAAACCCCGTGCCTTACCACTTGGCTACGCCCCAGTAATCAAGCTTCGCTAAACTCTGTCAACACGACCATCCATGGCGCTTGCCGAAGCGGTGCTTCGGCAATTTGAAAAGCCGTCTATTCTGCCTGAATCCGGGTCAATTTTGAACTCCCGCGGGGACTTTCCAGCCTTCTACGGCCAGCTTGATCTTCGTCTGACCGCGGCGGGCTTCCAGGCGCGTCGGCAAGCGCCAGCCGTCGAACGTGCCATAGTTCCGATACTCGACCGTCCAGCCATGCTGTTGGAGGTGGCGCAGGAGTCCGTCCTGGTCGATGCGCGTTTGCGCTTCGCCTTCCGGATCCGGCATGCCCAGCGCCCAATAACGCAGACTGCCAACCGGCAGCGGGCCGCCCAGCCGCTTGGCAAGCGCATGTTCGGGGTCCGAGGCGTAATAGGTCTTGTCGCCGGTGTCGATGAATATCGCGGTCGGCGTGCCGTAGAGGCGGAAGCCGCCCAAGCCGAACGGGCCGGCGAAGCGCATTTCCAGGCGCGGCGCGTGTTCCACCCAAGTGATCGAACCGCTGCCGCCGCGGCTGCCGTTATCGATCGCTATCCGGCCGCTTAGCCGCCAGTCGCCGAGTGTGGCAAGACGCGTCAGCCGCTGCTGCCACGCCGCTTGGTTCGGCGGGCCGAGCGGCTTCGGCGGGACGCCGGTGCAGGCGCCGACCGATACGGCCAGCAGCGCCGCCGCGAGCGTCAGTACATAACGTCGGGCGGCGTTTGCGGCGGGAATCACGATTTCGATTTGAGGCGCTTCAGCGCTTGCGCGTCAGGATGCTGCTTCAGGGCCTGCTTGAGTACCCGTTGCGCCTCGCTGCGAGCGCCGGCTGCGCGCAGCACGGCGACCAGGTGTGCGCTGATTTCCGGGTCGTCGTCGAGCCGGTGCGCGCGCTTCAGCGCATCGAGCGCCGCCTGCGTATCGCCCAGTCGGTATTCGACCCAGCCGAGGCTGTCGATGATCGCGGGATTGTGAGGCGAATACGAGAGCGCCTGCTTGATGTACTGGCGCGCGCGCCGGTAGTGCTGCGAGTGCTCCGTCAGCATATAGCCGAGCGCATTGAGCGCAGCGGTGTTTTCCGGCTCGAGTTGCACGATGCGCTTGACGTCGCCGAGCGCCTGCCGGTGATGTCCGGTCTGCTCGGCAAGCATGCTGCGCGCGTAGAGCAGCCCGGTATCGTCCGGCCGCGCCTTGATCGCCGCGTTCAGCACGTCCAGCGCGGCATCCGGCTTTTCGTGCGACGACAAAAGCTGCGCCTCGCCAATGGTCAGCGCGTCGGCATACTCCGGGTAATGCCGGCGCGCGTCCGCCAGGTACTTGCGAGCGGTGTCGAGCTTGTTCATGTGAACCAGCGTCGCGGCAATCGCCAGTTCGTTGGCGGCCGTACGATGCTGCTGCTCAATGCGCTGAAACCAGTCCAGCGCCATGCGGTAATCCTTGTCGCGCGCCGCGAGTTCACCCAGGTAAAAATAGGCCTGCGGGTTGCGCTTGCCCGTTTCGAGCAGGCGCGTCAGGTAACGGCTCGCACGCTTTTCCTTGCCGTGGTCAAGCCGGTCCATGGCCAGCAACAGCAGCGCCTCGGGTTGCTCGGCATCCTTGTTTAGGACCGCCTGCAGCTGTTGACGCGCCTGCTCACCGCGGCCGGCGTCGAACAACAGTTCGGAGTAGCGAATTTTAAGATCGAGATCGTGCGGCGACTGCCTGACCAGCGCCGCCACCGGCGCGACTGCCTGATCGGGTTGACCGGCATTGATCAGCAACTGACCGCGCAGCATCAGCGCTTTCAGCCAATTCGGCTTCAGTTCCAGCGAATGCTCGATCTTCTCGCGCGCCAGACGCGTGTGGTCGGCCTGTGCCGCAAGCTGCGCGAGCGCATATTCGGCCGCGGGATCGTCGCTGTGCGCGACCTCGAGCTTGCGCATTACCATCAGGCCTTCGTACGGGCTGCCGTCCGCCGCAAGCACACCGGCAATCGCGGCGAAACCGTGCTTCACCTTGCCGGTTTTCAGCAACGCTTCAAACTGTGCCGCGGCGGTGTCGAGATCGTGCCGGCGCAGCGCCAGAAGGGCAAGGAAGTGGTGAGGCCCGGCGGCCTTGGGCGCCAGCGCCAGCCAGCGGTCGGCCGCCTGCTTTGCCAGCGCAGCGTCGCCTGCGTGCCATGCCAGCGCAGCCGCCTGCGCGGCCACCTGCGGCTGCGTCGACTTGTTCGCGGCGTCGACATAATCCTGCGCTGCTTCGCGGACGTCGCCGGCAAGCAGCGCCTGCTGTGCCTTGATGACGAGGCTTTCGGCGGCGTGTTCGGCACCGGTATCCGCCGCCGGGGCCGGAGCCGGCCTGGCCGGTTGCCCGGCGCAGGCGGCCAGCGCGGCCGCCAGCGCGACGGCCGACAGCGGCTTAAGAAGTTTGTTAATCATGGTGAGCCCTATCATACAGGTATCCCGGCCGGGATTACGTCTATACTGGTTGTTAAACCGCGCGTTTGGCGCCGAAAATTTGTCTAAGCAGGCGTTTTCCCGGATAATAAACGACTGCCTGCCCCAGCTCTCGATCCTTCGATGCCGCTATTCGCTATCGGAATCAGCCACAAGACCGCACCCGTTGCGGTGCGCGAGCGCGTCAACTTCGCCGCCGAGGCGATTCCGCCGGCGCTGGCCGAGTTGCTGGCGCTGCCGGGCGTCGACGAGGCAGTGATCGTCTCCACCTGCAATCGTACCGAAATTTACTGCGAACTGGTTGCCGATACCGCGACTGAGGTCGAGGATTGGCTGATCGACACGCGCGGCTCGGCGGATGCCGATTTGCGCGAGCGGCTGTACCGCTACCGTGGCGACGAGGTCGTGCGCCACCTGCTGCGTGTCGCCGGCGGTCTCGACTCGATGCTGCTCGGCGAGCCGCAGATTCTCGGCCAGATCAAGCAGGCCTACGAATTGGCCGGCGGCGCGGGGGCCGTGGGGCCGCTCCTGCACCGGCTGTTCCAGCACGCTTTCCAGGTCGCGAAGGAAATCCGCTCCGATACGGCAATCGGCGAAAACCCGGTCTCTGTCGCGTTCGCGGCAATCGGTCTGGCCCGCCAGATTTTCGCCGACTTCGGCTCGCTGACGGCGCTTTTGGTCGGCGCGGGCGAAACCATCGAACTGACGGCACGACACCTCAAGGCGCAGGGCGTCGGCCGCATGATCATCGCCAACCGCCACGTCGAGCGCGCCCGCGTGCTGGCGGACGAATTCCAGGCGTACGGAATCGACCTCGTCGACATGCCGGCGCATCTCAACGAAGCCGACATCGTGCTGACGGCGACGTCGAGCCCCACGCACCTGCTCGATCGCGCCTTGGTGGAAAAGGCGCTGAGTCAGCGCAAGCACCGGCCGATCTTCATGGTCGACCTGGCCGTGCCGCGCGACATCGATCCCGCCGTCGCCGATTTGCGCGACATCTATCTGTACACCGTCGACGATCTCGGCAAGGTGGTCGATGCCGGGCTCAAGTTGCGGCAGGCTGCGGCGGCCGAGGCCGAGGACATCGTCGAAGCGCAAGTGGGCCGCTTCGGCCATCTGCTGCGCACACTCGACGCGGTGCCGACGATCCGCGGCATGCGCACGCGCATGAACGACGCCCGCGACCGCACGCTGGAGCGCGCGCGGCAGATGATCGACCTCGGTCACTCGCCCGAAGACGCGCTCGACTACCTCGCCAACACACTTACCAACCGGCTGCTGCACACGCCCACCGCGCGGCTGCGCAAGGCCGGCGAGGAAGGCCGCGCCGAAATTATCAAGGCCGCGCAAGACCTGTTCGACATCGAAGATGGTGAGCGGTAAGAGGTCAGCGGTGGGAGGCACCGCCCGTTGAAACCCTCCATCCGCACCAAGCTGGAAGCGCTCGCCGAGCGGTTCGAGGAAGTCGGCGCGCTGATGTCCGATCCGGGCGTCATTGCCGAGCAGGACCGCTTTCGCGCACTGTCGCAGGAGTATGCGCGGCTGGAGCCGGTGGCCAAATCTTTCGCCGACTGGCGCCGCACCGAAGAGGATCTGGCCGCCGCAGAAACCATGGCGACCGATAGCGATCCGGAGATGCGCCGGCTGGCCGACGAGGAACAGGCCGCGGCCGCAGCGCGGCTCGAAGCACTCGAGCCCGAGTTGCTGAAGCTGCTGCTACCGAAGGACGACGCCGACGCCAACAATGCCTACCTCGAAATCCGCGCAGGCACCGGCGGTGACGAAGCCGCGTTGTTCGCCGGCGACCTGTTTCGCATGTACAGCCGCTACGCAGAACTGAACGGCTGGCGCGTTGAAATCATGAGCGAAAGCGAGGGCGAGCACGGCGGCTACAAGGAAATCATCAGCCACGTGACCGGCGCGAACGTGTACGGCCGGCTCAAGTTCGAATCCGGCGCCCATCGCGTGCAGCGCGTACCGCAAACCGAGTCACAGGGCCGTATTCATACGTCGGCCTGCACCGTTGCGGTGTTGCCGGAAGCCGCCGAAGTCGAGGCGATCGAGATCAATCCCAACGATTTACGCGTCGACACATTCCGCGCCTCGGGCGCCGGCGGGCAGCATGTCAACAAGACCGACTCGGCCGTGCGCATCACCCATCTGCCGACGGGCGTCGTGGTCGAGTGCCAGGATGAGCGCTCGCAGCATAAGAACCGCGCGCGGGCAATGTCGCTGTTGCAGGCGCGATTACTCGCGGCGGAACAGGAAAAGCAGACCAGCGAGCGCAGCGAGAACCGCCGACTGCTGGTTGGCAGCGGCGACCGCTCCGAGCGCATCCGTACCTACAACTTCCCGCAGGGCCGCGTGACCGACCACCGCATCAACCTGAGCCTTTACAAGCTGGACGACATTCTCGCCGGTGCGCTGGACGAGGTGATCGACCCGCTGATCAACGAATATCAGGCGGATCAATTGGCGGCGCTGGCCGACTGAAATTGACGCCAGACGCCGTACAGCGCCGCGAGCACCGGCGGCATCACCACCCCGCCCAGCAGCGGGTTCAGCACGAAGAACCACAGCGGCGCCGCGACCGATGGCGGAGTCACCAGGCTGTTCGCCTGCGCGGACAGCTCGGCCAGCGACAGCGAGCCATGCTGCGCGGCAGCGCTCAACTCTATGAGCGAGCGCCAGTCGATGCCGATAAAGCCGGGTACCCACGTCACCACCACGAACACGCTGTAGATCAGCAACGCAACAGACAGCGCGGCCGATATCCGCCAGAAGCGGTTTGACACGCAGTCGAGACTGGCGCCGAGGCCGGCGAGAGGCCCGGCATCGTGCAGCACGATCGGAAACGCGAAGAACAACAATGCGACGCTGAAAAATACGCCCGGCAGGATGAACAGCACCAGGCCGATCCCGACCAGAATGTTGTAGATAATGCCGGCCACCGCCAGCGCGATAACCCGGCGCGGCTCCAGGACGCGGGCGAGCACGGGCCGCCTTTCCCCGGTCGCCAGCCGGTCGATGCACGTGATCAAACCGGCGTAAAAGCCGGCCTCCAGCAACACGGCGGCCAGTTGCACGACCAGCAGGCCAGGCAGCGTGCTCGTCGCCTGCGGCGCCAGCGCGGTGACGATATCCGGCATCAGTCCGGCATATTGCGCCAGCGTCGCCAGTACGAATAGCGCCAGCGGCGCATGCACGCAGAGGCGTGCGCCGCGCTGCCACGACGCCCAGCCGCCGGTCGCGCCGACGTCCGCCTCGGCTCGGGAAAAAGTTGGCATCACTCCGTCAGGGGGCTACGATAACAGTCGTTTGTCAATGCACACCCTCATGGAGGATCGTCATGAAGACTTTGCTGGGCTTAGCCGCCATTCTGGCGGCGCTGTCGCTCGCCGCCTGCGGCAACGGCAACAACGCCAATAATAGCAACAACAATAACGCCAACGGCGGTGCGAACGCGAACCAGCCGGCGACGATGCAGCAGCCGCAGACCTTCGGGAATACACAGGGAAATCCTCACGCGATTCGCGTGCCGCCCGCCAACGAAATGGCGACGCCGCCCAACGCCGCGACGAGGAATCAGCCGAAGACCACGCAGCCGAGCACTCTCGGCGCGCCGCCTGACTAGCAGCCTGGCGGACTCAGGTGTTCGTAACGAGCGGGCGGGAGAGCGAGCATATGCCGCTCTCCCGCCCGCGCAGTAGATCATCCTCGGTCCGACAGGCTGCTTAGCCCCTGAGCGCCTGATCCAGGTCGGCCTTGAGGTCTTCGACATCCTCAATGCCGACCGACAGGCGCACCAGCGTGTCGTCGATGCCGAGTTGCGCGCGGATTTCAGCGGGCACCGACGCGTGCGTCATGATCGCGGGGTGTTCGATCAGGCTTTCGACGCCGCCGAGGCTTTCCGCCAGCGCGAAGATTTCGCAGCGTTCGAGGAAACGCCGCGCAGCTTCCAGGCCGCCCTTGACGAAGATCGTGACCATACCGCCGAACGCGCTCATCTGCCGCTGCGCGAGTGCGTGTTGCGGGTGGCTTTCGAGTCCCGGGTAGGCGACGCGCTCGACCTTCGGATGCGATTGGAGCCAGCCGGCCAGTTCCAGCGCATTCGCGCAATGGCGCTCCATCCGCACCGCGAGCGTCTTCAGGCCGCGCAGCGCGAGATAGCTGTCGAAAGGACCGGCGATCGAGCCGATCGAATTCTGCAAATACGCCATCTGCTCTGCCAGTTCCTCGCGCTCGCCGACCACCGCGATGCCGCCGACCATATCGGAGTGGCCGTTCAGGTATTTCGTCGCCGAGTGCATGACGATGTCGAAGCCGCAGTTTAGCGGGCGCTGGGTCCACGGCGTCGCGAACGTATTGTCGGCGACGGACAGAATGTTGTGCTTGCGCGCAATCGCCGCGACGGCTTCGAGATCGACCAGCTTGAGCAACGGATTGGTCGGCGTTTCCGCCCAGATCAGCTTCGTGTTCGGGCGGATCGCGGCTTCCAGCGCTTGCGTGTCGCGCAGGTCGACAAAGCTGAACTCGAGCCCGGCGGAGCGTTTGCGCACACCGTCGAACAGCCGATAGGTGCCGCCGTACATGTCGTCCATTGCGACGACGTGGCTGCCGGAGTCGATCAACTCGAGAATCGTCGCGGTCGTTGCCATGCCGGAGGCGAACGCAAACCCGGCGATGCCGCCTTCGAGGCCGGCGACGCAGCGCTCGTAGGCGAGCCGCGTCGGGTTCTTCGTGCGCGAGTACTCGAAGCCCTTGTGAACGCCCGGGCTTTCCTGCGCGTAGGTCGACGTCGCGTAAATCGGCGGCATGACCGCGCCGGTGGTCGGGTCGGGCGTCTGGCCGGCGTGGATGGCGCGAGTGGCGAAGCGTTGGCTGTTTTTATCGCTCATGGTTGGCTTAATTTCCATTCGCCCTGAGCCTGTCGAAGGGCCTCTTTAGTGTATGGACACTGTTTCGGAAACTCCGCCCGCACTTCGACAGGCTCAGTATGAACGGAATTTTCAAGCTTTACGCTACTGAATCTGCTTGCGTAGGAAATTCAACGCGTCGGTGCGCGTGATCAGGCCGATGAACTCTTCGTGCTCGTCGAGCACCGCCACTGCCGCTTCGGTTTCCAGCAGCGACAGCAACGTGTTGATCGGCGTGGCGACGTTGAGTCGCGGGAAGCCCGGATTCATCGCCGTCTTCACTGCCGCGTGGAACGCTTCCGGCTCGTCGGCGACGCGCACGAGGATATCGGTCTCGGCAACCGCGCCGACGAAATGGCCGTCGTCGATCACCGGCAACTGCGAGAAGCCGTTGTTGCGCAGCCGGTTGTGCGCGGTCAGCAGCGTATCGTCAGGGCTGACGTACACGGCGGCGCGCTCGGCATGCGGACGGCCGATGATGTCGCTCAGATCGCCGCGTGGCTCGCGCTTCATGAAACCGTGCTCAAGCATCCAGAAGTCGTTGTACATCTTCGACAGATACTTGTTGCCGGTGTCGGCACCGAGCGTAACGACGCGCTTGGGCTCGGTCTGCTCACGGCAGTAGCGCAGTGCAGCGGCGATCAGCGTGCCGGACGACGACCCGAGCAACAGCCCTTCCTTGCGCAACACCATGCGCGCAGTGTCGAACGATTCCTGGTCCGGGATGCTGTAGGCGCGTTTGGCGAGGTCGATGTCGCAAATGCTCGGGATGAAGTCCTCGCCGATGCCTTCGACCAGCCAGGTTCCCTTCTCGCCCAGCTTGCCGGTCGCAATGTAGTCGGCGAGCACCGAGCCTTCCGGATCGGCGAGGACGATTTCGACGTTCGGCGCAGCGCGCTGCATGTATTTGCCGATGCCGGTGATCGTGCCGCTGCTGCCGACGCCGACGACGACCGCATCGAGGTCGTGCTCCATCTGCTCCCAGATCTCGGGGCCGGTGTGGTCCTCGTGCGCCTTGACGTTGTCCGGATTGGCGAACTGATTGATGAAGTACGCGCCGGTTTCCTTCGCGACCCGCGCGGCCATGTCCTGGTAGTACTCCGGGTGACCCTTGCCGACATCGGAGCGTGTCAGCACAACCTCGGCGCCCATCGCGCGCACGTTGAAGATCTTTTCCTGACTCATCTTGTCTGGGATAAAGAGCTTCAGCTTGTAGCCTTTTTGCGCGGCAACCAGCGCAAGACCCAAACCGGTGTTGCCGGCGGTCGCCTCGATGATCGTGTCACCGGGCTTCAAGTCGCCACGGCGCTCGGCCTCCTCGATCATCGACATGCCGATGCGGTCCTTGATCGAACCGCCCGGGTTCAGGTATTCGAGCTTCAGGAACAGCCGGCACGGCCCGGTGTCGAGGTGCTTCAACTCGATCAGCGGGGTGTTGCCGATCATCTCCAGGACGTTGGAGTACACGGTCATAGTCGTCCCTTTTTGCGGGATAACGGGAGTCGCTAGTCGCTAGTCGCTAGCGCGAAATCTTATTACTAGCTACTAGCCACTAGCTACTAGCGACTTTTTCAGGCACTTGCCCGCGCCGCCGGCGCGGCCGCCTGCTGCGGCCCGTTGAGGAGCGCGTCGCGCGTCGCCTCGACGATCAGGTCGACTTCCGCCGACGTGATGTTGAAGTGCGGCGTGTAGCGCAGCGAGTTCGCGCCGCCGTGGATCACGCCGATGCCGTGCATGCGCAGGTATTCCTCGGTGCTGTCGCGGCCGAAGCACTTGTAGCGCGGGTCCAGCTCGCAACTGAACAGCAGGCCGGTGCCCTGCACGCGCACGATCGCGCCGTCCATCTCGTCGGCGAGCTTTTGCAGCTTCTCGACGAATTCCTTGCCGCGCGCGACGATGTTTTCGCGCATCTTTGTCGTCACCGCTTCGAGCACCGTCGCACCGACGTCCATCGCACGCGGGTTCGCCGTCATCGTGTTGCCGTAGATGCCCTTGCGATAGAGGCCCGCGGCGCGCGCGTTCATCGCCAGCACCGACAGCGGATATTGGCCGGCATTGATCGCCTTGGAGTATGTCTCCATATCCGGCGGCTCGACGTTTTCGAAGCCGGGATAGTCGACGATCGACAGGCAACCCTGCGCACGCAGGCCGGCCTGAATCGAGTCGACCAGCAAGAGGCTCCCGTGCGCGCTCGTCAGCGAGCGCGCGAGCGCGTAGAACTCCGGCGTGATTGCCTGGCCCGGGTTGCCCTCGCCCATCACCGGCTCGAGGAAGAACGCCTCGATGAAAATATTTCGCGCTTCGGCGGTTGCGAACGCCTTGCGCAACTGGTCGAGGTTGTTCGGCTCGACCGTCATCAGGTTGCGGCGGTCGCGGAACGACGCGAGATGATGCTGATAGGCCTTCATGCTCGAATCGGAAAACTGCGCCGGCCGGTCGGTGCGGCCGTGGAAGCCGCCCGCAAGACCGAGGATGTTGATCGTCTTGCCGGCATGCTGCGCACCCGGATCGGTCTGCAGCTTGGCGTTGACGTCGGAAATGCGCGCGCCGACGGTCACCGCTTCCGAGCCGCTGTTCATGCACAGGAAGCGCTCGAACGGGCAGCCGCCCTCGCGGCGATGGCCGATCTCGCGCGCCAGCGCGTCGACGAAGCGGCGCTGACTGAAGTTCGGCGTCATGATGTTGGCCATCACCTGTGGCTGGTTCATCGCCTTGAGGATGGTTTCCGGCGCATGGCCGTGACCGAGCATGCCGTAGCCGCCGGAATCGTGTAGCACCGCGCCCTTGGCGGTGATCAGCCACGGGCCGCGCGCCGCGAGCGACACGTACGGGTTGACGGCCTCGTCCGGATAGAAATTGACGAAGCGGCTCTGGATCGCGCGAATCTGCTCCACTTCATCGAGCCTGAGCAGTTCCGGGAAAGTCTCGCGCCACTGTGCGTGCGCCGCCACCGCGTCGTCCACGGCCTGTACGAGCTTCGGGTCGGTCTCCGCAAACCGGGCGATGACGTCATCCGGCAAGCCTTTGGTCCTGGCCTCGCCACCGAAGGAACGGATTTCATTCAAGCGATCGATGAGCTTCATAACAGTAATCTCGTCTGAAAAAAGAAAGACACCGGCGGCCAAACTCCTTCGACCCTCGGCAAAATACGCAGCACCAACTTCATAGCGTGAAGCCGGACACATTTTTCGGCAAAACAGGCCGTTATTGTACCATGCCGTCGGCCGGGGCTTTAGGAGCCGACAAGGCTGGCGGACAATACGATAAAATATTCCCAATACATGAGCGTAACAATCGACAGCCTGTTGCAGGAGGCTCGACTACTGCCGGGGGGCGCGGATCCCGTCGCGCGGCTGGACGCCGAAGTCCTGCTGGGCCACGCACTCGGGCGGCCGCGGACGTTCCTGCGCGCACAGCCTGAATACTGCCCTGAAAAACAGGTTGTCGAGCGATTTACGTCACTGCTCACCCGGCGCCGCAGCGGCGAGCCGTTGGCCTACATTGTCGGCGAGCGCGAATTCTGGTCACTGCCGCTCAGGCTCAACCGCCACACGCTGATCCCGCGTCCTGAAACCGAGTCACTGGTCGAGCAGGCACTGGCGCGGATCCCCGCCGACGCAGGCTGGACGATCGCGGATCTGGGCACCGGCAGCGGCGCGATCGCGCTGGCCCTCGGCCGCGAGCGGCCGCACTGCCGCGTGATCGCGACTGACATCAATGAACAGGCACTCGCGGCGGCGTGCGCCAATGCCGCTAATCTCGGCATCGGCAACGTCGAGTTCAGGCGCGGCGCGTGGTGCGAGCCGCTCAACGGCATTGCCTGCGAGATAATCGTCAGCAATCCGCCGTATATCGCCGCCGGCGATGCGCACCTCGAAGCGCCGGATATGCAATTCGAACCGCGCGCGGCGCTGGTCTCCGGTCCGACCGGGCTGGAAGCGCTCGAGACGATCATCGCCGATGCGCCGGCGCATCTCAAAGCCGGCGGCGGGCTGCTGCTTGAACATGGCTTCGACCAACGCGAGTCGGTCGCCGCCGCACTCGCCAAACGAGGGTATAAGGGAATATGCTGTTACCGTGATCTTGCCGGCCAGGATCGCGTTACCGCAGCGACCCCGGCCGAGTGATGGAGGTCCGCCCCGTGCAACACAGCGCGTCCCTGCCGGCCGACCGGCAGCAGTTGCTGTTCGAGATGAACCCCGATCCGGTCGCCGAATTCGACATCGCCGGTCGCTTCATCGACATCAATCCCGCCTGGCGCCGCATTTCCGGTTACACCGCCGACGAGCTGCGCGGTCTGCCGCTGGAAACGATTATCGGCGCCGAGTGCATCGGCGTCGCCCGCCAGCATTTTGCCGACGCGGCGGCCGGGAGCGCCACGCGCTGCGAAGTCCGCTGCCAGCATCGCGACGGCAGCAGCTTCGAGATCGAGATGACCCTCGCGCCGCTGAACGGCGGCGGCAGCGTCAGCAGCATTTACGGCATCGCGCGCGAAATCAGCGCACGCAAACGCCGCGAAAATCACATTCGCGTCGCGGCGAGCGCCCTTGCCAATATGATCGAGGCGGTGATCATCACCGATCCGGAACGCAAAATCGTCTGGGCGAATCCGGCCTTCACCGCCATTACCGGCTACCCCATACGCGCCGTCGTCGGCAGGACGCCGAAAGTGCTCTGCGGCAGCGTCCGCGACCGGGAAGACTACGAGCGCGCGGTCGAAGCGGTCCGCGGCAGCGGCCATTGGCAGGACGAGATCACCTGCGTGCGCGAGAACGGCGAACGCTTCACCAGCCTGGTCAGCATTAATGCCGTGCGTGACGAGCGCGGCGAAATCATGAATTACGTCGATGTGCTGACCGACGTATCGGCACTCAAGAATTACCAGAGCCGCGTCGATTTCCTGGTCAGCCACGATCCGCTGACGCGGCTGCCGGGGCGCAGCCTGTTCGAGCACGACCTGGTGATGGCGATCGAGCAGGCGCGCGCGGATCACGAAACGCTCGGCATTGCGGTGATCGGTCTCGACGGCTTTCGCATGATCAACGATTCGCTCGGCCACGAAGCCGGCGACGCGGTGCTGCGCGAGGTGGCCAAGCGACTGACCGACAATCTGCGCGAAATCGACACGGTCGCGCGCCTGTCGGGCGACCAGTTCGCGGTGATGCTGCCGAATGCCGCCGACGCGGATAACATCGGCCTGGTCGTCAACAAGCTCTTCAAGCAGCTCGCCGAGCCATTCGTCGTGCATGGCGATCCGCTGTTCGTATCGGCAAGTGCCGGCATCAGTTGCTATCCGAAGGACGGCGGCGATGCGGCGACGCTGACGCAGAACGCCGACGCGGCGATGTACCAGGCCAAGCGCCTCGGCCGCAACACCTACCGCTTCTACGACGCGCGCATCAACCGCAAGGTCCATGATCGGCTGCGCATCGCCAACAACCTGCGCCAGGCCGCCGAGCGCAAGGAATTTATCCTGCACTATCAGCCGAGCATCCGGCTCGACACCGGCGACATCGTCGGCGTCGAGGCGCTGCTGCGCTGGCAGCATCCCAAGCTCGGCCTGATGCTGCCCGGCCGGTTCATCGGTCTCGCCGAGGACACCGGCCTGATCCGGCCGCTGGGCAGTTGGGTGCTGAAAGCCGCCTGCCGGCAGGCGGTCGAGTGGCAACAACAAGGGCATCCGCTGCCGCGGATCGCCGTCAATCTGTCGGTGTCGCAACTGCGTCAGCCGGATATCGTCGAGCGCATCAAGACCATCCTCGAGATGACGGGCCTGTCGCCGCGTCACCTGGAGCTGGAAATCACTGAAAGCATGCTGATGGACGATCCGGCCGCCTATCGCGCCATCATCGGCGAACTGAACGCGATGGGCATCACAATCGCGATCGACGATTTCGGCACCGGCTATTCGTCGCTGGCGTACCTGCGCGATCTGCCCGTGGACTGCCTGAAGATCGACCGCACGTTCGTCGCCGGCATCCCGAACGACGAACACCAGATGGCGATCACGCGCGCGATCATCAGCATGGCGAAGACGCTCGGCAAGCGCATCGTTGCCGAAGGCATCGAAACGAACGCGCAGCTCGAATTCCTGCGCGCCCAGGGCTGCGATGAGGGCCAGGGCTTCCTGATCAGCAGGCCATGCGATCCCGGCGGTGTCGAAGACATGTTGCGCGGCAAATCCGCATCGGGATTGTCAGCACCGGTTACGGAGTGACAATCGGTCTCCCTAGCCGAGCACCGGAAACAGCGCTTTCAGGCCGGTCGCGATAAATTCGACTCCGATCGCGGCCATGATCAGGCCCATAATTCGCGTGACAACGTTGATACCGGTCTTGCCCAGCGCGCGCGTAAGAAGCGGCGCGGCGCGAAACGACAGCCAGATCAGCACCGCGATGACCACGATGACGACCGCGAGGCCGATGCCATTCCACCAGGGCGCGCCGTGATGCGAGTAAAGAATAACGGTGCTGATGGCGCCCGGGCCGGCGAGCAGCGGCAGGCCCAGCGGCACCACCGCCACCGAGTCCTGCTCGACGCCGCGCTGCCGCTCGCCCGGCGTCTGCTTGATCGAGCTTACGCGCGCCTGCAGCATTGCGAGCGCCATCAGCAGCAGCAGGATACCGCCGGCGACGCGGAACGACGCGATACTGATGCCGAAGAAGTTCAGGATCATCTCGCCCGCCCACAGCGCGACGATCAGGACGATGCCCGTTGTCAGCGCAGCATGGAAAGCCGTGCGGTTACGCTGGGACACAGTCTCGGTGGTGGTGAGGTCGATGAAAATCGGCACCGCGCCAATCGGGTTGGTCATCGCCAGCAACGCGGCGAAGAATTTCGCGTATTCAGCCCACTGATGCACGGCAACGGAACCCCCTTCAGGATGCCGGAAGCTTAACGGCAAATCGCTCTTTTCGCCACCAAATCTTTCCGGTCGGAAACGGCCCTGTTACCTTCTCGCCCGCCGCCGCAACATTGCCGTCAACGCCCAGCCGAGCAGCATCCCGACCGCCAGCGTGATGATCACGAGCAGTCCGAGCGAAAACGAAAACGTCCACGCAAGATAGGTGAGCCTGACCGCCGGCACATTCTGCACAACGAAGATCAGCACCAGGATGACGGCTACCGCCCACAGCACCCGCTCGATCTGTTGGCCAATCGGGCGCTTTGGCTTCGGCGGCGGTGTTCGCCCCTCGGGCGGGCGCGCCACGTTATCGTTTGCCTGACTCATGCGTGCTTCTCCCGTACCACAGTCAACAGGCTGCCCTTCAGCACCATCTCGACCTGCCGCTGGCTCATCGACTGCTGTGTCCCGTAGGTTTTGTTTTTGGTCTTGTTGGTGACCTTGATGGTGCCGCCGCCGGTGAGCGCGGCGCGCGCGTTTTCGATTACCAGCTCGTCGCCCTGATCGATCGTATCGTAATCGGTCGAATCCTGGAACGTCAGCGGCAGGATGCCGAAGTTCATCAGGTTCTGCAGGTGGATGCGCGCGAAGCTTTTCACCAGCACCGCTTTGACGCCGAGATAGCGCGGCGCGAGCGCAGCGTGCTCCCGACTCGAACCTTGCCCGTAATTCGCGCCACCGACAATGAAGTGACCGCTATCCTTGTGCTGGAGCGCGCGCTCCGGATAGCTCTCGTCCACCTGCCAGAACACGAACTTGCTGATCTCCGGAATATTGCTGCGAAACGGCAGCACGCGGGAGCCCGCCGGCATAATCTCGTCCGTCGAGATGTTGTCGCCAACCTTTATCAGCACGGGCCCGACAAGCTTGTCGGGCAGCGCGTCGAAGTCCGGCAGCGGCTTGATGTTCGGTCCCTTTTCGAGTGCCACGCTGGCGCTATTCTCCGCCGGGGCGACCAGCATCTCCTTGTTGATGGTGATCTTCTCCGGCTCCTCGAAGTGCGGATACGCCATGTCGAGCGTGCGCGGGTCGGTAATTTTGCCGGTCAGCGCGGACGCGACCGCGGTTTCCGGGCTGCACAGGTAAACCGAGTCCTCCTTCGTGCCCGAGCGGCCGGGAAAATTGCGCGGCACGGTGCGCAGGCTGATGCGGCCGCTCGCCGGCGCCTGGCCCATGCCGATGCAGCCGTTACAGCCGGTCTGGTGAATGCGCGCGCCGGCGTGGATCAGCTTTTGCAGGTAGCCGAGGTTCGCCAGGTTCTCGAAAATCTGCCGCGACGTCGGGTTGATGTCGAACGACACGCGGTCGTGTGCCTGCTTGCCGTCGGCGATCAGCGCGGCAATCGCAATGTCGCGCAAACCGGGATTCGCCGAGGAACCGATATAGCTCTGATAAATGTCTGCGCCCGCCACCTCGGAAACCGGCACGACATTGCCGGGACTGCTCGGCTTGGCAATCAGCGGTTCAAGCGTCGACATGTCGATTTCGTCGTGCTCGTCGTAGCCGGCGTCGGCATCGGCGGTCAGTTCCACCCAGTCTTCGCCGCGGCCCTCGCGCATCAGAAACTGTCGGACCTTGTCGTCGGACGGAAAAACGGTGGTGGTCGCGCCCAGCTCCGCGCCCATATTGGCGATCACGTGGCGGTCCATCGGCGTGAGGTTCGCCAGGCCGGGGCCGTAATATTCGATGATCTTGCCGACGCCGCCGTCGACGCCGTGGCGGCGCAGCATCTCGAGAATCACGTCCTTGGCGCTCACCCAGTCCGGCAGTTCGCCGGTCAGCTTGACGCCCATCACCTTCGGCATCCGGGTGTAGAACGGTTCGCCCGCCATCGCCATCGCGACCTCCAGGCCGCCCGCACCGATCGCCAGCATGCCGATTGCGCCTGCCGCCGGGGTGTGGCTGTCCGAGCCGACCATCGTTTTGCCGGGTTTGCCGAAGCGCTGCTGGTGGGTCGGATGACTGACGCCGTTGCCGGGGCGGCTGTACCAGACGCCGAATTTCTTGCACGCGCTGCGCAGAAACAGGTGATCGTCGGCGTTCCTGAAGTCGGTCTGCAGCAGATTGTGGTCGACGTATTGCGCCGAGAGTTCCGTCTTGACCCGCGGAATCTGCATCGCCTCGAACTCGAGCATCACCAGCGTGCCGGTGGCGTCCTGCGTCAGCGTCTGGTCGATTTTGATGCCGATCTCCTCGCCGGGCGTCATCGTGCCCTCGACCAAGTGCGATTCGATCAGCTTTTGCGCGACGTTGTGGCCCATGATTCACTCCTTCGAATTCGGGTTCGCCTTGTTATGACTGCTAAAATACTCCCGGTATCCATCCGAGCGCAAAGTGTCCGACTCCCTCCGCTACGCCCGCCATTTCTCCCTCCCCGGCTTCGGTGCCGAGCAGCAGGCGCGCCTGAAGAACGCGCGGGTGCTGATCGTCGGCTTGGGCGGGCTCGGCTCACCGGCAGCGCAGTATTTGGCTGCGGCGGGCGTGGGGGCGCTAGTACTGAACGATTTTGACAGCGTCGACCTGACCAACCTGCAGCGCCAGTCGCTGTACGCGGAAACCGATGTCGGTGCAGGCAAGGCCGAAGCCGCTTGCGCCCGGCTCGCCCGCGTGAATTCGACGATTGAACTGGTCCCGCTGTCCGAGCGGCTGCAGGATGACGCGCTCGCGGCTGAAGTCGCACGGACGAATCTCGTGGTCGACGCCACCGACAACTTCGGCAGCCGCTTCGCGCTGAACGCAGCCTGCGTCGCCGCGGAAACGCCATTGGTGTCAGGCGCCGCAATCCGCTACGACGGCCAACTTGCCATCTTTAATGCCAGCGTCCCGTACAGCCCGTGTTATGCCTGCCTGTACTCGGAAGCCGACGAAGGACTTGAGGACTGCGCCGGTAATGGTGTGTTTGCGCCCGTGGTTGGTGTCATCGGGGCGGCGATGGCGGTGGAAGCGCTAAAGCTGCTGACAGGACTTGGCGAAACGCGGCCGGGTACGTTTTGGCGTTACGCCGGGCTCAGCGGCGAGTGGCGACGTGCGAGCATTGTGCGCGATACCGCATGCAAAATCTGCGGCACGCCTCAACACGACCCTCTTGCCTCTTCTCGAGCCTGACTCTACGACAACCATGACGAGCAACAGCGCAAAGCTAACCGTCAGCCAGCTTTTCCTTCAGCAATTCATTGACCTGCTGCGGATTCGCCTTGCCCTGCGTCGCCTTCATCACCTGCCCCACGAAGAAGCCGAACAGCTTGTCCTTGCCGGCGCGGTACTGGGCGAGTTGATCCGGGTTCGCGGCAATCACCTCTTCGATAATGCCGTCGATCTCGCTGGTGTCCGTGATCTGCTTCATGCCGCGCTCGTCGATGATCTCGTCCGCGCCGCCCTCGCCGTTCCACATCGCCTCGAAGACGTCTTTCGCAATCTTGCCGGAAATCGTGTTGTCGGTGATGCGGGTCAGCAACTGCGCCAGATCGTCGGCCGCAATCGGGCTCTCACCGATGTCCATTCCGCCGCGATTGAGCGCGGCCGACAACTCGCCCATGACCCAGTTGGCGGCCAGCTTCGGCTCGCCCGCCAGGGCGTCGACCACGGCTTCGTAGTAGTCGGCCAGACCGCGGCTCGCGGTCAGCACGCCGGCGTCGTACGGCGACAGCTCGTACTGCGACATGAAACGCGCCTTCTTTTCGTCCGGCAGTTCCGGCAGGTCGGCACGCACCTCATCGATAAACGCCTGCTCGATTTCGAGCGGCAGCAGATCCGGATCGGGAAAATAGCGATAGTCATTCGCTTCTTCCTTGGCGCGCATCGAGCGCGTTTCATGCTTCGTCGGGTCGTACAGGCGCGTCTCCTGTACAACCGTGCCGCCGCCTTCGATCAATTCGATCTGGCGCTCGATTTCAAAATTGATCGCCTGCTCGACGAAGCGGAACGAATTCAGGTTCTTGAGCTCGGTGCGCGTACCGAACTTCTCCTCGCCCTTCGGCCGCACCGACACATTCGCGTCGCAGCGAAACGAGCCTTCCTGCATGTTGCCGTCGGAAATCTCGAGATAGCGCACCAGGCTGTGTAGCTTCTTCATGTACGCGACGGCTTCTTTCGCCGAGCGCATTTCCGGCTCGGAGACGATTTCCAGCAGCGGCGTGCCGGCTCGGTTCAAATCGATGCCGGTTTTGTCGGCAAACGCGTCATGTAGCGACTTGCCGGCATCCTCTTCGAGATGCGCGCGCGTCAGGTTGATCGTCTTGACGGCGCCGTCGTCGAGTTCGATCGTGAGCTGGCCACCGGCAACGACCGGCAACTCGTACTGGCTGATCTGATAGCCCTTCGGCAGGTCGGGATAGAAATAATTCTTGCGCGCGAAAATCGAGCGCCTGGTAATCTTCGCACCGATCGCCAGACCGAACTTGACCGCCATTCGCACCGCTTCGCGGTTCAACACCGGCAGCACGCCGGGGTAGCCAAGATCGACCAGGTTCGCCTGCGTGTTCGGCGGCGCGCCATACTCGGTGGGCGCGCTCGAGAAGATCTTGCTGCGCGTGGCGAGCTGAGTGTGGATCTCAAGCCCTATTACCGTTTCCCATTCCATATCTGCTGATGCTCTTTAAATTTAAGTCGCTAGGACTGAGTCGCCAGGACCAAGTAAGGACAAGAACCCTTTCTCTTGCTTCTTCACTCAGTCCTGGCGACTTAGCACTAGCTACTTCACGCAAACCCCTTCGGGGTTTGCGTATGCCAATCCGTCTGTAGCTGGTACTGATGCGCGGCGGCCAGAATCCCGGCCTCATCGAAATAATTGCCGATGATGTGCAGCCCCACCGGCAGCCCGTTGACGAAGCCCATGGGCGCGGACAGCGCCGGCAAGCCAGCCAGATTCGCGCCGATCGTGTAGATGTCGTTCAGGTACATCGTGATCGGATCGTCGGTTTTCTCGCCGATGCCGAAGGCCGGTGTGGGCGTGGTCGGCCCGATCAGTACGTCGACCTTTTCGAATGCTCGCTTGAAATCGGCGGCGATCAACTGGCGTGTTTGCTGTGCTTTCAAGTAATAAGCGTCGTAGTAGCCGGCCGACAGTACGTAAGCGCCGGTCATGATGCGTCGCTTGACCTCTGCGCCGAAGCCCTCGCCGCGCGAGCGGGTGTAGAGATCGGTGAGGTCCTTCGGATTGTCGCAACGATAGCCGAAGCGCACGCCGTCGAAACGCGACAGGTTGGACGAACATTCCGCCGGGGCAACGACGTAATA